>NZ_JAZHOH010000001.1:3600000-4200000 GCF_040419245.1 Ewingella sp. CoE-038-23 | reverse complement strand
CAGGTGGATGCTGTCACGCCGGGCAGCGTGCTGTTTGATTTAGACCATCCGCCCTGCGCCATACAACGATTTAAGCTTCAGTTAGGCAGCCAGTAAAGCTGCCGCTCATTCTATGCCAAGGAAAGGAATAATAATGAATCGAGTAAAAGGCGTTCTTGGAATGACATTCCTCTGTTTCGCGCTATTTATCAGTTTGTGGAGCCGGGCGAGTGCCGCTGCGCCCATTACGCTGGAATTTCAAAACGCACCACTGACCGTCATCCTGCAAGCGTTGGCAGATCATCAGCAAATGAATCTGGTCACTGCGCCGGGTGTGCAGGGGAATTTAAGCGTCAGGCTGGCCGACGTCCCCTGGCAGCAGGCGCTGGATATTATTTTGCAGATGGGCAAGGTCAGCAGCCATCGGCAGGGAAACGTGTTGATGGTTACACCTACTCCCGATCCCGCGCTGCTGCGCCTCAAGAGGGAAGAAGAGAGCGAAAATGAGCTGCGCCAAAGGCCGCTCATCAGCATGACGCTGCCTCTTCATTATGCCGACGCGACGGAGACGGCGGCGAGCCTGAATGCGCAGAAAGGCTCGCTGCTCACAGAAAGGGGCCGGGCATCGGCGGATATTCGCACCAACACGATATTGATTCGCGACACCCAGCAAGCGCTGGACACCGTCGCACCCTGGGTCAGGGAGATGGATTTGCCTTTGCAGCAGGTGCAGCTGGCGGCGCACATTGTCACCATGAACAGCGAAAGCCTGCGCGAACTCGGGGTGCGCTGGGGGTTTAGCGGCGACGCTGCCGTCACCAAGTCGGTCAGGATGAATAGCTTCAATATGGGGCTGCCGGTGGATAATCCGGCCTTTACTGCGGGGTTCAATCTGGCGCACATCAGCGGCCGGATACTGGATTTGGAGCTGACCGCGCTGGAGCAGGAAAATCAGGTGGATATCATCGCCAGCCCGCGCCTGCTGACAGCCCACATGCAAACCGCCAGCATCAAGCAGGGAAGTGAGATCCCATACCAAGTCTCCAGCGGCGGCCGGGGGCGCACGTCTATTGAATTCAAAGAGGCCGTGTTGGGCATGGAGGTGACGCCTAAAATTCAGCGCAACGGCAATATCACTCTGGCCTTACACATCAGCCAAAATATGCCGGGCAAAACGGTGAAACAGGCCGAGGGTGAGGCGCTGGCCATTGATAAACAAGAGATAAAAACTCAAGTCACTGTTAAAGACGGCGAAACCGTGGTGCTGGGGGGCATTTTCCAACGACACAATCAGAGCGCGCAAAACAAAGTTCCTCTGCTTGGCGACATCCCGGTGGTGGGCTCTTTATTCAAACATCAGGCAAAAAACCAGAAACGACGCGAACTGGTGATTTTTATTACTCCCACCTTAATTAACAGCCAATAGGTACCCGTTGCTATAATAAAAACAGAGAAATAGTGCTGAGCTTATACAACTTTTTGCGTCCTGAAAGGCTTCTGAGTTTGACGCTGCCGTCGATTTAGCTTACAAGGGTTACCGAATTGAGCACCGTGATTTTTAATGACTGCTGACACGCCGATAAAAAACGTACGGTTTCCCTCCCGCGGCGCGCGATGCGATTTATTCGGTTGCCAAACTACCAAGAGTGTTGAGATAATTTTTGTCTGATCTCGCACTATCGCTCATGAGGTTTCAGTTTAGGTCCCGCCGCTAATTTGATTGGCGGGGCGGGTTATCATCAACGAATTGTCTTAGTAATACCGAAAAACATGGCAGAGAAACGCAATATCTTTCTGGTTGGGCCTATGGGTGCCGGCAAAAGCACTATTGGTCGACAGTTAGCTCAGCAACTCAATATGGAGTTTTTCGACTCCGATCACGAAATTGAGCGACGTACCGGGGCTGATGTAGGCTGGGTATTTGATTTAGAAGGCGAAGACGGATTCCGCGACCGCGAAGAAAAAGTGATCAACGAACTCACAGAAAAACAAGGCATCGTTCTGGCGACCGGTGGGGGTTCTGTTAAATCACGCGAAACCCGCAACCGTTTATCAGCGCGTGGCGTTGTCGTCTATCTTGAAACTACCATCGAAAAACAATTGGCGCGTACACAACGCGACAAAAAACGTCCATTGTTACAGGTGAGTTCACCTCCACGCGAAGTGCTTGAAGCACTGGCGAAAGAACGTAACCCACTGTACGAAGAAATTGCGGATGTGACTATCCGTACTGATGATCAAAGCGCCAAGGTCGTTGCTAACCAAATCATTAACATGTTGGAAAGCAATTAATTTTTGGCATTCTGTTATTGCCTGAAGGTGTAAGTTAAGAAGGTCACTGAGCGCGAAATGGAGAGGATTACCGTAACCTTAGGGGAGCGTAGCTACCCAATTACGATTGCTGCCGGATTGTTCCACGATCCGGCTTCTTTTATGCCTGTAAAGGCAGGTGATCAGGTCATGCTGGTGACAAACCAGACTCTGGCACCTCTCTATCTGGACTCTGTTCGTTCAGTGCTGGAGCAGGCAGGCGTTCGTGTTGATCAGGTGATACTGCCTGATGGTGAACAATACAAATCCCTGTCTGTTCTTAATGATGTTTTCTCAGCCCTGCTGGAAAAACCTCATGGTCGCGATACCACGCTTATTGCCCTTGGTGGCGGCGTGGTGGGCGACTTGACCGGCTTTGCTGCCGCCAGTTATCAGCGTGGGGTACGCTTTATACAGGTGCCTACCACGTTGCTATCTCAGGTCGATTCTTCCGTTGGTGGCAAAACTGCCGTCAACCATCCGCTGGGCAAAAACATGATCGGCGCGTTCTATCAACCCGCTTCGGTTGTGGTCGATCTCGACTGCCTGCGCACCCTGCCTGCCCGTGAGATGTCCTCCGGTCTGGCTGAGGTCATAAAATACGGCATTATTCTTGATGCCGACTTCTTCGATTGGCTTGAAGACAATATGGATGCCCTGTTAGCGCTGGATATGAACGCGCTGGCTTACTGTATCCGTCGTTGCTGCGAGATCAAAGCTGACGTGGTTGCCGCCGACGAGCGCGAAAGTGGTATGCGCGCTTTGCTCAATCTTGGCCATACTTACGGGCATGCGATTGAAGCTGAAATGGGTTACGGCAACTGGTTGCACGGTGAAGCCGTCGCGGCTGGCATGGTCATGGCGTGTTATACCGCGCATCGTTTAGGCCAATTTACTCTGGCTGACATTGCCCGAGTGAAAAATCTGCTCGTGCGTGCCGGACTGCCGGTTACCGGTCCTCAGGAAATGCCTGCTGAAGCCTATTTGCCGCACATGATGCGCGACAAGAAAGTCTTGGCAGGTGAGCTGCGTCTGGTGTTGCCGAAAGCGATTGGTCAGTCTGAAGTTCGCTCCGGTGTGTCTCATGAAATGGTGCTGGCATCGATTGAGGATTGTCGGTAACGCCTCTGCCTGTGTGCTGCGTGTCACAGGCTTGCGCCTACCCTTTACCCCTTTGCCAGCAAAGCGTTATATTTATCAGTCAGGATAGTTGCTCCGCATAAGGTCGCATTTGCTGGCCTTTAGCCGGGTTGGAGGTTTTAGATGGATGATTTAACACCGGAAGACGATCTCAAGCCAGACACAAGCGATCGCCGCCCAACGCGCTCACGCAAACCGCCTTCTTCTGGACCTAAACTTGCCGTATCACGCCAACATGTGATGATTGGTGTCGGCATTCTGGTACTGCTGTTACTGATTGTCGGTATTGGTTCTGCCCTCAAAGCCCCAACCAAGCATGAAGCTTCGCAAGTCAATAATGGACCGAAAGACATCAACTTGTCGGGTTCAGGCAATGACGCAGCGGCGCCGACTCAGCCTACTGAGCAAGCTCAACAAAATGCAGCCTCCGCGAGCGGTGACGCACAGCCGAAAAGTATCGGCCTGCCTCCTATTTCCTCTACGCCAACTGAAGCTCAGCCTCAGCCCGATAACGGCCAGGCCAAAGAGCGTGTTGATTTGCCGGGAGATATGTCTGACGCGCTCTCTTCTCAGCAAGGTCAGGTTAACTCTGCCGCGCAGGATGGCATTAACGCCGGAGCACAGTCGCTGACTTCATTGCCGACCGCGCCAGCCACCGTTGATGGTGCTGCCAAAGGCACTGCGCCAGTCGCGCCGCGTAACACGCAGCAGCAGACTACGCACAAAGCCGCGCAGCCGAAAGCCACGCACACTGCCCCAGCGCACGCCAATAAGCCTGCGGCTACCAAGCCAGCAGCGACAGCGTCTCATCCGGCGAAAGAAACGACTAAGCCAGTTGCTACGGGGAGTGCACCAACGTCAGGCAGCGGCGGAGCGATTAAATCCGCACCGGGCAGCCATTTCACGTTGCAGCTGAGTGGGGCTTCTCAGTCGAACTCCCTGAACGCCTTCGCTAAACAGCAGGGCCTGAAAAACTATCTGGTTTATCAGACTTCGCGTGATGGTAAGCCTTGGTATGTTCTGGTGAGCGGCAACTATGCTTCTTCTGCAGAAGCTAAGAGCGCAATTTCTCGTTTGCCAGCTGAAGTTCAAGCCAAAAAACCGTGGGTTAAGCCTGTACATCAAGTACAGCAAGACCTGAAAAAATGAATCTGATCTCAACGCGATTTGCTGTCTAAAAACAGGGTACAATCCGCGGCTGTGAATTGTATAAGTAGCTAACTGACGGCATGAAGAAAAACCGCGCTTTTTTGAAATGGGCTGGTGGCAAATACCCGCTGGTCGATGACATCAAACGTCATCTTCCAGCAGGTGATTGTTTAATAGAGCCTTTTGTTGGTGCGGGGTCGGTGTTTCTTAACACCGACTATAAATCGTACATTCTGGCTGACATCAACAGCGACCTGATTAACCTCTACAACATTGTTAAATCGCGTACCGCAGAATTCGTGCGCGATGCTCGCGTGCTTTTCTCTCCTGAATTCAACCAATCAGAACGTTTCTACGCCTTGAGAGAAGAATTCAACCTGACGAGTGATATCTACCGTCGCTCGGTGTTGTTCCTGTATCTCAACCGCCATTGTTACAACGGGCTGTGTCGCTATAATCTTAGCGGTGCGTTCAATGTGCCTTTTGGTCGTTATAAGAAGCCCTATTTCCCGGAAGCGGAACTCTACTGGTTTGCCGAAAAAGCACAGAATGCACAGTTTGTTTGCGAGCATTACCAGCAAACTCTGCTGAAGGCGGTTTCCGGATCGGTGGTGTATTGTGACCCTCCGTACGCGCCGTTATCGGCCACGGCTAATTTTACGGCTTACCATACCAACAGTTTCAGCATGGCAGATCAGCAGAATCTGGCCCGTCTGGCGCATCAGTTATCTTCAGAGCGCGACGTGCCGGTGTTGATCTCCAACCATGAAACGCCACTCACGTTGGAGTGGTACGCCGGAGCGAAGCTGCATCGGGTTTCTGCCCGCCGGACTATCAGCAGCAATGTATCGCAACGCAGTAAAGTGAATGAGCTGTTAGCGCTTTATCGCTGATCTTTCTCGTTGATATAAAACCGATTATTTCTGTAAACCTATAAGTAGTTTGGAGAAGCGGATGAAAAAGTTTTTAATTGCCCCATCTATTCTTTCGGCTGACTTTGCGCGTTTGGGCGAAGACACTGTGAAAGCACTGGAAGCTGGCGGTGACGTCGTTCACTTTGACGTCATGGATAACCACTACGTGCCTAACCTGACCATCGGACCTTTGGTCTGCCAGTCGCTGCATAATTACCTACAGAAATCCGGCATCAACGCGCCAATTGATGTTCACCTGATGGTTAAGCCAGTTGATCGCCTGATCCCTGACTTTGCCGCGGCCGGTGCCACTTATATCTCTTTCCATCCGGAAGCGTCTGAGCACGTCGACCGCACTATCCAGCTGATCAAAGAGCACGGCTGTAAAGCCGGTCTGGTGTTCAACCCGGCGACCTCTCTGAGCTACCTCGATTACGTGATGGACAAACTCGACGTGATCCTGCTGATGTCCGTCAACCCAGGCTTCGGCGGCCAGTCGTTTATTCCGGGCACCCTCGACAAACTGCGCCAGGTGCGCAAACTGATCGACGACAGCGGCTATGACATCCGTTTGGAAATTGACGGTGGCGTGAAAGCTGAAAACATTGGTGAGATTGCCGCAGCGGGCGCTGACATGTTTGTCGCCGGTTCTGCCATCTTTAACCAGCCTGACTACCGCACGGTCATTGACCATATGCGCAGCGAACTGGCGAAGGTTTCCCATGACTGATTCTCTGCCCGCAGGCGTTATGACACTTAAAGGTGCCGCTTTTGATCTCGACGGCACCTTGGTAGATAGCGCGCCGGGACTGGCAGATGCGGTAGATATGGCCCTGAAAGATATGGGTTTACCGGCAGCAGGCGTTGAGCGTATCAGCACCTGGATTGGCAACGGCGCTGATGTCATGGTTGAACGCGCCGTGCGCTGGGCCGAAGGGGATATGTCTCCTGCGGCTTTGCAGCGGGTGCGGGATAAATTCGACCATTACTACGCCGACACCGCCGCCGGTGGCAGCCGCCTCTACCCACAGGTTAAAGAGACGCTGGCCGCCTTGCACGCGCAGGGCCTGCCGTTGGGTCTTATCACCAACAAGCCGACGCCGTTTGTCGCGCCACTGCTGGCATCGCTGGGCATCGAAAGCTATTTTTCGGTGGTGATCGGCGGTGATGATGTTGTACAAAAGAAACCGCACCCCGTGCCGATTTACCTGATGCTCGCGCAGCTTGGTTTACGTGCCAGCGAACTGGTTTTTGTCGGGGATTCGCGTAATGATATTCAGGCGGCACAGGCCGCCGGTTGCCGCTGCGTTGGTTTGACGTACGGCTACAACTACGGTGAAAGCATCGCGCTGAGCAAGCCCGACAGCGTGTTGGACCATTTCGCCGACCTCTTGCCCACTTTTGGGCTGTTATCTTAAAAGATCAGGAAGCATAAAAATGAGTAAACCCATCGTATTTAGTGGTGCACAGCCCTCAGGTGAACTGACCATTGGCAACTACATGGGTGCGCTGCGTCAGTGGGTTAAGTTGCAGGACGATTACGAGTGCATCTACTGCATCGTCGACTTGCATGCGATCACCGTGCGTCAAGACCCTGCGCAGCTGCGCAAGGCGACGCTCGACACGTTAGCGCTGTACTTGGCCTGCGGCATTGACCCGCAAAAAAGTACCATTTTTGTGCAATCCCACGTTCCTGAGCACACGCAGCTGAGTTGGGCACTTAACTGCTATACCTACTTCGGTGAACTGGGTCGTATGACTCAATTTAAAGATAAATCAACCCGTTATGAGAATGAAAATGCCAGTATCACGGCAGGTTTGTTCGATTATCCGGTGTTGATGGCCGCCGATATCCTGTTGTACCAGACCAATCAGGTGCCAGTAGGGGAAGACCAGAAACAGCATCTGGAGCTGAGCCGCGATATTGCCAACCGTTTTAACGCGCTGTACGGCGACGTGTTCACCGTTCCAGAACCGTTTATTCCTAAGTCCGGCGCGCGCGTGATGTCTCTGCAAGAGCCGACCAAGAAGATGTCCAAGTCTGACGATAACCGCAACAACGTTATCGGCCTGCTGGAAGATCCGAAGGCAGTGACCAAAAAAATCAAACGCGCGATGACGGACTCCGAAGAGCCGCCTGTAGTGCGTTATGACCTGACGACGAAAGCGGGTGTTTCTAACCTGCTGGATATCCTCTCTGGCGTGACCGGCAAAAGCATCCCAGAGCTGGAAGCTGAGTTCGAAGGCCAGATGTATGGTCATCTGAAAGGCGCGGTGGCTGAAGCCGTTTCAGGTATGCTGACCGAGCTGCAAGAGCGTTATCACCATTTCCGTAATGATGAAGCCTTATTGCAGCAGATCATGCGTGACGGTGCTGAAAAAGCCCGCGCCCGCGCCAAGTCTACGCTGGCAAAAGTGTATGAAGCCATTGGCTTTGTTGCCGCGCCGTAAGCATTAGGCTCGAGCAATAAAAAACCACGCCTCGGCGTGGTTTTTTTATGTCAGTCAATCAGCCGCGGTTTGGTCTAAATGGTTAACTGACAGTCTCGCTGGCAAACCAATTCAACTGCTTACGCAAACTGACCACTGAGCCAACGATAATTAAACTTGGGCTTTCCACCTGCTTGGCAAGCTGGCTGAGGGAGGACAATTCGCCGGTGATCACCCGTTGGCGCTGAGTGGTGCCATTTTCCACTAGCGCGACCGGCGTGGTGGCCGCGAGGCCGTTTTTCAGCAGGTTGGCCTGAATATCTGCCGCCTGCGTCAGCCCCATGTAGAACACCAGCGTCTGCTGGCCCTGCGCCAGACAGGCCCAGTCGAGCTTGCCATCCTGCTTGGCGTGGCCGGTTATCAGCCGGACACTTTGCGCGTGGTCACGGTGAGTCAGCGGAATACCGCTGTAGGCCGAGCAGCCGGAGGCCGCCGTAATGCCCGGCACCACTGAGAAAGCAATGCCTTCGGCTTTCAGCGCTTCCAGCTCTTCGCCGCCGCGCCCGAAGATAAAGGGGTCACCGCCTTTTAGCCGCACCACGCGTTTACCCAGCCTGGCCTGCTCGAGCAAAATATCGTTGATTCTCTCTTGCGGCACGCAGTGGTGCCCAGCGCGCTTGCCGACAAAAATCCGCTCGGCGTCGCGGCGGACCAGATTCAGCACGGCGTCAGACACCAGCCGGTCATACACCACCACGTCGGCCAGCTGCATCTGTTGCAAACCTTTTAGCGTCAGTAAACCGGCGTCTCCCGGCCCCGCGCCTACCAGCACCACTTCGCCATGATGCTCCACCGGCTGGCTAAATAGCTCTTCGATGTAGGCGTCGCTCTGTTGGATGTCATTGTTGGCCAATGACTGCGCCAGACGATGATGATTAAACAGCTTTTCCCACCAGCGGCGGCGCTGCGACATATCCTGAAAATGGGTTTTCACCCGCTGGCGCAGCTGCCCGGCGGTGTCGGCCAGTTTGCCAAGATGCTGAGGCAGAATCGCCTCCAGCCGTTCGCGCAGCAGGCGGGCGAGCACCGGAGCATTGCCGCCGGAGGAGACGGCAATCATCAGCGGAGAACGGTCGATGATCGACGGCATGATGAAGCTGGCGCTTTCCGGCGCGTCCACCACGTTGCAGAACACCCGGCGCTGTTCGGCGGCTTGGCTGACTTGCTGATTAACCGCTTCGGAATCCGTCGCGGTGATCACCAGCCACTTTTCATCCACCAGCAGGGGAGAGAAAGGCCCGCGCAGCAGGCGCACTTTCCCTTCAGCTTGCCAGACGTCGAACTGCGCGCTAAAGCTCGTGGCGTTCACCCACAGGTCAGCCCCGGCGTCGAGCAGCAGACGCGCCTTGCGCTCCGCGACGTCTCCCGCCCCCACCAGCAGACAGGCTTTGTTGTGTAACTGGCAAAACAGCGGGAAATAGTCCATCGCGCGCGGCGCTCCTAAAGATTAATTTGCACGTTGCCGTCGCGAACTCGCGTCGGGTAGGCGGTGATCGAGTGACTCTCATCTTCCATGCACAGTCCGTCCGTCAGGCGGAAATGCTGCTTTTTCAGCGGGCTGGCGACCCACAGCTCGCCCTGATGTTCGGCGATGATGCCGCGCGACAATACGCTGGCTTGGGCGAAAGGGTCAATATTCGATAAAGCAAAAACCTGCTCATCGGCGCGCGGGCGGAATAGCGCCACTTGCTGTTCACCGGCCAGCGCACAAACGCCGCAGCCCGGCAAAATTTGTTCAACAGAACAAAGGGTTAGCCACTGGCTCATAATACTTCCTCCCCGGCGTCAATCAGGTTAACGGGAATACGTTCTTCAGGCCGCGCAGGGCGGTGTTGCTGGCGCTCGCCGACAAACTGCACGTTCGGGTCACGCTGGGCGCTATTGATAAAGTGGGTGAAGCGGGTTTGCGCCGCCGGGTCGTTCAGCGTTTCCTGCCATTCGCAGACCGCCGAGTCGCGCAGGCGGGCGAGTTCCGCTTCCAACTGCTCATTCAGGCCAAGCTTGTCGTCAATGATCACTTTGCGCAGGTAATCAATGCCACCTTCGAGGCTCTCCAGCCAGACCGAGGTGCGTTGCAGCTTATCGGCGGTGCGGATGTAGAACATCATGAAGCGGTCGAGGTATTGCAGCAGTTGGTCGTTGTCCAAATCCGCCGCCAGCAAATCGCCGTGACGTGGCTTCATGCCGCCGTTGCCGCAGACATACAGGTTCCAGCCGTTTTCGGTGGCAATGATCCCCACGTCTTTGCCCTGAGCTTCTGAGCATTCACGGGTACAGCCCGAAACGCCGAATTTCATTTTGTGCGGGGTGCGGATGCCCTTGTAGCGGTTTTCCAGACTGATGCCGAAGCCCAAGCTGTCGCCGACACCAAAGCGGCACCAGGTGCTGCCTACGCAGGTTTTCGCCATGCGCAGTGCCTTAGCGTAAGCCTGGCCTGTTTCGAATCCGGCATTAATTAGCTTCTGCCAAATTGCCGGTAAATCATCTTTCTGCGCGCCGAACATGCCGATGCGCTGTGAGCCGGTGATTTTGGTATAGAGGTTATATTCCGCGGCAATCTCGCCAATGGCTTGCAGGCCCTGCGGGGTAATTTCGCCGCCCGGCGAGCGCGGAATAACGGAGTAAGTGCCGTCTTTCTGCATGTTGGCGAGGAACACGTCGTTGGTGTCCTGAAGAGGCGCGTGCTGCGGTTTGAGCACGTAATCATTCCAGCAGGAGGCCAGCAGCGAGCCGACGGTCGGTTTACAAACTTCGCAGCCGTAGCCCTGACCATATTTCGCCAGCAGCTGCTCGAAGGACTTAATGCCTTCGACGCGGATCAGGTGGTAAAGCTCCTGACGCGAATAGGCGAAGTGCTCGCACAGGTGATGATTCACCTCTATGCCTTGCTTGCTCAGCTCGGCGTTCAGCACTTGGGTCACCAGCGGAATGCAGCCGCCGCAGCCGGTGCCGGCTTTGGTGGTGGATTTCAGCTCCGCCACCGTGTGGCAACCGCCCTGAACCGCTTTGATAATGTCGCCCTTGGTCACGTCGAAGCAGGAGCAGATTTGCGCGCTTTCCGGCAGGGCGTCGGTACCAATCACCGCGCCGCCGCTGCCCGCGTGGGCTGGCAGGATCAGCGCGTCCGGATTTTCCGGCAGTGGAATGCTGTTGAGCACCAATTGCAGCAGATTGCCGTAATCGCTGGTGTCGCCGACCAACACCGCGCCGAGCAGGGTTTTGTTGTCTTCGCTGACCACCAGACGCTTGTATAAGGCTTTGCTTTCATCGAGGTAGACGTAACTGCGTGCGCCCTCGGTGCGGGCATGGGCGTCGCCGATACCCGCCACGTCAACGCCCAGCAGCTTGAGCTTGGCGCTCATGTCTGCGCCGGTGAACTGGTTTTCGCGACCTAACAGATGGTCGGCGGTGACCTGAGCCATTTTATAGCCCGGCGCAACCAAGCCGAAGGTGCGCTGGTTCCACGAGGCGCATTCGCCGATGGCGTAGACATCCGCGTCGCTGGTCTGGCACTGGTCGTTGATCACAATGCCGCCGCGCGGCGCAATCTCTAAATCACACTGGCGCGCCAGCTTGTCCTGCGGGCGGATACCGGTGGAGAAGACGATGAAATCCACTTCCAGCGAGCTGCCGTCGGCGAAAGCCATGGTTTTGCGGGCGAACTGGCCGCCTTGGGAGATCTCTTTGGTGTTCTTCGCGGTATGAACTTGCACGCCCATGCTTTCGATTTTCTGCCGCAGCTGGTTGCCGCCCATCACGTCGAGCTGTTCGGCCATCAGGCCGGGGGCGAATTCAATTACATGGGTTTCGACGCCCAGATTTTTCAGCGCGCCTGCGGCTTCCAGCCCCAACAGGCCGCCGCCGACCACCGCGCCGCGCTTGCTGCGACGGGCGCAGGCTTCAATGGCGTGCAGGTCTTCAATGGTGCGATAGACGAAGCAGTCCTGGCCGTCAGACCCGGCAATCGGCGGCACCCACGGGTAGGAGCCGGTGGCGATCACCAGTTTGTCGTAATAGAGGGTGCGGCCGCTGCTGGAGTGAATCACCTTTTCGGCACGGTTCAGCGTGATAGCTCGCTCGCCGATCAGCACCTTAACGCCGTGCTTCTCGTAGAAGCCTTCGCGCACCAGAGATAACTCTTCGGCGGTGTGGTGGGAAAAATAGGAGGAAAGATGAACGCGGTCGTAGGCGACGCGCGGCTCTTCACAAAATACCGTGATATCGAACTGGCCCGGCTCGGCTTTATCCAGTAAATCTTCAATAAAGCGATGGCCGACCATGCCGTTACCAATAATCGCCAGTCTGACTTTGCTCATGTTTGCCTCGGAATTGATTTCTATAGGCTCAACATAACGCGCGTGAAGTCGGGCACCTTGACGCAAATCAAGCCGCCTCTAATATACTCCCTAGGTGGTATTTGACTGATTTATATTGGTTTTTATGTAAGTGGGCGATTTTAAATAGGTTTATCTATGCTAGAGCAATCCCCGCTGTTTAAGGGTGATCTGGGTTGCCTCATTCAAATCGTATTGGGATAGGTCTGCCGGATGAACCCACGCAAAACTCTCAAACTCGTCGTTAATTGTGACGTTATTATTTTTTGCCAAACAGTTGAAGAGTAGGTAAATCATATAAATCTCTTCTTGCGAACCATCTTGGTAGGTTTTCACTCTCACATCATCCCTAAATATCCAAGGTTCAATTTTTTCCAGCTCAAGAGCATCGCCAAGTTCTTCGCGTATTTCTCGCAATAATGCCTCTAGTATTGTCTCACCTGGTTCTACCCCACCGCCAGATAACGCCCACTGACCCGGGAAAACGCCTTTGTGGGCAGCCATCTTGCAGAGTAAATAGGTGCCTTGATACTCAATTAATGGGCAAACAATTATCCTTTGGCGCATACAAATCCTTTAGTCTGTGATGATGTTTCTTCAAGAATACCGAATGAATGGCATCAGGACTGTGTGAGGTGTCGACTTGTGGGCGGTTTCCGCTATTGTGGGCAAAGAACATCAAAATCTCAGCGAGGTAACAGGTGACTCAGACCAGTTTGCAGACTATCAAAAACGTTCGACTGCCTTACGCCGACGGGTTGTGGCAGATTCAAATCGAAGGCGGGCGCATTCGCCAAATCACCAGTCAGCCACAGGGGAATGGGCAGACCGAGGGCGTGCTGGATGCTCAGGGCGGGCTGGCGATCCCGCCGTTTGTCGAACCGCATATTCATCTCGATACCACCCAGACTGCCGGGCAACCTGCTTGGAACCAGTCCGGCACCCTGTTCGAAGGCATTGAACGATGGGCCGAGCGCAAGGCGCAGCTGACTCACGAAGACGTTAAAGCGCGTGCGTGGCAGACCCTCAAGTGGCAGATTGCCAACGGTATCCAGCATGTGCGAACCCACGTGGATGTCTCTGACCCAACGCTGACCGCGCTGAAAGCCATGCTGGAAGTGAAGGCCGAAGTCGCGCCCTGGGTCGACGTACAGATTGTCGCTTTCCCACAGGAAGGCATCATGTCCTATCCCAATGGCGAAGCCTTGCTGGAAGAGGCGCTGAGGCTGGGGGCCGACGTGGTGGGGGCAATTCCGCACTTTGAATTCACCCGCGAGTATGGCGTGGAGTCGCTGCACAAGACCTTCGCGCTGGCGCAAAAGTACCACAAGCTGGTCGATGTGCACTGCGATGAAATCGATGACGAGCAGTCGCGCTTTGTGGAAACCGTCGCGGCTCTTGCCCTGCGCGAAAATATGGGCGCGCGCGTCACCGCCAGCCATACCACCGCGATGCACTCTTACAACGGGGCATATACCTCGCGGCTGTTCCGCTTGCTGAAGATGTCCGGCATTAACTTCGTCGCCAACCCGCTGGTGAATATTCATCTGCAAGGTCGCTTTGACACTTACCCGAAACGTCGCGGCGTGACGCGGGTGAAAGAGATGCTCGACGCCGGGATTAACGTCTGTTTCGGCCACGATGACGTGTTCGACCCGTGGTATCCGCTGGGCACCGCCAACATGCTGCAAGTGCTGCACATGGGGCTGCATGTCTGCCAACTGATGGGCTACCAGCAGATTGACGATGGCCTGAAGTTAATCACCACTTACAGCGCCAAAACCCTGAATCTTCAAGGCTATAACTTGAAAAGTGGCAATGAAGCCAATCTGGTGATTCTCCCGGCTGAGAGCGGATTCGACGCCGTGCGCCGCCAGACGCCAGTGCGCTACTCCATCCGTCGCGGGGTGGTGATTGCCGAGACGCAGCCCGCGCAGACGGTGATCCATTTGCAGAAAACCGAGTCGGTCAACTTCAACAGTTAGACGGCCTGCGCGTCAGTGCGCGGTGGCGCGATAGAGTCGCGGCTGACGATTTTCGGTGGGAACTGCTGGTGGAGGATATCGCCCTCGAGCGACAGTTCATCCAGCAGTAGCCGCGTGGCGAACTGCGCCATGTCGGTTATCGGGAAGTGCACGCTGGTCAGCGCCGGGCGCACAAACTCGGCGCGTTCGCCGCTGTCGTAGCAAATCAGCGAAATGTCTTCTGGCACCCGCAGGCGGTGTTCGCTGATCGCCAGCAGGGCGCCAATTGCCATATCCTCGTTGCAGCAGTAAATCGCCGTCGGCTTCACCGGCTGGCGTAACAAGGTATCGGTGTGGCGAAAGCCGCTATCCAGCTTGTAATCCCCTTCCAGCGTCGCCAAGGGTGCAATTCCCGCCTGCTGCATGGCATCGGCGAAGCCTTGCCAGCGCAGTTTGGCGGAGTGGCGTTGCAGCGGCCCGCTGATGCAGGCTATTTGCCGATGACCGGCGTCGAGCAGCATCTGGGTGGCGATGCGGCTGGCGAGGGCGTGGTCGAAGCTGATGCAGCGAGATTCCAGTCCGGGCACCAGACGGTCGAGCAGCACGAAAGGATTGTTGTCGTGGGCCAGCTGTTTCAGGCGTTCATCGCTGATGTGGCGCACGTGCAGGATCAGGCCGTCACAGCGTAAGCCGAACAGCCGCGCAATGGCCTGCTGTTCGTTCTCCTCGCTATCACGCCCTTGAGTGACGACTAACTGCTTCCCCTGCGACTCGGCTTCGGTTTGCACCACGTCCATCAGCGCGCCAAAAAAAGCACCGCGATAGGAGGTGGTGACTAACCCCAGCGTATGGCTTTGGCTCGACGCCAGCGCACGGGCCGCCGGATGCGGGCTGTAGCCCAACATCGCGATGGCCCGAACCACGATTTCACGCGTGGCTGCTTTGACCTTTTGGTCGCCATTCACCACCCGAGAAACGGTGGCCCGGGACACTCCGGCATAGGCTGCGACGTCTTCCAATGTCACCATACTGGCTCCTGTAGCCCCGCCAGTCAGGGGCAGGGAAATTATCTAAATTGAGGTAAATACGGCGCGTTGAGCTGTAAAACCTCATCGAAGAGTTGTTGTGCCAGCGCGGCGTCGCCGACCAACGGGTTGGTCATCAGCGCCAGCAGGCCGCTTTGTCGGTCGCCGTGCACCGCGCAGTCGATGGTCAGGCGCTCAAAGGTTTTCACCTGATCCGCCAGCGTATGCAGTACCGGCGCTAAGCGCCCGAACACCAGCGGCGTCGCGCCGTGGGCGTCGATAATACAGTTGGTTTCTACCACGGCGTCATCCGGTAAGCCATGAATAGCGCCGTGATTTGATGTATTTACCACCATTTGCGTGCCGAGATTATTATGGATTGAGCGAATCAGTTCCAGTGCCACTTCCGAATAGAAGGAGCCGCCGCGGAAACTCAGCTGCTCCGGCTTGGTATTCAGATTCGGATCGGCGTACAGCGCGAACAGCTCTTTCTCCACCTGCATCACTTTTTCGGCACGGGTTCCGCCGTCCGCCGCCTGTTTAATCTCATCTTCCAGCATGGCGCGCGGCAGATAGAAATAGCGGTGATATGGACAAGGGATCACCCCCAGCGCCCGCAGCAGCTCAGGCTTCCACGGCTGATCCTTGATGTTGTTCATGGTCAACGTCGCGCCGTCGCACAGCAGATCCAGCGTTTTTTGCGTCACGTCTTGGCCGTTTTCCAGCACGCGATGTACCCACACCATGTGGTTCAGCCCGGCGAACTGCAGATGAATATCCTCATCCTTCGCGCCAAGCATTTTCGAAATCATGTGGTGCATGGTGATGGGTACGTTGCACAGGCCAATGATTTTGGCT
Organism: Ewingella sp. CoE-038-23; assembly: GCF_040419245.1. NCBI lineage: Bacteria > Pseudomonadati > Pseudomonadota > Gammaproteobacteria > Enterobacterales > Yersiniaceae > Ewingella > Ewingella docleensis. The sequence goes on along the minus strand of NZ_JAZHOH010000001.1, from coordinate 4,183,837 downwards.
TTGCTGTGGCGGGCCACGGCTTCGGTGACGATCCCAGCCGGGTTGGTGAAGTTGATGATGAAGGCATCTGGCGCTAACTCTTCAACTTTTCGAGCAATTTCTAGCAGCACTGGGATGGTACGCAGCGCCTTGGCAAAGCCGCCCACGCCGGTGGTTTCTTGGCCAATCAGGCCATACTTCAAGCCGAGGCGCTCGTCGGCGGCGCGGGCAGGGAGCTGGCCGACGCGCAGCTGGGTGAGCACGAATTTGGCGTCGCGAATGGCGTCATCCAGCTGGAAATGCACGCTAACTTTGACGTGCTCCAGCCCGGCTTTCGCCAGCATGCGGCGGGTCAGCTCGGAGATAATGGTGACTTTTTCGCGGCCCGCTTCGACATCCACTAAGGCCAGTTCGGTGACCGGCAGCTCGTTAAAGCGTAGGATCAAGCCTTCGACCAGCTCCGGCGTGTAGCTGCTGCCACCGCCGATAATGGTGATTTTAAACTGACTCATGGGCACCTCCGATAAGCTCCAGCGCCGTCGCCAGCACTTTGTCGCCGCGCATGGTGCCGTAATCCATCATGTCTATTACCGCGACTTTCTTGCCGAGCGGGGCGGCGAGGTCAGAGAGACGGGCCAGTTCATAGCGTACCTGCGGGCCGAGCAGCACCACGTCGGCTTCGCCAATAATGTGTTCAAACTCGGCCACCGGCACGGCGCGCACGTCGACGTCCAGCTCGCGGGTTTTCGCCTCACTCAGCATTCGCTGAACCAACATACTGGTCGACATTCCTGCGGCACAGCAAAGGACAATTTTTTTCATGTTCGACTCCTGCCTTTTTGAAAGTGTGATTCAGTGATAGGTGATTAAAATTGAAGAATGAGAGCGCTCTCATTTTTATATCTTAGCCGGATAGCGTTGTCAAAAAACCCCCCATGTCACAAAGCGAGAGATAGCCGACAAAACTTTTTTTTACTTGGCAGGTCATAGCTATACGTAAATAAAAGTAAAGCTCTGGCACTGTAGGTATAGGCTCTTTAGAATCAATGGGTTTATCCCGTTAGATTTCGAGCTGAAGCCGCGCGGGCTGCCGCCTAGCTGCATCTTGAAATCTATCGGGTACAGTTGTTTGTATTTTGGATAAAGGAATCGTCATGTTTAAACGTACTTTAGTGACCGTCACTGCGCTGCTCTCCCTCACCGCGCTGTCACCTGCCGCACTCGCTGCCGCACAGCAACACGTACTGCTGACGACCTCCGCAGGTAATATCGAAGTCGAACTCGACAGTGCTAAAGCACCGGTTTCTGTGAAGAATTTTGTCGATTACGCGCAAAGTGGTTACTACAACAACACCATTTTCCACCGCGTTATTCCAGGCTTCATGATTCAGGGTGGCGGTTTCACCACTGACATGCAGCAGAAGCAGACCAAAGCGCCAATAAAAAACGAAGCTGACAATGGCTTGCGTAACCTGCGCGGCACCATCGCTATGGCGCGTACTTCTGAGAAAGACAGCGCGACCAGCCAGTTCTTCTTCAACGTGGCTGACAACGCCTTCCTCGACCACGGCCAGCGTGACTTCGGTTATGCGGTATTCGGCAAGGTTATCAAGGGGATGGACGTGGTTGATAAAATCGCTCAGGTGAAAACCGATAACGTAGGCCCATACCAGAATGTGCCAACCACGCCAGTGGTTATCCTTTCTGCCAAAGTCCTGCCATAATTTAAGCCAGCAGCAAGAATGCGAAAGCCTCCTATCCGGAGGCTTTTTTATGTCGAAAATTCGGATTTCTTGACGCCTATTCATCTGCCTTATAGGTTTTAATCAGTGCCAGAACCCACCCCTGTTCAAAGGATAATGAAATGAGTGAACCCCGCCTGATCGCGATTGCCATGCAGGATGGCAAACCCGTGCAAAACTTGACGCTACTGCCTGCGCTGGCTAACCGCCACGGTTTAATCACCGGCGCGACCGGCACGGGTAAAACCGTGACCCTTCAACGCATGGCCGAGCAATTTTCGCGTATCGGCGTGCCGGTATTTTTGGCCGATGTGAAAGGTGATTTGTCAGGGATTGGCGCACCGGGCGTGGCGTCGGACAAGCTGAATGCGCGGCTTCAGGGCATTGGTGTGACTGACTGGCAGCCGCGGGCTTGCACTATTATTCCATGGGATATTTTTGCCGAGAAAGGCCATCCGATCCGCGCCACGGTGTCGGATCTTGGTCCACTGCTGCTCGCCCGCTTGCTCGACCTGAACGAAGTGCAAACCGGCGTGCTCAATCTGGTGTTTAAGATTGCCGATGACAGCGGCATGCTGCTGCTCGACATGAAAGACCTGCGCGCAATGGTGCAAGTGGTCGGCGACAACGCCAAACAGTTCCAGACCCAGTACGGCAACATTTCGTCGGCTTCCATTGGCGCAATTCAGCGCGGGCTGCTGACGCTGGAAGGACAGGGCGCCAACCAGTTCTTCGGCGAACCTATGTTGGATATCAAGGACTTGATGAAAACTGACGCCAATGGGCAGGGCATCATTAACCTGCTGGCGGCGGATAAACTGATTAACCAGCCGAAGCTGTACGCCGTGTTCCTGCTTTGGCTGTTGGCGGAGCTTTTTGAGCATCTGCCAGAAGTGGGCGACCCCGAGCAGCCAAAGTTGGTGTTCTTCTTCGACGAAGCGCACCTGCTGTTCACCGACGCCCCCGCCGCGCTGCTGACCAAGATTGAACAGGTCGTTCGCCTGATCCGCTCGAAAGGGGTGGGTATCTATTTCGTCACCCAGAACCCGCTGGATATTCCTGACAGCGTGCTCGGCCAACTGGGAAATCGCGTGCAGCACGCCCTGCGAGCTTTCACGCCGCGTGACCAGAAGGCGGTGAAAGCGGCGGCGCAGACCCTGCGCGCAAACCCGAAATTTGATGCTGAAACGGCAATTTCCGAGCTGGGCGTCGGCGAAGCGCTGGTCTCCTTCCTTGATGAGAAGGGGCGCCCGAACGTGGTCGAGCGGGCGATGGTTATCGCGCCAGAATCCAAAATGGGCATGCTCGGCGATGAGGGGATGAATAGCGCGCTGAACAAATCGCCACTCTATGGCCGGTATGAAGATGCCATTGACCGCGAGTCGGCGTATGAAAAGATTCAGGCTCAGGGCTTTGGCACCGTGGCACAGCCTGCTGGCACGGCGGCGCAAAAGCCGGCTGCAACGCAGGCTGAGGGTGGCGGCTTGATGGGCAGCTTGAATGAGATCCTCTTCGGCTCTACCGGCCCGCGTGGCGGGAAAAAAGACGGGGTGGTGCAGGTCGCAGCCAAAAGCATGGCGCGCGACTTAGGTCGGCAGATCCTGCGCGGCGTGCTTGGCTCTATTATGGGTGGTCGCAAGAAGTAGCGCAAAGTAAGCCCTATCCCGCCGTTTTCTAAGAATGCCCTGCAAATGCCGGGCATTTTTTTTGCCCTCACTTTCCCTGACTATACTTACCTCAGAAATACGCTAGCGAGCGTACCCACGCTAAGGAGTCCGAGATGAGTACCAAGCTGACCGCGAAACAGAAAGAGAAGTTGTTCAAAGAGCGCCAAAATCGCAATTTCCAAGCCAGTTCACTGTTGGATGGTTTGCACATCGAGCTTGTGAACCTCACCCCAGAGCAAGTTGCCCAGCGACTGGATGACTTAAGGGGGCACTATGAACGATAAGCTGAATGCAGGCGTCGATCCCTATCTCTATCCCGGTATCCAGGTGCTAGAAAATAAACTAGGTATTCACGAGGCGAATCGATTAGCGCAGGCGGAAATGGCCTTTACCGCGCTGCGGGCTGCCACTATCTCCCTTGGGCAACCCGAGATGGGCTTGCCGCACCTTTGCGCCATTCACCAAACGCTGTTTCAGGACATTTATCCTTGGGCTGGTAAATTTCGTGAAATGGATATCTACAAAGAAGACACGCCTTTCTGCCACTTCGCCTATATCGAGAAAGAGGGCAATGCGCTGATGCAGGAGCTGGAAGATGAGGGTTATCTGGTTGATCTTCCTCACAAAGATTTCTGCAAGAAATTGGCTCATTACTATACGGGTATCAATCTGCTGCATCCGTTCCGCGACGGCAATGGACGGGCGCAACGCATCTTCTTCGAGCAACTGATTATTCACGCTGGTTACGACGTTGATTGGAAAAATATCGACCGTGAAAGCTGGTTAGACGCCAATAAAAAGGCGGTATTTGGTGATGAAAAGCCGCTCACTGCCCTCTTTAAACAGGCTGTCCTTGAAATAGAAGACACTAAGTAAAATCTGCCTTCTTCTCACCCGGTTCTGAAGTCAGGGCCGGGAAAGCCCCCCTCGCTGATAGCTTCTTCCACTTTATTTACTGACCAGAAAACTAAACGGCTGTTTATATTAAATTTTTAATTATAAATAAGTTGCGCTGTATTGATCGAAATTATTTTCATTAATGTCTAGTGGGTTTCTTAGATATATATAAGACAGAATGAGCTTTTTTTTAAATGAGTTTACTCCTGAAAAGTTGTTCTGTTAGTCTCATGTCGGTGGCAAACGCTTCGTTATTATTGCTAATTTAGCAGAGCATTTGCATTGCTTATAAATGATGAATGCCATCAGGGATTATCACTATTATGTACTATAGATGATAATTTATATAAAACTTCGATGAATATTTATGATCGAAAAATAATAAGGATATTATATGAAAGAGTTATCTGTTATAGAAATGAATGCAGTATCGGGTGCTGGCTGGGGTTTTTGGGCGGGGGCAGGGGTTGGGGCTTTGGCTGGGATTGTTGCGACCTATAGCCTTATGATCTTGAATAAAGAAACGTTTCATGATGTAACTCCAGAAAAAAATGAACTCAATCAGCATCTTATTGCTGCTTCTACTCTATTGGGCGCACTTTCTGGCGCAATCGCCGAAGCGCGTTAATAGCAATCACTGACTCAATAAAATTAATAAGGAAATTATATGAAAGAGTTATCTGTCGTAGAAATGAATGCAGTATCTGGTGCTGGTTGGGGTCTTTGGGCTGGTGCTGGCGTTGGTTTAATGTCAGGTTTTTTGTCTGGAATTTTAATTAGCAAGATGCGGGGTGAATCGCATATTCCTAAAAACGAAGAGCAGGCAGAATTAAACCGATTGATTGTTTCAGCATCGACAGTTCTAGGTGCACTTTCTGGCGCAATCGCCGAAGCGCGTTCATAATCTAGGCAGTAAAGTCAATTATTTTCACAATGCATATTAGAATAATGGCTGTTCACCGTGAGAATGATTGAATTAATACCGTGGTGACTTCACCACGGTATTATCCGAAGTTTCTTAAATGAAAGTGATGGCAGAGTTAAGTTTTTCATACCCCCATTCACTTGCCGTGCGAAGGCGCTGATTTAGGCTGTAGATGCAGAGAGTTAATGATTAGAAACGATTAAATGTTAACGAAATGTCACTAAAGTGGCCTGTTCTGGATATGTTGTGTTGTTAAGATCTAAGAAAATACTTATGTCAGAACAGCCAATTTACTCGGGATGAATAATGTCTATTATTACTCACGCAGTCTACTGTGTGGGTCAAGGATTTTGACCTAACAAAATCAAAATTTAATAAGGATATTATATGAAGATTAGTAGTAAAAATTATTGACTTAGTGCTGGGATGACTATCATCGCGGCAGTATGGCTATTACAGAAGAATACATGGATGCATTTTTGCGCTGACATTAAGGGATGTAATGAACAGGAAAGGAATCTTCCGACAAGAAGCCTTAGAAAATAAGAAGCAGCAATGGGAAGGTAAAGCCTTGTTGCTCGCAGGGGCCTCTCCATGGTTAATCAGTCTTATTGCATTAGCATTTATCATTTTTATTTGCGGATTTCTCTATTTTTGTGAGTATTCACGAAGAATCGATGTCAGTGGTGAAGTGATCACGCTGCCCCATTCCGTCAATATTTATGCGCCACAACAGGGATACATCACCAAGACTTATGTCAAAGTGGGAGATGAAATCAAAAAAGGCGACCCTATCTACGCCATTGATCTCTCTCATACCACCTCATCAGGCAATGTTAGCGCTGAAACTAAAATTGCTCTTGAAAAACAGGTCGTTAATCTTGAAGCAATTACTGCGCATTTGAAGCAAAACCGGCATGTTACCGCTGAGAACTTAAAGAGCCAGCTGAAAAAATATACCGAATCTAATAAAGAAACCCGCAGATTAGTCGAAAGCTCGCGCCGGGGCGTAGAAAACATGCGTCAAGGTCTGAAAAGTTATGAAGAATATTTGACTCGCGGTTTAATCAATAAAGATCAACTTAATAACCACCGCAGTCAGTTTTACCAGCAGCAAAGCACTTATCAAAATTTAAACAGTCAGGCAATTCAGGAAGAGCTGCAAGTGGCTAAAATAGAGAGCGACCTGTTAACGCAGATAGCTGACATTGATAACCAAATTTCGCAAAACGAATTTCAATTAAACGATCTGCGCCGAAAGATGATTGAATCTGATGCCGGCGAAAGCGTGATTGTCAGTGCAAAATCAGCGGGCATCGTGGAATCGCTAAGCGTGACGACCGGGCAAATGGTCAGTTCAGGTAACAGTCTGGCGCAAATAATGCCGGTTAAAGATATTAAATATTATCTTCTCCTTTGGTTGCCAAGCAGCAGTCTGCCTTATATTAAAACTGGTGACGGAATTAATATCCGCTATGACGCATTTCCATCAGAAAAATTTGGGCAGTTCCCCGGCATCATTGATCTTATTTCTAAATTGCCCGCATCCAAACAGGAGTTGGGTCAATACAGTACTGCATTGACGGACCCCAAAGGGGAGCTGACGGATAATTATTATAAAGTTTTGGTTTCCATCAATAGAACCGATTTTAGCGATAAAGGCAAGATGATGTATTTATCCCATGGTTTAAAAGCCAGAGCGATTGTCTTCCTCGAAAAACGGCCTTTATATCAGTGGATGTTCACCCCTTTCTATAATATTAAAGACAGCGTAACTGGCCCAGTTGATGAAAAATAATACATTTAACTACATCATCCAAAAGCTGAACTTTGGGATGAAAAGAAAGGTTCCGCATATTCTGCAAACAGAAATGTCGGAATGCGGTTTGGCCTGTCTGGCGATGGTTTGCGGCTATTATGGCCTGAATATCGACATGTTTAATTTCCGCCAGAAATTTTCAGTTTCCAGCCAGGGTGCGACCTTAAATGCGATTGTCCAGTCAGCCACGGCGGTGAATTTAAAAAGCCGCTCGCTGGCGCTTGATATGGATGAAATTAAACAGCTTAAACTGCCATGCATATTGCACTGGGATATGAATCACTTCGTGGTATTGGTGGCAGTGAAACGCTCTGGCTATGTGGTTCACGACCCGGCTTTTGGTAAGCGGGTTATCTCCCATCAGGATATGTCTAAGCATTTTACCGGCGTAGCCCTGGAATTGTGGCCCGACAGTAAGTTTCAAAAAGAGACGCTGAAAACCCGCGTCAAGCTGCTGGATTTAGCAAGAAGCGTCGTCGGTTTGAAGGGCGCGTTAACCAAGATATTCTTCCTCTCAATTGTGATTGAAGCCATCAACCTGCTGACGCCAGTGGGCACGCAGCTAGTAATGGACCATGTGATTCAGGCCAAGGACCTCGGCCTGCTTTCGGTTATCTGTATCGGCTTGCTCACGGCCATTATTTTTAGCTCCTTTGTTAGCATGCTGCGCGGCTGGGTGTCGCTGGTTATCGGCTCGCTGATTGATGTGCAATGGAAAAACTCCTTCTTCGATCACCTGATTCGCCTGCCACTCTCTTTCTTTGAGAAGCGCCATCTTGGCGATATTCAGTCACGCTTTAGCTCGCTAGATACCATCCGCAGCACTTTCACCAACAGCATTATCGGTGGGGTGATTGATGGCATCATGACTATTGGCCTGATTGGGATGATGGTGGCCTACGGCGGCTGGCTATGTTGGGTGGTGGTTGGCTTCACCGCCCTTTACGCCATCATGCGTCTGGCAACGTATGATTTTTACCGTCGACTGTCGGAAGAGAAAATTGTTAAAGATGCCAAGGCGGGTTCCCACTTTATGGAAACCCTCTACGGGGTGGCCACCATTAAGGCGCTGGGGCTGAACCACAAACGTTCGCGTTTTTGGCTGAATCTGAATATTGATGCTACCAATACCGGCATCCGCCTCAACCGATTCACCATGCTGTTTGGCGGTATTAATACCTTTATTACCGCCATTGATCAGGTGGCTATTCTCTGGCTCGGTGCCGCGATGGTGGTGGATAATGCCATGACGTTGGGGATGTTTATGGCGTTCAATGCCTACCGTGGGCAGTTCTCCGGCCGCGCTTCCAACCTTATTGACCTGTTCCTACAGCTGCGCATGTTATCGCTACATAACGACAGGATCTCCGACATTGTCTTTACTGAGGCTGAGCAAGAGGCGCCGGCGCGTCAGGTCTTCCCGCCAAACAAGCCCATCTCTTTTGAAGTTAAAGGGCTCGGTTTTCAGTATGACGATTTATCTCGCCCGGTATTCAATGAGTTGAGTTTCAACATTGAACCCGGCGATAGCGTGGCGATTGTCGGGCCATCGGGGGTAGGTAAAACCACCTTGCTGAAGGTGATGACCGGCTTATTGCCTCCAAGTCAGGGGACGGTGCTGGCCGATGGCCTCGACATTAATAAGATTGGCGTGAACAACTACCGGGAAAGCATTTCCTGCGTGTTACAGGAAGATAAGCTGTTTTCCGGCTCCATTGCCGACAATATCGTCAGTTTTGATGTGGAGCCGGACCGTGAACTGATGCTGGCTTGCGCGGTATATTGCAACATTCATAATGAAATTATGCAGATGTCGATGGGCTATGAGACGTTGATTGGCGAGCTGGGCAGCGGGCTGTCGGGCGGGCAGAAGCAGAGGCTGTTAATTGCCCGCGCACTGTATCGCAAGCCGAATATCATCTTTATGGATGAAGCGACCAGCCATCTTGATTTGGACAACGAAGAGATCATTAATAAGTCGATTTCCCAGTTGCAGATCACTCGCATTATCGTGGCGCACCGGCCATCGACGATTGCTTCCGCCAATCGAGTGATCACCTTGGGGGGAGCCATTCCTGCGCCCTAGTCGAATAATCTGACGCGAAGCGGCCTGGCTGGTTTCACAATACCTTCTGCTTGTGCAAGAATGCCCGCACTTATTTAGGTAAAAGCCAGGTCGAAAATGAATTGCGTGGATTGCTGTAGATATCTGAGTGTAGATAAAGCTGAATGTTTCTACTTATCAGTGGGATACCTCTGACATGCTGCTGCTCATCGACAACTACGACTCCTTTACCTACAACCTGTATCAATATTTTTGCGAGCTGGGTGCCGACGTTTTAGTTAAGCGTAACGATCAACTCAGCCTGACAGACATTGAGCAGTTGGCTCCTTCCCACTTGGTTATCTCGCCAGGCCCTTGTACCCCGGACGACGCGGGCATCTCCCTCGCCGCCATCACCCATTTTGCCCAAAAGCTGCCGATTCTGGGCGTCTGCCTTGGGCATCAGGCTATGGCGCAGGCCTTTGGTGGCCGCGTGGTGCGTGCCCGAAAGGCGGTACACGGCAAAACTTCGCCTATTCGCCACAGCGGCGAAAGCGTTTTTCGGGGTTTGAACAACCCGCTGACCGTCACCCGCTATCACTCACTTATTGTTACCCCTGAAAGCCTGCCGGACTGTTTTACCCTGACGGCGTGGACCGAGCGCGATGGTCATCCCGATGAGATCATGGGCATCGCCCATAAGCAGCTTCCGTTGCACGGTGTGCAGTTCCATCCCGAAAGCATCCTCAGCGAACAGGGCCACCAGCTGTTGGATAATTTTCTTAAGATTTAATAGCTTAACTTCCCCGAGACAATTTCTTATCCGCCAGAGCAGATTTCCGTTTGCTTGTGGGTGATTTATTATGCATATTTTATGATTATATTTTCACATGCTGTGCGGCTGTGAATCTCTTTGCATCATGCTGATACGCAACAAGTGATATCGGGCAACGTCTTGAAGGGGATGTAAATAATGGCGGAAAAATCAGCGGTAACGCGTCAAGATCACGATCGGACTATTTTGCCGGTTTATGCACCAGCGCAGTTCATCCCGGTGAAGGGGAAAGGCAGCCGAGTTTGGGATCAGCAGGGTACCGAGTATGTTGATTTTGCGGGCGGTATTGCGGTCACCGCGCTGGGGCATTGCCATCCGGCGTTAGTGAAAGCGTTGCATGAGCAGGGTGAAACCCTGTGGCATGTGAGTAACGTCTTCACCAATGAACCGGCATTACGACTGGCGCAGAAGCTGATCGACGCGACCTTTGCCGATCGCGTATTTTTTGCTAACTCTGGCGCCGAGGCCAACGAGGCCGCCTTTAAGCTGGCACGCTACTACGCCGCGCATCGCCACAGCCCTTATAAAAGCAAAATCATTGCCTTCCACAACGCCTTCCACGGCCGCACTTTCTTTACCGTTACCGTGGGCGGGCAGCCGAAATACTCCGACGGCTTTGGTCCAAAACCTGCCGACATAGTCCATGTGCCTTTCAACGATCTCGACGCCGTTAAAGCCGTGATTGATGACCACACCTGCGCCATCGTAGTCGAGCCGGTACAGGGCGAAGGCGGTGTTACGCCTGCCACGCAAGAGTTCATGCAAGGTCTGCGCGAACTGTGCGATAAGCATCAAGCCTTGTTGGTGCTCGACGAAGTTCAAACCGGCATGGGCCGTTCCGGCAAGCTGTTCAGCTATATGCATTACGGCGTGAAGCCGGACATTATCACCACCGCAAAAGCGCTGGGCGGCGGTTTCCCAGTCAGCGCGATGCTGGCAACGGAAGAAGTGGCGTCAGTCATGGAACCGGGCAAGCACGGCACCACCTACGGCGGCAACCCACTGGCCTGCGCCGTGGCCGGTGCGGCGCTAGACATTATCAACACGCCAGAGGTGTTGTCGGGCGTGGCGGAGCGCCGCGAGAAATTCATTCAGGCGCTGGAAGCGATTAATGAAGAGTTCGGCCTGTTCAAATCTCTGCGCGGGCAGGGGCTGCTGATTGGCGCCGAGCTTGCCGACACCTATAAAAACCGCGCCGGTGATTTCCACAAAGCCGCCGCCGAGTTCGGACTCATGATGCTAATCGCAGGCCCGAACGTGATCCGTTTCGCGCCATCGCTGGTGATTGAGTTTGCTGATATCAGCGAAGGAATGGAGCGCTTTAAGCAGGCCATTAGGAAGGTGCTGGCGTAGGCGAGCCGGACGCTTTTAAGGTCAAGACCGTGGGCTCGCCGCCCACACTGGCCCAAAGGGTTTTAAACGAAACCCTTTGGAATCCTGCGTTTTCGCTGTTGGAAGACCGAGGCTGCGCAGGGTTGGAATGGACATGTTTCAGGCACCTTTGTGACAGCCGCGAAGAGCCGCCGCTTAGGCGGTTCCCTCGCTGCGGGATTACAACCCGCGTAAAAAACCACGCGGTTTTCCACCTCTTGCTCGGCGTCACTTCTGAACGCGGCCTACTGGTTTCAACACCGTGCCGTTTCAGTGGGGTGCTATTCTGCTCCTCCCCTAACTAGGGGAGGAGCAAGTTCAAACGAACCAAAAACTATATGAAACGGCACGGTGTAAATGCCAGTAGGTCGCGTTAAGAAGTGACGCCGAGGGAGTGGTTCGAGACCTTAGGCTCGAAACCCGAACTGAGGGAGCCGCCTAAGCGGCGGCACTTCGCGACGATCACTGCGGCTGCTAAAACACGTCCATTCCAACCCTGCGCAGCCTCGATCACACAGCGATAAAAAGCGCGGGAGTCCAGAGGGCGCGCGCTTACGCGCCTTCTGGGCCAGTTTGCGTGGCAACGCAAGGTTTTGGCGGCAACGCAATGTTTCGACTTTAAAGGCGTGCTTTGACGCGCCTCGTCAACCAAACCCCATGATGAGGGCGCTGCTTCCACGCGAGTGAAGAAATCGTGTGCATCACGCTGAGGTGCGACAGCACGCGGCGCAGGTGGCGTTCCATCTCGGTTATCGGCATGTCAGGGTGCAACTCGGGCGCGGCGAACAGGCTGTTTTCACTGCTTGGGCCATCGTAGGTCAGGCGCTGTTGACAGCTTTGCAGCGCGATTTCGCAACGCTGTAGATAATCCATCGCCAACTGCGGGGTCAGCATATAGTGTTCGCGGGCCAGAATGGTCATGGCGTTGATATGCTCGACGATAAACTGGCTGTGGGTCACCCACAGACGCATATCGGCCAGATAGCGCGAGTTAAAGCCCGGCTCCTGCATGGCCTGATTTAATGAGGTAAACAGCGCGTTGTGCGCCTGATTGACCTTCATGCGTGCGTAGGCCAGTTTCTCCGGCTCGGGATCTTCTTCAAGTAGTAGGCGGATGGCGGTTTGGTCGCTCTCCAGCGCCTGATAGGCATTTTGCCGCAACAGCCCGCTCTGCCACTGCGGCCATAGCCATAGGGTACCGCCGAAGGCCAGCGCGCAGCCAATCAGGGTGTCGATGAGCCTTGGCACGAGGAAGTGCGCGCCGTTCATCGCCAGCAGTTGCAGGGTATACACTGCCGTGACCGTAATACCAATGGTCGCCAGCCCGTAGTTCTTGCGCAGCACCGTGTAAGACACCACGGTGATCACCAGCATGCTCAGTAGGGTAACGCTTTCGGGAAGCTCCAACTGCAATAGCCCTGATGCGACGAGCAAACCAACCAGCGTGCCGAGCGCACGGTGCTGGATCCGCACCCGCGTGGCGTTGTAGCCGTTTTGGCTGACCAACATCACCGTCATCAAAATCCAATAGGGCTTCGGCAAATTGAAAAACAGCCCGAGACTGCTGCCAATAGCCAGCATCACGCCCAGCCGGGCGGCATTGCGCAGCGCGGCGGATTTAAAAGAGAGATAGCTTTTCAGCGCAGGCCAGAACGGCAGGCGGTTTTGCGTCTGCATTAGGTCGCGGCGGTAGAGTGGGCGCTGAGTGCGCAGCAAGCGAGCAATCCGGCTAAAGTGGTAATAGCAGAACTGGCCGACCGGGTTATCGCGATAGCGCGAGGCAATTTTCTCCAGCGCCGCGAGTTCATTGGTCATGTTGAAACGGTCTGAGCGGCGGTGATAGAGAATGTCATCGGCGATCACTCGCAGACGGGTGGCGATCACCTGCGCATTGCGGCGAATCACCGCCTCGGCGTGGCTCTCTTCCACCAGCTTCTGCACTTCTTCTGGCAAATGCAGGCTGACGGCGATGTGCTCCTGTAAGTCGAGCGCCACCTGAAAACGCTGAAACAGCCTCTTGTGCTGGTGATGCCCCTGCTGCGGCAGCATGTGCAATTGCTGGTAGAGCAGGGCGATCAGGTCGATCACCTGCTGCTGGCGTTTCAGCAGCGGCGGCAGCGCGGTTTCCGGATCGGTGTGTTGGGTGAGCAGGCTGTATTTGGCTTCGAAATAGTCGGCCAGCTGGATATAAAGCTGGCTGAGGGTTTCGCGCATTGGTTGCTCTTCAGAGAGGCGAAACCAGACCCAGTTAAACAGTCCGTACCACGCGGTGCCGACGATATACAGCAGAGGCGCGTGCCAGATGGGCACCAGCCCGGCCATGCTCAGGGTGAAAATGGTGGCCACCAGCGCACCCGGCAGTAAACGCGCGTGCAGGGGGCCAATCTCGCCGGTCACGCCAATAATCAGCGCCAGCGATAACATGATAAGGGGCAGGGGAATATGCCAGTCGACCAGCATCAGTTGCAGCATGACGCTGCCGAATGCAAACAGAGAGCCGCCGACAATCAGGCGTTTGAAAAAGCGTTTGTGGGGAGTATCCAGACCAGAAATGTTGCAGCAGGCGGGCACCAGCGAGAACAGCAGGCCCATTTGCAACTGGCCGAACATCCAGCCGATAGCGACCGGAATTGCCAGTACCAGCGTCTGGCGTAGCGCGTAGTTGACCTCGGGATGATAGAAAAACCGACGCCACAATCTCATGCGTTGCTGCTTAACACGCACTATCAATCAGTCTCCCTAGGCTCCAATAAAAACGGCGCGACAGTTGCCTGCCGCGCCGTTTCTCAGGGAATTAACGTGTGCCGTAAACGACAATCGTTTTACCGTGAGCGGAGATCAGGCTCTGATCTTCCAGCATTTTTAGAATTCGACCAACGGTTTCGCGGGAGCAACCCACGATCTGGCCAATTTCCTGACGAGTGATTTTGATCTGCATCCCGTCTGGGTGAGTCATCGCATCCGGTTGTTTTGCCAGATTCAGCAAGGTCTGCGCGATACGGCCGGTAACGTCGAGGAAGGCCAGGTTACCGACTTTCTCAGAGGTTACTTGCAGGCGTGTCGCCATCTGAGCGGATAAGCGCATCAGAATGTCCGGATTAACCTGAATCAACTGGCGGAATTTTTTATAGGAAATTTCAGCCACTTCGCAGGCAGTTTTTGCACGAACCCAAGCACTACGTTCCTGACCTTCTTCGAAGAGTCCCAGCTCGCCGATGAAGTCACCTTGATTCAGGTAGGACAGTATCATCTCTTTGCCTTCTTCATCTTTAATCAGGACGGCAACCGACCCTTTCACGATGTAGTAAAGCGTTTCGGCCTTTTCACCTTGGTGAATCAGCGTACTTTTAGAAGGATACTTATGTATATGACAGTGAGACAGGAACCATTCGAGAGTAGGGTCTGTTTGTGGCTTGCCGAGAACCATTTGCTATTATCCTCTGTTGTTATCGCTGCCCAAAATCACAGGGCTCAGAGTTCCCTGTACGGCGTCTTTAAATACGCGCCCTTTTAGCATATGAACTGTCCAGCAATGCTGCAAGCGGGAGTCGGAGTGAAACAAGAATCTGAATATTTCTGTTAACACCGTGGCTTCAGAGTGAAAACCACAAACCCATCACCGCAATTTACTGAAACAGTGTGTAACGGCTTTGTTTGTAGCACAGGTTTGCGCGGGTGTCTTCTGTTGTCTCGCTTCAGCATGATGGCGATCGGGTTACGTTGCCGGTTTTTTTCTAAAAGAGTAGTCTGAGGGAAAATTCTGCTTCATAAACGCATCAGGAGTAAGGCACATGCAGGCACGGGTAAAATGGGTTGAAGGGCTGACATTTTTGGGTGAATCCGCCTCTGGACATCAGGTTCTGATGGACGGCAATGCGGGCGACAAGGCCCCAAGCCCGATGGAAATGTTGCTGATGTCTGCGGGAGGTTGCAGCGCCATCGACGTGGTGTCGATTCTGCAAAAAGGTCGCAACGAGGTGCACAATTGCGAAGTGAAACTGACCTCAGAACGCCGCGAAGAAGCACCGCGCCTGTTCACGCGCATCAACCTGCATTTTATTGTCAGCGGCAAAGATTTGACCGACAAAGTGGTCGAGCGCGCCGTGGCGCTGTCCGCTGAAAAATACTGTTCTGTTTCATTGATGCTGGGCAAAGCCGCCACCATCACCCACAGCTTTGAAATCGTCGAAGCAGAGTAACCTCTACCAAGGGTACTGCTGACACTTCAGCCGCAATAACTCTAAGAATCGCCGCGCCGCAAAGGTTAGCGGCGATTTTTGCGAATAAAATACGCAGTATTCCGCCTCCGGCAGAGTATCAATGTCCAGCAAGCAGAGTTTGTCCTCCAGATGGAAAGGGGCGTACATCGCGCGCGCCACAATGGTAAGATAATCCGACTGCAACACCATATTCAGCCCGCAAACCACGGAATCCGTGCGCAACGGTGCCGGGCCAGCCTGATAAAACGCCGCCATGGTCAACTGTAGCTGTCGGTAATAGCCCATATCCGTTTCAGGAAAGACCCAGCGCGCGCCCTGTAGCTCATCTAAGGTTTTCGCCTGTGCCAGAGGGTGCCCGCGCCGCGCCAGCACGCCAAAGGGGGCGCGAAACAACGGCTCACGAATCAAATCCTCCAGCGGCAATCCCGGCCCGGCGCTGCCGACGGCAAAGTCGAGACGCCCCTCGCGCAGGGCGGGAAGCAGCATAGAAAGCTGCCCCTCTTTCACCAGCAGCTTGGTCTGTGGGAACTGCTCGGTAAAGCTGTCGGCCAGAGGCGGAAAGACCGTCAGGGCCAGCAGCGACGAGCAGCCCATGGCTACCGAACCTTGCGAAAAGTGATTCATCTGCTGAATCTCGGCGGCGGCTCGCTCCAGCTCCTCAAGAATAAACTGCATACGCTGGGCAAAAGCGCGGCCCGTTTCGGTCAGCGCCATCCCCTGATTGCCGCGCACGATAAGCTGGGTGTCCAGCACTTGCTCCAGCTCGCGCAAAGCGCGGCTTACCGCAGGCTGGGATTGATTCATCGCCCGCGCCGCGCCGCGAATACTGCCGCTGCGGATCACCTGCTGGAAAGTTCTCAACTGCTGTAATTTTGGAAGATATTTCATCCCTGGTCCCCTATGCCAAAAAAGCATCACACTGCTGAAAATTGCATCTTATGGCGCAAGAATAAAGCTGATAGGTTCAGAGCGAAGCGTCTAACTAGTTGTTATTTATTCATAAAGTGACGCAGGTCGCATTTCTGAGCTTTCACGCCTCGTGATAAGTGCCTCATGGGTATAACAAAAAGGATATCAGCTGTGAAAAATCGTTCTTTAATGATTTTCTTGCTGTTTATAGGTTATGTGTTGGTTTATATCGACAAAACCGTTATTGGTTTTGCGCTATTGCCAATCGAAAAGGAATTCAATCTTCAGCCCGAACAACTGGGGTATATCACCGGCATCTTCTTTCTGGCTTATTCTCTGTTCCAAATTCCTGCGGGCTGGCTCAACGACCGTATCGGCTTTAAAAAGGTACTGATCCTCTCCCTGTTTATGCTCGGCGGCTTCGCGCTGTGCTTTGGCCTGCTCGGGTTTGGCCTCGGGCTGCTGATTTGCTTCCGCTTTCTGGCGGGCGTGGGTCATTCGGGTTACCCAACGTCATGTGCCAAAGCCGTGGTGGCGAATTTCGCCCTCGAGCAGCGCACCTTTGCGCAATCCATCCTGCTCTCCTCCGCCGGGCTGGCGATGACCGCCGGGCCGCTGATCGCGGTCTATAGTCTGGACTCACTGGGCTGGCGTGGCTCTTTTTCCGTATTGGGCCTGCTGGCGTTTGCGGTGGCGATCTGCATCGTGATTTTTGTGCCGAAGGCCGAACAGGCGGTCAGCTCGGCGCGAAATAAGGCGCAGGGCAGTTATCGCGCCTTGCTCAAAAATCCCATCGTCGTGCTGCTGTTTATTTCCATCTTCTGCATCAACATTCCCTCCTACGGCCTGATGGCGTGGCTGCCGAAATATCTGGTGCAGCATCGCGGCATGTCGCTGGAAACCTCCGGCTTAGTGGTCGCCACCGGCGGGCTGGGCATCTGGATCTCCTCGCTGGCCACCGGCTGGCTGGTGGGGCGTTATATGCAGGGCAAAGAGCCGAAGGTGGTGTTTAGCTGCTCCATGCTCAGCGCGCTGTGCATCTGGCTGGTGTATACCACCTCGTCGGCGATGACCGCCGGGCTGTTTTTATTCCTCGGCTACATCTTCCTGATGGCATCGTTCGTCACCGTGTTTACCCTGCCGATGAAACGCCTGCCGACGGACGTCATGGGCGCCGCCATGGGCATCATCAACACCGGCGGCACGCTGGGTGGCTTCGTCGCCCCGATAGTCATGGGATATCTGATAACCGTGACCCAAAGTTACCTTTCACCCTTTATTTTTCTCTCCGTGGCGATGGTCGTTGCGGGCGTGGTGATCCTGCCGCTAGCCAAGGCCACGCGCCCGTTGGTTAGCGATGCGGCTTAACGACAACATTTAAGGAAAGAGATGATGACGATCCATTTTGAAAGCCTGCTGGAAGAAGTAAAACCGAAAGTTATCGCCTGGCGTCGGCATATCCATGCCCACCCTGAGCTATCGTTTCAGGAGCAGGCCACGGCGGATTACATCGCCAATGAGCTGGCGACCTTCGGGCATCTCGAGCTGAGAAGGCTGACGCCAAACAGCGTGGTGGCGGAGCTGCGCGGGGCGTATCCCGGCCCGACTTATGCCCTGCGTGCCGACATCGACGCTTTGCCGATTCAGGAGGAAACCGACGAGCCGTTCTGCTCCACCGTGCCGGGCGTAATGCACGCCTGCGGCCACGACGCCCACTCGGCGATGTTGCTGGGCGCGGCGTGGGTGCTGAGCCAGTGCCAGTCTGAGCTGCGCGGCTCGGTGCGTTTCATCTTCCAGCATGCCGAAGAGCTACCGCCGGGCGGCGCGCAGGAGCTGGTAAATCTGGGCGTGTTGGACGGCGTGAGCCAGATCTTCGGCCTGCACGTCATGCCCAACTACCCGACGGGGGAGGTCGGCCTGAAAGAGGGCGTGTTCTGCGCCTCCAGCGACAACTTCGACATTGTTATCCACGGCAAGGGCGGCCACGGCTCGATGCCGCAGCTGTGCATTGATCCGGTAGTGATTGGCGCGGAAGTGGTGATGGCGCTGCAAACGCTGGTATCGCGCAGGCTGGATCCGCTGCGCGTGCCGGTGCTGACGGTTGCTACTTTTCAAGGTGGCGAAAGCTACAACGTGATCCCCGAGCGAGCGCGGCTTGCCGGAACCTTGCGTACCCACGACAGCAGCGTGCGTCAGGTGGTGCCGGGGTTAATGGAGCAGACCATCGCGGGCATCGTCTCGGCCTATGGCGCGAAACATGAAATTCGCTGGACGCCCGGCTATGTCAATGGCGATAACCACCCGGACGCCTGCGCGGTAGCGCGGCAGGTGATTGCCAACACGCTGGGGCAGGGAGCGTTAAGAGAGCTTGAACATCCGCTGTTTGGTGGCGAAGATTTCTCTTCTTATCAGCAGGTTGTGCCGGGCTGCTTCCTGTTTATCGGCAGCGGCAATGAGGCTATTGGGGCGACGTACAATGTACATCACCCGCGATTTAAGCTGGATGAAGAGGTGCTACAGATTGGCGTTAAACTGCACGTGGGCTTTATCCGCCATCTGCTGATCAATCAGGACTAAGCCCGGCTACTCGATTTTCTTCCCTTCCATCAGGCGCTGCACCAGCGGCGCCATGATTAACTCCATCGCCAGCCCCATCTTGCCGCCCGGCACCACCAACGTATTGATGTGCGAAATGAATGAGCCTTGCAGCATCGCCAGCAGGTAAGGGAAATCAATGTCGTCCAGCCCACGGAAGTGGATCACCACGAAGCTCTCATCCAGCGACGGAATCGCTTTCGCCGCGAACGGGTTGGAGGTGTCCACTGTCGGCACGCGCTGGAAGTTAATATGGGTGCGGGAGAACTGCGGCGTGATGTAGTTAATGTAGTCATCCATCGAACGCACTACAGAGTCCATCACGGCTTCGCGCGAATGGCCGCGTTCGCCGGTGTCGCGTACCAGTTTCTGGATCCACTCAAGGTTAACAATCGGCACTACGCCAACCAGCAAATCAACCTGCGCCGCCACGTCGATTTTGTCGGCGACGACGCCACCGTGTAGCCCCTCGTAGAACAGCACGTCGGTGGGTTCGGCCAGCGCCTGCCACGGCGTGAAGGTGCCGGGCACCTGATTGTAGGGAACGGCTTCGTCATAAGTATGCAAATACTTGCGCGAGCGCCCGCTGCCCGAGCGGCCATATTCAATAAAGCTTTGCTCGAGCAGGGCGAAGTCATTGGCCTCTGGCCCGAAGTAGCTGATATGGCGGCCCTGATCGCGCGCCTTACGAATGGCGGCGTCCATCTCCGGGCGGGTGAAACGGTGAAAACTGTCCCCTTCCAGCTCGGCGGAACGCAGCCCAAGCTGTTGGAAAATCTTGCGAAACGCCAAACTGGTGGTGGTAGTTCCTGCGCCGCTGGAGCCGGTCACGGCAATAACTGGGTGTTTAGCTGACATGTGCGCTTTTCTCCGTAAAGATGATGCTGGCAGACGTGCGTCGGTCTATTCTCAGATGCAAACCTTGCGTCAACGCTGCGCATAATTAATCCCATTGTTACCATGTTTATGCGTTTAGCGACAAGTTTCCCGCCGACAATCTTTGATCAAACGGCGGCTGACCAAAAGATGGCGGTTTTGCACAGAGTGATGCCCTAAACGCAACGCAATGGCACTTTTTTGATGCTTTAATCTCCACCGCTTTACTCTAGACTGAACGAATAATTTGCCACTTTTTTCGGAGTGCATTTCCTATGAACATGCCGTCATCCCGCTGGTGGTGGGACCTCTCCACGCTGGAATTCAGCCAGCTTGATATGCAAAATTTGGTGGCGATCCTGCCGATTGGCGCGGTGGAGCAGCACGGGCCGCATCTGCCGGTGCGCGTGGATGCCGCGATCAATGCCGGAATTGTCTCCCGCGCGGTAGAGCTGCTGCCCGCTGACCTGCCGGTGCTGGTGCTGCCCGCGCTGCCGATTGGCAAATCCGACGAGCATCTTGAATACCCCGGCACCTTAAGCCTGCCTTACGAGGTGCTGGGGAAAGTATGGTTTGAAGTGGCAAAAAGCGCATGGCGCGCCGGGGTGCGAAAGCTGATTTTTTGGAATTCCCACGGCGGCCAGCCGCAGCTGATGGAAATCGTCTGCCGCCAGTTGCGCATTGAGTTAGGAATGTTCGCCGTGGGTGCCAGTTGGTTCGCCACCTTCGACAGTTCCGACTTATACAGCCCCAGCGAGCGCGCCTTCGGCATTCACGGCGGCGAATCAGAAACTAGCGTGATGCTGCATCTGCACCCCGACTTAGTGGCGATGGACAAGGCCGAAAACTTTACCTCGGCGGCGGAAGCGCTGGCGGCGCGGGGCGGCATTCTGACCCCAGAGGGCGGCGTCAGCTTTGGCTGGCAGGCGCAGGATTTACACCCGGCAGGCGTCACCGGCAATGCCGCCGCCGCCGACGCCCAGCGCGGCGAAGTTGAAGTAGAACGCGCCGCGCAGGCCTTGGTGCGACTGGCGCAGGAGGTGCATGACTATCCACTTAGCGCCGTGACGCAGGCGACGCGCTTCAAGCCATAACCGCTCTCTTTTTGATGACGCAGCCCCGTCAGGCGGTTTGCGTCATCATGCCCTTCACCGTTTCCGCCAGCACACTGCCAATGGCGCTGGTGCCACGATCGTGTCCTATCAGCATCAATTTCTGCGTCTGCTGGCCTAGCTCACGCACCGGAATGTACATCAGCCGCCCGGCGCGCAGGTCGAACTCAATATCAAAAGGCGTTAGGAAGGTCAGCCCTTGGTCTTCCATGGCGGCGTGGCGCATCACTTCTATCGAATTGGTTTCAATCACCGGGTGCGCCGTCACCAGCGCCTTGGCGAATACGTCATTCAGGTAAGGACGGATCACGGTGGTTTTATCTGCGATAACAATCGGATAGGCAATGCAGTCGCTGATGCGCAAACTGGTTTTATCCGCCAGCGGATGGCCCGGCGCGACCACCGCGCCCAGTCGGCCGACGGCGCTGGAGAGCACTCGCAGCGTCGGCGGCAGCACGAAATCAAAGCCCAGGCCGAGGTCAGCCTCGCCCGATTCCACGGCTGACATAATGTCATCGCCGCTGGTCAGCTGGCGCAGGATCAGTTTCACCCGTGGGTTGGCGCGGCGAAACTCGCTGGCCATGCGCGGGATCAGGTTGGCCGCCAACCCGCTCATCATCGCCACCGTCACCTCGCCACGGCGTAACCCCTTCAGCTCCTCGATTTTCACCTGCGCCCACTCCAGCTCTTTAAAGGTCTGGCGAACGTGGTGGATCAGCACCTCTCCGGCGGCGGTCAGCACCATTTTGCGCGGCAGACGCTGGAACAGCGGGGTGCCCAGCTCATCTTCCAAGGCCAGTATCTGGCGGTTAATTGCCGAAGCCGAAATATGCAAACGGGCCGCCGCTTTGCGAATAGAACCGGCGCGCGCCACCTGATCGAGATACATCAACAGCCGGTGCTGCAACATAAGAACTTCTCCGTCGAAGAGCGTTGCTTTAAAGGCATCGCAGAGTGCGAAAAACTGTGCTTTTAAGGTAACGAATTAAGCGGCATAAATGAAGGACTGTTATCGGGGGGAGTAAAGGCTATGTCTGGTTTATCGCGCCGTAATTTTGCCAAAGCGCTGGCAAGCATGATGTTGATTCCGTTGGCTGCACCACTGATGTCCCGCAAGGCGTTTGCTGCGGGTGAAACCATAAAAGTTGCTCTGTTATTACCGGGTTCCGTGGCCGATGGCGGCTGGAGCCAGCTGGCTTATCAGGGTTTGCAGAACCTGAAAGCGCAGGGATTCAACGTCGCCAGCAGCGAAAGCGTGCCGCAGGCGCAGATGGAGCAGGTGATCCGGGGTTATGCCGATGACGGCTACACCCTGATCATCGGCCACAGCTTCGAATATGGCTCGGCATTCAATGAAATTGCGCCGGAATATCCGGACACCTACTTCTTCGCCACTACCTTTAAGCCGTCGGAAAAAGCGCCGAACAACGTGGAATTCGTTGATCTGGCCTACTTGAACGCGGCCTATGGCGCAGGGGCGCTGGCGGCGCTGATTTCCGAAAAAGGCAAAGCCGTGGGCTATGTCGGCGGCGGGGATAACCCGACCCAGCAGGGCATGATGCGCGCCTTTATTGCCGGAGCAGAGAAAACTCGCTCGGGAATCAAAGGATTGGGCATCGTCACCGGCGATTACGACAACGCCGCCAAGGGCCGCGAGGCTGCTAGCACCATGATTGGCAACGGCGCGGACGTCATTTGGCACAGCGCGGATGTCACCGGCTTAGGCGCGATTCAGGGCGCGGCGGCGGCCAAGGTGAAAGCCATCGGCTGCTATTCCGACCAGAAAAGCATCGCGCCAGATTTCGTCGCCACCAGCTTCGAAACCAACCTGCCGTGGGTGGTTGAACAAGTGGCGCACAGCGTGCGTGACAAGAAATTTCTCGGCGGGCAGGAGTGGAAGCCAAAAGTCTCTGACGCCTGGCTGCCGCTGTACGGCAGTGACAAATACAACAGCAAGTTAGTTAGCGCGGCGGCCTGGGCGACGTTTCAGGACATCTGGGCGCAGCTGGCCAGCGGCAGTATCGACGTTGCCAGTTTGATTAAAGCGAAATAAAAGCCTGAGGAAGTTGCATGACGTTATCCACCTCCGTTACCGACGCGGTCGTCGAACTGCGCGGTATCTGTAAACAGTTCGGCAAGGTTCGGGCCAACGATAAGGTCGATATGACCATTGCGGCCGGTGAAATTGTCGCCCTGCTCGGGGAAAACGGCGCAGGCAAAAGTACGTTGATGCAAATTTTGTACGGCTTATATCAGGCCGACACCGGGGATATTTTGGTAGAAGGCCGTCGGGTCAGTATTAAGGACCCCGGCGACGCGATTCGGCTTGGCATCGGCATGGTTCACCAAGAATTCATGCTGGTTCAGCCGATGAGCGTGGTGGAAAACGTGATTTTAGGGCTGAAAGAGACGCGCAGCGGCTATCTGGACTTGCATGCCGCCGCCAGGCGTCTGCAACAGATTTCGGACAAACACGGGCTGGCGGTTGACCCCTGGGCCAAGATCCAACATCTGCCGATTGGCGTTCAGCAGCGGGTGGAGATCCTCAAGTTGCTTTACCGCGATGCCAAAGTGCTCATTCTCGACGAGCCGACGGCGGTACTGACGCCGCGCGAAAAAGAGGGGCTGTTTGCCACGCTGGACTCGCTGCGTGCCGAAGGCCGCTCGGTGGTGATCGTCACCCATAAACTGTATGAAATCATGGCGGTGGCCGACCGCGTCTGCGTAATGCGCAGCGGGAAAATGGTCGAAAGCGTCGCTGTCACACAGACCTCAGAAACCGATTTAGCCCGCCGCATGGTAGGGCGCGACGTGCTGCTGCGGGTGGAAAAGCCCCAGCAGACACCGGGCGAAGAGGTGCTGCATATCGACAACATCGCCATGCGCGACGAAGCCGGAAATCAGAAAATTTGGCGCGTGGCGCTGAAAGTCCGCGCTGGGGAGATCCTCGGTATCGCCGGGGTTGACGGCAACGGGCAGTCAGAACTGGCCGACGCCTTGCTCAACCTGCGGCCCATTGAGGCCGGGCGCATTGTGCTGGGCGGCGTCGATATCTCCGATTTCACGCCCGCCCAGCGGCGCGGCGCGGGCATCGGTTTTATTCCCGCAGACCGCCGTGGCGTCGGCTCTGTCACTTCCATGTCGATCAGTGATAACGCCATTCTCGGCGCGCCCCGGCAACATGCGCGGGCGCGCGGCTGGCTGTTCAGCAAAAAATCCATCGCCGCCAAGGCGCAGGAGATTGTGAACCACTTCCGCGTAGTGACGCCGGATCTCGATTTTGAAGCTGGAAAGCTCTCCGGCGGCAACCTGCAAAAACTGATTTTAGGCCGCGAAGTGCTGCGTCGCCCACGGCTGCTGGTGGTTGAGCAGCCGACGCGCGGGCTGGACGTTGGCGCAGTGGAAGCGGTGTGGCAAGGCTTGCTGGAAGCACGTCAGCAGGGCTGTGCGATTGTGATGATCTCCGCCGAACTGGAAGAAATTATGAATTTATCCGACCGCATCGCGGTGATGTACGCCGGGCAAATCGCCGGGGTGCTGGACGCCGCCGAGGCGACTACTGAACAAATTGGCGAGCTGATGGCCGGTGGCAAGCTGGCAAATCTCAAGCCGGGCAGCAGTCTGAAGGAGGCGTCATGAAAGCATTCTTAGCGCGCCGCCACGCGCCGGTGGATTCCACCCTCTCGCTGGTGCTCACCACGGCGCTGGCGCTAGTCGCCGCCTTCGTGCTGGCCGGTTTACTGTTTATTCCCTTTGGCGCCAGCCCGTTATCGGCATTTGGCTCGCTGTTCGCCGAGGCTTTTGGCTCGCTGCGCGGCTTTAGCCAGACGCTGGTACAGGCCACGCCGCTGATTTTAATTGCTCAGGCCACCATCGTGATTTGGCGCGGCGGGCTGGGTTATATCGGCTTTGAAGGCTGCTTCTTGGTGGGCGCGGCCGCGGCCTCTTATGTCGCGCTAGGGGGCACGCCGCAGGGCATGTCCTTCATGCTGCCCGCGTGGGCCTTCTGGCCGGTGGTGATTGTCGCGGCCTTTGCGGCCGGGGCGATTTGGGCGGGCATCGTCGGCATTATGCGCGTGCGCTTCGGCGGCAATGACGTGCTTATCTCGCTGATGGCCAACTACGTGGCCGCCTTCCTGATCCAATACTTAGTCTCTGGCCCGATGCGTGCGCCGGGGGATCTGCCTCAGACGCCGCGTCTGCCGGTGGAAAGCTGGCTGCCGATGATTTTACCCGGCATGCGCGCGCATATGGGCTTGCTGATTGCGCTGGTCTGCTCGGTGTTGGTGTGGGTGCTGATCCGCGCCACGCCGGTCGGCTACGAAATGATTGTCAGCGGCCTGAACCCGAAAGCCGCGCGCTATGGCGGCATTAATGTGGTGCGCCGCCAGATGCTGGCCGTGTTCCTCGGTGGCGGCATGGCCGCGCTGGCCGGGCTGTGCGCGGTGCTCGGCGTGCAACATCGCCTGATGGACGGATTAGCCGGCGGCGTCGGCTTTGTCGGCGTGGTCGTGGCCCTGTTGGCGCGCCTGAACCCGCTGGTGGTGATCCCGACGGCCATTTTATACGGCGGGTTGGAAGTCGGCGGCAGCGCGATGCAGCGCCAGACCGGCCTGCCGACCTCGGTGATTTTCATTCTGGAAAGCCTAGTGGTGCTGTTGATCCTCGCCGGAGACATTCTGCGCTATTACCGAATTAATTGGCCGGGGCGGGCAGAAACCCCGCTGGCCGCCGCCACGGAGAACAAATCATGAGTCTGTGGGCGCATCTGGACACTGCATTTTTCATCACGTGGTTAGCCGCGGCGGTTCGCCTCGCCGGGCCGGTCCTGCTGGCTTCGCTGGGGGAAATCTACGCCGAACGCTCCGGGGTGCTGAATATCGGCATTGAAGGCACGGTGCTGATGGGCGCGCTGTCGAGCTATCTGGTGGCGGTGTGGTCTGGCTCCACCGTGCTCGGCTTCTTCGCCGGTGGCGTGGGTGGCTTAATCGTCGGGCTGTTTCTGGCGTTCCTCTACCTGCGGGCGCTCGCCAGTCAGGTGGTGGTCGGCATTGTGTTTAATATTCTGGCGGCGGGCATTGCCACCTATGTCTACAGTCTGGTGATGGGCAACGCCACCTCGCCGACCATCGACATGTTCAACGCCTTGCCGATCCCCGGCCTGTCGCAGCTGCCGGTGGTGGGGAAAATCTTCTTTAATCAGCCCTGGCCGCTCTACCTGACGCTGATCCTGGTGGCCGTGGCGCAGATTGGCCTGTTCCACACGCGCTTTGGTCTAACGCTGCGCGCCGTTGGCGAGAACCCGCGTGCTGCCCACGCCGCCGGGCTGAATGTCCAGCGAGTCAGAACCTACGGCGTGATGCTCTCCTGCCTTGGCGCAGGGCTGGCGGGAGGCTATCTGGTCACCGCGCAGATTGGCCTGTTTCGCGACAACATTGTCAGCGGGCAGGGGTTTATCGCGCTGGCGATTGTGATTTTCGGCCGCTGGAGCCCGGTTAAAGCCCTGCTGGCGGCCTTTATTTTCGGCGCTGCCGACGCGCTGCAGCTCTCTTTGCAGCTGTTCGACAACGCGCTTCCGGCGCAGGTGCTGCTGGCCCTGCCTTACTTACTCACCATTCTGGCGATGTCCGGCATCGTCGGCAAAACCGTTCAGCCGGGCGCACTGACCCAGCCCTATCGCAAGGAGTAGTCACTATGTTGCACAGTTTCCGTGGTACCAACGTCAAGTCTGCACAGGCTTTTCGTATCAGCCCGAAAGATACCAACTACTTCGCCATCCTGTTCGACCATGAGCAGGATCAGATTGAAAACATCTTCGTGATTGAGATTTTCAACGTCGGTGGCGCGACGCCGCCGAACGAGCACGCCACCGCCCACGAGTTTTTCTACGTGCTGCACGGCGAAGGTATTGCGCGCTGCGACGGCAAAGAGATGGCGCTGAAGCAGGGCGACGCGCTGCTGCTCGCGCCGGGCAATGAGCATCTGATTCAAAATACCGGCACCTCGAAGCTCTATACCCTGACGGTGATGACCCCGAATGAAGGCTTTGCCGAACTGATCCGCGGCGGCGAGCCGGTCGAACTGGACGAAGAAGATCTGCGCATTCTGAGCGGGGCGGCGGGGAGCGAGGCGGCATGAGTTCACGGCAGTCTGATTTAATTCCTTTAGGGGCCAGCCCGCGCAACCAGTGGCACGTCTCGGCGCAGCAGGTGGATTTAGTGCGCGACGCCGTGCCGCCGCAGACCATCACGGTGGCTGACGGCGACCGGCAGATTCGGCTCGACGTGCAGCGTACCGCGCTGATTGTCATCGATATGCAAAATGACTTTTGCCATCCCGACGGCTGGCTGGGGCATATTGGCGTCGACGTCACCCCCGCGCGTGGCCCGATTGCGCCTTTGCAGCGCCTGCTGCCGGTGGCGCGCCAGTCGGATATTCCTGTGATTTGGCTCAACTGGGGCAACCGCGCCGACAAGCTGAACCTCAGCCCGGCCGTGCTGCACGTCTACAAGCCGACGGGAGAAGGCGTGGGGCTGGGCGATCCGCTGCCGGTTTCCGGTGCGCCGGTGCTGCAACACGCCAGCTGGGCCGCCGCCGTGGTGGACGAGCTGCCCAAGCAGGCCGGGGATATCAGCGTGGATAAATATCGCATGTCCGGCTTCAAAGACACCGAGCTGGACAGCATTCTGCGCAATCTCAACGTCACCACGCTGCTGTTCGCCGGAGTGAATGCCGACCAGTGCGTGCTTTGCACCTTGCAGGACGCCAACTTCCAGGGCTACGACTGCCTGCTGTTGGAGGACTGCTGCGCCACTACCTCGCCGCAATACTGCCTGGACGCCACCTTGTACAACGTTCGCCAATGCTTTGGTTTTGTTACCGATTCTGACCAGCTGCTTACCCAGCTTTCGGCTTAATCGGCAGGAGAGTAAATGTCTTATATTTTGGCCGATGGCTGGCTGGTCACCATGAACCCGCAGCGCGATGTGTTGGAGCAGGCCAGCCTGTTGATTGAAGGTGACAGAATTCGGGCGATCGGCACGCGCCAGCAGCTGGTCGCCAGCCATCCTGAGTCTGAAGTGCTGGACTGCCGCGACGCCATCATCATTCCCGGCATGGTCAACACCCACACCCATCTGTTCCAGACCCTGTTGAAAGGGCTGGGCGATGACATGGTGCTGAAAAAGTGGTTCACCTGCATGACCGGGCCGAGCGCGGTGGAGCTGACGGAAGAGGACGTGTTCGCCGCCGCCATGCACGGCTGCGTGGAGTCGCTGCGTTCCGGCGTCACCTCGCTGGTGGATTTCATGTATGCCCATCCGCGCCCCGGCTTGACCGCCAAAGTGGTGGAAGCCTTTGAACTGACGGGCATTCGTGGTCGCGTTTGTCGCGGGTTTATCACGGCGGGGGCCGAACACGGCATTCCCACCGAGCTAATCGAAACGCCCGAGGCGGCGCTGGCCGACGCCCGCCAGCTGATTTATCACTACAACCGCGAAGGCGGCAGGGTGAAGGTCGGCATTGCGCCAAGCATGATTTGGGCGCTGGACGAAAAAGTGCTGCGCGGCACCCGTGAGCTGGCGAATGAAACTGGCGCGCTGATCACCACCCACGTGGCGGAAACCGATTTTGAGATTGCCCAGTCGCAGCTGCGTTTTCAAAGCACGGATACCGAGTTTCTCAGCGACATCGGCTTCCTCGGCCCCGACGTGCTGGCGGTCCACTGCGCCCAGTGCAGCAGCCGTGACATCCGCTCGTTGAAGCATTATGACGTGCGGATTTCACACAATCCTTGCAGCAACATGTACTTAGCTTCCGGCGTCGCGCCTATTCCCGAGATGCTGGCGGCAGGTTTGACGGTTGGCTTAGGCTCCGACGGCCCGGCCAGCAGCAACAACCACAGTCTGTTTCAGGCGATGAAAATGGCGGCGCTGGTGCAAAAAGGCGTGCATCGCGATCCGACCATCATGACTGCCGAAAAGGTGCTGGAGATGGCGACCATAGACGGCGCGCGGGCAATAGGCCTTGAGCATGAAATCGGCTCGCTGGAAGTCGGCAAAAAGGCGGATGTGGTAGTGATTGGCACCAACCACCCGGCGATGACGCCGGTGCATCATCCGGTTTCGGCGCTGGTTTACTCGGCGCTGGGCCACGAAGTCACCGACGTGTTTGTCGACGGCCAGCCGGTTTTGCGTAATGGCCAGCTGACGCGGGTCAATGAGCGGGAAGTGATGGTGCGCTCGCAGCAGGCGGCGAACAGTCTTGCGGCGAGGGCGGGGAGTGACAAATTTAAACGCCGTCCGTGGCGCTCAAGCAGTTTCTGACTTCGCTAGTTCCATTCATCTTGACGCTCTTCATCCCCCGCGCGGAATTGGCCGCGCGGCATGATGTTCAGCGTTTCGTGCAGTTCTGACCACACCAGCACAATCTCGCCACTTTTTAGCTGGCGGCGCACATCTTCCACTTTCTGCTCCAGCGTGCGCTCTTGCTCGCCGTAGTCGGTGCCTTCACGCAGTACAAAGGCTTCAATCACGTTGGTGAGGATCTCTGCGTCCAGTTCTTTCCACGGAATAATCACGAGTTACTTTCCTAAAGCTACTTGCCAATAAACAGGGAGGACTTTGCATCAAAGTCAGTTAAATAGGGAGCGATCCACGCCGGAATACGCTGCTCCAGCCACATTTGCGGGTTGCGCAGGCTGCCGGACACAAAGCCGACGTGGCCGCCGTGCTCGGTCAGCTGATATTCAATGCTTGGCGGCAAATCGGCCAGCGGCGGGATCACCTCCGGCGTCATAAAGGGGTCGTCTTTGGCATGAATGATCAGCAGCGGAATGCGCACCTGCGACAGCAACGGCATGCCGCTGCAGCGGCGATAATAGTCCAGCGCGTCGGCGAAGCCGTGGGCCTTGGAGGTAATGGCGTCATCGAATTCGCGCAGGCGCTTAATGGATTTCAGCTGTTGCAGCGTAACCGGCAGGGTGCCGGGGTACTTCGCCAGTTTGCGCGAGGCGTTCAGTTTGAGCTGCTCCAGCAGATAGCGCTGGTAAAAGCGCGAAGCGCCGCGCTCAAGCCTTAACGCGCAGGGTTCCAGCATCAGCGGCGCTGACACCACCACCGCGGCTTTCAGGTGGCAGCGAACCCCTTCTTGCCCGAGATAACAGGCCAGCATATTGCCGCCGAGCGAGACGCCCACCGCGCCGGTTGGCACGTCGCCATGAGTTTCGCGCAGCCAGTTGAGGAAGAAGCGCGCGTCCTCGGTTTCGCCAGAATGGTAGATGCGCTGCTGCTTATTCGGCTCGCCGCTACAGCCGCGAAAATGCATCACTACCCCCAGCCAGCCCTGCTCGCGCCACGCGTGCAGTAGCCCGTGGGCATAAGGGCTGTAGAAATTACCTTCCAACCCGTGGAACAGCACCATGCGCGGCTTATCTTGCGCCAGCGCCGGGTCTTCACTCCAGGCTAAATCAATGAAATCGCCATCCGGCGTGTCCAGCCGCTGCCACTGTGGTTCAAGCTGCACGCGGCGTCGAACCAACCGGGGCAGGATGGTTTGCAGGTGCGGGTTTGCGGCCCCACGAATAGGCTGGAACGATTCATACATAAGATATAATGTTTTTTGATAAG
The DNA here is from genome assembly GCF_040419245.1 of Ewingella sp. CoE-038-23. Classification (NCBI taxonomy): domain Bacteria; kingdom Pseudomonadati; phylum Pseudomonadota; class Gammaproteobacteria; order Enterobacterales; family Yersiniaceae; genus Ewingella; species Ewingella docleensis. Next base: position 4,153,220 of record NZ_JAZHOH010000001.1, on the reverse strand, counting down.
TAATGATTGTGCGAGCTAAATCACACTGATAGGTTTTAATCCTAACGCATATTCTTCAGGGTGGAGTACCCAAACTTAATGGAACCTAGTTTATTCTTTTCAATGCTTGGCTTTTTGTGGGTCGCTGCTATTACACCCGGTCCGAACAATATGTTATTGACCACCTCTGGCGCTAATTTCGGGTTCTTCCGCTCAGTTTGGCTGTTAATCGGCATCATGCTTGGCATGCAAAGCGTGGTGCTGCTGGTGGCATTTGGCGTCGGCAGCCTGATTATGGTTTACCCCGCGTTGCACCTGTTTCTCAAAATCGCCGGTAGCCTCTATTTGCTCTGGCTAGCGTGGAAAATTGCCACTTCAGCTTATGAGAGATTAGAAGTGGGCGCCGCACCGCCGAAGCCGCTGTACTGGTATCAGGGCTGGCTGCTGCAATTTCTCAACCCAAAAGCCTGGCTGATGGGGCTGGGCGCGGTCGCCAGTTTTAGCCTGGCTGGCGCGCAATATAACCACTCAATCGCGGCCATCAGCGTCGGGATTTTCATCGTGAATCTGGTGTCAGGCGTTATCTGGCTGGGATTCGGCACCGTAATTGGCCGCCTGCTCAGCACCCGCCGCGCCTGGTACACCTTCAACGTCGCCATGGGCCTGCTCACCGCCGCCTGCGTGTTGTTGATTTGGCATTAAGATCCTCCTTGTTGGTCAAAGGCTTCCCTCGGGAGGCCTTTTTAAATTCCTTTCATATTCCATAAAGTAATTAAAGATAATTTCTAATTACTTTCTATCCTTTTGTGGCTCCGCTAAAACTGTCTGACAAACCGCCAAAACGGTCTGATAACCCCCTTTAAATCCTGTGCGGAGCAATTTCTTATGGCGAGCAAAACCTTTGGTTCTTTCAAGTTACACGGCGTGGCGCTGGCTTTGAGTCTTACGGCTTTTGGCGCACAGGCGGCGGATGTCACCGTGGCCTACCAAACGTCGGCGGAGCCGGCGAAAGTCGCGCAGGCGGAAAACAGTTTTGGCAAAGAGTCCGGCGCGCAGGTTGACTGGCGCAAGTTCGACAGCGGCTCAAGCGTGCTGCGTGCGTTGGCGTCCGGCGATGTGCAGATTGGCAATATCGGCTCCAGCCCGTTGGCGGTGGCCGCCAGCCAGAAGCTGCCTATTGAAGTGTTTTTGATTGCCTCTGAGCTGGGTAGCTCGGAAGCGCTGGTGGTGAAGAAAGAGATTAAAGACCCGAAAGACTTGGTTGGAAAGCGCATCGCGGTGCCTTTCATCTCCACCACCCATTACAGCCTGCTGTCGGCACTCAAACATTGGGATATCGACCCGAAACAGGTCACCATCGTGAACCTTCAGCCACCGGCCATCGCCGCCGCCTGGGCGCGAGGTGATATTGACGGCGCTTATGTTTGGGCTCCGGCGGTCAATGAGCTGGAGAAAACCGGCAAGGTGCTGACAGACTCCTCGCAGGTCGGCAAATGGGGTTCGCCAACTCTCGACGTGTGGGTAGTGCGCAAGGACTTCGCTAAAGCGCATCCTGAGATTGTCACCGCGTTTGCCCGCAGTGCGTTGAAAGCGCAGGGAGATTACCTGCAACAGCCAGAGAAGTGGCTACAGGACAAAGGCAATCTTGATGCTTTGTCGCGCCTGAGTGGCGTTCCGGCCGAGCAAGTGCCTGATTTAGTGAAGGGAAATCGTTATTTGCCAGTGGACGAGCAGGTCACCCAGCTGGGTAAGCCGGTGGATAAAGCCATTAAAGACACCGCGGCGTTCCTCAAAGAGCAGGGCAAAGTGCAGCAGGTGGACGACGACTACAGCGATTACGTGACTAACCAGTTCGTCAAAGCCGTTCAGGCCAGCCCGAAATCCTGAGGAGAACGCCATGCTTAACGTCTCGCACCTTTCGGCAGAATATCAGGGCCGCCCGGCCCTAAAAGATATCTCTTTGCAGATTGCCAGCGGCGAACTGGTGGTGGTGCTCGGCCCGTCGGGCTGCGGCAAAACCACCTTACTTAACCTGATTGCCGGATTTTTGCCTGCGTCGAGCGGCTCTATCACTCTCGACGGCGTGCCGGTCAGCGGGCCGGGTGCCGATCGCGGCGTGGTGTTCCAGCATGAGGGATTACTGCCGTGGCGCGACGTGGTGAGCAACGTGGAGTTCGGCCTGCAATTGGCGGGCATCAACAAGAGCCAGCGCCGGGAAACCGCGCTGCGCATGCTCAATAAAGTCGGGCTGAAAGACTACGAGCAGCACTTCATCTGGCAGCTTTCCGGCGGGATGCGTCAGCGAGTGGGCATTGCTCGCGCGCTGGCGGCCGACCCGCGCCTGCTGCTGTTGGATGAGCCTTTCGGCGCGCTCGACGCCTTTACTCGCGAACAGATGCAGGAGTTGCTGCTGACTATTTGGCGCGACACCGGCAAACAAATTTTGCTTATTACTCATGATATTGAAGAGGCGGTGTTCCTCGCCAGCGAGCTGTTGCTGCTCTCGCCGGGGCCGGGGCAGGTGGTAGAACGCCTGAAGCTCGACTTCGGCCAGCGTTACGCCAACGGCGAGCCGTGCCGCGCCATCAAGTCAGACCCGCAGTTTATTGCTCAGCGTGAATACGTGCTGAGTAAAGTCTTCCAGCAGCGCGAGGTGTTGATATGAGTCTGGATTCTGCGCTCAACAATCAAACCACCGTGGCAGCCACTCGGCGCTCATGGCTGGCGCGCATTCCGCGCAACGTGCGGCTGAGCATTGCCACGCTGCTGGTGCTAGTGGTGGTGTGGTGGGCGGTGACCGCGCTGAAACTCATCAGCCCGCTGTTTCTCCCCGCGCCGCAGCAGGTGCTGCATCAGCTGTATGTCATCGCCAGCCCGCAAGGCTTTATGGACGCCACGCTGTGGCAGCATTTGGCGGCCAGCCTGACGCGCATTTTGATCGCGCTGCTGGCGGCGGTGGTGATTGGCGTGCCGGTGGGCATTGCTATGGGGCTGAATGATACGGTGCGCGGCATTTTGGACCCGCTGATTGAGTTGTATCGCCCGGTGCCGCCGTTGGCGTACCTGCCGCTGATGGTGATCTGGTTTGGTATCGGCGAAACCTCGAAAATTCTGCTGATCTATCTGGCGATTTTCGCCCCGGTGGCACTCTCCGCCGTGGCGGGCGTGCGCAGCGTTTCTCAGGTGCGAGTCCGCGCCGCGCAGGCCCTCGGCGCCAGTAAGTTACAGGTGTTGCGCTATGTGGTGCTGCCGAGCGCGCTGCCGGAAATTCTGACCGGCATTCGGATTGGCCTCGGCGTCGGCTGGTCCACGCTGGTGGCCGCCGAGCTGATTGCCGCCACGCGCGGTCTAGGTTTTATGGTGCAGTCCGCCGGTGAGTTTTTGGCGACTGATGTGGTTATTGCGGGCATCAGCGTGATCGCGCTGATCGCCTTTAGTCTTGAAATCGGCCTGCGCGCCTTACAGCGCAAACTCACCCCGTGGCACGGAGAACAACAATGAACGAACGTTTGATTATCACGCCGTTAGGCCCGTATATCGGCGCGCAGGTTGAGAATATCGACCTGACTCGTCCCCTGTCTGACGCGCAGTTTGAGCAGTTCTACCACGCTTTGCTCAAGCATCAGGTGCTGTTTGCCCGCAATCAGCCGATCACTCCGGCGCAGCAGCGAGCGCTGGCCGCGCGGTTCGGCGATTTGCACATTCACCCGGTTTACCCGCACGCGCCGGATGTCGAAGAGATCATCGTCCTCGACACCCACGACGACAACCCGCCGGACAATGACAACTGGCACACCGACGTCACCTTTATCGAAACGCCTCCGGCGATTGCGGTGTTGGCGTCAAAGCACCTGCCGACCACCGGCGGCGACACGCTGTGGGCCAGCGGCATTGCGGCCTACGAGGCGCTGTCCGAGCCTTTCCGCCAGTTGCTGACGGGTCTGCAGGCCGAGCACGACTTCACCAAGTCATTCCAGGAATTCAAATATCGCAAGACGCCGGAAGAGCATCAGCAGTGGCAGAAAGCCAAAGAGAAGAACCCGCCGTTGCTGCACCCGGTGATTCGAACTCACCCCGTGAGCGGCAAGCAGGCGCTGTTTGTGAACGAAGGTTTTACCACGCGAATTGTTGGCCTGAGCGAGAAGGAGAGTGCGGCGATCCTGACTTTCCTGTTTAACCACGTGACCAAACCCGAGTTTCAGGTGCGCTGGCGCTGGCAGCAGGATGATATCGCTATCTGGGATAACCGCGTGACGCAGCATTACGCGAATGCGGATTATCTGCCGCAGCGGCGGATTATGCATCGGGCGACGGTGCTGGGTGATAAGCCTTTTTATAAAGGGTGACGCGTGGTTGTGCGGGACTGCGACGGCGTTTAAGGTTTTGCTCCTCCCCTTTCCAGGGGAGGGGGCTAGCCAAATCAACTCTCTACATCAAACGCCTTCGACATCTCTTCGAGCTGTTCTTGGGCGTCGAGCCAGGTCATTTCGGTCTCTTCCAGCGCGCCTTTGGTTTTGGTTTGCTGTTGCAGACACTCGGTGAGCTCGGCTTTGCGGCTGATGTCGTAAATGGCGGAATCGGCGAGCTTCTCTTCAATAGCCGCCAGTTCACTGCTCAGCTTTTCCATCTGCGTTTCCAGCTTGGTTATCTGCTTGCGTAGCGGCTGGGTCTGGTTGCGAAAATCGGCTTCGCGGCGCTTCTGGTCTTTGCGCGATTGCGCGCTGTTTACGCCGCCGTCTTTGGCCGGAGCTTCTTGCTGGCTCTCCTGACGCTGAATCTCCACCAGCCACTGCTGGTAATCTTCCAAATCGCCGTCGAACTGTTCGACTTTGCCGCCGTGAACCAGATAGAGGTCGTCGGTGGTGGAACGCAGTAAGTGGCGGTCGTGCGACACCACCACCATCGCGCCTTCGAAATCGATCAATGCTTCGGTCAGCGCCTGACGCATATCGAGATCCAAGTGGTTGGTTGGTTCGTCGAGCAGCAGCAGGTTAGGGCGCTGCCAGACGATCAGGGCCAGCACCAGACGCGCTTTTTCGCCACCGGAGAAACGGCCGGTCGGGTCTGTCACTTTATCGCCGTGGAAGCCGAAACCGCCGAGATAGTCGCGCAGTTGCTGCTCAGTCTCTTTGCTCGCCAGACGCACTAAGTGCTGCAACGGCGAGTCTTCGGCGCGCAGGAACTCCAGCTGATGCTGGGCGAAGTAGCCCAGTTTGACCCCTTTCGACAGGCCAATATCCCCCTGCAAGGGCGCCATGGTGCCCGCTAACAGCTTAATCAACGTGGATTTACCGGCGCCGTTTCTGCCCAGCAGCCCGATGCGCGAACCTGGCACCAGATTCAGCTTGATGGATTCCAGAATAGTGGTGTCGCCATAGCCCGCGCTGACTTTTTCCATGCGCAGCAGCGGGTCGGGCAAACTTTCTGGCGAACGGAAGCTAAAATGAAAAGGATTATCCACGTGCGCCGGGGCAATCAGCTCCATGCGTTCCAGCATCTTGATACGGCTCTGCGCCTGCTTGGCCTTGGTGGCCTGTGCGCGGAAACGGTCAATATAGCTCTGCAAATGGGCGACTTTCTCTTGCTGGCTCTCAAACAGCGACTGCTGCTGCGCCAGTTTCGTCGCCCGTTGGCGCTCGAAGGAGGAGTAGTTGCCAGTGTATTCGTTCAGCGTTTGCTGCTCGATATGCAGGATTTTATCGACAATCGGGTCGAGGAAATCGCGGTCATGGGAAATCAGCACCAGCGTGCCGGTGTAGCTTTTCAGCCACTTTTCAAGCCAGATCACCGCGTCTAAATCAAGGTGGTTGGTCGGTTCGTCGAGCAGCAGTAAGTCTGAGCGACAAATCAGCGCCTGCGCCAAGTTGAGGCGCATACGCCAGCCGCCCGAGAAGGATTTCACCGGCTGCTGCAATTGGCTTTGGCTAAAGCCCAGCCCGCTGAGCAGGCTGGCGGCGCGCGCCGGAATGGTCCACGCCTGAATGGCGTCGAGCTTGCCGTGGGCGTGAGCGATGGCGTTGCCGTCGTCGCGCTCGTTGGCGGCGTGCAATTCAGATTCTAACTGACGAAACTCGCGGTCGCCGTCGATAACATACTCTATGGCCGGCACGTCAAGCGCGGGCGTTTCCTGATTAACCCAGGCCAAAGCCCAGTTATTCGGGAAAGTCATGTTGCCAGCATCGGCGCTCATTTCGTTTTTCAACAGCGAGATAAGTGTCGATTTACCACAGCCGTTTTTGCCGACCAGACCGACTTTTTGGCCGGGATTAATGGTCGCTGATGCGTTATCTAGCAGGACGTTAGTGCCGCGTCGGATTTGTAATGAGGAGAAAACAATCATAAAGCGCCGTGTTGAGAGTATGTTAAATTGTCACGATCATAAGTTAAACAAGACGTATTGCGTCCTATTTTTAGTCTTTGCGAAGCATGGTAACGGAAAAACCGCACCCTGACGACGCTTTGGAGGTATTGATGTCGCAGCCACCAAAGGTTTTGCTGCTGTATGCCCACCCGGAATCGCCCGATTCGGTCGCCAACCGCGTTTTGTTGCAACAAGCGCAGCAATTAGAGCATGTCACTGTTCACGATTTGTACGCCCACTACCCCGATTTTTTCATCGATATTCACCGCGAACAACAGCTGTTGCGCGACCATAAAGTGATTGTTTTTCAACATCCTCTTTATACCTATAGCTGCCCGGCGCTGCTAAAAGAGTGGATGGATCGCGTCTTGGCTCGCGGCTTTGCCAGCGGCGCAGGCGGCAACGCGTTGCGGGGAAAGTATTGGCGCTCGGTGGTCACTACCGGCGAGCCGGAGGGTGCCTATAAAGCAGGCGGTTATAATCGCTACCCGATGTCGGACATTATGCGCCCCTTCGAGCTGACATCGGCCATGTGCCATATGCACTGGATGACGCCGATTATCATCTATTGGGCCCGCCGCCAGAAACCTGATGTATTACATAGTCATGCGCAGGCTTACGGCGATTGGTTAAGGTCTCCACTGCCACACGGGGGCAATCAATAATGGACGGTTCGAATCTTCCGGCGGCGATTTTGCTGTTTCTGTTCGCTGCCGTGGTTGCAGTACCCATTGCCCAGAAGTTGGGTATTGGCGCGGTGCTCGGCTACCTGCTGGCCGGGATTGCCATCGGCCCGTGGGGGCTAGGTTTTATTCGCGACGTGGATGAAATTCTGCACTTCTCCGAGCTTGGGGTGGTGTTCCTGATGTTTATCATCGGGCTGGAGCTGAACCCCGGCAAGCTGTGGGAGCTGCGCAGGCAGATCTTCGGCGTGGGGGCGGGGCAGGTGATCTTGACCGCCGCCGTGCTGGGCGGGCTGCTCTATCTGACCGACTTCGCATGGCAAGCGGCGCTGATTGGCGGTATTGGTCTGGCGATGTCTTCCACCGCCATGGCCCTGCAATTAATGCGCGACAAGAGCATGACCCGCAATGAAGGTGGGCAGCTCGGCTTCGCGGTATTGCTATTCCAAGATATCGCGGTTATCCCCGCACTGGCGCTAATACCTCTGCTGGCCGGTGGCCCTGAAGGCACCAATAACTGGGGCATGATTGGCCTGAAGGTGCTGGCGTTTGCTGGCATGCTGATTGGCGGGCGTTTCCTGCTTCGACCGATTTTCCGGCTGATCGTGGCCTCCGGCGTGCGCGAAGTGTTCACCGCCGCCGCGCTGCTGTTGGTGCTCGGCTCAGCGCTGTTTATGGATTCACTCGGCTTCTCCATGGCTCGGGACCTTTATCGCCGGGGTGCTGTTGGCGGAAAGTGAGTATCAGCACGAACTGGAAATCGCTATCGAGCCGTTTAAGGGTTTACTGCTCGGGCTGTTCTTTATCTCGGTCGGCATGGCGCTCAACCTTGGCGTGCTTTACACCCACGTGCTCGAAGTGCTGATTGGCGTGGTGGTGCTGGTGTCGATTAAAGGCGCGGTGCTGTACACGCTGGCGCGGGTGTTTGGCATTCGTACCTCGGTCCGGCTGCAATTCTCGGCGGTGCTCAGTCAGGGCGGGGAGTTCGCCTTCGTGCTGTTCTCGGCCGCCGGTGCGCAGAAGGTCATCTCCTCCTCGCAGCTCTCCCTGCTGTTGGTGGTGGTGACGCTGTCGATGATGACCACGCCGCTGCTGATGCAGGCGGTGGATAAGATTCTGGTACGCCGCTACAACGATAACGAAGAGAGCGATGAGAAGCACTTCGTGCAGGATGACCAGCCGCAGGTGATTATCGTCGGCTTTGGGCGTTTTGGTCAGGTGATTGGCCGCCTGCTGATGGCCAACAAGAAACGCATTACCGTGCTGGAGCGCGATATCAGCGCCGTCGGCCTGATGCGCACCTATGGGTATAAAGTCTATTACGGCGATGCCACCGAGCTGGAACTGCTGCGAGCCTCTGGCGCGGAGAAAGCCAAATCTATCGTGATCACCTGTAATGAGCCGGAAGATACGATGGAAATCGTGCATCTGTGCCAGCAGCATTTCCCACATCTGAATATTCTGGCGCGTGCTCGCGGGCGTGTTGAAGCCCACGAGCTATTGCAGGCGGGCGTGACTCACTTCTCGCGTGAAACCTTCTCCAGCGCGCTGGAGTTAGGCAAGAAGACGCTGGTGACGCTGGGGATGCATCCGCACAGCGCCTACCGCGCGCAGCAGCACTTCCGCCGTCTGGATATGCGCATGTTGCGCGAACTGGTGCCGCAAAACCGTGGCGACGTGGCGCAGATTTCCCGTGTGAAAGAGGCGCGGCGCGAGCTGGAAGACATCTTCCAAAGTGAAATGCACAACGAGCGCCGCCAGCTGGATGGCTGGGACGACGACGAATAAGCCGGGTTTATGGCATTTGAGCAGCCCGGCGGATAAATTTTTTTTTGCAAAACGTTTCACCTGCCCCCATGTATAAAGCAGGCGCAAGACGCAACATTTTTGGAGAGTAAGTCATGGCTACAACCCGTAAACGTTTCATCGCTGGCGCCGTTTGCCCGCAATGTAAGGCGCTGGATACCCTCGCTTTATGGATTGAAGATCAGGTTGAGGTGGTCGAGTGCATCAAGTGCGGTTTGCATAAACGCCAGACCGATGAGCAGGTGGATAAAACCTTGCGCCGCGACGAACAAGTTATCGGTATTTTTGATCCGAAGTAGCGCTAATAGTCGCGTTTTTTGTATGCTATCAGGTACAGAGGCGCGGATTTCCGTTACACTCTTCGCCAAATTTATTCGGCACTGTTGTTGTCATTCAGTTTCCAACGGTAGGAGTTATCATGAAAGTAGCAAAAGACCTGGTCGTCAGCGTGGCATATCAGGTACGTACAGAAGACGGTGTGTTGGTTGATGAATCACCGGTGAGCGCACCGTTGGATTATCTGCACGGTCATGGTTCCCTGATCTCCGGTCTGGAAACCGCGCTGGATGGTCATGCAGTCGGTGACAAATTCGACGTGCACGTTGGCGCCAACGACGCTTACGGCAACTACGACGAAAACCTGGTGCAGCGCGTTCCTAAAGACGTGTTCATGGGTGTTGAAGAGCTGGAAGTGGGTATGCGTTTTCTGGCTGACACCGATCAGGGTCCAGTTCCAGTAGAAATCACTGAAGTTGATGGCGACCACGTTGTTGTTGATGGCAACCACATGCTGGCTGGCCAGAACCTGAACTTCCACGTAGAAGTGGTCGCGATCCGCGAAGCCACGGCTGAAGAACTGGCTCACGGCCACGTTCACGGCGAGCACGGTCATGACCATGGTCACGACCACGACCACGGCGGTTGCTGCGGCGGCCACGGTCACAGCCATGATCACGATCACGGCCATGACCACGGCAGCAAAGGCGGTTGCGGTAACGGCGGATGTGGTTGCCACTAAGGCCCACTGAGTCGTTAAAGTGAAAAAGGCACCCAATGGGTGCCTTTTTTGTTGCTGCGTCGTGCGGCGTAAGCCTGTGGCATTAGTAATGGGGCGGCGGCGTCTCTTCCGACTGATCGGCGATTTGCGACGGCTGCGACGCGCGCAGCTTATCGGTCAATAAGCGCAGGTGATCATGCAGCCGACTCATTTCTAACTGGTGCGATGTGACGATGTGATTGAGTTCATCAATAGTCACTTCCTGAAATGCCAGACGGCTTTCTAGCATCTCTAAACGTTTCTCGATGGCGCTCTGGTCCATGGGTTTCACCTCTTATGCTGCAATGGACGGATTCTACCTGCAAATGCGGGGAATTACCTGACGGGCTGTCTGAGAGTTTTCGTATTTTAAGGAAATTAAGAAACTTATTGTCGCAAAAAGGTTCTGAATAATACGCTATTGGTTAGTATAGAGATTGTCTTGTTCGAACATGGACAGTTATAGTAACCGCCGTACTTTCGTTATTGTTACCTGAGGCTACGTGCTTCAGGTCTTGGAGAAATGGATGAAATCACTGTTTAAAGTAACACTGTTAGCGACCACCATGGCACTGGCACTGAATGCGACGCAGGCCATGGCAGATGATGCAGCAAAAGCTGCTCCAGCTCCTGCCGCTGCACCAGCCGCCGCCGCACCGGCAGCGACTGCTACAACTAAGTTTAATAGTGATGATGAGCAGGCTGCTTACGCGCTGGGTGCTTCACTTGGCCGCTACATGGACAATTCTCTGAAAGAACAAGAGAAATTGGGCATCAAACTGGACAAAGACCAGTTGATCGCTGGTGTGCAGGACGCGTTTGCGAACAAGAGCAAACTGTCTGACGCCGACATCGAAAAAACGCTGCAAACTTTCGAAGGCCGCGTGAAGGCTTCCGCTCAGGCTAAAGTTGAACAAGACGCTAAAGCTAACGCAGAGAAAGGCGACAAATTCCGTGCTGACTTCGCCAAGACTAAAGGCGTGAAGAAAACTGAATCTGGCCTGCTGTATCAGGTAGAAAAACCAGGTACTGGCGAAGTGCCGAAAGACAGCGACACCGTAGTTGTTAACTACAAAGGTACTCTGACCGACGGGACTGAGTTCGATAACTCTTATACTCGCGGCGAGCCACTTTCCTTCCGTCTTGACGGCGTGATCCCAGGCTGGACCGAAGGGCTGAAGCACGTTAAGAAAGGCGGTAAAATCAAGCTGGTCATTCCACCAGACTTGGCTTACGGCAAAACGGGCGTCCCGGGCATCCCTGCAAACTCTACTCTGGTATTCGACGTAGAACTGCTGGACGTTAAAGCCGCGCCTAAAGCTGACCCAAAAGCGGCAGACCAGCCAGCTGACGCTGCAGCACCTAAAACAAACTAATCTGTTTTGGTTGCTCTGAAAAACCGTCGCTAAACGCGGCGGTTTTTTTTGCCTGAAAGATTAATTCCGGCTGTGACCCTCATTTTACTGCGGTTACTCTATGATGATCACTTGACGCGTTTGCCTGTCGAGCATAACGTCACTATTCCATGTGATCTCAAGGGTGTCTGCCTGTTTACAGCAGTCAAGGCCCCGAATATTGATTGATGCGTATTGCTGGTTCAAGCGAGCGCAATGTAGAGGGTGGTAGCTTCGATGTCTAATTCGCTTATATCTGGCGAAACCGGCGAACTGGATTTGCTGGACCAACGTCCTTTCACTCAGACCGACCACGAAATTCTCACCTCCTATAAGGCGGTAGTTGATGGTCTGGCGATGCTTATCGGCGAGCACTGTGAAATTGTTCTGCATTCTCTTGAAGACTTGAAATGCTCGGCGATTCGAATTGCCAATGGTGAACACACCGGGCGTAAAATCGGTTCGCCTATTACCGACCTGGCGCTGCGCATGCTGCACGATATGACAGGTGCCGACAGCAATGTGTCGAAAGCCTATTTCACTCGCGCCAAAAGTGGCGTGTTGATGAAGTCAGTCACCATCGCTATTCGCAATCGCGAGCAGCGAGTGATTGGCTTGCTCTGTATCAACATGAACCTCGACGTGCCTTTCTCGCAAATCATGCAGACCTTTATGCCGCCAGAAACGCAGGAAGTGGCGCCTTCGGTGAACTTCGCCTCGTCGGTTGACGATTTGGTGGCACAAACGCTGGAGTTCACCATTGAAGAGGTGAATGCCGACCGCAACGTGTCGAATAACGCCAAGAATCGTCAGGTGGTTCTGAATCTTTACGAGAAAGGCATTTTTGATATCAAAGATGCCATTAACCAGGTGGCCGATCGTCTGAACATCTCCAAACACACGGTTTATCTCTATATCCGCCAATTTAAGAGCGGCGACCTGGTGGGGAACGAACGTTGAAACTGCGTTATTGCTTGCTGGTGACCGGCCCTGCCTACGGCACACAACAAGCCAGCGCGGCCTATCAATTTGCTCTGGCGCTGTTAGCCGCCGGGCATCAGTTAGACAGCATCTTTTTCTATCGCGAAGGCGTTCTGAACGGCAATCAGCTTTCTGCGCCAGCTTCAGACGAGTTCGACTTGGTGCGCGCCTGGCAGCGATTGGCCGTCGACAACCACGTGGCGCTGAATGTCTGCGTGGCAGCCGCGCTGCGCCGTGGCGTGATTGATGGCGATGAAGCCCGCAATCAGGGCGGTGAGTTTGCTAACCTGCAATCAGGTTTTGCCTTGACCGGGCTGGGAAGTTTGGCGGAAGCGTCGCTGACCTGCGATCGGCTAGTGCAGTTTTAAATACAAGGTGTAATCCAATATGAAAAAAGTCGCCTTTATTTTTACGCATGGGCCACACGGCAGTTCTGCAGGCAGGGAAGGACTTGATGCTTTGCTCGCCACCTCGGCGTTAACTGAAGACATTGGCGTGTTCTTTATCGCCGATGGCGTATTTCAGCTGTTACCGAACCAACAGCCAGAAAAAATTCTTTCGCGTAATTATATCGTCACTTACGGCGTTTTATCCTTATACGATATCGACCAGTGTTTCATCTGCGAGGAGTCCTTGGCGGCGCGCGGATTGTCGAGTGTGGACAGCTGGGTGCTGGATGTTGAGAGGCTGGCGGCGGCTGAATTGCGCGCTAAGTTAGCGGAATACGATGTCGTGATGACATTTTAATGCAGGAAAAACCATGCTTTTTACCTTAGCGAATTCTCCCCAAGCGTGTGATTTCCCCACACTTGTTAGTCTGATTGGCTCACAGGACGCTTTACTGCTGATGCAAGACGGCGTACTGGCGGCCTTGAAAGACAGCGCGGCGCACCCATATCTAGCTACGGCAGAACATTCCGTCTATGCCCTAAGTGAAGATTTAGCCGCCCGAGGATTGGTTGGTCAAATTTCACACAATATTACGCTGATCGACTATACTGGTTTCGTCGCGCTGACCGAAAAACACCCTCAGCAAATCGCATGGTGATCACCTCCAACGCTGTATATTTCTTGACACCTTTGTAGGTCAGCCCTAAAATTCTGCGTCCCCATATTAGCTAATGCTGTATATGGGGTGATTTAACACGCGTTTACAAAGTAGTTTATGAACCAAAATCCAGGAGCTTTTTAATGGCAACAATTAATCAGCTGGTACGCAAACCACGCTCTACGAAGGTTGCTAAAAGCAACGTTCCAGCGCTGGAAGCTTGCCCGCAGAAACGTGGCGTATGTACTCGTGTATATACCACCACTCCTAAAAAACCAAACTCCGCACTGCGTAAAGTATGCCGTGTGCGTTTGACTAACGGTTTTGAAGTTACCTCCTACATCGGCGGTGAAGGTCATAACCTGCAGGAACACTCCGTGATCCTGATCCGTGGCGGTCGTGTAAAAGACTTGCCAGGTGTGCGTTATCACACCGTCCGTGGCGCGCTGGACTGTTCAGGCGTTAAGGATCGTAAGCAATCTCGTTCTAAATACGGCGTCAAGAAGCCGAAGTCTTAATGGTTCTCCGTTAAGTAAGGCCAAACATTTTTACATTAATGTCAAAATAAACTCTTTGAGTTTTGGACAATCCTGAATTAACAACGGAGTATTTCCATGCCACGTCGTCGCGTCATTGGTCAACGTAAAATTCTGCCAGATCCTAAGTTCGGGTCCGAACTGCTGGCTAAATTCGTAAACATTCTGATGGTAGATGGTAAAAAATCTACTGCAGAAGCAATCGTCTACACTGCTCTTGAGACCCTGGCTCAACGTAGCGGTAAAGGCCACCTGGAAGCTTTCGAAGTCGCTCTGGACAACGTTCGTCCGACTGTCGAAGTTAAGTCCCGCCGCGTAGGTGGTTCTACTTATCAGGTTCCAGTTGAAGTACGTCCGGTTCGTCGTAATGCCCTGGCAATGCGTTGGATCGTTGAAGCTGCTCGTAAACGCGGTGATAAATCCATGGCTCTTCGCCTGGCGAACGAACTTTCTGACGCAGCAGAGAACAAAGGTACTGCTGTTAAGAAACGTGAAGACGTTCACCGTATGGCTGAAGCCAACAAGGCGTTCGCCCACTACCGCTGGTAATCACTTCGCAGTAGTTATGCTAACCAAGCGGGCGCTTCAAGAAGCCAACCCGCTTGGGTTAACTGAACTTGAACGTCCTAGTTATAGAGGAATCAAATGGCTCGTAAAACACCCATTGAGCGCTACCGTAACATTGGTATCAGTGCTCACATCGACGCCGGTAAAACGACCACTACCGAACGTGTTTTGTTCTACACCGGTGTAAACCACAAAATCGGTGAAGTTCATGATGGCGCAGCTACCATGGACTGGATGGAGCAAGAACAGGAACGTGGTATTACCATCACGTCCGCTGCTACCACCTGTTACTGGGCTGGTATGGCTAAGCAGTTCGAACCACACCACATCAACATCATCGACACCCCAGGGCACGTTGACTTCACCATCGAAGTAGAACGTTCCATGCGTGTTCTTGATGGCGCGGTAATGGTTTACTGTGCTGTTGGTGGTGTTCAGCCACAGTCTGAGACCGTATGGCGTCAGGCAAACAAATATAAAGTTCCTCGTATCGCGTTCGTTAACAAAATGGACCGTATGGGTGCTAACTTCCTGAAAGTTGTTGATCAGATTGAAAAACGTCTGGGCGCAACTCCGGTGCCTCTGCAACTGGCAATCGGCGCGGAAGAGAAATTCACCGGTGTTGTTGACCTGGTGAAGATGAAAGCTATCAACTGGAACGAAGCTGATCAGGGCGTGACCTTCGAATACGAAGAGATCCCAGCTGACATGCAAGAACTGGCTGAAGAATGGCATCAGAAACTGGTTGAGTCCGCTGCTGAAGGCTCTGATGAGCTGATGGAGAAATTCTTTGGTGGCGAAGAGTTGACTGAAGAAGAGATCAAAACTTCTCTGCGTAAGCGCGTTCTGAACAACGAAATCATCCTGGTTACCTGTGGTTCTGCGTTTAAAAACAAAGGCGTACAGGCAATGCTGGATGCTGTTGTTGAGTATCTGCCAGCACCAACCGACGTTGAAGCTATCAACGGTATGTTGGATGACGGTAAAGACACTCCAGCAGTTCGTCACTCTGATGATGCCGAGCCGTTCTCTGCTCTGGCGTTCAAAATCGCAACTGACCCATTCGTGGGTAACTTGACGTTCTTCCGTGTTTATTCCGGTCTCGTCAACTCAGGTGACACTGTATTTAACCCAGTGAAATCTCAGCGCGAACGTCTGGGCCGTATCGTTCAGATGCACGCTAACAAGCGTGAAGAAATTAAAGAAGTTCGTGCGGGCGACATCGCTGCGGCAATCGGTTTGAAAGACGTAACTACCGGTGACACTCTGTGTGATCCAGACAATGTGATCATTCTGGAGCGTATGGAGTTCCCTGAGCCGGTTATCTCCGTTGCGGTAGAACCAAAAACCAAAGCTGACCAAGAAAAAATGGGTCTGGCTCTGGGCCGTCTGGCGAAAGAAGACCCATCATTCCGCGTATGGACTGACGAAGAATCTGGTCAGACTATCATCGCAGGTATGGGTGAGCTTCACCTGGACATCTTGGTTGACCGTATGCGTCGCGAATTTAACGTTGAAGCGAACGTCGGTAAGCCACAAGTTGCTTACCGTGAAGCAATTCGCGGTAAAGTTACCGACGTTGAAGGTAAACACGCTAAGCAGTCTGGTGGTCGCGGTCAGTATGGTCACGTTGTGATCGACATGTACCCACTAGAACCTGGCACAAATCCGAAAGGATATGAGTTTGTCAACGAAATCAAAGGCGGTGTGATTCCAACTGAATTCATCGGCGCGATTGACAAAGGCATCCAGGAACAGCTGAAGTCTGGTCCACTGGCGGGTTACCCGGTAGTAGATCTGGGCGTGCGTCTGCACTTCGGTTCTTACCATGACGTTGACTCCTCTGAGCTGGCGTTTAAACTGGCCGCTTCTATCGCCTTCAAAGATGGCTTTAAGAAAGCGAAACCAGTTCTGCTTGAGCCGATCATGAAGGTTGAAGTAGAAACTCCGGAAGAGAACACTGGTGATGTCATCGGTGACCTTAGCCGTCGTCGTGGTCAACTGAAAGGTCAGGAATCCAACGCTACTGGCGTTCAGATTCACGCTGAAGTTCCGTTGTCCGAGATGTTCGGATACGCAACTCAACTGCGTTCTCTGACCAAAGGCCGTGCTTCTTACTCCATGGAGTTCCTGAAGTACGATGATGCGCCGAACAACGTCGCTCAGGCCGTTATTGAAGCTCGTGGCAAATAAGCCACTGGTTTAAACACAATGATCCAGTGCTCTCTCTATGAAGGGGGAGCACAAGAGTAAGGAATATAGCCGTGTCTAAAGAAAAATTTGAACGTACAAAACCGCACGTTAACGTTGGTACTATCGGCCACGTTGACCACGGTAAAACTACCCTGACTGCTGCAATCACTACCGTTCTGGCTAAAACCTACGGCGGTGCTGCTCGTGCCTTCGACCAGATCGATAACGCACCAGAAGAAAAAGCTCGTGGTATCACCATCAACACTTCTCACGTTGAATATGACACCCCAAGCCGTCACTACGCGCACGTAGACTGCCCAGGACACGCCGACTATGTGAAAAACATGATCACCGGTGCTGCTCAGATGGACGGCGCGATCCTGGTTGTTGCTGCAACTGATGGCCCTATGCCACAGACTCGTGAGCACATCCTGCTGGGTCGCCAGGTTGGCGTTCCATTCATGATCGTATTCATGAACAAATGCGACATGGTTGATGACGAAGAGCTGCTGGAACTGGTAGAAATGGAAGTTCGTGAACTTCTGTCTGCTTACGATTTCCCAGGCGACGACATCCCAGTTGTTCGTGGTTCAGCGCTGAAAGCACTGGAAGGCGAAGCAGAGTGGGAAGCTAAGATCATCGAACTGGCTGGCTTCCTGGATAGCTACATCCCAGAACCAGAGCGTGCGATTGACAAGCCATTCCTGCTGCCAATCGAAGACGTATTCTCCATCTCCGGTCGTGGTACCGTTGTTACCGGTCGTGTAGAGCGCGGTATCATCAAAGTTGGCGAAGAAGTTGAAATCGTTGGTATCAAAGACACCGTTAAGTCTACCTGTACCGGCGTTGAAATGTTCCGCAAACTGCTGGACGAAGGCCGTGCTGGTGAGAACGTTGGTGTTCTGCTGCGTGGTATCAAGCGTGAAGACATCGAACGTGGTCAGGTACTGGCTAAACCAGGTTCAATCAAACCACACACCAAATTTGACTCAGAAGTGTATATCCTGAGCAAAGATGAAGGCGGCCGTCATACTCCGTTCTTCAAAGGTTACCGTCCACAGTTCTACTTCCGTACAACTGACGTGACCGGTACCATCGAACTGCCAGAAGGCGTAGAGATGGTAATGCCAGGTGACAACATCAACATGGTAGTAACCCTGATCCACCCAATCGCGATGGATGACGGTCTGCGTTTCGCAATCCGTGAAGGTGGCCGTACTGTTGGTGCAGGTGTTGTTGCTAAAGTTATCGCTTAATCGCTGATAATTTCTGCAATAGAAAAGAGGGTGCTTCGGCACCCTTTTTTTATGCCTGAGTGTTGCAGTAATAACGATTCTCATTTACAGTTAGCTCAGGTTTTGTTCGATGTGTGGTTTCTATGTACGTGTGTTTATGTAATAGCGTTAGTGATAAAACAATCCGTCAGGCAGTTCGTCGCTATCAGCCCCAAACGTTCCAGCAGCTTAGAAGTTTTGTTCCGGTAGGTACGCAGTGCGGTAAATGTATCCGCGTCGCGCGCCAGATAATGGAAGACGAATTGCAGCAGATTCCACAATTCGACAATATCGCTTAAAAATACCTCGCCAAATGTAAGCCTTTTCTTTGACTTACTCTGAACCGGATCTACGCTTTAGATACCGGAACGGAGGAGTTACCTATGAAAGGCGATAAAAAAGTCATTGCACACCTCAATAAACTTCTTGGAAATGAACTGGTTGCAATCAATCAGTATTTTTTGCACGCCCGAATGTTTAAAAACTGGGGTCTGATGAGACTCAATGGCATCGAATACCATGAGTCAATTGATGAGATGAAGCATGCGGACCTCTATATCGAGCGCATTCTCTTCTTGGAAGGCATTCCTAATTTGCAAGATCTCGGCAAACTCAATATCGGGGAAGATGTTGAGGAGATGCTGAAGTCAGATTTATTGCTTGAGCTCGACGGGGCCAAAGACCTGCGTGAGGCAATCGCCTACGCCGATACAGTCCACGACTACGTTAGCCGTGATTTGATGATTAACATCCTCGCTGACGAAGAACATCACATTGATTGGATTGAAACCGAGCTCGAACTCATTGGGCGCGTGGGGATCCAAAACTACCTTCAGTCTCAACTCAAAGAAGAATCACAGAAATAGCGATGTGCTTTATTAGAACGTCAGCCAGACAGAGTCACTCTGCTGGCTGATATACACAATAAGCCCCGCAGAGGCTAAGCTCGGGCCGAACGGAATTTGCTTAGTCATATGATTTCTCCTTTTGCTTACCAGTGCGAACACCATTCCCGTCAACGCAGCCAAAATGCATAGGTGCGGCAACATTTGCCAGCCAACCCAGACGCCCAGTGCCGCAAGCAGCTTGAAGTCACCATATCCCATCCCTTCCTTACCTGTGACTATTTTGACTCCCCAGTATAAAAACCATAAAGACAAGTATCCGGCCACCGCGCCATAAACTGCATCTTGCAGCGCCACGTTGCCTAAGAATGAATTGACCAGCAAACCTGCCCACAGTAGTTGCAATGTCAGGCTATCCGGCAGCAAGGATGTGGCAAGGTCAATCAGGCTCAGCGCCAACAGAAACCAAAACAAGATAAGTGCGGCGCATAAAGCCGCTGGGGTTGAGAGCATGAAAGAAAGTGCTAAAAAGCCTAGGGCGCACAGACCTTCATTAAAAGGGTAAAAGCCAGGGATCTTACTCTGACAGTAGTGGCATCTCCCTTTCAAAACCAACCAACTGAGCAGCGGAACGTTATGCCAACACCGCAAAGTGTGTTGGCAGGCAGGGCAATGGGAAGAAGGGAAAGAAAGATTAAATCTGTGTGTGGTAATTCTTTCCGCTCGAGCAATAATCAAAGGGATACGGTAAACCACCACATTGAGAAAGCTGCCGGCAAGCAGCCCGAAGAGAGTGATGCCGCTGTGGTAAAACCAACCCTGCGATATTACAGCACCACCAAGTAACTGCCATTCATCCATTTTGCCTTCCTCCATGAAGGGTATCTAAGCCGATTGCTGGCTAATCCTTCAGCGCAAGTTATCAGCAGAGAGGGGGAGGGGACGAGAGGTTTTTGTCTTTTGAAGGGCTTAAAAAGCCGTTCTGCGATCAGTGCTGGAAAGTGATGAGTGCAAAATAAAAGCATTTTGTTTGCCGTATTGGTTGCTTCCTACCTCTATTTACGTATAATGCGCGGGCTTACCTAATCTTGGTAAGCCTAATTCGATAAGGATTAGTTGATTAGCAATGCTGTACCGCTAATCAAACAATACTCCCGATATGGGGGTTATATGAAGAACGATTACACTCTCCCATCAATCGAAATGGGTTTGAGGAGTAATTATTTACGTTTAAAATAATTGGAGCTCTGGTCTCATGCAGAACCAAAGAATCCGTATCCGCCTGAAAGCGTTTGATCATCGTTTGATCGATCAATCAACTGCGGAAATCGTTGAGACTGCGAAGCGCACTGGTGCGCAAGTTCGTGGTCCAATCCCGCTGCCGACCCGCAAAGAGCGCTTTACCATTCTGATTTCTCCGCACGTCAATAAAGATGCGCGCGATCAGTATGAGATTCGCACTCACAAGCGTCTGGTTGACATCGTTGAGCCAACCGAGAAAACCGTTGATGCTCTGATGCGTCTGGATCTGGCTGCTGGTGTAGACGTGCAGATCAGCCTGGGTTAATCAGGGTCATTGAGCGATTGAGAGGTTGAAACAATGATTGGTTTAGTCGGTAAGAAAGTGGGTATGACACGTATCTTCACAGAAGATGGTGTTTCTATCCCAGTAACCGTTATCGAAATTGAAGCAAACCGCGTTACTCAGGTCAAAGACCTGGACAACGACGGTTACCGTGCTGTGCAAGTTACTACTGGTAGCAAAAAAGCTAACCGTGTAACTAAACCAGAAGCGGGTCACTTCGCTAAAGCTGGCGTAGAAGCTGGCCGCGGTCTGTGGGAATTCCGCCTTGCAGAAGGTGAAGAATTTACTGCAGGTCAGGACATTAGCGTTGAAATTTTCGCAGACGTTAAGAAAGTAGATGTTACCGGTACTTCTAAAGGTAAAGGTTTTGCTGGCACAGTTAAGCGCTGGAATTTCCGTACCCAAGACGCTACCCACGGTAACTCCTTGTCTCACCGTGTTCCGGGTTCTATCGGTCAGAACCAGACTCCGGGCAAAGTGTTCAAAGGCAAGAAAATGGCAGGCCAACTGGGTAACGAGCGTGTAACCGTTCAAAGCCTGGACGTAGTACGTGTTGACGCTGAGCGCAACCTGCTGCTGGTCAAGGGTGCTGTTCCGGGTGCTACCGGTGGCAACCTGATCGTTAAACCTGCTGTTAAGGCTTAACGTCGAGGAGATAGGAATGGAATTAGTAGTGAAAGACGCGCAAAGCGCGCTGACTGTTTCCGAAACTACCTTCGGGCGTGATTTCAATGAAGCGCTGGTACACCAGGTCGTTGTTGCGTATGCAGCAGGTGCCCGTCAAGGTACTCGCGCTCAGAAGACCCGTGCTGAAGTAACTGGTTCCGGTAAAAAACCATGGCGTCAGAAAGGTACTGGCCGTGCGCGAGCAGGTTCTGTAAAGAGCCCAATCTGGCGTTCCGGTGGTGTTACCTTCGCTGCAAAGCCACAGGACCACAGTCAAAAAGTAAATAAAAAGATGTACCGCGGCGCGCTGAAAAGCATTCTGTCCGAACTGGTACGTCAAGATCGCTTGATCGTAGTCGAGCAGTTCTCTGTAGAAGCGCCTAAAACTAAGCTGCTGGCACAGAAACTGAAAGACATGGCTCTGGAAGACGTGCTGATTGTAACTGGCGAAGTCGACGAGAACCTGTTCCTGGCCGCACGCAACCTGTACAAGGTTGATGTTCGTGATGTAGCAGGTATCGATCCAGTAAGCCTGATCGCCTTCGACAAAGTCGTTATGACTTCTGACGCGGTGAAGCAAGTTGAGGAGATGCTGGCATGATTCGTGAAGAACGTCTGCTGAAAGTGCTGCGCGCGCCGCACGTTTCTGAAAAAGCTTCTACTGCGATGGAAAAGAACAACACCATCGTTCTCAAAGTTGCCAAAGACGCGACTAAAGCAGAAATCAAAGCTGCGGTTAAGAAACTGTTTGAAGTCGAAGTCGAAGACGTTAACACCCTGCTTGTTAAAGGCAAAGTGAAGCGTCACGGTCAGCGTGTTGGTCGTCGTAGCGACTGGAAAAAAGCTTACGTTACCCTGAAAGAAGGCCAGAATCTGGACTTCATCAGCGGCGCAGAGTAAGTCGGAGGAGTTTGAACAATGGCAATTGTTAAATGTAAACCTACATCTCCGGGCCGCCGCCATGTTGTTAAAGTGGTTAACCAGGAGTTGCACAAGGGTAAACCTTATGCCCCGCTGCTTGAAAAACTGAGCAAAAGCGGTGGTCGTAACAACAATGGCCGTATCACCACCCGTCATATCGGTGGTGGCCACAAGCAGCATTATCGTCTGGTTGACTTCAAACGCAACAAAGACGGTATCGCAGCAGTGGTTGAGCGTCTGGAGTACGATCCGAACCGTTCAGCGAATATCGCTCTGGTTCTGTACAAAGACGGCGAACGCCGTTATATCCTGGCGCCGAAAGGCCTGAAAGTGGGTGACCAGATCCAATCTGGCGTTGATGCAGCAATTAAGACAGGTAACGCCCTGCCTATGCGCAACATCCCAGTAGGTTCAACGGTTCATAACGTAGAAATGAAACCAGGTAAGGGTGGCCAGATGGCTCGTTCTGCTGGTGCCTACGTTCAGATCGTTGCACGTGACGGTTCCTACGTAACTCTGCGTCTGCGCTCTGGCGAAATGCGTAAAGTTCAAGTTGATTGCCGCGCCACCTTAGGTGAAGTCGGTAACGCTGAACATATGCTTCGCGTTCTGGGTAAAGCAGGTGCTGCACGTTGGCGTGGTATTCGTCCTACCGTTCGCGGTACTGCGATGAACCCAGTCGATCACCCACACGGTGGTGGTGAAGGTCGTAACTTTGGTAAGCACCCGGTAACCCCGTGGGGCGTTCAGACCAAAGGTAAGAAGACCCGTAGCAACAAGCGTACTGATAAATTCATTGTACGTCGCCGTAGCAAAAAATAATTAGAGGATAAGCCATGCCACGTTCTCTCAAGAAAGGTCCTTTTATTGACCTGCACTTGCTGAAGAAGGTAGAGAAAGCGGTGGAAAGCGGTGACAAGAAGCCTTTGCGCACTTGGTCCCGTCGTTCAACGATCTTTCCTAACATGATCGGTTTGACCATCGCTGTCCATAATGGTCGTCAGCACGTACCAGTATTTGTTTCCGACGAAATGGTCGGTCACAAACTGGGTGAATTCGCGCCGACTCGTACTTATCGCGGCCATGCGGCTGATAAAAAAGCTAAAAAGCGCTAAGGTAGGAGGAAGAGATGGAAACTATCGCTAAACATCGCCACGCTCGTTCTTCTGCTCAGAAGGTTCGCCTTGTTGCTGACCTGATCCGCGGTAAGAAAGTGTCGCAAGCTCTGGAAACTTTGGCCTACACCAACAAGAAAGCTGCTGGTTTGGTTAAGAAGGTACTAGAGTCTGCCATTGCTAACGCAGAACACAACGATGGCGCTGACATCGATGATCTGAAAGTCACGAAGAT
Source organism: Ewingella sp. CoE-038-23 (assembly GCF_040419245.1). NCBI lineage: Bacteria > Pseudomonadati > Pseudomonadota > Gammaproteobacteria > Enterobacterales > Yersiniaceae > Ewingella > Ewingella docleensis. The sequence continues at coordinate 4,129,995 of NZ_JAZHOH010000001.1, read as the reverse complement.
TTTCGTAGACGAAGGCCCAAGCATGAAGCGCATTATGCCGCGTGCTAAAGGTCGTGCAGATCGCATTCTGAAGCGCACCAGCCACATTACTGTGGTTGTGTCCGATCGCTGAGACTCTGGAGACTAGCAATGGGTCAGAAAGTACATCCTAATGGTATTCGACTAGGTATTGTCAAACCTTGGAACTCTACTTGGTATGCAAATACCAAAGAATTCGCTGACAACCTGGACAGCGACTTTAAAGTTCGCCAGTTCTTGACTAAAGAATTGTCGAAAGCTTCCGTTTCTCGCATCGTTATCGAGCGTCCAGCGAAGAGCATCCGTGTGACTATTCACACCGCTCGTCCTGGCATCGTTATCGGCAAGAAAGGTGAAGATGTCGAAAAACTGCGTAAGGTCGTAGCGGATATCGCTGGCGTTCCTGCGCAAATTAACATCGCCGAAGTCCGCAAGCCGGAACTTGACGCTAAATTGGTTGCTGACAGCATCACTTCACAGCTGGAACGTCGCGTTATGTTCCGTCGTGCTATGAAGCGTGCTGTACAGAACGCAATGCGTCTTGGCGCTAAAGGTATCAAAGTTGAAGTAAGCGGCCGTCTTGGCGGTGCTGAAATCGCGCGTACTGAATGGTACCGTGAAGGTCGTGTTCCGTTGCACACTCTGCGTGCGGATATCGATTACAACACATCTGAAGCGCACACCACTTATGGTGTAATCGGCGTTAAGGTATGGATCTTCAAAGGTGAGATCCTGGGTGGTATGGCTGCAGTTGAACAACCGGAACCGGCTGCTCAACCTAAAAAGCAGCAGCGTAAAGGCCGCAAGTAAGGAGAGTCGCTGATGTTACAACCAAAGCGTACAAAATTCCGTAAGGTGCACAAAGGCCGCAACCGTGGTCTTGCGCAAGGTACGGATGTGAGCTTCGGCACTTACGGTCTGAAAGCTGTTGGCCGTGGTCGTCTGACTGCTCGTCAAATTGAAGCAGCACGTCGTGCGATGACCCGTGCAGTTAAGCGTCAAGGTAAGATCTGGATCCGTGTATTCCCGGACAAACCGATCACCGAGAAGCCACTGGAAGTTCGTATGGGTAAAGGTAAAGGTAACGTGGAGTATTGGGTTGCCTTGATCCAGCCTGGTAAAGTCCTGTACGAAATGGACGGTGTGCCTGAAGAGCTGGCTCGTGAAGCCTTCCAGCTGGCAGCAGCCAAACTGCCTATCAAAACCACCTTTGTAACTAAGACGGTGATGTAATGAAAGCACAAGAGCTGCGCGAAAAAAGCGTGGAAGAGCTGAACACTGAGCTTCTTAACCTTTTGCGTGAGCAGTTTAACCTGCGCATGCAAACGGCAAGTGGCCAGTTGCAGCAAACACACCTGTTGAAACAAGTGCGTCGTGATGTTGCACGTGTGAAGACTTTACTGACTGAAAAGGCGGGTGCGTAATGAGTGACAAGATCCGTACTCTGCAAGGTCGTGTTATCAGTGACAAAATGGAGAAATCCATCGTTGTTGCGATTGAACGTTTTGTGAAACACCCAATCTACGGTAAATTCATCAAGCGTACGACTAAGCTGCACGTACATGACGAGAACAACGAATGCGGTATCGGCGACGTCGTTGAAATTAGCGAATGCCGTCCGCTGTCTAAGACTAAGTCTTGGACACTGGTTCGCGTTGTAGAGAAAGCGATTCTGTAATAGACTCGTCGTCTCAAAAATAGATAAACGGCTCATAACTGTGGGCCGTTTATTTTTTCTACCCATAATCTGGAACCGGTGTTATAATGCCGCGCCCTCATTTATGGGGATTTCTTAACGACCTATTCCTGGGTCCTAAAGTTGTAGTTGACATTAGCGGAGCACTAACATGATCCAAGAACAGACTATGCTGACCGTGGCCGACAACTCCGGTGCACGTCGCGTAATGTGTATCAAGGTTCTAGGTGGCTCGCACCGTCGCTACGCAGGCGTCGGCGACATCATCAAAATTACCATCAAGGAAGCAATTCCTCGCGGTAAGGTGAAGAAAGGCGATGTGCTGAAGGCGGTAGTGGTGCGCACCAAGAAGGGTGTTCGTCGCCCGGACGGTTCTGTCATTCGCTTCGATGGTAATGCATGCGTTATTTTAAACAATAACAGCGAGCAGCCAATCGGCACGCGTATTTTTGGGCCGGTAACTCGTGAACTGCGTAATGAGAAGTTCATGAAAATTATCTCTCTGGCACCAGAAGTACTCTAAGGAGCGAACCATGGCAGCGAAAATCCGTCGTGATGACGAAGTTATCCTGCTTACCGGCAAAGATAAAGGTAAGCGCGGTAAAGTAAAAAATGTCCTGTCTTCTGGTAAGGTCATTGTTGAAGGTATCAACCTGGTTAAAAAACATCAGAAGCCTGTACCGGCTCTGAACCAACCAGGCGGCATCGTTGAAAAAGAAGCTGCAATTCAGGTTTCTAACGTTGCTATCTTCAACGCGGCAACCGGTAAGGCTGACCGTGTAGGCTTTAGATTCGAAGACGGCAAAAAAGTCCGTTTCTTCAAGTCTAATAGCGAAACTATCAAGTAATTTGGAGTAGTACGATGGCGAAACTGCATGATTACTACAAAGACGATGTCGTAAAAAAACTCATGACTGAGTTTGGTTACAATTCTGTCATGCAAGTCCCTCGGGTCGAGAAGATCACCCTGAACATGGGTGTAGGTGAAGCGATCGCTGACAAGAAACTGCTGGATAATGCAGCAGCTGACCTGGCAGCAATCTCCGGTCAAAAACCGTTGATCACCAAAGCACGCAAATCAGTTGCAGGCTTCAAAATCCGTCAGGGCTATCCGATCGGCTGTAAAGTAACTCTGCGTGGCGAACGCATGTGGGAGTTCTTTGAGCGTCTGGTCTCTATTGCTGTTCCACGTATTCGTGACTTCCGCGGCTTGTCTGCTAAGTCTTTCGATGGTCGTGGTAACTACAGCATGGGCGTGCGTGAACAGATCATCTTCCCGGAAATCGATTATGATAAAGTCGATCGCGTTCGTGGTTTAGATATTACTATCACCACTACTGCGAAATCCGATGATGAAGGCCGCGCTCTGCTGGCTGCCTTTAACTTCCCGTTCCGCAAGTAAGGCAGGGTTACTAATGGCTAAGCAATCCATGAAAGCACGCGAAGTCGTTCGCGTGAAACTGGCTGACAAATACCGCGCTAAACGCGAGGAATTGAAAGCTATTATCTCTGGTGTGAACTCTTCCGACGAAGATCGTTGGGATGCGGTTCTTAAGCTGCAGTCTCTGCCGCGTGATTCCAGCCCGTCTCGTCAGCGTAACCGCTGCCGTCAAACTGGTCGTCCGCATGCTTTCCTGCGGAAGTTCGGGTTGAGCCGTATTAAGGTCCGTGAAGCCGCTATGCGCGGTGAAATTCCGGGTCTTAAAAAGGCTAGCTGGTAATTTTCACCAATTGAATCACGGGAGTAAAGACAGATGAGCATGCAAGATCCGATCGCGGATATGCTGACCCGTATCCGTAACGGTCAAGCCGCGAACAAAGTTGCGGTCACCATGCCTTCCTCCAAGCTGAAAGTGGCAATTGCCAACGTGCTGAAGGAAGAAGGTTATATTGAAGAATTTAAAATCGAAGGCGACGCCAAACCTGAACTGGAATTAGTACTGAAGTACTTCCAGGGCAAGGCAGTGGTAGAAAGCATTCAACGTATCAGCCGTCCAGGTCTGCGCATCTATAAGAAAAAAGATGAGCTGCCAAAAGTTATGGCCGGTATGGGTATCGCTGTTATTTCTACCTCTAAAGGTGTTATGACTGATCGTGCAGCTCGCCAGGCTGGTCTTGGTGGCGAGATTATCTGCTACGTAGCTTAATCGGGAGGAAAGAATGTCTCGTGTTGCAAAAGCACCCGTCGTCATTCCTGCCGGCGTAGAGGTAAAACTCAACGGTCAGGTTATTACGATTAAGGGTAAAAACGGCGAGCTGTCACGTACTATCCATGACGCCGTTGTAGTTAAACAGGAAGAAAACACCATCACTTTCGCTCCACGTGAAGGTTTTGTTGACGGTTGGGCCCAAGCGGGTACAACTCGTGCACTGTTGAATGCAATGGTTGTTGGTGTTACCGACGGCTTCACTAAAAAGCTTCAATTGGTTGGCGTTGGTTATCGTGCTGCCGTTAAAGGCAATGTGGTGAATTTAGCTTTAGGCTTCTCTCACCCAGTAGATCACCAGCTGCCGGAAGGCATCACTGCTGAATGTCCGACCCAAACTGAAATCGTGCTGAAAGGCGCTGATAAACAAGTTATCGGTCAGGTTGCAGCAGATTTACGTGCCTACCGTCGTCCTGAGCCTTATAAAGGCAAGGGTGTCCGTTACGCCGACGAAGTCGTGCGTACCAAAGAGGCTAAGAAGAAGTAAGGTAACACTATGGATAAGAAATCTGCTCGTATCCGTCGTGCGACCCGCGCACGCCGCAAGCTCAAAGAATTGGGTGCGACACGTCTGGTGGTACATCGTACCCCGCGTCATATTTACGCACAGGTTATCGCACCAAACGGTTCTGAAGTATTAGTTGCTGCATCAACTGTAGAAAAAACTATTACTGAGCAACTGAAGTATACCGGCAACAAAGATGCTGCCACTGCTGTAGGTAAAGCTATCGCAGAACGCGCATTGGAAAAAGGGATCACGAAAGTATCCTTTGACCGTTCCGGTTTCCAATATCATGGTCGAGTCCAGGCACTGGCAGATGCTGCCCGTGAAGCTGGCCTTCAGTTCTAAGGAAGAGGTTTAAGATGGCTCACATCGAAAAACAAGCTGGCGAACTGCAGGAAAAGCTGATCGCGGTAAACCGCGTATCTAAAACCGTAAAAGGTGGCCGTATCTTCAGCTTTACCGCACTGACAGTAGTTGGTGATGGTAACGGTCGCGTTGGTTTTGGCTACGGCAAAGCACGCGAAGTTCCGGCAGCGATCCAGAAAGCGATGGAAAAAGCCCGTCGCAACATGATGAATGTCGCGCTGAACAGCGGCACCCTGCAGCACCCAGTTAAAGGTGCTCATACGGGTTCCCGTGTGTTCATGCAGCCGGCTTCCGAAGGTACCGGTATTATCGCCGGTGGTGCAATGCGTGCCGTCCTGGAAGTCGCTGGGGTGCATAACGTATTGGCTAAAGCTTATGGTTCTACAAACCCGATCAACGTGGTTCGTGCAACTATCGACGCTCTGGCAAATATGAAATCCCCACAAATGGTCGCTGCCAAGCGTGGTAAATCCGTTGAAGAAATTCTGGGGTAATTAACCATGGCAAAGACTATTAAAGTAACACAAACTCGCAGCTCTATTGGCCGCTTGCCGAAACACAAGGCAACGCTGTTAGGCTTAGGTCTGCGTCGTATTGGTCATACTGTAGAGCGTGAGGATACTCCTGCTGTACGCGGTATGATCAACCTGGTTTCCTACATGGTTAAGGTTGAGGAGTAAGAGATGCGTTTAAATACTCTGTCTCCGGCTGAAGGTGCCAAACAAGCGCCGAAGCGTGTAGGTCGTGGTATTGGTTCTGGCCTGGGTAAAACCGGCGGTCGTGGTCACAAAGGTCAGAACTCACGTTCTGGTGGTGGCGTACGTCGTGGTTTTGAAGGTGGTCAGATGCCTTTATACCGTCGTTTGCCGAAATTCGGCTTCACCTCTCGCAAAGCAATGATCACGGCAGAAGTTCGTCTGTCTGAACTTGCTCTTGTAGAAGGCGACGTAATCGACCTGAGCACGCTGAAAGCCGCTAACGTAGTTGGTATCCAGATCGAGTTCGCGAAAGTTATTCTTTCTGGCGAAGTTGGTCGTGCGGTAACTCTGCGTGGTTTGCGTGTCACCAAAGGCGCTCGTGCTGCTATCGAAGCTGCTGGCGGTAAAATTGAGGAATAAGTAGCAGATGGCTAAGCAACCGGGGTTAGATTTCCAAAGTGCCAAGGGTGGACTAGGCGAACTGAAGCGCAGACTTTTGTTTGTTATCGGTGCGTTGATCGTTTTCCGTATCGGCTCTTTTATTCCGATCCCTGGTATTGATGCCACTGTACTTGCCAAATTGCTCGAGCAGCAAAGAGGCACCATCATTGAAATGTTTAACATGTTCTCTGGTGGTGCTCTCAGCCGTGCTTCTATCTTTGCATTGGGTATCATGCCGTACATTTCGGCATCGATTATTATCCAGCTGCTGACGGTGGTTCATCCAGCGTTAGCAGAGATAAAGAAAGAAGGGGAGGCTGGCCGTCGTAAGATTAGCCAGTACACCCGCTACGGTACGCTGGTATTAGCTGTGTTTCAGTCAATCGGTATTGCTACCGGTTTACCGAACATGCCTGGTATGCAAGGCCTGGTATTAAACCCAGGCTTTGCCTTCTACTTTACTGCTGTTGTTAGCTTAGTTACCGGGACAATGTTCCTGATGTGGTTAGGTGAACAGATTACTGAACGCGGTATCGGTAACGGTATCTCAATCATAATCTTCGCGGGTATCGTAGCAGGTCTGCCACCGGCAGTAGCTCATACTATCGAACAAGCTCGGCAAGGCGACCTGCACTTCCTCCTGTTGCTGTTGGTTGCAGTTTTAGTGTTTGCAGTGACTTTCTTTGTTGTGTTCGTAGAGCGTGGTCAACGTCGTATCGTTGTTAACTATGCTAAACGCCAACAGGGTCGTCGTGTTTATGCAGCACAGAGCACGCACTTACCGTTGAAAGTGAATATGGCCGGGGTTATCCCAGCGATCTTCGCTTCCAGCATTATTCTGTTCCCTGCCACGATTGCATCATGGTTTGGGGGCGGGACTGGTTGGAACTGGCTGACTACGATTTCGCTGTATTTGCAGCCTGGGCAACCGCTTTATGTGTTACTCTATGCGACTGCAATCATCTTCTTCTGTTTCTTTTACACTGCGTTGGTTTTCAACCCTCGCGAGACAGCAGATAACCTGAAGAAGTCCGGTGCATTTGTACCAGGAATTCGTCCGGGAGAGCAAACGGCGAAGTACATCGATAAAGTAATGACTCGTTTAACCTTAATTGGTGCGATGTATATTACTTTCATCTGCCTTATCCCGGAGTTCATGCGTGACGCAATGAAAGTGCCATTCTACTTTGGTGGTACCTCACTACTAATCGTAGTTGTTGTCATTATGGACTTTATGGCTCAAGTGCAAACTCTGATGATGTCAAGTCAGTACGAGTCTGCATTGAAGAAAGCAAACCTGAAAGGCTATAACCGCTAATCTGGTGCGTTTGCGAAGTTACGGAGAGTAAAAATGAAAGTTCGTGCTTCCGTCAAGAAATTATGTCGTAACTGCAAAATCGTTAAGCGTAACGGTATCGTTCGCGTAATCTGCAGCGCCGAGCCGAAGCATAAACAGCGTCAAGGCTGATTATCTCGCATATTTTTCTTGCAAAGTTGGGTTGAGCTGGCTAGATTAGCCAGCCAATCTTTTGTATGTAAGCTGCAACATTATTTGAGTATCCTGAAAACGGGCTTTTCAGAATGGTGTTGCCGTATATAAATAGTAGGAGTGCATAGTGGCCCGTATAGCAGGCATTAACATTCCTGATCAAAAACATACCGTGATCGCATTAACTTCGATCTACGGCATCGGTAAAACCCGTTCACAGGCTATCTGTGCAGCGTCTGGTATTGCTGAAAATGTTAAGATCAGTGAGCTGTCTGAAGAGCAAATCGAAAAGCTGCGTGACGAAGTTGCCAAGTTCATTGTTGAAGGTGATCTGCGTCGTGAAGTCACCCTGAGCATCAAGCGTCTTATGGACCTTGGGACTTATCGTGGTTTGCGTCATCGTCGTGGTCTTCCAGTGCGCGGTCAGCGTACTAAGACTAACGCACGTACCCGTAAGGGTCCGCGTAAACCGATCAAGAAATAATCGGGGTGATTGAATAAATGGCAAAGGCACCTGTTCGTACACGTAAACGTGTAAGAAAACAAGTCTCTGACGGCGTGGCTCATATCCATGCTTCTTTCAACAACACCATTGTAACCATTACCGATCGTCAGGGTAATGCTTTGGGTTGGGCAACAGCTGGTGGTTCCGGTTTCCGTGGTTCTCGTAAATCCACTCCGTTCGCAGCTCAGGTTGCAGCAGAGCGCTGCGCTGACGCAGTGAAAGAATACGGTATCAAGAATCTGGAAGTTATGGTTAAAGGACCTGGTCCTGGTCGTGAGTCTACTATCCGCGCGTTAAACGCGGCTGGTTTCCGCATCACTAATATTACTGATGTGACTCCTATCCCTCATAACGGTTGTCGTCCGCCGAAAAAGCGTCGCGTATAACGCTGCTTTTAGGATTGTTGGAGAGAGAAAATGGCAAGATATTTGGGTCCTAAGCTCAAGCTTAGCCGTCGTGAGGGCACAGATTTATTCCTTAAATCTGGCGTTCGAGCGATCGATACCAAGTGTAAAATTGAACAAGCTCCTGGTCAGCATGGTGCGCGTAAACCGCGTCTGTCTGACTATGGTGTGCAGTTGCGTGAAAAGCAAAAAGTTCGCCGTATCTATGGCATCTTAGAGCGTCAATTCCGTAACTATTATAAAGAAGCTGCTCGCCTGAAAGGCAACACCGGTGAAAACCTGTTGCAACTACTTGAAGGGCGTTTAGACAACGTTGTTTATCGTATGGGCTTCGGCGCTACTCGTGCGGAATCTCGCCAGTTAGTTAGCCACAAAGCTATTATGGTAAACGGTCGCGTTGTTAACATCGCTTCTTATCAGGTATCTCCGAATGACGTTGTCAGCATCCGTGAGAAAGCTAAAAAGCAATCTCGCGTTAAGGCCGCTTTGGAGTTGGCTGAACAGCGTGAAAAGCCGACTTGGCTTGAAGTTGATGCTGCGAAGATGGAAGGTGTGTTCAAGCGTAAGCCTGAGCGTACTGATCTGTCTGCTGACATTAACGAACACCTGATCGTCGAGCTTTACTCTAAGTAAAGCTTAGTACCAAAGAGAGGACACAATGCAGGGTTCTGTGACAGAGTTTCTAAAACCGCGCCTGGTAGATATCGAGCAAGTCAGTTCGACGCACGCCAAGGTGACCCTTGAGCCTTTAGAACGTGGCTTTGGCCATACTTTAGGCAACGCACTGCGCCGTATTCTGCTTTCATCCATGCCGGGTTGCGCGGTGACCGAGGTTGAGATTGATGGTGTACTGCATGAGTACAGCACCAAAGAAGGCGTACAGGAAGATATCCTGGAGATCCTGCTCAACCTGAAAGGGCTGGCGGTGAGAGTTCAAGGGAAAGATGAAGTTATTCTTACCCTGAATAAGTCTGGCATTGGCCCTGTGACTGCAGCCGACATTACCCATGATGGTGATGTCGAAATCGTCAAGCCGCAACACGTTATCTGCCACCTGACCGATGAGAACGCTGCTATCAGCATGCGTATCAAAGTTCAGCGCGGTCGTGGTTATGTGCCGGCGTCTGCCCGAATTCATTCGGAAGAAGATGAGCGCCCAATTGGCCGTCTGTTAGTAGATGCATGCTACAGCCCTGTAGAGCGTATTGCCTACAATGTTGAAGCAGCGCGTGTAGAACAGCGCACCGATTTGGACAAGCTGGTTATCGAAATGGAAACCAACGGTACGATCGATCCTGAAGAGGCGATCCGTCGTGCGGCAACCATTCTTGCTGAACAACTTGAAGCTTTCGTTGATTTACGTGATGTACGTCAGCCGGAAGTTAAAGAAGAGAAGCCAGAGTTCGATCCAATCTTGTTGCGCCCTGTTGACGATCTGGAATTGACTGTCCGCTCTGCTAACTGCCTCAAAGCAGAAGCAATCCACTACATCGGTGATCTGGTACAGCGCACTGAGGTTGAGCTACTTAAAACGCCTAACCTTGGTAAAAAATCTCTTACTGAGATTAAAGATGTGCTTGCTTCCCGTGGTTTGTCTCTGGGCATGCGCCTAGAAAACTGGCCACCAGCAAGCATCGCTGACGAGTAACCGGATCACAGGTTAAGGTTTTACTGAGAAGGATAAGGTCATGCGCCATCGTAAGAGTGGTCGTCAACTGAACCGTAACAGCAGCCACAGACAGGCTATGTTCCGTAACATGGCCGGCTCTTTGGTTCGTCATGAAATCATCAAGACGACCCTGCCGAAAGCGAAAGAGCTGCGTCGCGTTGTTGAGCCGCTGATTACTCTTGCCAAGACCGACAACGTTGCAAATCGTCGTCTGGCATTCGCCCGTACTCGTGATAACGAGATCGTGGCAAAACTGTTTAATGAACTGGGCCCGCGTTTCGCGAGCCGTGCCGGTGGTTACACTCGTATTCTTAAGTGTGGTTTCCGTGCAGGCGACAATGCGCCGATGGCATACATCGAGCTCGTTGATCGTGCAGAGTCACAAGCAGAAGTAGCAACTGCTGAATAATCTGTAGATGCATGAAAAAACCGGGCACTTGCCCGGTTTTTTTACGCCTGCAGTTTCTCACCTTCTTTTGAAAGCATCTTTTCTCTAACTTTTTCCTATCCAGCCGTTATCCTTTTCTCATACACATTACTTCGCTAACGGGAGAGATTATGTTTCTTGGTGATGCTATGGCTGAGCAAAAAATTGCGGAAGCTATAAATAAAGGTGAATTGGATAATCTGCCCGGCGCCGGGAGCCCCCTGCTTCTTGATGATGACAGTGACGTGCCGCTTGAACTGAGAATGGCATATCGAATTCTGAAGAACTCTGGTTTCTTGCCGCCCGAACTGCAGGACAGAAAGGAAGCTCTGGAGCTAAATACATTACTGCAAACTCTGACCGCAGACGACGCCAGGTTTACTGAGTTAGAGAAGAGAGTAAAATTGCTTGAACTAAGGTTGCATCAGGCTGGTCAGAATACCGACTTCTTACGCGGTGATTATCAAAATCCGCTGCTTGAAAGATTGCGAGGTAAGTAGCATGTATAAGATAGGTGAGCTTGCTAAGTTAGCAGACGTGTCCACAGACACGGTTCGCTACTATGAAAAGCAGGGCATGATGGAATGTGGCGAAAGAAGCGATTCCGGCTATCGCCAATATAATCATCGCGATTTGCAGCGCCTGCGCTTCATTCGTTATGCCAAAACCACAGGTTTTACGCTGGAGGCTATCAAGGAGCTACTTTCTTTGCGAATCGATCCGGCGCATCATACTTGTCAGGAGTCCAAGTCTATTGTTGATAGTCGACTGGCAGAAGTGGAAGCAAAGCTGAGTGAATTAGAGCGAATGAAGGATTCACTGACGCGCCTAAGCAAAGCGTGCTGTGGCTCTTCGCATTCCAGCGCGAGTTGCTCTATTCTTGAGGCGCTAGAGGCAGGGGCGATTAAAGAGAAATAAGTTTGCTGCTCCAATATTATATCGAGTCAATAAAGTTAATTATGAGGGTAACATGAGTAATTATAAGCATCAGAAAGGCGTCATTCAGGACAACGCGATTCAAGCACTGCTGCATGATCCGCTGTTCAGGCAACGAGTTGAAAAGAGTCTCAAAGGTAAAGGCAGTTATCGTAGAAAAGAGAAAAACGGCAAGAAGGGTTATCAGGAGGGCAGTGCTAAGCATTTATTCGGGTTCTTAGCACTGTCCTTCTAGCATTAAAAAAGCCATCTGATGATGGCTTTTTTAATTATGAGAAGTCTGATTTTACAATCTTGGCGTTTGTTGTTGTTTCAACAAATCGCGGATTTCTGTCAGCAGGGTTTCTTCTGCCGTTGGTTTTGGTGGTTCAGCTGGCGCGGCTTCTTCTTTGCGACGCATTTTGTTCATCAACTTGACTGCACAGAAGATAGCCAGAGCAACAATCACGAAGTCAAAAATGTTTTGAATAAACACGCCATACTTCATGACAACCGCAGGCACTGTGCCCTGAGCTTCGCGTATAACCCATTCGAACTGCTTGAAATCCACCCCGCCGATTAACAGGCCCAGTGGTGGCATAATAATATCTGCGACCAGCGAAGACACAATTTTGCCGAATGCTGCACCGATGATCACACCGACGGCAAGATCGACAACATTGCCACGCATGGCAAACTCACGAAACTCTTTCATAAAACTCATAAAACATCCCCTTGGCAAATCGATACTTTGTGTCAAACAAAGTAAAGACCATTTGTTGCGTCCGCGCTACAAAAGTTGAAGAATTGATTCCAATTCATTGATAAATATTCAAACACCCGTGGCATTTTATAAGAAAAATGGACTTGGCTGGAACAATCTCTCGACGTCTCGCACGAATTTCTTATCAGTGATGAACATGATCACGTGGTCGCCCTGCTGAATCCGGCTCGCACCGTTGGCGATAATAACTTCATTACCCCTGACGATAGCGCCGATGGTGGTACCAGGCGGCAGCTTGATCTGTTCAACAGTTCTGCCAACAACGCGTGAAGTGCTTTCATCACCGTGAGCAATAGCTTCGATGGCTTCCGCCACGCCGCGGCGAAGAGAGGAGACGCTGACGATATCCGCTTTGCGCACGTGACCCAGCAGCGCTGAAATGGTCGCTTGCTGCGGGGAAATGGCGATATCAATCACGCTGCCCTGCACTAAATCGACATAAGCTCCGCGCTGGATAAGCACCATGGCCTTTTTGGCACCCATACGTTTGGCCAGCATGGCCGACATGATGTTCGCCTCATCATCATTGGTGATGGCGATAAATACGTCGACCTGCTCGATATGCTCTTCTGCGAGCAGCTCTTGGTCCGAGGCGTCGCCGTAAAACACGATGGTATCTTGCAAGATTTCGGCTAACTCAGCGGCCCTTTGCTGATTGCGCTCAATAAGCTTTACGCTGTAATTCTTCTCTAAACGCTGGGCTAGGCCTGCGCCGACATTACCGCCGCCAACGATCATGATGCGTTTATAAGGCTTCTCGAGACGTTGAAGCTCGCTCATTACGGCGCGAATATGCTGCGACGCCGCAACGAAGAAGACCTCATCACCTGCTTCAATAATGGTTGAGCCTTGTGGCCGAATAGGCCGGTCTTGGCGGAAGATAGCGGCAACGCGCGTCTCGATGTGCGGCATATGCTCGCGCATGGATGACAGGGCACTGCCGACTAATGGGCCGCCGTAATAGGCTTTAACCGCCGCGATGCTGACTTTACCTTCGGCAAAGTTAACCACTTGCAGTGCGCCCGGATACTCAATCAGCTTATAGATGTAATCGATAACCAGCTGCTCAGGAGAGATAAGGTGGTCAATTGGCACGGCTTCGGGCTTGAAGAGCTTTTCTGATTCACGAATATATTCAGAAGAACGAATGCGCGCGATTCGGTTTGGCGTGTTGAAAAGTGAATAGGCGATTTGACAAGCTACCATGTTGGTCTCGTCGGAGTTAGTCACCGCAACCAGCATATCGGCATCTTCTGCACCGGCTTCGCGCAGCACTCTTGGGTGCGAGCCATATCCCTGAACCACCCGCAGGTCGAACTTATCCTGAAGCTGGCGCAAGCGTGACATGTTGGTGTCAACGACGGTGATGTCGTTGTTTTCACCCACAAGGTTCTCAGCCAGTGTCCCACCAACCTGCCCGGCACCAAGAATAATAATTTTCATAAGAGGCTCATTCTCGCTTAGGAATTACTTCGCTGACTTAATCAGTTTAGCGTAATAGAAGCCGTCGCCATCTTCAGCGTGAGGCAAGTTCTGTCTGCCCGGATTTTCCAAAGTACCAGTCTCAACCAGTTGCGCTTCCGGGTGGTCATGCAGGAATGCTTTAATCTGCTGGCTATTCTCTTCTGGCAAAATCGAGCATGTCGCATAGACCATCACGCCATTCGGCTTCAAGCGTGGCCAAATAGCGTCGAGAATTTCGCGCTGCAAACCTGCCAGCTCGGCAATATCGCTGTCACGGCGCAGCCACTTGATGTCTGGGTGGCGGCGAATCACGCCGGTCGCAGAACATGGCGCGTCGAGCAAAATCTTGTCGAACTGACGATCGCCGGCCCAAGACTGAGGCTCGCGGCCATCGCCCTGTTTGACCTCGGCATGTAATTTTAGCCGTTGCAGGTTTTCATTTACGCGAACCAGCCGCTGCTTATCAACATCCACCGCAAGCACGTGGGCTTTAGGGGCAGCTTCAAGAATATGGGTAGTTTTCCCGCCCGGCGCGCAGCACAGATCGAGGATCATCTCGCCATCTTGTGGATCAAGAAGATCAACACTGCCTTGGGCTGAGGCATCTTGCACTGTTACCCAACCCTCGGCAAAACCCGGTAATTCGGTTACGGCGGAAGGCGTTAACAGTCGCAGGGCATCGGCATATTCCGGATGGGGAGCAGCATCGATGCCGGCGGTTTGAAGCAGAGCCAGATATTCATCGCGTGAATGATGGATGCGATTGACGCGTAACCACATTGGCGGACGCTGGTTATTTGCCTCAATGATGGATTCCCACTGCTCTGGGTAAGCCTTCTTAATACGATTCAGCAGCCAGCTAGGGTGCAGGTAGCGGCTGTCCGTATTTCCCATTCGCTGGATCAACTCGTCCTGCTGGCGCTGGAATTGGCGCAGCACGCCATTAATCAGACCTTTTAACTGTGGGCGTTTCAGTGCCACGGCGCCTTCGACTGTTTCAGCCAAGGCCGCGTGTGGAGGAATACGCGTGTGGACCAGTTGGTAAATCCCGACCATCAGCAGATAATGCAAAGTACGCTGTTTGCCGGTGAGCGGTTTTGCCATCAGCTGCTGCAAACACCATTCAAGCTGTGGCAGAACGCGTAGCGTCCCGAAGCACAGCTCTTGCAGTAAACCGCGATCCTTCTCGGAAATATTCTTTTGTAACCCTGGCAAAACGGTAGAAAGAGACTGGCCTTGATCAAGAACCTGGCTGATGGCTTTTGCAGCAATGCTGCGGAGATTATAGGTTGTTTTCATAGTCAGAAAGGCTGCAAAGGTCAGCTTATTAGAAGGAAATGACCCGGCGCGTAGCCGGGTACGCTTGGCAATGATTAGGCTAGAATATTGCCTTCAATGAACCATTCACGGCGTGAATTAAGGATATCTTGGACTGACATCGCTTTCTTACCTGCCGGCTGCAATTGCAAGATATTCAAAATACCGTCAGAGGTCGCGATCTGTATTCCGGCTTTCCCGGCGGCAATGACCGAGCCCGGTTGAGCCGTGGTTGGCTGCTCGAGTGCCTCGGCCTGCCAGACTTTTACCGGCTGCTCGTCAATAACGAAATAGCTCATTGGCCACGGATTGAAAGCGCGAATGCAGCGCTCAAGCTGTTTGGCGGAGAGCGACCAGTCTAAGCGCGCCTCTTCCTTACTCAGCTTTTCGGCATAGGTCACCAGAGCTTCATCCTGAACTTCCGGACGCGCCGTGCCTTCTGCTAACTGCTGCAATGTCGCCAGCATGCCGGTCGGGCCAAGTTCTGCAAGTTTGTTATACAGCGTGGCGCTAGTATCCTGCGGCTCAATATCGCATTCGATTTTGTGCAGCATGTTGCCGGTATCCAGACCAACGTCCATTTGCATGATGGTGATGCCAGTTTGGCTATCGCCCGCCCACAGAGAACGCTGAATCGGCGCGGCACCGCGCCAGCGCGGCAGCAGTGAACCATGGACATTGATGCAGCCCAGTTTTGGCATATCCAAAACAGCCTGTGGGAGGATTAACCCATAAGCCACCACCACCATCACATCCGCATTAAGTTCAGCGACCAGCTGTTGGCTCTCTGCCGGGCGTAAAGACTTAGGTTGGAATACCGGAATGCCGTGCTCGAGAGCCAGCGTTTTCACCGGGCTAGGCGTCAGCTTATTACCACGGCCAGCAGGGCGGTCTGGTTGAGTAAAGACCCCAACCACCTCATGTTCAGATGTTAAAAGCGCGTCAAGATGACGCGCTGCAAAGTCAGGTGTTCCTGCAAATATAATGCGCAAAGCTCATTCCTGTTATTGACGAAAATCAGTCAGCACGAGCGTTCAGCTTGGCCATTTTTTCCATCTTCTGGCGAATACGCTGGCGTTTCAGTGGAGACAAGTAATCCACGAAAAGCTTACCGACTAAGTGATCCATTTCATGCTGGATACAGATGGCCAGCAGGTCATCGGCCTCAAGCTCAAAACTCTTGCCATCGCGATCGAGTGCGCGGATTTTTACCTTCTCAGCGCGAGGAATCAAAGCACGCTGGTCAGGAATCGACAGGCAGCCTTCCTCGATACCCGTTTCGCCGCTCTGTTCCAGCAACTCAGGGTTAATCAGCACCAAACGCTCATCGCGGTTCTCAGAGACATCAATAACGATAATACGCTGGTGGATGTCTACCTGAGTTGCGGCCAAACCGATGCCTTCCTCGGCATACATGGTTTCGAACATATCATCCACGATTTGCTGGATTTCGGCGTTAACTTCTTTGACCGGCTTTGCAGTAATGCGAAGACGCTCGTCTGGGAAATGTAAGATGTTTAATACGGACATAAATTTTTTGGATCTTCATTCAAATGATTGACGATATATAGACTCTATTCTAGACATTTCCCGTCCTGATTGACAGCATCCTCTACCAATTGGAGCAGTAGCCAGCTGGCTTTATTAAGGAGGATGCGAGTGACACTTAGGGAAATGTGGTTACGTTTGTCAGCGATAAAGCGGCTGGATGCTGCCTCAATATGTCAGATCGTTGACGCATTTATTGATGATGGCAGGTGTGACGCCAAATCGCTCAGTTCTTACGGCCTGAGTGAAGAGCAAATCCAGCGTTTCTTCAATATTGAATCTCAACGTATTTTTACAGCTTTAAACTGGCTAGACGCTGAGTCACACCACTTCATCACGCTGCAAGATGCACACTACCCGTCGATGCTGAAGCACATCTCCTCGGCTCCGCCGGTGCTGTTTGTCAAAGGCCAACTCCCCGTATTGGCGACGCCCCAATTGGCCATGGTCGGCAGTCGTAACTACAGTGATTACGGCGAGCAGTGGGCGCAGTATTTTGCCGCGGGATTAGTGAGTAGCGGTTTTACTATTACTAGCGGGTTAGCTCTTGGGATTGATGGAATTAGCCATGCCGCCGCGCTAGAGGCGGGAGGAAACACCATCGCGGTATTGGGAAGCGGCTTGGCGAAGATCCACCCACGCAGTCACCTTGGGCTTGCCGATCGCATTCTAGAGAGCGGCGGCGCACTGATATCAGAACTCTGGCCTGACACTGCAGCGATGCCGGCTAACTTCCCCCGACGAAATCGAATTATCAGCGGCATGAGCGCCGGCGTGCTGGTGGTCGAAGCCTCTTTACGTAGCGGCTCTCTCATCACGGCGCGTTATGCGTTGGAACAAGACCGAGACGTCTTTGCCTTGCCCGGCCCGTTAGAGAATGCCACCAGTGTGGGGACTCACTGGCTTATCAAGCAGGGGGCTTATCTGGTCACTGAACCCAATGACATCGCAGAGCAAATTGGCAGTGGGCTGACCTGGTTGCCGGTGGCGGCAAGTGGCTTATCGTCACAAACTGCTCATGGAGCAGTTCAATCTGCAACAAAAGAGATTATTTATGCTCAAGACAACGAAGTTGAATTGCCATTTGCTGATGTGTTGGCTAACGTAGAATATGAGGTGACACCTGTTGACGTCGTCGCCGAACGTGCCGGCCAACCTGTGCCAGACGTGGTAGGTAAACTACTCGAACTGGAGTTAGCAGGATGGATCGCAGCTGTACCCGGCGGCTATGTCCGAATTAGGAGGGCAGGCCATGTTCGACGTACTAATGTACTTATTTGAAACTTACATTCATAACGAAGCGGAGATGAGTGTCGACCAGGATAGGTTAACCGCCGATTTGGCTGAAGCAGGCTTCCATCGGACCGATATCCACAATGCTTTAAATTGGCTTGAAAAGCTCGCCGAGCTGCAAGAAGGTGAAACCCCATCGCACTTACTGGATGCAGACCCCTTTGCATTGCGTGTTTATACCAATGAAGAGGCGGGGCGTCTTGATGTCGATTGCCGTGGTTTCTTGTTATTCCTCGAACAGATAAAAGTATTGAATTTCGATACCAGAGAAATGGTTATCGATCGTGTCATGGCTCTCGACACCGAAGAGTTTGATCTTGAAGATCTCAAATGGGTGGTCTTAATGGTGCTTTTCAATATCCCCGGATATGAAAATGCCTATGAGCAAATGGAAGAGTTACTATTTGAAGTTAATGATGGTTATCTGCATTAGAGATAACGGATAAAGCGTAACGTATGACAAAAGCAGCACTTTTTGCTGAAAAGCAAAATGAAACATGTCCGGAATGTGGGGCTGTATTGGTGATCCGCAGTGGTCGTCACGGCCCCTTTCTTAGTTGTTCGACATACCCCTCCTGCCAGTATATCCGTCCTTTAAAAAGTCAGGCAGACGGGCATGTTGTTAAAGTCCTTGAAGGTCAGTCATGCCCTAAATGCCACTCCACGATGGTGTTGCGTCAGGGGCGTTATGGCATGTTCATCGGGTGCAGTAATTACCCTGAATGTGACCATATCGAGACTATCGATAAACCTGAAGAAACCAGTCTGTCGTGTCCGCAATGCAAACAGGGCCACCTTCTTCAGCGTAAATCCCGCTTTGGCAAAGCCTTTCACGCCTGCAACCGTTACCCGGATTGCCAGTTTGCGATAAACAATAAACCTGTCGCCGGGCAATGCAGTCACTGCCAGTATCCGCTGTTAATGGAAAAGAAAACGGCTCAGGGAGTGAAGCTCTTTTGTGCCAGCAAGTCATGTGGCAAGGCTGTAAACGACATAAACAAAGATCAAGATGAATAACGATAAAGAAATCAATTTCACAGAAGTCCTTAACGCGCTGAACCAGCAGCAAGTGATTGCTTACCCGACAGAGGCCGTTTTTGGCCTGGGATGCGACCCTGATAGCGAGCTCGCAGTAGAAGAGTTACTCCGCCTCAAACGCCGTCCGCGTGAGAAAGGGCTGATCCTCATCGCCGATAACTATCAGCAGCTTCTCCCCTATATAGATGACAGCGCTCTGACTGATGAGCAGCGCCAGACCATTTTTTCCCAGTGGCCCGGCCCCGTGACTTGGGTGATGCCCGCGAAGGCGACGACGCCATCTTGGCTAACCGGCCAGTTCTCTTCACTCGCCGTGCGCGTCACCGACCATCCTTTGGTCAAAGAGCTGTGCAGCCGGTTTGGTAAGCCTCTGGTGTCGACCAGCGCGAATCTCAGCGGTCTTGAGCCTTGTCGCTTTGCCGAAGAAGTTAAACAACAGTTTGGCGACGAATTCCCAGTGTTGGAAGGCAATGTCGGCGGACGCCAAAATCCTTCAGAAATCAAAGATGCGCTGACTGGCCATCTTTTCCGTCAAGGTTAAGGAATCTTTCGATGCCCTCTTTCGCCGTTTTTGGCAATCCAATAGCGCACAGCAAATCCCCAAGAATTCATGCTCTTTTCGCCGAGCAAACTGGCATTGAGCATACTTATGGCACCGTGCTGGCGCCGCGTGACGAGTTCGCCGAGTATCTTGACGCTTTCTTTGCCGAGGGGGCGAAAGGAGCGAATGTGACCACGCCTTTCAAAGAGCAGGCTTTTGCGAAAGCAGATGAACTGACCGAAAGGGCTTCAATGGCGGGAGCGGTAAACACCCTCAAGAAGCTTGAGGATGGGCGGCTGCTGGGCGACAACACCGACGGCATCGGCATGCTCAGCGATCTTATCCGATTGAACATGTTGCATGAAAACGATCGCGTCCTGCTGGTGGGCGCGGGTGGTGCGGCGCGCGGCGTGATCCTTCCGCTGCTTTCCCATAACTGCAAGGTGACGTTGGTCAATCGCACCTTTAGCCGTGCAGAACATTTGAGCGAGCTGTTTAAAGGAAAAGGGGAGATCCGCGCTGTGCCGATGGAGGGTCTGGATAATGAGAAGTTTGATCTCATCATCAATGCCACGGCTTCCGGCATACACGGCGAGATCCCAGATTTACCTTCTTCTTTATTAACGGCCAACACCCGAATCTATGACATGTACTATCAACTTGGCCCAACGCCTTTTATAACCTGGGCGCAAGAACATGGCGTTCAAACCTGTTCGGACGGCTTAGGCATGCTGGTGGGGCAGGCCGCTCATGCATTCCATCTTTGGCATGGCGTTATGCCGGAGATTGAACCTGTCCTCAAGCAACTCAAGCAGGATTTACTGGGCTGATTAGATGCCAAAACGCCTGATTCGCGTTAACACGTTCAGGCGTTTCTTCTTATATAGAGTTTATTTCGGGAAGAGCTATTTTTGATCAGCATCGTCCAGATAAAGATCTTTCCACTTCACATAGTTATTCGATGAGTAAAGTAACCCTTCGAGCTCCTCGGCGCTCAGCTCCCTGATCTTCTTCACCGGGCTGCCTAGATAGAGATAACCACTCTCCAGTCTTTTGCCTGGGGGAACCAAACTCCCCGCGCCAATCATCACGTCATCTTCAACTATCGCACCATCGAGCAAAATCGATCCCATGCCGACCAAAACCCGATCGCCAATCTTGCAGCCATGCAGCATAGCTTTATGACCCACGGTGACATCCTCACCAATAATAAGGGGGAAGCCCTCCGGATTATGTTGGGATCGGTGGGTGACGTGCAGAACACTTCCGTCCTGAACATTGGTTCTACGGCCAATCACCACTTTATTTACGTCACCCCGAATAGCCACTAATGGCCAGATGCTGACGTCGTCAGCCAGATCAACTTCACCAATGACAACGCTCGAAGGATCAATCATCACGCGATCCCCCGTGGTGGGCGCCACACCTTGATAAGTGCGCAATGGATAGTGAGACATGAATTACCCCGTTAGAAAGACATTTATCCTTTGGGAATATAGCCCGTGAAGAAGGGATTACAAACTTACAGCGTCTGGGATCGAAGAGAAAATCAGCTTTTCGTGCAAGATCGCAACGAAAGGGTGGAAAAGTACGCAGTTGATCATTTTATTCGAAAAAACGCTTGTGGAAAAAACAGGGATCCCTATAATGCCGCTCCATCGACAGGGAACAACGTGAACAACATCACGAAGTGAACGAGTCGAAAAGATTAAAAACAGCGGCAACCGGGTGAAATAAACGGTTGACACTGAAAGAGGAAAGCGTAATATACGCCACCTCGAGTTGCCAAGCGAAAGCGCGTAACTCACTGCTCTTTAACAATTTATCAGACAATCTGTGTGGGCACTCACAAGACGATATCAGCCACTCCGGTGGCAAAAAATATCAAGTCTTAAAGAGTGACCAAGCAGTAATTCATTTAGTTGAATTATTACGAAAGTTAATTTTTGAGCACCGCTTCACGAGTTGAAGCAAATCGAACTTTTAATTGAAGAGTTTGATCATGGCTCAGATTGAACGCTGGCGGCAGGCCTAACACATGCAAGTCGAGCGGCAGCGGGAAGTAGCTTGCTACTTTGCCGGCGAGCGGCGGACGGGTGAGTAATGTCTGGGAAACTGCCTGATGGAGGGGGATAACTACTGGAAACGGTAGCTAATACCGCATGACCTCGCAAGAGCAAAGTGGGGGACCTTCGGGCCTCACGCCATCGGATGTGCCCAGATGGGATTAGCTAGTAGGTGAGGTAATGGCTCACCTAGGCGACGATCCCTAGCTGGTCTGAGAGGATGACCAGCCACACTGGAACTGAGACACGGTCCAGACTCCTACGGGAGGCAGCAGTGGGGAATATTGCACAATGGGCGCAAGCCTGATGCAGCCATGCCGCGTGTGTGAAGAAGGCCTTCGGGTTGTAAAGCACTTTCAGCGAGGAGGAAGGGTTCAGTGTTAATAGCACTGTGCATTGACGTTACTCGCAGAAGAAGCACCGGCTAACTCCGTGCCAGCAGCCGCGGTAATACGGAGGGTGCAAGCGTTAATCGGAATTACTGGGCGTAAAGCGCACGCAGGCGGTTTGTTAAGTCAGATGTGAAATCCCCGAGCTTAACTTGGGAACTGCATTTGAAACTGGCAAGCTAGAGTCTTGTAGAGGGGGGTAGAATTCCAGGTGTAGCGGTGAAATGCGTAGAGATCTGGAGGAATACCGGTGGCGAAGGCGGCCCCCTGGACAAAGACTGACGCTCAGGTGCGAAAGCGTGGGGAGCAAACAGGATTAGATACCCTGGTAGTCCACGCTGTAAACGATGTCGATTTGGAGGTTGTGGGCTTGACCCGTGGCTTCCGGAGCTAACGCGTTAAATCGACCGCCTGGGGAGTACGGCCGCAAGGTTAAAACTCAAATGAATTGACGGGGGCCCGCACAAGCGGTGGAGCATGTGGTTTAATTCGATGCAACGCGAAGAACCTTACCTACTCTTGACATCCAGAGAATTCGCTAGAGATAGCTTAGTGCCTTCGGGAACTCTGAGACAGGTGCTGCATGGCTGTCGTCAGCTCGTGTTGTGAAATGTTGGGTTAAGTCCCGCAACGAGCGCAACCCTTATCCTTTGTTGCCAGCACGTAATGGTGGGAACTCAAAGGAGACTGCCGGTGATAAACCGGAGGAAGGTGGGGATGACGTCAAGTCATCATGGCCCTTACGAGTAGGGCTACACACGTGCTACAATGGCATATACAAAGAGAAGCAAACTCGCGAGAGCAAGCGGACCTCATAAAGTATGTCGTAGTCCGGATTGGAGTCTGCAACTCGACTCCATGAAGTCGGAATCGCTAGTAATCGTAGATCAGAATGCTACGGTGAATACGTTCCCGGGCCTTGTACACACCGCCCGTCACACCATGGGAGTGGGTTGCAAAAGAAGTAGGTAGCTTAACCTTCGGGAGGGCGCTTACCACTTTGTGATTCATGACTGGGGTGAAGTCGTAACAAGGTAACCGTAGGGGAACCTGCGGTTGGATCACCTCCTTACCTAAAGATACGCATTGTGCAGTGTCCACACAGATTGTCTGATAGAAAGTAACGAGCAGAAATACCTTTATAGGCTTGTAGCTCAGGTGGTTAGAGCGCACCCCTGATAAGGGTGAGGTCGGTGGTTCAAGTCCACTCAGGCCTACCAAATTCTTCCTCATACCGCGTTGTCGCCACGAACTCGTTTGCGTAAGCAAACTTCGCATGGCTCCGCCTTGTCTGAGAAAGAATTAACTCTTTTACGAGTGGTAAATCAAAGGTATCTGTAAGTGACTGTATGGGGCTATAGCTCAGCTGGGAGAGCGCCTGCCTTGCACGCAGGAGGTCAGCGGTTCGATCCCGCTTAGCTCCACCATATCCATACAGCCTTTAAATAATACTTCAGAGTATATTGGAAACAGTATGCTGCGAAGTATTTTGCTCTTTAACAATCTGGAACAAGCTGAAAATTGAAACGACACAGCTGAAACTTATCTCTCCGTAGATGTACTGAGATAAGGAGTACCCTGTGTTGAGTCTCTCAAGACTTGCAAACCGAGGTGAAACACCTTCGGGTTGTGAGGTTAAGCGACTAAGCGTACACGGTGGATGCCTAGGCAGTCAGAGGCGATGAAGGGCGTGCTAATCTGCGAAAAGCGTCGGTAAGGTGATATGAACCGTTATACCCGACGATACCCGAATGGGGAAACCCAGTGTGATACGTCACACTATTGCATGGTGAATACATAGCCATGCAAGGCGAACCGGGGGAACTGAAACATCTAAGTACCCCGAGGAAAAGAAATCAACCGAGATTCCCCCAGTAGCGGCGAGCGAACGGGGAAGAGCCCAGAACCTGAATCAGTTTGTGCATTAGTGGAAGCGTCTGGAAGGTCGCACAGTATAGGGTGATAGTCCCGTACACAAAAATGCACTTATTGTGAGTTCGATGAGTAGGGCGGGACACGTGACATCCTGTCTGAATATGGGGGGACCATCCTCCAAGGCTAAATACTCCTGACTGACCGATAGTGAACCAGTACCGTGAGGGAAAGGCGAAAAGAACCCCGGCGAGGGGAGTGAAATAGAACCTGAAACCGTGTACGTACAAGCAGTGGGAGCCTACTTGTTGGGTGACTGCGTACCTTTTGTATAATGGGTCAGCGACTTATATTTTGTAGCAAGGTTAACCGAATAGGGGAGCCGTAGGGAAACCGAGTCTTAACTGGGCGTCAAGTTGCAAGGTATAGACCCGAAACCCGGTGATCTAGCCATGGGCAGGTTGAAGGTTGGGTAACACTAACTGGAGGACCGAACCGACTAATGTTGAAAAATTAGCGGATGACTTGTGGCTGGGGGTGAAAGGCCAATCAAACCGGGAGATAGCTGGTTCTCCCCGAAAGCTATTTAGGTAGCGCCTCGTGAACTCATCTTCGGGGGTAGAGCACTGTTTCGACTAGGGGGCCATCCCGGCTTACCAACTCGATGCAAACTACGAATACCGAAGAATGTTATCACGGGAGACACACGGCGGGTGCTAACGTCCGTCGTGAAGAGGGAAACAACCCAGACCGCCAGCTAAGGTCCCAAAGTCATGGTTAAGTGGGAAACGATGTGGGAAGGCATAGACAGCCAGGATGTTGGCTTAGAAGCAGCCATCATTTAAAGAAAGCGTAATAGCTCACTGGTCGAGTCGGCCTGCGCGGAAGATGTAACGGGGCTAAACCATGCACCGAAGCTGCGGCAGCGACGCTTAGGCGTTGTTGGGTAGGGGAGCGTTCTGTAAGCCGTTGAAGGTGGCCTGTGAGGGCTGCTGGAGGTATCAGAAGTGCGAATGCTGACATAAGTAACGATAATGCGGGTGAAAAACCCGCACGCCGGAAGACCAAGGGTTCCTGTCCAACGTTAATCGGGGCAGGGTGAGTCGACCCCTAAGGCGAGGCTGAAAAGCGTAGTCGATGGGAAACAGGTTAATATTCCTGTACTTGGTGTTACTGCGAAGGGGGGACGGAGAAGGCTAGGCTGGCCGGGCGACGGTTGTCCCGGTTCAAGCGTGTAGGGGTGTGGTCCTGGTAAATCCGGACTGCTTTAACCCTGAGGCGTGATAACGAGCCACTACGGTGGTGAAGTAGCTGATGCCCTGCTTCCAGGAAAAGCCTCTAAGCTCCAGGTAACACGAAATCGTACCCCAAACCGACACAGGTGGTCAGGTAGAGAATACTCAGGCGCTTGAGAGAACTCGGGTGAAGGAACTAGGCAAAATGGTGCCGTAACTTCGGGAGAAGGCACGCTGGCGCGTAGGTGAAGAGACTTGCTCTCGGAGCCGAAGCCAGTCGCAGATACCAGCTGGCTGCAACTGTTTAATAAAAACACAGCACTGTGCAAACACGAAAGTGGACGTATACGGTGTGACGCCTGCCCGGTGCCGGAAGGTTAATTGATGGGGTTATCCGCAAGGAGAAGCTCTTGATCGAAGCCCCGGTAAACGGCGGCCGTAACTATAACGGTCCTAAGGTAGCGAAATTCCTTGTCGGGTAAGTTCCGACCTGCACGAATGGCGTAATGATGGCCAGGCTGTCTCCACCCGAGACTCAGTGAAATTGAACTCGCTGTGAAGATGCAGTGTACCCGCGGCAAGACGGAAAGACCCCGTGAACCTTTACTATAGCTTGACACTGAACATTGAGCCTTGATGTGTAGGATAGGTGGGAGGCTTTGAAGCGTGGACGCCAGTCTGCGTGGAGCCAACCTTGAAATACCACCCTTTAATGTTTGATGTTCTAACTCGGCCCCCTGATCGGGGGTGAGGACAGTGTCTGGTGGGTAGTTTGACTGGGGCGGTCTCCTCCTAAAGAGTAACGGAGGAGCACGAAGGTTAGCTAATCACGGTCGGACATCGTGAGGTTAGTGCAATGGCATAAGCTAGCTTGACTGCGAGAGTGACGGCTCGAGCAGGTACGAAAGTAGGTCATAGTGATCCGGTGGTTCTGAATGGAAGGGCCATCGCTCAACGGATAAAAGGTACTCCGGGGATAACAGGCTGATACCGCCCAAGAGTTCATATCGACGGCGGTGTTTGGCACCTCGATGTCGGCTCATCACATCCTGGGGCTGAAGTAGGTCCCAAGGGTATGGCTGTTCGCCATTTAAAGTGGTACGCGAGCTGGGTTTAGAACGTCGTGAGACAGTTCGGTCCCTATCTGCCGTGGGCGTTGGAAGATTGAGAGGGGCTGCTCCTAGTACGAGAGGACCGGAGTGGACGCATCACTGGTGTTCGGGTTGTCATGCCAATGGCATTGCCCGGTAGCTAAATGCGGAAAAGATAAGCGCTGAAAGCATCTAAGCGCGAAACTTGCCTCGAGATGAGTCTTCCCTGTGGCTTTAAGCCACCTGAAGGGACGTTTAAGACTAAGACGTTGATAGGCTGGGTGTGTAAGTGCAGCGATGCATTGAGCTAACCAGTACTAATGACCCGAGAGGCTTAACCTTACAACACCGAAGGTGTTTTGGTCTGAGAGACGAGACGAGATTTTCAGCGAAGTTCCGAGATTGGTTCGCATGGCGAAGGAGGGTGAAAGCCTGATAACGCGGTGCGGATAACAGAATTTGCCTGGCGGCACTAGCGCGGTGGTCCCACCTGACCCCATGCCGAACTCAGAAGTGAAACGCCGTAGCGCCGATGGTAGTGTGGGGTCTCCCCATGCGAGAGTAGGGAACTGCCAGGCATCAAATTAGTAAATCTGCTGAATAAGCGGATGATTAGCAAGATTAGCGTGCTGATATGGCTCAGTTGGTAGAGCGCACCCTTGGTAAGGGTGAGGTCCCCAGTTCGACTCTGGGTATCAGCACCAGTAATAAGCGTAGAGTTCGGTAAATTAACAGAATTTGCCTGGCGGCACTAGCGCGGTGGTCCCACCTGACCCCATGCCGAACTCAGAAGTGAAACGCCGTAGCGCCGATGGTAGTGTGGGGTCTCCCCATGCGAGAGTAGGGAACTGCCAGGCATCAAATAAAAGCCAAGGCCCCGTACGCAAGTACGGGGCTTTTGCTTTTTTGCCTTCCGGCGGTTCTCTGCTGGATAATAAAGTAGGACAAGAGGCTTTTTCTTTTGAGTTCCCCCCAATAACGGCAAGTCTCCCTGTCCTCTCATCCTAATAGAACAAAATTAGCTAAACATATTACTTAAAGCTGAAGATTTCTCACCTTGAACATACCTCACTCGACTTTAATAGTGAAAACCGCTATTGTCGGGCATCTAGAAGTCTAAACGTATATACGGATGCAGTGAGGAAGTTGCTATGCCAATTCGGGTTCCTGATGAATTACCAGCAGTGAATTTTTTACGAAATGAGAACGTCTTTGTTATGACCTCATCTCGTGCAAAAACTCAGGAGATTCGACCGCTTAAGGTTTTGATCTTGAACCTAATGCCGAAGAAAATTGAGACTGAAAATCAATTTTTGCGCCTCCTTTCTAACTCACCCCTACAAATTGACGTTCAGCTTCTGCGCATTGATAGCCGCGAGTCAAAAAACACGCCTGCTGAGCATCTGAATAATTTCTACTGCGATTTTGAGGATATTCAGCACGAGAATTACGATGGTTTGATTGTCACTGGAGCACCACTTGGATTGGTGGATTTTTGCGATGTTGCCTATTGGCCACAGATTGAACGAGTGGTTCACTGGGCGAAAGAACATGTGACCTCCACGCTGTTCGTGTGCTGGGCGGTGCAGGCCGCTTTGAATGTGCTCTATGGCACGCCGAAAATGACGCGTGAAACCAAATTATCTGGCGTTTATCATCATCAAACCTTACAGCCGCTGGCTTTACTCACGCGCGGGTTTGATGAGAGCTTTTTAGCGCCGCATTCTCGCTATGCGGACTTCCCAACGCACGAGCTGCGCCAATACACCGATCTCGATATCCTAGCCGAATCCGAAGAGGCCGGTGCTTATCTCTTTGCGACCAAAGATAAGCGTATGGCTTTTGTGACTGGCCACCCTGAATACGATGCGGGCACGTTAGCCGGTGAATACCTGCGAGACAGAGATGCAGGTTTGTCTCCTGATATGCCATTTAACTACTTCCCGCAGGATAATCCTGCTTTATCGCCAAAGGCGACCTGGCGCAGCCATGGACATCTGTTATTCACCAACTGGCTAAATTATTACGTTTACCAGATCACTCCGTTTGATCTTCGCCAGATGAATCCTACCCTCGAATAGTCATAGGCTTTCATAGGCGAGCGTCTTGCTCGCCTCAATTATTAGTCTTCACTCCTCTTCCAGCTATCTCCCTATTAAATTCCAATCCTCCTTTTTTGTGAAAGTTAATTCCTTTTTAGAGAAAATATTTTCTCTCGTAACCTAATGATTAAAAGAAATAAAAAATAAAAACAAAAATAAAATGGAAATCGTTTTTGATTTTATGGGTTTAGTGATTACGCTTAGATCTTACTGAGGCTGCGTTTCGGTTGAGATTGTTGAGGTCAAATGATCCTGATGTCCGAGCCCTAGATCCTCTGAAATTAACCGGCCGGACCTTACTATTCCTGGCTGAAAGAGAAGAGATAAGTCAGGAGAATGCCAATGAATCAGCAGATAACCCATGCCCCTTTGCAATTTACCCGTAATTTAAGCAGTAACGACGCATTAATCCTGACAGACGAAGCGATCGATTTTCTGACAGAGCTGGTGACGCGCTTTAGCGCCTCCCGTCACCATCTTTTGCAGAGTCGGATTGAGCAGCAGCGCAAAATCGATCAGGGCCAGCTTCCGGATTTCATTTCGGAAACAAATTCCATTCGTGAAGGTATTTGGCAGATTAAAGGTATTCCCGTTGATTTGCAGGATAGAAGAGTGGAGATCACCGGGCCAGTTGAACGAAAAATGGTCATTAACGCCCTGAATGCTAATGTAAAAGTCTTCATGGCAGACTTTGAGGATTCGTTAGCTCCTGACTGGAATAAAGTGATCGAAGGTCAGATCAATTTGCGCGATGCCGTCAACGGGACCATCAGCTACACCAATGAAGCAGGAAAGATTTATCAGTTAAAACCCGATCCGGCGGTATTAGTATGCCGCGTACGCGGGTTGCATCTGCCAGAAAAACACATTCATTGGGAAGGAGAGCCAATCCCCGGTGGCTTGTTTGATTTCGCCATGTACTTTTTCCATAACTATCGCGCATTGCTGGCTAAAGGCAGCGGCCCGTACTTTTACCTGCCTAAAACCCAGTCTTATCAGGAAGCTGCTTGGTGGAACGACATCTTTAGTTTTGCGGAAGATTACGTCGACTTGCCGCGCGGAACCATTAAGGCGACCGTGCTGATTGAGACACTGCCCGCGGTCTTCCAAATGGATGAAATCCTCTACCACTTGCGCAGTCATATTGTGGGGCTTAACTGCGGGCGCTGGGACTATATCTTTAGCTATATCAAAACATTGAAAAATTATCCGGATCGCGTTTTGCCCGATCGTCAGGCTGTCACCATGACTCAGCCATTCCTCAGCGCCTATTCACGGCTGTTGATCAAAACTTGTCATCGTCGCGGTGCCTTTGCTATGGGGGGCATGGCCGCCTTCATTCCAAGCAAAGATACCCAGCGCAACGAGTGGGTGCTGAATAAAGTGAAGAGTGACAAAGAGTTAGAAGCCAAAAATGGTCATGACGGTACCTGGATTGCTCATCCGGGCCTCGCCGACACGGTAATGGCTATTTTCGACCGGGCACTGGGCGAACGTAAAAACCAGCTGGATGTTTCCCGTGACCAAGATGCCCCGATCTCCGCCAGCGAGCTGTTAGAGCCTTGCGCGGGGGAGCGAACCGAAGAGGGGATGCGCGCCAATATTCGCGTCGCCGTGCAATACATTGAAGCTTGGATCTCGGGCAACGGCTGCGTGCCGATTTACGGGCTGATGGAAGATGCCGCGACTGCTGAGATCTCCCGCACCTCCATTTGGCAGTGGATACATCATGGTAAAACCCTGAGTGACGGACAGCCTGTGACCAAGGCGCTGTTCCGCAAAATGCTTTGCGAAGAAATGCAGGTCATCCAGCAAGAGTTAGGTGAGCAGCGTTTCAGCGCCGGGCGATTTAGCGAGGCGGCGGCGCTGATGGAGCGCATCACCACTCAAGAAGAGCTGGTCGACTTCCTCACCTTGCCGGGCTATGCCCTGCTGGCTTAACGCACTTATCCCCTACAAACCCATAAAACAAAGAACAGGAAACTTGCCATGAAAAACTCACGTACTCAGCAAATTCAGCAGCTTGAAGAAAATTGGTCACAACCGCGTTGGGAGGGGATCACCCGCCCGTACAGTACTGCTGAAGTGATAAGCCTGCGTGGTTCGGTGAATCCAGAGTGCACGCTGGCGCAAAATGGCGCGAAACGCCTGTGGGGTTTATTGCACGGCGAGTCTCGTAAAGGCTATGTCAATTGCCTTGGGGCATTGACCGGCGGGCAGGCATTGCAACAAGCGAAAGCCGGTCTGGAAGCGATTTATCTTTCCGGTTGGCAGGTCGCGGCTGACGCCAATACCGCGTCGAGCATGTACCCGGACCAGTCGCTCTATCCGGTGAACTCTGTCCCTGAAGTGGTGAATCGCATTAACAATACTTTCCGCCGGGCTGATCAAATCCAGTGGGCGAATAATATTGAGCCAGGGCAGGCGGGCTACACCGATTACTTCTTACCTATTGTTGCCGATGCTGAGGCCGGTTTTGGCGGCGTGCTCAACGCGTTTGAGCTGATGAAAGCGATGATTGAGGCGGGTGCGGCGGCCGTTCACTTTGAAGACCAACTTGCTGCGGTGAAGAAATGCGGCCACATGGGCGGAAAAGTCTTGGTGCCGACTCAAGAAGCCGTGCAGAAGCTGGTTTCCGCCCGTTTAGCGGCCGATGTTCTCGGCGTACCTACGCTGCTGGTTGCGCGAACCGACGCGGACGCGGCTGACTTATTAACCTCAGATTGCGACCCTTACGACAGCGAATTTATCACCGGTGAACGCACGCCTGAAGGCTTCTACCGCACCCACGCGGGGATTGAGCAGGCCATCAGCCGTGGCTTGGCCTATGCGCCTTATGCCGACATTGTTTGGTGTGAGACTTCCACCCCAGATTTGGAGCTGGCCCAGCGTTTTGCCGATGCTATCCACGCTCGTTTCCCCGGCAAGTTATTGGCCTACAACTGCTCGCCTTCTTTCAACTGGAAGAAGAATCTGGATGACAAAACCATCGCCAGCTTCCAGCAGCGGCTTGCCGACATGGGCTACCAGTACCAGTTCATCACGCTGGCGGGCATCCACAGCATGTGGTTCAACATGTTCGATTTAGCCCATGCCTACGCGCAGGGAGAGGGCATGAAACACTATGTGGAAAAAGTTCAGGAGCCAGAATTTGCTGCTGTGAATCGCGGTTACACCTTTGCCTCGCACCAGCAAGAGGTTGGCACCGGCTATTTCGACAAGGTGACCACCATCATTCAGGGTGGCCGCTCGTCAGTCACGGCGCTCACCGGCTCGACCGAAGAACAACAGTTCGGTACCTGATTTTATCGGCCCGGCTTGTCCGGGCCTGCTGACGTATGGCGGCAGGGGAGCAGATTATGCGGATAGAGTTGCTGATAGCACAGACGATATTGCAGGGTTTTGATGCTCAATATGGCCGATTTCTTGAGGTGACTGCTGGCGCCCAGCAGCGATTTGAACAGGCTGATTGGAAAGCCGTACAGGCGGCAATGAAGCAGCGTATTCATCTCTATGACCATCACGTTGGGCTGGTGGTGGCTCAGCTTAAATGCATCACCGGCGCTCATTTCTACGATGCCTCTTTCCTGAAAACCGTAAAGCAGTTTTACAGCCAGCTCTTACCGGAATACCCCCGCGCTGAGATCGCGGAGAGCTTCTTTAATTCAGTTTATTGCCGGATTTTCAAACACCGCGATTTAACCGAAGAAAGGCTGTTTGTGTTCACTGAGCAGCCTGATGCTCACCTGCGTAATGGTACTCGCCCGCTGTTTCGCCGCTATGAGTCGCAAAGCCATGTTCGCCAGATGCTGCTGTCGATACTGGCTGACTTACCCTTGCGTTTGGAATGGGAAGAGAGAGAGCGGGATGTCGATTATATCTTGGCAAGTTTGCAGAAAACCTATTCTCAACAGACATTGTCTACGGTTGTTATCGATGTCGCCACTGAGCTGTTCTATCGCAATAAAGCCGCATGGCTGATTGGCAAAATGCACATAGCCGGCCAGACTCTACCTTTTCTACTGCCGATTCACCGAAGTCTGAATGGCCAACTCTTTGTTGATACCTGCCTGACCAAAAATGACGATGCCAGTATTGTCTTTGGGTTCGCCCGCTCCTATTTCATGGTGTATGCCCCTCAGCCCGCCGCGCTGGTGGAATGGCTGCGTGAAATTTTACCCGGCAAAACCACCGCCGAGCTGTATAGCGCCATCGGCTGTCAGAAGCATGCCAAAACCGAATGCTATCGCGAACATTTGCGCTTTATGGCAAATACTCAGCAGCCGTTTATTATCGCGCCGGGCGTCAAAGGCATGGTGATGCTGGTCTTTACTTTGGCGGAAAGTGACCGCGTTTTCAAAGTGATTAAAGATAATTTTGCTCCGCAAAAAGAGGTGACCGAGGCGCAGGTGAAAGCCTGTTATCAATTGGTCAAAGAGCATGATCGCGTGGGGCGTATGGCGGATACACAGGAGTTTGAGCATTTCGCCTTAGCCAAGAAAGATATCAGTCCTGAACTAATGGATGAGCTATTGCGCGAGGTGCCGAGCAAAATCGAAGATCTTGGCGACAGCATTCTGATACGCCATTTGTATATTGAACGGCGCATGACGCCGCTGAATATCTACCTCGAAACTGCCACTGACCCGCAATTGCACGATATAATTGAAGAGTATGGCAACGCCATTAAGCAGCTGGCCGCGGCGAATATCTTCCCTGGCGATATGCTGTTTAAAAACTTCGGCGTCACCCGGCACGGTCGGGTGGTGTTTTATGATTACGATGAAATCTGTTACATGACGGACGTTAATTTCCGCGCCATTCCCGCCGCGCGCTACCCCGAAGATGAGCTAGCCAGTGAACCTTGGTACAGCACCTCGCCGCAAGACGTGTTTCCCGAAGAATTCCGCCATTTCCTGTGCAGCGACAAAAGAATAAAGCCGCTGTTTGAGATGTTACATGGCGATCTTTTTGACGTGGAGTATTGGCAGAAAGTGCAGCAACGCATCCTTGCTGGCGAAGTTGACGACGTCTACGCCTATCGTCGCCAACAACGCTTTAGTCAACGCCGAGATGAAAAAGCCTGGGCTGAGATACCGGCTATCACTTCCCTGTCATAGCCCGATAAGAATTAATGCTTCCCGCCGCCGTAAGCCTGAGTGATCTCTTTGGCCGCGTGAATCACCAGCGCGCCCAGCTCCGTCACGCGGTCGTCAGTAATACGCGATATCGGCCCTGAAATCGAAATAGCCGCATAGGCGTCGTTATGCTCGTCGTAAATGCAGGTCGCCACACAACGCAGCCCCAGCGCATGTTCTTCATCATCAAAGGCATAGCCTCGTTTACGGGTATCCGCCAACTCCTGTTTTAAGTTGGCAGGAGAGGTGCGAGTCAGCGGCGTATAGCTGTGCAGTCCGATTTTATGCAGCAGCTTCACCAGCCTGTCTTCAGGCAAGGTGGAGAGGAAAGCTTTCCCCGCTCCCGAGGCGTGCATCGGCAGTTTGCCACCGATAGGCGCCGACATTCTCATCAGCGCGTTGCACTGCACCTGATCGATAATAATCGCCTGATAGTCGCTGTGATCCAGCACGGCCAGATTGACCGTCTCGCCTGATTCCTCCATTAATCGACGCAGCATTGGATGCACCATTGCCAGCAAATTACGGCTTTGCAGGAAGCTGCTGCCGACCACAAACGCGTGGGAGCCGATAGTCCACAGCCCTAAATCACCCACCTGACGAACAAAACCCTGCTGTTGCATGGTGGTTAGCAACCGGTGGGTGGTTGAGTTCGGCAGACCGGCCTGCTGGGCTAAATCTGTGAGCGCCACGCTGCCCTGAGCTTCCGCGATATATTCTAATAATTTTAGGCCACGGGTTAATGACTGCACTTGTCCGGTGGCGGCGCTGCCCGAGGCGGCAGCGGCTTTGGCTTTTTTCACTCGTTTGGCCGAGGTGGTCACTGGCGTTGCCATGGGCCTTTTCCTTGTAAGATGCGCTAATTAGCGAGGAATAAAAGTTATTTTGGAATTCATTTTCGTTTTTACAGTATGGATCGCAACCTGCATTTCCGCTCATCCGATGTGTTGCATTCGCCCTGCGAGATGCATTCCTAAATTGAAAAAGTCTCACCAAGTCCTGAGCTTTGGCCCTTGGAAGGTATGCTAGGATGCTTTTCATGGTTTCCGGCGATTGCTAAGGGTTTGGCCGGTGGTGAACGACAGGTGATTGAGGTGAAAGTGACAAATCAAGTTGAGGCACTACGCAACCAGTTAGCGCAGCGCATTATGGTATTGGACGGCGGCATGGGGACGATGATCCAAAGTTATCGTCTGGAAGAAGCGGATTATCGCGGCGAGCGTTTTGCCAATTGGGAAAGCGATCTCAAAGGGAATAACGATCTTCTGGTGCTGACCAAACCAGAGGTGATCACCGCTATTCATTATGCCTATCTTGAGGCTGGCGCTGACATTCTCGAAACCAACACCTTCAACTCAACCACCATCGCCATGGCTGACTACCATATGGAGTCACTTTCAGCCGAAATTAACTACGAGGCCGCCCGCCTGGCGAGGATTTGTGCCGATGAATGGACGGCGCGCACTCCTGAAAAGCCGCGTTACGTCGCGGGCGTGCTTGGCCCGACTAACCGCACTGCGTCAATTTCACCTGATGTTAACGATCCGGCATTCCGTAATGTCACCTTTGATCAGCTGGTGGCTGCCTACCGAGAGTCGACTCGCGCCCTGATCGAAGGCGGTGCGGATCTGATCATGATTGAAACCGTGTTCGATACCTTGAATGCCAAAGCTGCTACCTTCGCCGTGGAAACGGAGTTCGAAGCGATGGGCGTCATTCTTCCAGTTATGATCTCAGGCACCATCACCGATGCCTCGGGGCGCACGCTCTCCGGGCAAACCACCGAAGCTTTCTATAACTCTCTGCGCCACGTTAAACCGCTAACCTTTGGCCTGAACTGCGCCCTTGGCCCTGACGAGTTGCGCCAATACGTGGCCGAGCTGTCCCGGATTTCAGAATGTTATGTCACAGCTCACCCCAACGCCGGTTTGCCAAATGCTTTTGGTGAATACGATCTTGGCGCAAAAGAGATGGCGGAGCATATTGGCGAATGGGCGCGCTCTGGCTTCTTGAATATCGTCGGCGGTTGCTGTGGCACCACCCCTGAGCACATTGCGGCGATAGCTAAAGTGGTTGAAGGCGTGCCGCCACGCCAACTGCCGGAGATCCCGGTGGCTTGCCGTCTGGCCGGGCTGGAGCCGTTAACCATTGATGCTCAAACCCTGTTTGTGAACGTCGGGGAGAGGACTAACGTTACCGGCTCGGCGCGTTTTAAACGTCTTATTAAAGAAGAAAAATATAATGAAGCTCTGGAAGTGGCTCTCCAGCAGGTGGAAAGCGGCGCGCAGATCATTGATATCAATATGGACGAAGGCATGTTGGATGCCGAAGCCGCCATGGTGCGTTTTCTGAATCTGATTGCCGGTGAGCCTGACATTGCCCGCGTGCCTATCATGATTGACTCATCCAAGTGGGACGTCATCGAAAAGGGGCTGAAGTGTATTCAGGGCAAAGGCATCGTGAACTCCATTTCGATGAAAGAGGGCGAAGAAGCCTTCCTGAATCATGCGCGTAAAGTGCGTCGCTATGGTGCCGCGATGGTGGTGATGGCATTTGACGAAGTGGGGCAGGCTGATACTCGCGCGCGCAAAATCGAGATCTGTCGCCGCGCCTATAAACTGTTGACCGAAGAGGTGCGTTTCCCGCCGGAAGACATTATTTTCGACCCGAATATCTTCGCTGTGGCGACGGGTATTGAAGAGCATAACAATTACGCTGTGGACTTCATTGAGGCCTGCGCGGACATCAAAGAACAGCTGCCTCACGCGATGATCTCCGGCGGCGTGTCTAACGTCTCCTTCTCATTTCGTGGCAATGAGCCTGTGCGTGAAGCGATCCACGCCGTATTCCTGTATCACGCCATCCGCAACGGCATGGACATGGGGATCGTCAACGCCGGCCAGCTGGCGATCTACGATGATCTCTCCACCGAATTACGCGATGCCGTTGAAGATGTGATCCTTAACCGTCGTGATGACGGCACAGAGCGCCTGTTGGATCTGGCGGAAAAATATCGTGGCAATAAAGACGATGGCGAAGCCAATAAACAGCAGGCTGAGTGGCGCAGCTGGGAAGTGCGTAAACGTCTGGAATATTCGCTGGTTAAAGGAATTACAGAATTTATCGAAGTCGATACCGAAGAGGCGCGACAGCTGTCGGCTCGCCCAATAGAGGTGATTGAAGGGCCGCTGATGGACGGCATGAACGTGGTCGGGGACCTGTTTGGCGAAGGCAAAATGTTCCTGCCACAAGTGGTGAAATCTGCCCGTGTCATGAAACAGGCGGTGGCCTATCTCGAGCCTTATATTGAGGCCAGCAAAGAGAAGGGCCAGACCAACGGAAAAATCCTGCTGGCGACGGTGAAGGGCGATGTCCATGACATTGGTAAAAATATCGTCGGCGTGGTTTTACAGTGTAATAACTATGAAATCATCGACTTGGGTGTGATGGTGCCGACCGATAAAATCCTCAAAACGGCGATTGAAGAGAATGTCGATATCATCGGGCTGTCAGGGCTAATCACCCCATCGCTGGATGAAATGGTTAACGTTGCCAAAGAGATGGAGCGCCGTGGCTTCACCATTCCTCTGCTGATTGGCGGTGCAACGACCTCGAAAGCCCATACCGCCGTGAAAATTGAGCAGAACTACAGCGGCCCGACGACTTATGTACAGAATGCCTCGCGCTCGGTGGGGGTAGTCTCAGCGCTGCTTTCGAGCACCCAGCGCGATGATTTTGTTGCCCGTACTCGTAAAGAATACGAAACCGTGCGTATTCAGCACGGCCGCAAAAAGCCGCGTACGCCGCCAGTCAGTCTTGAAACCGCGCGCGACAACGCCACTGTGATCGATTGGGAAAGTTATACCCCACCGGTGGCCCATCGCCTTGGCGTGCAGAAGGTGGAAGCCAGCATAGAGACATTGAGAAACTACATCGACTGGACGCCTTTCTTTATGACCTGGGCGCTGGCGGGTAAATATCCGCGCATTCTGGAAGATGAAGTGGTGGGCGAAGAAGCCAAACGCTTATTCAAAGACGCCAATGACCTGCTCGATAAGCTCTCGAACGAGAAGTTACTGAATCCGCGTGGCGTGGTGGGGCTGTTCCCGGCTAACCGCGTAGGCGATGATATTGAAATTTATAGCGATGAGCGCCGCCAAGAGGTGCTGGTGGTCAGCCACCATCTGCGTCAGCAAACGGAGAAAACCGATTTTGCTAACTACTGTTTAGCCGACTTTGTGGCACCGAAATCCAGTGGCAAAAAAGACTATATGGGCGCCTTTGCGGTGACCGGCGGGCTGGAAGAAGATGCCTTGGCCGAGGCCTATGACAACCAGCACGACGACTACAACAAAATTATGGTCAAAGCTCTGGCAGACCGTCTGGCGGAGGCCTTTGCCGAATATCTGCATGAGCGCGTACGTAAAGTCTATTGGGGGTTCGCGCCGAGCGAGAGCCTGAGCAACGAAGAGCTGATCCGTGAAAACTACCAAGGTATTCGCCCTGCGCCGGGCTATCCGGCTTGCCCTGAGCACACCGAGAAAGGTGAGATCTGGAAACTGCTGGACGTGGAAACTAACACCGGCATGCGGCTGACCGAATCCTTCGCCATGTGGCCTGGAGCGGCGGTATCAGGCTGGTACTTCAGCCACCCTGAAAGTAAGTATTTCGCCGTGGCCCAGATACAGCGCGATCAGGTGGAAGACTACGCGGCACGCAAAAATATGCCGATTGCCGAAGTCGAGCGTTGGCTGGCACCAAACCTTGGCTACGACGCCGACTAGTTAACCTTTACCCGTTATCCTTCGAACTGACTCTGCGTTAGCTGCCGAAATCCGACCTGGTCACTTACTGGTGTAAGCTCCTGGGGCGGATTTCGTTGCCGTATCAATTCACTTCCACATCAATTCACTTCCACATCAATAAGTAACGCGTCATACCGCCAATACTCCAAGTCACAGTCAATCACCCGGTCGTGCTGATCGCGGTTGGTTCGGGTGATAAACAGCGCTGGGCTGCCGGGGGCGACTTTTAAGGCCGAAGAAGCATCTTCTGGCAGCCGAGTGGGGAGCATATCGAAACGCACTCGCCCATAGCTCATCCCATACTTTGATGCATAAAGGTCAGTCAGCGACTGGGTTAAGTCGACATTTAAAATCTGCGGGAAATACTTAGGATTGAGGTAGTGCTCGACATACAGCACCGGGCGGCCATCAATGTAGCGCAGGCGACGAATGCAATATACCGCGCTTTTCGCCGGTAACGACAGCTTTGAACATACCGCGTCACTGGCAATTAACTCTTTAGCATCAATCACTTCTGTTTTTGCACTGCGCCCTTGTTCT
Organism: Ewingella sp. CoE-038-23; assembly: GCF_040419245.1. Classification (NCBI taxonomy): domain Bacteria; kingdom Pseudomonadati; phylum Pseudomonadota; class Gammaproteobacteria; order Enterobacterales; family Yersiniaceae; genus Ewingella; species Ewingella docleensis. The sequence goes on along the minus strand of NZ_JAZHOH010000001.1, from coordinate 4,091,432 downwards.
CTTGCCATGGCGTGGAAGTGGCTGCGCTGTAGCGGGTTATAAACAATCCGCGGCGGAGAAACAAACCAACCCCGCCGTACCTGACGGTAGATCAAACCCTGACCTTCAAGCTGGCTCAGCGCCTCGCGCAGGGTGATGCGGGTCGTTGCAAATTGTTCACTTAGCTGGCGTTCTGAGGGCAGGCGGCCCTCCGCCGCAAATAGGCCGGACGCGATGTTTTCACTCAATCTCAGACAGATCGCAGCCACGGTGGTAAGCGGTTCACTCATTGCAACAGGCCTCATTTAAGTGCGTTTTTGCACCAGCACGGCGAATCAGTGCTGAATTATTGTGCGCTTGTTAACAGCTTGCGCCTTAAAAATGCTGGTTTTTCGCACTGTAATATAATTATCACAATTGATCGTTAGATTGGCTTGGTTCTTGCTGGACTAGACCAGCACTCACACACACTACCATCCGGAGCATCCGTTATGAAACAGTTGTTCGCTTCAGTGTTAACCAGCGCCTTGGTTCTTTCTACTTCATCGGCGTTTGCCGCTGAACCTCCAGCAGAACTGGTCAAAGCCGCGCAGGCCGAAGGGACTGTCAACAGCGTCGGGATGCCTGACTCTTGGGCAAACTGGAAAGACACGTGGGCCGCGTTGAGCAGCCAATATGGGTTGAAGCATAGCGATACCGATATGAGCTCGGCACAAGAAATCGCGAAATTCGCTGCTGAAAAAGATAACGCCAGCGCGGACATCGGCGACGTGGGTGCAGCATTTGGCCCGGTTGCAGTGCAAAAGGGCGTGACTCAGCCATATAAACCGACCACCTGGAATGATGTTCCGGCGTGGGCGAAAGACAAAGATGGTATGTGGGCACTCGCTTACACTGGCACCATCGCTTTTATTATCGATAAGTCGCAGGTGAAAGATGAGCCGCACAGCTGGGCTGACCTGCTGAAAGGCAACTACAAAGTGACTATCGGTGACGTCGGTACCGCCGCTCAGGCCGCCAACGGCGTGCTGGCAGCGACTTACGCCATGGGCGGTAATGAGAAGAACCTCAAACCGGGTCTGGAATTCTTCGGCAAATTGGCCAAAGCGGGCCGTCTGGGCCTGAGCGACCCGAGCATCGCGTCATTGGAAAAAGGCGAAGTGCAGGTTGGCATTGTGTGGGACTTCAACGGCCTGAACTACCGCGACCAGATCGACAAAACGCGCTTCGACGTGCTGATCCCCTCTGACGGCACCATCACTTCCGGCTACACCACCATCATCAACAAATTCGCTAAACACCCGAACGCCGCAAAATTGGCGCGCGAATACATCTTCTCTGATGCTGGCCAAATCAACCTGGCTCGCGGTTATGCGCGTCCAATCCGTGCAGACAAAATTACTCTGCCAGACGACGTGAAGGCCAAACTGTTACCTGCCAGCGAATACAAAAATGCTCACCCAATTGCTGATCCAGAAGCTTGGGATAAGAGCGCGAAAACTCTGCCGCGCCTGTGGCAAGAGAACGTGATGATCAACATGCAGCAATAATAAAAACTCATCACTTCAAACGGTTAACTTTTTAAAACATCAGCAACAAGGCAACGATTCAATGAAAAGCATTCTGGTGGTACTTGACGGTCTGAATTATCAGGTCGCTCGCGATGCAATGGGATATTTACAGGCACAGTGCGCTGCTGGACGCGGCCGCTTGTATCAACTGGAATGCGAATTACCTTCATTGTCACGGCCTTTGTACGAGTGCATTCTCACCGGCATGACGCCGGTTGAGAGCGGCATCGTGCACAATCATGTTGATAGACTTTCGACACAGCGCAGTATTTTCCATTATGCCCGTGACGCCGGTTTAACCACCGCGGCGGCGGCCTACCACTGGGTGAGCGAGCTGTATAACCAGACGCCGTTTGACCCACCGCGTGACCGCCACACCAGTGACGAAAAACTGACTATCCAGCACGGGCATTTTTATTATGACGATGCTTATCCAGACTCCCATCTTTTCGACGATGCAGAAAGCCTGCGCCGCCGCTATGATCCTGATTTCCTGCTAATTCACCCGATGAATATCGACGACGCGGGCCACAAGTTTGGCCTCTCCACGCCGCAGTATCGCAACAAGGCGCGCAACGCTGACGGCATTCTCTCCCGCTTCTTGGGGGACTGGTTGGCCGCCGGGTATCAGGTGATTGTCACCGCCGACCACGGCATGAATGACGACCGCAGCCACGGCGGTATCTTGCCGGAAGAGCGTCAGGTGCCGCTGTTTGTCTTCGGCTCAGCCTTTAGTTTGCAGGATGCCGCGCCGCTGCAAACTGAACTCTGTGGAACGGTGTGCCAGCTATTGAATATTGCCCACGACAAACCGCATTGCGCGGACTTGTTGGCTTAAACCCGTCACTGCTTGAGGAGTGCCGATGAAAGCCAAGTGGATAGCTGCGTTATTCATGTTGCCGTTTGCCGTGTTTTTTATCGCGTTTCAGCTGGCCCCGCTGGTTTGGGTGGCGGTCAGCAGTTTTTACAGCGACACCTACGAGGCGTGGGGGTTTGGCAACTACTCCGATATCCTGACCTCGCCTTTCTACTTGCAGGCCATGCGCTTCTCGCTGGATATCTCAATCTGGTCCAGCGTGTTCGGTTTGTTGATTGCGTTGGTGAGCAGTTACTCACTTCGCCAGCTAGGCCGCACCAAGCTGCATGACTTTGTCATGTCGTTTACCAATATGACCAGCAACTTTGCCGGCGTGCCGCTAGCCTTTGCCTTTGTCATTTTGCTGGGTCTGAACGGCTGCCTGACTTTGCTGCTGAAGAAATACGGTCTGATGGAGAGCTTCAATCTCTATTCGCGCGACGGCCTGATTGTTCTTTATACCTATTTCCAAATCCCGCTCGGCGTTCTGCTGCTCTACCCGGCCTTTGACGCGCTGCGTGAAGATTGGCGCGAGTCCGCCGCGCTGCTCGGCGCGGGCCGCTGGCGCTACTGGCGTCATATCGGCTTGCCGGTGATGTTCCCGGCGCTGATGGGCACTTTCGTCATTCTGCTGGCCAACGCGCTGGGAGCCTATGCGACGGTGTACGCGCTGACCAACGGTAACTTTAACGTGGTGCCGGTGCGAATTGCCGCGCTGGTGTCAGGTGATATCTCTCTCGACCCGAATATGGGCAGTGCTCTGGCGATGTTGCTGGTGGTGCTGATGGTGTTTATCACGCTGATTCATCAATGGTTATTGCGCAGGAGCTATCTGAATGTGCGCTAAAAATAGGGTTGATTGCCGGGAGGGGTGCCATGTCTCGCATTGAAGGGGCTTACCACCGCCTGATTGTTTGGATTTTGATGGTGCTCCTGCTGTTGCCGCTGGCCGCGACGCTGATTTATGCCTTAGTCAGCGAGTGGGGCGCGACCATCTTACCGAGCGGTTTCACCTTGAAATGGATGGTGGCGCTGTGGAGCGATCCGCGTTTCCTGATAGCGCTAGGGCATTCGCTGCTGATCTGTTTTGGCACGCTGCTGCTGTCGCTGGTGCTCATCTTGCCGCTGATGTTTGTAATTGCTTACTATTTCCCTAAGCTCGACACGCTAATGAACATCTTGATTCTGCTGCCGTTTGCGGTGCCGCCGGTAGTCTCCTCGGTTGGGCTAATGTCGCTCTATTCGTCCGGGCCTTTTGCCATGACCGGCACGCCGTGGATCCTGATTGGCTGCTACTTCACCATCGCCTTGCCGTTCATCTATCGGGCGATATCTAACAATATGCAGGCGATAAACCTGCGTGACCTGATGGACGCCGCGCACCTGCTGGGCGCCAGCACCTGGAAAGCCGCGCTGCTGGTTATTCTGCCCAACCTGCGTAAAGGCGGCATGATCGCCGTGCTGCTGTCGTTCTCCTTCTTAATCGGCGAGTTCGTCTTCGCCAACCTGTTGGCCGGAAGCCGCTACGAAACGCTACAGGTTTATCTTTTCAACATGCGCAATGGCAGCGGCCACTTCACCAGCGCATTGGTTATCTCCTATTTCGTGGTAGTCCTGATTTTCACCTGGATTGCTAACGTGCTGAACAAGGAAAAGAGCTGAAAATGTCATATTTACAGGTCACTAAACTCAATAAGCATTACGGCCAGACGCAGATTTTCAACGACATTGATTTCAGTGCGAAAGAGGGCGAATTCGTCACCTTACTGGGGCCGAGCGGCTGCGGGAAATCCACGCTGCTGCGCTGCCTCGCGGGGCTGACCTCGGTAGACAGCGGGCAGATTATTTTGCAGGGACAGGACATTGTGCCCCTCAGCCCGCAAGAGCGCGGCATCGGCATGGTTTTCCAGAGCTACGCGCTGTTCCCAAATATGACTGTCGAAGGCAACGTGGCTTTTGGCCTCAAGATGCAGAAATTGTCTGCCAATGAAATTCATCGCCGGGTGGGTGACGTGCTGGCACTGGTGGAAATGAACGATTACGCCAAGCGTTACCCGCACCAGCTGTCGGGCGGCCAGTGCCAGCGCGTGGCGTTGGCGCGCTCTTTGGTGACGCAGCCGCGCCTGCTGCTGCTCGACGAACCTCTCTCCGCGCTGGATGCCCGTATTCGCAAACACCTGCGTGAGCAGATCCGCCGCATTCAGCGCGAATTGAACCTGACGGCCATTTTCGTCACCCACGATCAGGAAGAAGCCCTGACCATGTCCGACCGAATCGTGCTGATGAACAAAGGTCAGATTGTGCAAAACGCCGATGCTGAAACCCTATATACCGAGCCGGTGAATGCCTTTGCCGCCGGGTTTATCGGCAGTTATAACTTACTGACTGCGCAACAGGCGCAGGCGCTGACCGGCCAGCAGTATGGCGGTCAGGTGGCAATTCGCCCTGAATCGATTGTATTATGTGCACCTGAACAGGGCATTTCAGCCCGAATTTTGAATCATAGCCTGTTGGGAAGCGTGGTGCGTTATCGCGTTTTGGCGAACAATGTCGAGCTTTCCGTGGATGTGTTGAACCGTTCTGTGGCCTCTCTCCTCGCCGATGGCATTGAAATTGGTCTACAGTTAGATCTTGTTACGTTACGGGAAGTTGCATGAGTCTGGCGCTGTTTGATCTCGATGAAACCCTGATTAGCGGCGACTGTTCCAGCCTGTGGTCAGCCTTTATGGTGCAGCAGGGATGGGTGGAAAATGAGCAGGCATTCCTGCAACGCGACGCCTACCTGATGCAGCAATACGCCGTGGGTCAGATGGATATGCAGGAGTACATGAATTGTACCCTTGAGCCACTGCAAGGTCGCACCCAGCAAGATGTTGCGCAGATGGTACAACGTTATATTCATGAAGTGATTGCTCCACGCGTATACAATGATGCTCGCGAATGTTTGGCCCGTCACCGTGCGAACGGTGATCGCACGGTGGTGATTTCCGCCTCGGGCGAACATTTAGTTGCGCCAATAGCCCGCTTCCTTGGCGTTGACGAAACATTGGCGATTGGTGTCGGCATCGAAAATGGGATTTTCACCGGCACGACGCAAGGCGTGATGACCTACCGCGAAGGTAAGGTGACGCGGCTGATGGCGCTGATTAATCAGGACGCTGCCCAGCTGCAACATGCCAGTTTTTACTCGGACTCACATAATGACTTGCCGCTGCTTACCAGGGTGGGTCATCCGAATGTGGTGAATCCGGACGCTATCCTGCACCAACACGCCCGGCAGGCAGGATGGCCTGTTTTTGCCTGGCGTTAACGGAGCTGTTCTTTAGTGTTAACTCTTCTGCATTTGTTGTCTGCTGTTTCACTTTTAGTTTGGGGTACGCACATTGTGCGTACTGGCATCATGCGCGTTTTTGGTGCCAATCTGCGGCGAGTTCTCAGCAATAGCGTGGAGAAAAAACCTCTGGCCTTTGTGGCGGGGATTGGTGTTACCGCGCTGGTACAGAGCAGTAATGCCACGGCATTGCTGGTGACCTCCTTCGTTTCACAGGGGCTGGTGGCCCTTTCCCCTGCGCTGGTGATTATCCTCGGCGCGGACGTCGGCACTGCGCTGATGGCGCGCGTACTGACCTTTGACCTGTCGTGGCTCTCGCCGCTGCTGATTTTTGTCGGCGTCTCCTTCTTCCTCAGCCGTAAACAGACCCGCGCCGGGCAGATGGGCCGCGTGGGGATTGGCCTTGGGCTGATCCTGCTGGCGCTGGAGCTGATTGTCTCTGCCGCGACGCCTATCACGCAGGCGTCGGGCGTCAAAGTGCTGTTCTCGTCGTTGACCGGCGATGTGATCCTTGATGCCCTGACCGGCGCAGTTTTTGCCATTGTCAGTTACTCCAGTTTGGCGGCGGTGCTGCTGACAGCCACGCTGGCGGCGACCGGGGTGATTTCGCTGAAAGTCGCGCTCTGTCTGGTGATTGGTGCCAACCTCGGCAGTGGCTTGCTGGCGATGATCAACGCCAGCAAACAGAATGCCGCTGGCCGCCGCGTGGCGCTCGGCAGCGTGCTGTTCAAGCTGATTGGCTGCGTCATTGTGCTGCCTTTTATCGGCCCGCTCTCGGGGCAACTGGCGCGTTTAGGCATTCCGGACGAAGAGTTGGTTATCTATTTCCACATGTTCTACAACCTGATCCGCTGCCTGGCGATGGTGCCGCTTTCTGGCCCAATGGCTCGGGTGTGCGAACTGATGATAGCCGACGCGCCGGAAGAAGATCCGCGCCTGCGCCCGCGTCACTTGGATGTCAGCGCGCTGGATACTCCGGCACTGGCGCTGGCCAATGCCGCCCGCGAGACGCTGCGCATGGGCGACGTGGTGGAGCATATGCTGATCCTCAACCATGAAGTGATGCACGGCAAACTGGCGCAAGACCGCGAAGTGCGCCGTTTGGATGATGACGTGGATGTGCTTTACACCGCCATCAAGCTCTATCTGGCGCAGATCCACAAAGAGGATTTGGGCGAAGATGACTCGCGCCGCTGGGCGGAAATCATCGAAATGGCGATGAACCTCGAACAGGCTGGCGACATCATTGAGCGCATGACGGCGGACATTGCGGCGAAATCCCATGCGGCGCGCCGGGCCTTCTCGCCGGAAGGGCTGACCGAGCTGGATTCCCTGCACGAAAAGCTAGTGGATAACCTCCGTCTGAGCCTGTCGGTGTTCCTGTCGAATGATTTGACCAGCGCCCGCCGCCTGCGCCGTTCCAAGCATCGCTTCCGCCTGCTGGACCGCCGCTACGCCCACGCGCACGTTGACCGTCTGCATCAGCATAATGTGCAGAGCATCGAAACCAGCTCGCTCCACTTGGGCCTGCTAGGCGACATGAAGCGTCTTAACTCGCTGTTCTGCGCCGTGGCCTATAACGTGCTGGACAAAGACGCGCAGGAAGACGATGAGCGCGACTCCGATGACGCCGTAACCCTAATGAAATAAGCCTCTTCAAGCCGCGCGAAGCTTAGCTTTCGCGTGGCTTTCTTCCCGCTTCCCCCTGCATTTCCTCTCAAACCTTAAGCTGCTTTTTATCCTATTGCGCAATAAATGTGCGAATGATCGCTGTTATGGAAAATATTTCCAATAATATGTTTAAGCACACTCACGCGCGGTGTAGCGCAGGTTTTGGCCCGTGGAAAGTCCCGATGGATGGACCCCCTCTCGCAAAAGGAAATGTATGGAACTGAAAGTCAGCAGGCTCACAAGCGAAGCGTTTTCGCCCTACGGTGAGGTTATCAAAGTGGAGGGAAATGATTTCTTCCACATCAATGATGGCCAGACCGAGCGATATCACGACCTGATTGATATTGAAATTATTGACGGCAAGCCGGTACTGATGAGTATTAATCGCTCTCAGCCCGCGCCGCTGCCGATCCAGATTTCCGTGCTGGAGAAGCACCCGCTGGGCAGTCAGGCCTTTATGCCGCTGAAGGGGGAACCTTTTGTGGTGATTGTTGCGGAGGCGGGGGAACATGTGCGGCTCGAAACGCTGAAAGCCTTTATTACCAATGGCTCGGAGGGGGTGAACTATCGCCGGGGGGTTTGGCATCACCCGCTGTTTGCTTATCAAACCGTGACTGACTTCCTGACCATAGATCGCGGCGGTACGGACAATTGTTTAGTGGAGGAGTTACCGGAGCTTTGTACGTTAGTTTTTGAATAGCTTTTCATACTGACCAGCAGCCCGCCTGACTATTAGCGGCGGGCTGCTCGCTCTTACTTGCTCACTTTGTGAGTGCGCTTCGCGTCATCCACCGGTTTTCCGGACCAGTAGCCCGCCAGCAGGGAACCCGACAGATTGTGCCAAACCGAGAACAGTGCGCCCGGCAAGGCGGCCAGCGGGGTGAAGTAGATTTTACCCAGCGTGGCGGCCAGACCTGAGTTCTGCATGCCGACTTCCATCGCCAGCGTGCGGCAGGTGGTTTCGTCAAAGCCAAACAGCTTGCCGCCCCAGTAGCCGCTCAACAGGCCGATGGCGTTATGCAGGATAACCGCCACGATAACCACCAGACCGACCGAGCCGATAAAGCCCTGACTGCCTGCCACCACGGCGCTGATGATGGCGACGATGCACACCATCGAGAAGACCGGCAGCAGCGGCTCGATGCGTTTGACGGTTTTGGTAAACAGGTGATGAATAACTAAACCGGCGAAAATAGGGATAACCACAATCTGCAAGATGCTCAACAACATGCCGACCACGTCCACTTTGATATGGGTATCGACATACAGGCGGGTGAGCAGCGGGGTGGCAAACACGCCAATCAGCGTCGAGACGGCGGAAATGGTCACTGACAGCGCGACATCACCTTTCGCCAGATAAATCATCACGTTGGACGCGGTGCCCGAGGCCACGCTTCCCACCAAAATCATTCCTGCCGACAGGTCTGCGGGCATATGGAACAGCTTCGCCAGAACCCACGCCGCCAGAGGCATGATCAGATAGTGCAGGAAAGTCGCGGCGGCCACCGGCGCCGGGCGAGACAGCACGCGCTTAAAGTCGCCGAATTCCAGCGTTACGCCCATAGCAAACATAATCAGCATCAGGAGGGTGGTGACGTGCGGCCCGATGGGCGTAAAAGTGCTGGGAGAGTAGTAGGCAGCGACGGACAGCAGCACTGCCCACAGCGGGAACAGGCGAGTTATTTTGGCTAACATGTGGAGGATCCTTGTTTTCTAGTTATGTGATGTTGTGGGTCAAAATTTGCCATAGCGTTTTGGTTGTAGCACAGAACGATGTGCATAAAAAAGCCGGGCGCAGGGCCCGGCTGATCAGCACACCGCGCCGAAGATTATTCGAATAGGTTGCGGTGTAGAGTAGTAATGACTTGGTCGGCGTCGTTGCCCGGCACCAGGAAGCACAGGTTGTAGCTGCTTGCGCCGTAGCAAATCATGCGGATGTTGAACGGATCGAGCACCCCAAACACCTCTTTGCCAACGCCGCTTGCCTGAGACAATTTATTGCCAATCAGGGCAATCAGCGCCAGGTTTTCTTCCACTTCCACGCGGCACAGTGAAGACAACTCGGTCAGTAGCGAGGTGGTCAGCAGGCTGGCACCGGAAGAGGTTGAACCCGTGGTGTCCAGCGTTAAGGCCACGCTGACTTCGGAGGTGGTGATCAGGTCGACCGACACATTGTGGCGCGCCAGAATGCCAAACACTTCGGCGAGGAAACCGTGTGAATGCAGCATGCTCAGGCTGTGCAGAGTGACCAGCGTCTGTTTGCGGCGCAGGGCCAGCGCGCGGAACAGCGGCGGATTCACCGTGGTGTTACACACCAATGTGCCGCCCGCAGCCGGGTCTTTGCTCGAACCAACAAATACCGGAATACCGCGACGCACCGCTGGAAGCAGCGTTGCCGGGTGTAAGACTTTCGCGCCGAAGGTCGCCATTTCAGCGGCTTCTTCGAAAGTAATGCGATCAATGCGTTTAGCCGCCGGAACCACGCGGGGGTCAGTGGTGTAGATGCCCGGCACGTCTGTCCAGATATCCACGCGAGCGACGCTCAGAGCCTCACCCAACAGGGCTGCCGTGTAGTCGCTGCCGCCGCGGCCCAGCGTGGTGGTGCGGCCTTTGGCTTCCGCACCGATAAAGCCCTGAGTTACCACTAAGGCTTCCTGAATGCGCGGTTGCAGTTGTTGCAACGCCAGCTCAGACAGGGCGTCGGTATCCGGCTCGGCTTTGCCGAAATGCTCATTGGTACGCATGACTTTACGCACGTCGAACCATTCTGCGGCGACATTGCGCTCACGCAGAATTTCCACAAACAGCAGGGTGGACATCAGTTCGCCGTGGCTAACCAGTTCATCGGTCAGTGCCGTCGAGGTCGCAAGGCTTGTCGCTTCTGACAGCATGCTAATGTTTTCCAGCATGCGGCCAATCTCTTCGCGGATCACGTCAGGTTTATTCAGGCGATCGATGATGGCGGACTGAATCCGGCGAATTTCATCCAGCAGAAATACCCGGCGTTCGGCGTCTTTACCCTGCGCGAGTTCAACCAACAGGTTAGTGATCCCCGCCGAGGCTGATAGTACGACCAGACGGACATTTGGGTTGGAGAGAACCACATCGGCGCTGCGATTCATGGCGTCGTAATCCGCTACGCTGGTGCCGCCGAATTTGGCGACAACGGTGTTGCCCAAGGGCTGGGGATTCGCGTTGCGGGATACTGCGTAATTCATGGTAAACCTCGTGTCACGGACGTTGGACCTTCAACATCCACTTAATTCCATAAGAATTGGCACAAGAGGGAGAGCGGGAGAGGGGGCAGACGTAGAAATGCTACGATACACCCAGAAGCGCCCCACCTTGCCAATACCCTTGTTACGGGTATATCTCGGTGACAACCCAGAGGATTCAGCCCCTGTGGTCGATCCGCAGCTTGCCGTAAGCTTTAGACCTCGGCGTCGCACCCCCTGATGTACCCTCGTTGGATTTCGGCTCCTCCGATACACTTCCTGGGCGACGCGCCTCTTCTGGCTCAAATGGCGCATTTAACGCGCACATAGGAGTTAGGCGCTTAGGAATAACGGGTTATTGCCTCCCTGTCAACGGTAAGCAGCCTTACATCGGTACATTTTGAGCAATTGCCATCTAATATTGTTTTCTGTCATGGTTAAACGACAGTTATGACCTATCGCAAGAAAAGGCATCTCATCTCAGGTATAACGGGATACAATCATGTTAGTTACGTCACATTTATTCTCAGCCTAAGAGCATTGCTATGAAAAATATCAATCCAACTCAAACCGCTGCCTGGCAAGCGCTGCAGCAGCATTTCGATACGATGAAAGATGTGCAGATTAGTCATCTGTTTGCTGAAGATGGCGACCGTTTCACCAAGTTCTCTGCGACCTTCGAAGACCAAATGCTGGTCGACTTCTCTAAAAACCGCATTACCGCCGAGACGTTGGACAAGCTGCAAGCCCTGGCCAAAGAGACCCAGCTGCAAGATGCAATCAAATCGATGTTCTCCGGTGAGAAGATCAACCGTACTGAAGACCGCGCCGTGCTGCACGTCGCTCTGCGTAACCGCAGCAATACCCCAATCGTGGTGGATGGCAAAGACGTCATGCCTGAAGTCAACGCGGTGCTGGCGAAAATCAAAGGCTTCACCGAGCGCGTGATTGGCGGCGAGTGGAAGGGTTACACCGGTAAAGCCATTACTGACGTGGTCAACATCGGTATCGGTGGTTCTGACCTCGGCCCGTTCATGGTGACCGAAGCGCTGCGCCCGTACAAAAACCATCTGAATATGCATTTCGTCTCCAACGTTGACGGCACCCACATCGCCGAAGCGCTGAAAGACCTCTCCCCAGAAACCACCCTGTTCCTGGTCGCTTCAAAAACCTTCACCACGCAAGAAACCATGACCAACGCCCATAGCGCGCGCGATTGGTTCCTGAAAACTGCCGGTGATGACAAGCACGTAGCGAAACACTTCGCCGCCCTGTCTACCAATGGCAAAGCGGTGAGCGAGTTTGGTATCGACACTGACAACATGTTCGAGTTCTGGGACTGGGTTGGCGGTCGTTACTCACTGTGGTCTGCTATCGGCCTGTCGATTGCCCTGTCCGTTGGTTTCGAAAACTTCGAACAACTGCTCAGCGGCGCACACGCTATGGACAAACACTTTGCAGAAACCCCAGCAGAGAAAAACCTGCCGATTTTGCTGGCGCTGATTGGTATTTGGTACAACGATTTCTATGGCACCGAAACCGAAGCAATCCTGCCATACGACCAGTACATGCATCGCTTTGCGGCTTACTTCCAGCAGGGCAACATGGAGTCCAACGGTAAGTACGTTGACCGTAATGGCAACCCAGTGGATTACCAGACTGGCCCAATCATCTGGGGTGAGCCGGGCACCAACGGCCAGCACGCCTTCTACCAGCTGATTCATCAGGGGACCAAAATTGTTCCTTGTGACTTCATCGCGCCCGCTATCAGCCATAACCCGCTGAGCGACCACCATGCCAAGCTGCTGTCTAACTTCTTCGCACAAACAGAAGCGCTGGCGTTTGGTAAATCACTGGACGTGGTAGAGCAAGAGTTCGCAGAACAAGGCAAAAAGCCGGAAGACGTGAAACACGTTGCGCCATTCAAAGTGTTTGAAGGTAACCGCCCAACTAACTCCATCCTGTTACGTGAAATCACGCCATACAGCCTGGGTGCGTTGATCGCGATGTACGAGCACAAAATCTTCACTCAGGGCGCAATCCTCAATATCTACACCTTCGACCAATGGGGCGTGGAATTGGGCAAACAGCTGGCAAACCGTATCCTGCCAGAACTGAGCGGCAATGAAGAAGTTAAGGGCCACGATAGCTCCACCAATGGTCTGATTAATCGCTTCAAAAACTGGCGTTAATATTTAGCCATCTTTCGCATTTTCTTGGCGGAAGTTGCATTAAATTAAAAGGGTCGGCCATGAGTGGCTGGCCCTTTTTTTATCGCGCTTTGCTATGGCTGGCGCTGTGGTATTCTGCTCGGACAATTAACAAAAGTGGGACATAGATCACATGGCTGGCTCAAAACGCGCGATGATGATATCCGTCATTATGCAACGAATTATGAACGTCTTTTTATTGGGGCTGGCAGCGATTTTGACGCTGTTCCTTGGCCGTGAAACCTATCATTTGGCGCTGGTGTTGTTCGTCAATAATGACGAATCCTCCTCCTATTTGCTGATTGAAGGTATCGTCATTTACTTCCTGTACTTCGAGTTTATCGCTTTGATTGTGAAGTACTTCTCCTCGGGATATCACTTCCCGCTGCGCTATTTTATCTACATCGGCATCACGGCCATTATTCGTCTGATTATTGTGGATCACAAAAGTCCGTACGATACGCTGGTCTACGCCTGTGCCATCCTGGTGCTGGTGGTCACGCTGTTCCTGGCAAACAGCGAAAGGCTGCGCCGAGAGTAGTACAGAGTAAGGATTCGCCCGCAAGTCGATTACTGCCGGAACATTCTGCGTTAGAATGCGAGGCTGATGATTAATAGGGGCGCGTAATGCGTCCCTGCTACGGAGTCCATTCATGTCTGAGTCCCATTCCCCTGCACAACCCCCAATTCACTGGTTTGACGACACGCAAGATGTCCCCGCCGACGTTGCCGACTGGCTGATGGAAATGGGCTCGATGACCCGTCGCTTTGAGCAGCAGGGCGTTACCGTGACGGTACAGCCAAAGCGCGAATGCTTTGTCACGCGTGAAGAGCTGGGGGAAAGCGAAGCCGACCAACTGCCGGTGAGCGCACGATATTGGATCCGCGAGGTCGTACTGTTTGGTGATGACGAGGCGTGGCTGCTCGGGCGCACCGTGATCCCTGAAGAAACCCTGACCGGCCCTGATTTAGCGCTGGTGGACTTAGGCACCGTGCCGCTGGGCCGCTATCTTTTCGGCGGCAACAATATGACGCGCGATTATATTCATCTCGGCCAATTGCCGCTGGAAGAGGGTGACCTGTGGGCTCGGCGTTCTCGCCTGCGCCTCTCGGATAAGCCGCTGTTGCTGACCGAAGTTTTCCTGCCGAACTCTCCTGTTCACCGTCCTGAAAACAAGGTGCAGGGCTAATGGCTCAGTTAAATCAACAAGAGGGAACCAAGGTGTCTGCTAGCCTGCCACAGGGCACTTGGCGCGATTATTGCCGCCTGATGCGAATTGATAAACCTATTGGCTCGCTGCTGCTGCTCTGGCCAACGCTGTGGGCGTTATGGCTGGCCGGCGGCGGCATGCCGTCGATGAAGATCTTGCTGGTCTTCGTGCTGGGCGTATTCTTCATGCGCGCTGCGGGTTGCGTGGTAAATGACTACGCCGACCGTAAGTTCGACGGCCACGTGAAACGCACGGCTAACCGCCCGCTGCCAAGTGGCGTCATTAGCGGCAAACAGGCCAAGATGCTGTTTGTTGGGCTGGTGCTGGCGTCCTTCCTGCTGGTGCTTACCCTTAATCGCATGACGATTTTGCTGTCCTTGGCCGGGCTGGCGCTGGCGTGGATCTACCCCTTTGTTAAGCGCGTCAGCAATTTGCCGCAGGTGGTATTGGGCGCAGCGTTCGGCTGGTCCATCCCGATGGCCTATGCCGCAGTGAGTGAAGCCGTTCCGCTGAGCTGCTGGCTGCTGTTCGCCGCCAATATTTGTTGGACGGTGGCTTACGACACCCAATACGCGATGGTCGATAGAGACGATGATTTGAAGATTGGCGTGAAGTCCACGGCGATACTTTTTGGCCGTTTCGACAACCTGATCAACGGCATTTTGCAGCTCGTCATGCTGGCACTGCTGGCGGTAGTCGGGCATTTAACCCAGCTGGGCGCGCCTTTCTATTGGTCTTTGTTGCTGGCCGCCGCGCTGTTCGCCCATCAGCACAAACTGACCGCGAAACGCGACCGCGATGCCTGCTTCCTGGCTTTCCGCCAAAATAACTATGTCGGGCTGGTGCTGTTCCTCGGCATTCTAATGAGCTTATCCCAGTTTAGCTTCTAAGCCGTCTCGCTGGCTAAGCGCCATAAAAAACGCCCGGTTCTTGTTAAGAGAACCGGGCGTTTTGTTTGTGATTCGCTGAACTTAGCGAGCCTTAGTGGTCGGTGTCACGCACGTCGACTTTAGGTTCCGCCAGCGGCTCGGAAGGCTGCGGCAGCTCGGACGGCATGCCCGCACTTTCGATAGTCAGCTTGATTTCCGGCGTCATTAAATCACTCAGAATGGTGTAAATCTCACGCGTATGTTCCGGGATCGCATCGCCGATATCATTGATGAAACCCTCGGCACGCAGAGTGCCAACCAGCGTGGTAAAGACGGCTTTATCGAAGAACTCCGGCGCATTGATACCGTGCAGAACCGACAGGCGCTGAGCCATAATCCGACTCTCTTTTTCCAAGGCTCCACGGCTGATGCTCGGGTTATTGGTCAACAGAGAGAGGGTGATGGCGTAGCGTTGCAGCGTTTCACGCACACCGGCGGCCAGCAGTTGCAGCGGGCGAATGCGCGCCGGGTTCAGCGATAGCGTTTCGCCATCGAGCTTAATCAAGCCCTGACGGGCCAGTTCGGCGCTGAGCACTTCCAGCAGTGCTGGCAACTGTTCTTTGCTGTAGTGCATGAACAGTTCGGCTTTCATCATTGGGAAAATCAATTCAACCTGACGCAGCAGTTCTTGGCTGCTCACCGAACGGTGATGCATGACAATGCTGGCAATCAGCGACGGCAACACCAGCATGTGGTGAATGTTGTTGCGGTAGTAAGTCATCAGCACGGCCTGCTCGCGCGGCAGTACAATGATGTCACCAATGTTGTCTTTCTCGACTTCGAACTTGTTCATGTTCAAGGCGTGATCGAGCAGCTGGGCAGCCGTCAAATCTGGCACGGTAGAATCTTCAGCGTAAGGCACGTTGCGCAGCAATTGCAGGTAGCAATCGAGTTGCTCGGTTAACTGCTCACGGGTGAGTGAACGTTGACGCGACGCCAGCAGCGCGGTACAGCACAAGTTCATCGCGTTAGCTGCCGCGGAATTGTTGATGCGTACCATGATTTTGTCAGCCAGATCCTGCACCGTCGGGGTCAGCCAGCTTGGGCGCTGCGCTTCGATTGGGTCGATAGCATCACGCCAGGTTGGGACATTCTGGTTCAGGTAAGTGGTGAGATGCAGCGGCTCGCCGAAGTTAACGTAGCCCTGACCCAAGTTACGCAGTTTGCGTAACCCGTTGATCATCTGCATAAAACTTTCTTTCTCTTTGGTCGCGCCGCGCAGCTCTTTGGCGTAAGTCCCCACTTCCATCACGTGCTCATAACCGATGTAAATCGGCACCAGCGTGATAGGGCGAGATCCGCCGCGCAGCATGGCCTGAATGGTCATCGCCAGCGTGCCGGTCTTTGGCTCAAGCAGGCGCCCGGTGCGCGAACGGCCACCTTCGACGAAGTATTCAACCGAATAGCCACGGGTAAACAGCTCGCCGAGATATTCGCGGAATACCGTGGAGTAGAGCTTGTTACCTTTGAAGGTACGGCGAATAAAGAAGGCACCCAAACGGCGGAAAATCGGGCCAGCGGGCCAGAAATTCAGGTTGATCCCGGCAGCGATGTGCGGCGGCACCAGACCTTGATGGTAAAGCACGTAAGAGAGCAGCAGGTAGTCCATGTGACTGCGGTGGCAGGGAACATAAACAATCTCCTGACCATCTTGCGCCAGCTGGCGAACGCGCTCGGCGTTATGCACGTTGATGCCTTTATAGAGGCGGTTCCACGTCCAGCTCAGCACGCGGTCGGACAGACGCACGGCTTCATAAGAGAAGTTCGCCGCAATCTCTTCCATCAGTTCGATGGCGTTCTGCTGGGCTTTCTCGTGAGAAATCTTCTTGCTACGCGCTTCGTCTTCCACCGCTTTTTCGATGGCTTTCGAAGCTAACAGCTTGTTGAACAACTCCTGACGCACTGGCAGACGCGGACCGACGGCGGCCAGACGTTGGCGTGAGAAGTGCATACGCGCCACGCGAGCCAGCTTCTGTGCGATGGTTTTGTCCGTGCCGTGTTCAGTGGCCATGTAGCGCAGAGAAACGGTATTGGAGAAACGCACAAAGCTATCGCGGCCCAGCCACAGCACGGCAAAGAACTTCTGTATGCCGTTCAACACGCGCAGGTGCGGAGTCTGCTGTCCTTCACGCCCCGGCGCACGGCCAAACATCACCGATACTGGCAACATTTGGATGTCGAGATCGGGATTGTTGCGATGCAAATCGAGATAGTCGTGGAACAGTTTTATCGACTCAATTTTCGGCGTGTAATAAGTGAAAACGCGAGGGCCTTCAGCGATAAAAACGTGGCTCGGCAGTTGAACGCCGTCGATTTCCAAAGGAATAAGGGGATCAGGCAGATTCTGCGCCAGGCACTGGGTGCGTAACGTCAGTAAATCCGCTTTCGAATGGTAAGGTAAAACATACAAGATCGGGCGCGTCGGATCTAAGCGCAACTCGGTAACCGGATCTGTAGGGATAACCTTGCTCTTTACCAGCAATTTTAGTGGTAAATTCAATAAGGTATAATAAAGTCTACGCCAACCTGACATAAAAAACGTGAAGCCTCTTGTTAGCAAATCGCCGCAAGGATACCAGAAACCAGAATCGAGTTCTGTTTGTTGCGTTAACGGCGATATTTGTCACCCTGAATGGTTTTGAGTATAAAATGCTGCCAATACTCTGTCCGCCAAAACTCTGTTAAGACGCATAACACATGAAAAATGAATCAACGGGCCTAATTCGTATCGTTAAGGCCGCCGGCTATTCCCTCAAGGGATTGAGTGCTGCCTGGAAAAACGAGGCGGCCTTCCGTCAGGAAGTGATAGCCGTTCTGCCCTTCATCATACTGTCATTTTTCCTCGATGTGACTAGCGTCGAGCGTATTTTATTAGTGGGCGTCTTGGTACTGGTGGTGATTGTCGAATTATTAAATAGCGCCGTCGAAAGCGCGATTGACCGCATCGGCCCTGAATTCCATGTCCTGTCCGGGCGCGCCAAAGATTTTGGATCGGCCGCGGTACTTTTGAGCATCATACTGGCGATTTTCACCTGGGTCAGCGTCTTTTGGCCGCGTTGGTTCTAAAGCGGAATACAGATTCCAGATTTCACTTTAGCACTGGTTTTTATGCACTCTTAGGTTTTCATTCCCTAGTTACCTGTATATACTCACAGCAATACTGTATAAACAATCAGGGGGCGGAATGAAAGCTTTAACAGCCAGACAACAAGAGGTTTACGACCTCATTCGCGAACATATATCCACCACGGGTATGCCGCCGACTCGTGCAGAAATTGCCACTCGTCTGGGGTTCCGCTCGCCAAATGCCGCGGAAGAACACCTCAAAGCCCTGCAGCGCAAAGGCGTGATTGAAATCGTCTCTGGCGCATCACGCGGCATTCGCTTGCTAATGGAAGAAGAGGAAGGTTTACCACTGATTGGCCGCGTCGCCGCCGGTGAGCCTCTTTTAGCTCAGCAACATATCGAAGGCCACTATCAGGTTGATCCTGCCATGTTCAAGCCTAGCGCCGACTTCTTGCTGCGCGTTAGCGGGATGTCTATGCGGGATATCGGTATTCTCGACGGCGATCTGTTGGCGGTTCACAAAACTCAGGATGTACGTAATGGGCAAGTTGTCGTTGCGCGCATTGATGATGAAGTGACGGTTAAACGCTTGAAAAAGCAGGGTAGCGTCGTGCAACTGCTGCCAGAGAACAGCGACTTCGAGCCGATCGTGGTTGACCTGCGCGAGCAGAGTTTCAGCATTGAAGGCTTGGCTGTTGGCGTTATCCGTAACGGCGACTGGATCTAATCCTTTCTGCTGGCAAGGCTCGGTACTCGCCCTTCCTGAAAGTACTGCCGGGCTTTTGCTATAGACATTTGCCACAAAGCTAGCTGTCGCCTTACGGTGGTCTCACGCCGTGACACTGCGCCCCTTGATTGGGGCGTTGTTGTTTAAGCAGATCGCTGTTTTTTATAAAAAGCGTTGATGCCGAAACGCCGAATTACGCCAGGTTGACCTCTTGTTCTACATCCTCAGCATGGGACCTCTATGCCTCAGCATCCCTTTCGACAAGCATTAAGCCGCACCTTCCTCAGCCGTGAGGACAAAGCCTTATGGAAACTGGCTTTACCAATGATTTTCTCCAACATTACCGTCCCGCTATTAGGTTTGGTGGATACCGCCGTTATCGGCCATCTCGACAGCGCGGATTATCTCGGCGGCGTAGCGGTCGGCGCGATGGTGACGACCTTCCTCTTCATGATGCTGCTGTTCTTGCGCATGAGCACCACCGGCCTGACTGCTCAGGCCTTGGGTGCCAAAGATAACCTGCTGCTAGCCCGTGCTTTTGTACAACCTTTCCTGTTAGCGCTGCTGGCGGGCATTTTAATCATGTTGCTGCGCACGCCGCTGATGGATCTGGCCTTTCAGGTGGTCGGCGGCAGTCAGGCCGTGCTGGAGCAGGCGCGGCTGTTTATTGAAATACGCTGGTTAAGCGCCCCGGCTTCTCTGGCAAATTTGGTGATCCTCGGCTGGCTGCTGGGCATCCAGTATGTGCGTGGCCCTGTTCTGCTGCTGATTGTCGGCAACGTGCTGAATATTGTTCTGGATATCTGGCTGGTGATGGGGCTGGGCTTGAACGTGCGCGGTGCGGCCATTGCCACGGCCTGCTCGGAGTACGTCACATTGGCGCTAGGGTTGTGGCTGGTATGGCGGATGATGGCGCAAAAAGGCATTGATTTTGCCCTGCTACAGCAGGCGTGGCGGGGCAACCTGCGGCGCTTACTCAGCCTCAATCGTGACATCATGCTGCGCTCGCTGCTGCTGCAAGTCTGCTTTGCCTCCCTGACGGTAATTGGTGCGCGACTGGGCGGGCATATCGTGGCGGTGAACGCCGTGTTGATGAATTTGCTGACCTTCACCGCCTTCGCCCTCGATGGCTTTGCCTATGCTGTGGAAGCCCACTCGGGGGAAGCCTTTGGCGAGCGCAACCGTGAGAAGTTGTTACGCGTTTGGCACGCGGCGTGTCGTCAGGCAGGGGCTGTGGCGCTTGGCTTTGCGCTGTTCTATGGCCTGGCCGGGCAGCAGATTGTCAGCATGCTGACCTCTTTACCTGACATCCGCCAGCTGGCTGATCAATACCTGGGCTGGCAGGTGGTTCTGCCGCTCATCGGCGTCTGGTGTTATCTGCTAGATGGCATGTTCGTCGGCGCAACGCGGGGCCGCGAGATGCGCAATAGCATGGCCGTGGCAGCTCTGGGTTATGGCCTGACGCTGTTCACTCTGCCATGGCTCGGCAACCATGCTTTGTGGTTGGCGTTGGCCGTGTTTCTCGCGTTAAGAGGTTTGTCGTTAGGCTGGGTGTGGCGTAGATATTGGCAAGGCGATCGCTGGTTTACTAAGGCGGAGTAAAATAAATCGCCGATAAATTTATTAGTGTTTATCGCTATTTAACACTTTGGATTATTCCTAATATTGTGATTTAACGCTGTCGCTTGACCCAAATGCCAAATTCTCTACTACTCTTAGTTATGTGATAAGCACTTAGTGTGTTGAACAAAACACAGAAACCTAAACCACGGTAGTAGGAGAATTGATTATGAATAAGGACCAAACCGAAGGTAACTGGAAGCAGTTCAAAGGCAAAGTGAAAGAGAAATGGGGCAAGCTGACGGACGATGATCTTACTGTTGTAGAAGGTAAGCGCGATCAGCTGGTCGGTAAGATCCAAGAGCGCTACGGTTACAAGAAAGAAGAAGCTGAGAAAGAGCTGAAAGCGTGGGAAACGGATAACAAGTATCACTGGTAAATCGCAACTTCCCCGTGCGTAACGGTGATAATGCATCCTGAAAAAATGCTGCTCCTACCCGGATAGCTTTCAGGATGCAGGGTACAAGGACGTACCGCCTTTATTATTTATTTACTGATCTAAATTTACTTATCTAAACTCATTTATCTAAAGCGGTATTAGCGCTTTTTAGTCACAATACTGTGGTCATGCTCGCAATGTTCATGGCTGTCGCAAAGCTCTACCACTTTACAATCCCCGCACAAACCATGCGCTTCCACCACGGAATGCCGCAATTCAAACCCTGATTCTACTGCCAATTTTGCCAATCTCTCTTCGATGCCGTCCGTGGTCTTCTCTGTGACCAATCCGCAGCGATCGCAGATAAACAGCGCAGAGGTGTGGCTCGGCTCTTCGAAATGATGGCACAGCACGTAGCTGTTGGCCGATTCAACGCGGTGAATAAAGCCTTGTTCCAGCAGGAAATCCAGCGCACGGTAAACGGTGGGTGGCTTGGCCTGTGGCTCGCTAATTCTCAGTAAATCCAGCAGATCGTAAGCACTAATGGCACCGGGTTGCTGCGTCATCAGGCGCAACACTTCCAGACGCTGTGGCGTTAAACGCACATTACGCTTCTGGCAAAGTTTTTCGGCCTGTGAAAGAAGTTGATCCGGATTGTTCAGGGTCATAAGAAGTTTCTCTGAGTACGATGCTGGGTTGAACGCTTACGAGCAAGCGAACGATGATTTTACCATGCTTCGCGTAAATCGCCGAATTATGCGCCATTGCAGTAAACATCCTGCAGTTATTCAGACGCGATTTTCTAGCGCTTGTTCCACATACAAATAACCAATTCCCATGATTTGCTGCTCGCGGCTGAGCGTCCCAAGGCCAATATGCGTGGCCTGAGTCTTCACGCTGTCGGTTTTATCGAAGGGGTTTAAGCCACTCTGTTCCAATACCGTGCTCAGCCAGGCCTCGCCAAAACCGCAGCTGCGGCCATAGAGATGGATTTGGTTGATATTGAGAATATTCAGGAAGTTATACAAGCTCAGCCCCAAGGCGCGCGCCGCCGCAAACACCATGACGCGCAGGTTTTCATCCCCCTGATGGTAGCTTTCGATAATTTCCTGAGTGGTCGGGGTGCGCAGGGCGGATTTATCAGCCGCCGCCGCGCCATTTTTCAGCAGCATCCGCGCTTTTTTCTTCATGGCGGAGAGCGAGGCGATAGTCTCCAGACAGCCATATCGCCCGCAAGAGCAGAGGCTGCCGTCGGGGTCGATAATGGTGTGCCCGATTTGGCCGCTGCCAAATAGATTGCCACGATAAATCTGCTGGTTGATAACAAATGAGGAGCCAATGCCGTAATCTACATTGATAAAGCAAAAATCACGCTGAATTTCAGTGTGTTGCCATTTTTCTGCTAAAGCCAGCATAATGCAGTCGTTATCCATCAAAATTTCAGTATGGAGCTTCTCCTCCAGTAAATATTTAATCTCTATTGCACTGTCCCACGGGGCCTGCGGCATGTTCTGCGAGACGCCGGTGGTGGGATTAACCTGCCCGTGAATCGACAGCGCAAGGCTGAGGTTTCTTCCCCGATATTGTTTGCGATAGTCATGAAACAGGCGTTCTATCTCATTAAGCAGCTCACTGGGTGTTTTCACTGCGATTTCACTCAGGCGAAATTCGCTTTTTGCCGTGATAAGCCGATCAACCAGAATACTTTCAATGCGATAGGGTGAGACATTCATGCACAGAATATCGCTGTCTTCCACCGCCACTTGATAGCTGCCACCGCCTAATCCTCGCGAATGCAGATTCACGTCGCTATGAACCACTCGCCCCTCTTCCTGCAACTCATTAAGGATCTTGCCGACGGCCGGAATCGACAGGTTAGACAACCGCGCCAGCGTCGATTTGCTCGCCGTTTTCTCGCGATAGAGCAGGGTCATCAGCACCTTTTTATTGAATTCCCTGACCCGAAGATTGTTCAAACCCTTAAGTTGCATTCACTAAACTCCGCTTACTGAATTGCGTGACGGTAGCGCATTAATTAGCCGCTTTCGCTGCGTAGACTCACGAAATTGAACTTTTCAGTATTCATTGGTGAGAGGAACGCATGAGCGGAAATGTAAAA
The DNA here is from genome assembly GCF_040419245.1 of Ewingella sp. CoE-038-23. NCBI lineage: Bacteria > Pseudomonadati > Pseudomonadota > Gammaproteobacteria > Enterobacterales > Yersiniaceae > Ewingella > Ewingella docleensis. The sequence goes on along the minus strand of NZ_JAZHOH010000001.1, from coordinate 4,068,548 downwards.
GTCTGGCAGGAACAGGTCGAATTACCGACGTATCTCACGGGAAAACAGGATACCCATCCGATGTTTTTAGCCCATCGGGTCTACCAAGGTTCTTCGGGCAATGTCTATCCGTACGGCGTGACTGATCAACTGACGGGCGAGAAGCAGATGCAGCCCTATCAGGCGCTCTATCTGGAAAATGATTATCTAAAAATCATGCTGTTACCCGAGCTTGGCGGGCGCGTTCACCGCGCCTGGGACAAGATCAAACAGCGTGATTTTGTCTATCACAACGAAGTGATTAAACCGGCCTTGGTGGGCCTGCTTGGGCCGTGGATCTCCGGCGGAATTGAATTCAACTGGCCGCAGCACCATCGCCCAACCACTTTTATGCCGGTGGATTTCACCTTGCAGCAGCATGAAAACGGCGCGCAAACCGTTTGGATGGGGGAAGTGGAGCCGATGCGCGGCTTGCAGGTGATGACCGGCTTTACGCTCTATCCAGACAAGGCGCTGCTGGAAATTAGCGCCAAAATCTATAACGCCAACCCGACCCCGCGCCACTTCCTGTGGTGGGCTAACCCGGCGGTGAAGGGCGGGGATGATCATCAGAGCGTTTTCCCGCCGGATGTCACCGCCGTGTTCGACCACGGCAAACGGGATGTGTCCTCTTTTCCCATCGCCACCGGCACCTATTACAAAGTCGATTACTCACGCGGCGTGGATATCTCGCGCTACAAGAATATTCCGGTACCGACTTCCTACATGGCGGATAAATCGGCCTATGATTTTGTCGGTGCTTACAGCCACGACGATCGCGGCGGCTTGCTGCACGTGGCGGATCACCATGTCTCGCCGGGCAAAAAGCAGTGGACCTGGGGCAACTGCGCCTTCGGCCTGGCCTGGGACCGCAATCTTACCGACCACAACGGCCCGTACATCGAGCTAATGACCGGCGTCTTCACCGACAACCAGCCGGACTTTACGTGGCTCGACGCCTATGAAGAGAAGTGCTTCGTGCAGAATTTCATGCCCTACAGCGAGCTGGGCATGGTGCAAAACGCCAATACCGACGCCGTGCTCAAATTGCAGCGCGACGGGCAAAAGGTGGAGTGGGGCATCTACGCCGTGGCGCCGCTGCACCAAGCGCGGGTGCTGATCGCCGAGGCCGATGGTGAACAAGTCTTGGTGGATAAAGTCATTAGTCTGCAACCGGGCGAAGTGCTGCATGCCAGCCTGCAAGGGGAGTTCGGCGGGCGGCTTAAAATCAGCCTGCTGGCGGAAAACGGTCGCGAAATTCTGCATTATCTCGAGCATCAGCCGAAGGAAACGCCGCTGCCCGAAGCCGCCAAAGCGCCACTTCCCGCTGACCAAATCCAAACTGCCGAGGAAGCCTGGTTTATCGGCCAGCACCTTGAACAGTACAACCACGCCAGCCATGGCGCGCCAACCTACTATCAGCGCGGGCTGGAACTCGATCCATTGGACTACCGCTGTAACCTGGCGCTGGCGACTCGCGACTATAACCGCAGCAACTTCGCCAGCAGCATTGCCTTTGCCGATAATGCCCTGAGCCGCGCCCATCGCTGGAATAAGAACCCGCAGTGCGGCCTTGCCAGTCTGATCCGCGCCTGTGCTTATGAGCAAACCGACAATCTTGATGCCGCCTATGAAGACTTCTTCCGCGCCATCTGGAGCGGCAACGCCAAGTCTGGCGGCTACTTTGGTTTGGCTCGAATCGCCACCCGCCGTGAGAAATTTGCCGATGCGCTGCAATTTTGCGAGCAGGGTCTGGAAAGCCACGCCAGCCATTACGGCCTGATTGGTCTGAAAGCATTGCTGCTACAACGGGTGGGCGACGCGACCTCTGCCGGGCGCTATCGCCAGCAGCAGTTGCAGCGCTATCCGTTGCACTATCTGCTGCATTTCCTGAACTACCAGCAGCAGCCGAACAGCGAATCTCTGCACGCGCTGCGTAAAGTCACCGGGCAGCGTGGGGAAAGCGCGCTGAATATCGCCACCCAGCTGCTCTCTTTCGGCTTTAACACCCTGGCGCTGGAGGCGCTGGAGTCCGTCGACAGCCGCGAAACTCTGCCGCTCTATGTGCAGGCAAGTCTTGACCCGCACAACCGCCAGTCGCTGGTAAGTCAGGCCCGTCAGGCTTTCCCCGACAATGTTCGCTTCCCGAACAGCGTTGCCGAAGTGCAGATACTTAACAGCTTCACTGATGACGCCTTTGCCCACCACTTGCTGGCCTGTTTCCACTACAGCAAGGGCAATCTACAACCTGCGGTTGCTCACTGGCAGCGCAGCCTTGAGCTTGAACCGGACTTCACCGACGCATGGCGCGGATTGGGGATCCACGCGTGGAATATCGACCATGATGCCGACGCGGCGGCCCGCTACTTCGATAAAGCTTACGCGCTGGCTCCGCACGATGCCCGTCTGCTGTTTGAGCAGGATTTACTGAAAAAACTCACCTCGGCGACGCCGCAAACCCGCCTCGCGCTGCTCGAAAAGCACCTCGATGTGGCGACCCAGCGCGATGATCTAACGGCCGAGCTGCTGGGGCTTTATCACCAAACCGGCAAGTTGCAGCAGGCGGCAACGCTGCTGTCAGAGCGCCAGTTCCATCCGTGGGAAGGGGGCGAAGGGCGTGTCACCGGGCAGTTCTTGTTGAATGCGCAACTGCGGGCGTTTGAATTGCTCAACAGCGGCAAACCGGCAGAGGCGCAGGAGATTTTACTGGCGGCGCAGACCTATCCGCTGAACCTTGCCGAAGGGCGGCTGGTTGGGCAAACCGACAACGACCTTTACTACTGGCTCGGCGTCACTGCCAAACAGCTGGGGCAGCACGGGCAGGCAAAACAGTGGTTCGAGCGCGCCGCGCAGGGTGATAAAGGCATCAGCGAGCGCCGTTATTACAACGACCAGCCGGTGGATTATCTGTTCTATCAGGGCATGGCATTGCGCCAGCTAGACCAGCAAGCCGAGGCTAATCAGCTATTTAGCCAAATGCGCGATTGGGCCGAGCAGGCCAGCGGTGATGTCGTCACCGCCGACTTCTTCGCCGTCTCCTTGCCTGACCTGCTGGTACTCAACGGCGATCGCCAGCTTCAACACAAGGAACATCTGTTATTCGTCAAAGGCTTAGCCGAGTTGGGGGCAGGAGATAACAGTGCAGCGGCCAGCAGCTTGCAACAGGCGCTGGTACTCAATCCGGCCAACAACAAAGCACAGCTTTTCCTACGCCTTGCTGAGCAACAGGAGGGTTTACTAAACGCTGTTTAGTTTAATCCGTGATCGTGATGAATAACTGCACAGCGGGGATGATTTACTTTATCCCCACTGTGTTAACTCATCGAAAACATTTACTTCACAACTAAAACAATAAATTAGCCACCAACCTTACCAGAACATCACGCCAACCCAGGAATACCGGAGGAATCATGCCGTTCAACTGTAAAAGAATTGCTCTGACTACCGCCCTACTGACCGGTTTATTCACCCTCACTCATGCGCAGGCCGAATCGGCGAAAGCGCTGACCGTCGGAGCCATCTATCTCGATACCCAAGGCTATTACGCCGGAGTAAAAGCCGGGGTGCAGCAAAGTGCCAACGCCTCTGGCGACAAAGTGAATTTGATTGAAACCAACGCGCAGGGCGATATCTCGAAAGAGAGCACGTTCATCGACACGCTGATTGCCCGCAAGGTCGATGCCATCGTGCTCTCCGCTGTGTCGGAACAGGGCAGTCGCCGGGCGATCCAGCGGGCCAGCGAGGCTGGGATCCCCGTGGTTTGCTACAACACCTGCATTAGCGACAAAGGTGTGCAGAAGTATGTCGCGGCCTATCTGGTGGGCGACCCGGTGGAGTTTGGCCGCAAAGCGGGTGATGCTGCCGCCGACTACTTTATCGCTAACAACATTACTGCGCCGAAAATCGCGGTGATTAACTGCGAAGCCTTCGAAGTGTGCGTCCAGCGCCGTAAAGGCTTCGAAGCCGCGCTGAAGCAGCGAGTGCCGGGCATGAGTATCGTGGCGAATCAGGAAGGAACCGCCATCGACAAAGCCATTTCAGTGGGTGAAAAACTGCTGATTTCCCAGCCTGACCTAGACGCCATTTTTGGTGAATCCGGCGGGGCGAGCCTTGGCGCTGTGAAGGCCGTGCGCAATCAGAATCGCGTGGGGAAAACCGTGGTGTTTGGCTCCGACATGACCACCGAAATCGCCCAAGAGCTGAATAAAAATCAGGTGCTTAAGGCAGTCGTGGATATCTCAGGTAAGAAAATGGGCGAGCAGGTGTTTGCCAAAACGCTGCAAGCCATCAACAAAACCCTGCCAGCGGACAAAGTCATTCAAGTACCGATTGACCTCTACACCACCTCAGCTCAGGGACAGGGCTGGCTGGACACCCATCAGGATGGCTTACCTTAATCTGGGGTTCGACTATGTCAGCACTTGCAATGGCAACAGACACCATGACCACGTCTGGCGATGATAAGGATTGTGTCGCAGCGGTCCGTGGCGGCTACAAAGAGTATCCGGGCGTGATTGCGCTGGAGAATGTGGATTTCACACTAAAGCGCGGCGAGATCCGCGCCCTGTTGGGTAAAAACGGTGCCGGGAAATCGACATTAATTCGCCTGCTCACCGGCAGTGAAAAGCCGGATCGAGGAACCGTGATGTTAGGCGGGCAGACCCTTTCCGGCAGCGATGCCCAGCTTACTCGCCGCGCGGCGGAATTAGGCGTGCGCGCGGTGTATCAGGAGCTGAGTCTGGTGGACGGCCTCAGCGTGGCGGAAAACCTCTATCTCGGCGAGTGGCCGCGCAGCGGCGGCATGCTCGACGCCAAGAAGATGTTGGAACAGGCGCGGCACTGCCTTGGGCATCTCGGTGTGGATATCGACCCGCTGCTGCGGGTTGAAAACCTTAGCCCGGCGCAGAAGCAACTGGTTGAAATCGCCCGCGTTATGAAGGGCCATCCGCAGGTGGTTATCCTCGACGAACCCACCAGTTCTCTGGCTTCCAACGAAGTCGAACTGGTGATTGCCGCCGTTCAGGCAATGGCTGAAGTCGGCATCGCGGTTATTTATGTTAGCCACCGAATGAATGAAATCCGCCGTCTGGCTTCCAGCGCCACCATCATGCGTGACGGTAAAGTGGCGGGAAATGTCCGTTTGGCCGACGCCTCCACCGAAGAGATTGTCGCGCTGATGCTGGGTCACAGCGGGCATCGCGACAACCAAGTCACTCAACCGCAAGGCGGAAAACCCGTGTTGTCGGTTCGCGGCATGAATCTGCCACCCAAACTTCACGACATCAATTTCGACCTGCTGCAAGGCGAGGTGCTGGGCATTGCCGGGCTGCTGGGGTCGGGCAGAACAGAACTGCTCAAAGCCTTGGCGGGTCTGGACAGTTACAGCGAAGGCGAAGTGGAAATCGACGGCGCGCGGATACACAAACCGACCTATGCCCGCATGCTGGCCCACGGATTGGGGTACACGCCGGAAAACCGCAAAGAGGCGGGCATCATGCCGCTGCTCGGAGTGGATGAAAATACCGTGATGACCAACCGCCATCGCGTCAGCCGACTGGGCGTTTTGCAGTGGGCCGACATTCGCCAATACACCCAGGACATTATCGCCAGAATGCGGGTGAAGGCCGCCAGCACCACGACGCCAATCGGCACGCTCTCCGGCGGCAACCAGCAGAAAGTGGTGATTGGCCGCTGGGTCTATGCCGAAAGCCGCGTGCTTTTGCTTGATGAGCCAACGCGCGGGGTGGATGTAGAAGCTAAAAACCAGATTTATCAGATAGTTCGCCAACTGGCCGCCGAAGGCAAAAGCATCATCTTTGTCTCAAGTGAAGTTGAGGAACTGCCACTGGTTTGCGACCGAATTTTGCTGTTGCAGCAGGGCACGCTGACCCGAACTCTAACCTCACCTGTGAGTACCGAAGAGTTAATGGCGGAAATACTAGCGTCACATTAAATAGCCGCGGAGTGAATAAAACCTGCGGCTAAAAATATAAATCAGGGCGATAGCGAGGGGCTCAAATAAACGCTGGCGAGCAAGAGCCTCTCCGTTACCGGTAAATGATGGCTTTCGTTTCCGGGCTTTTATTTCGATGCCGGGAAATAGTGTGGAGTAATGAAATGACCATGACGACATTATCTTATCAACAAGAAAAAGGTGAATCCCGCCGCGCCTTTATTTCGGCGAATATTAATGCCATTGGCTTATTAGTGGTTATTGCTCTGCTCTATCTGGTGTTTTCAATTTACGCGCCGGGTTTTATTTCGCTCAGTAACCAGATGAATGTGCTGCGCGATGCCGCGACTATCGGCATTGCGGCGTGGGCCATGACGCTGGTGATCATCGCCGGTGAAATCGATGTCAGCGTCGGGCCGACGGTGGCTTTTGTCTCAGTCTGTCTGGCCTATCTGATGCAGGCGCAGGTGCCGCTGGCGGCGTCGCTGGTTCTGGTGCTGATCCTTGGCGCGGCTTTTGGCACTCTGGCGGGCTTCTTGCGCGGATGGTTTAACGTGCCGAGTTTTGTGGCGACGCTGGGCCTGTGGAGCGCGCTGCGCGGGCTTGGCCTGTTTATGACCGACGCCCTGCCAGTGCCGATAGACGAAAATGACGTGCTCGACTGGCTGGGCGGGCAGGTGGCAGGTATTCCTGTCTCGGCGCTTATCATGCTGATTTTATTCGCCGTATTCCTGTTTGTCAGCCGCAAAACGGCCTTTGGACGCTCGGTATATGCCGTGGGCGGTAACGCCTCGGCGGCGCAGCTGTGCGGCATCAATGTCAAACGCGTGCGGGTGCTCATCTTCACGCTCTCCGGCCTGTTGGCCGCCGTCACCGGGATCTTACTCGCGGCGCGTCTGGGTTCAGGCAACGCCGGGGCGGCCAATGGCTTGGAATTTGACGTTATCGCGGCGGTGGTGGTGGGCGGCACGGCGCTGTCCGGCGGCCGAGGCTCGCTGCTTGGCACCTTGCTCGGGGTTCTGGTTATCACGCTGATTGGCAATGGATTGGTGCTGCTGGGGATTAACTCCTTCTTCCAGCAAGTGGTGCGCGGCGTAATTATCGTCGTCGCCGTGCTGGCAAACATTCTTCTGACTCAGCGAAATAGTCGAGTTCGCTCGAAAAAATAATCTGCACCTTTGCGCCTTGCAAACAATCTTCGCGAGGCGTGATGGCAAAAAGAAAATGAACAATTTTCAAATTTATGGAGAGGAATAATATGAAAACCATGTTGGCGGCTTATTTACCGGGAAACTCTACTGCCGAATTAAGAGAAGTGGCGATCCCAACGCCGGGGATCGGACAGGTGTTAATAAAAATGAAATCGTCGGGAATTTGCGGCAGCGACGTTCATTATATTTATCACCAGCATCGGGCGACCGCCGCCGCGCCGGATAAACCTCTTTATCAGGGCTTTATTAATGGCCACGAACCTTGCGGCCAAATTGTCAGTCTGGGGGCCGGGTGCCGCCACTTCAAAGAGGCTGACCGCGTGCTGGTTTACCACATTTCTGGCTGTGGCTTCTGCCCCAACTGCCGCAAAGGTTTCCCTATCTCCTGCACCGGCGAGGGCAAGGCGGCTTACGGCTGGCAGCGCGATGGCGGGCATGCTGAATATCTGCTGGCGGAAGAGAAAGACCTGATTCACCTGCCGGACTCCCTGAGCTACGAAGATGGCGCATTCATCTCCTGCGGCGTCGGGACGGCCTATGAAGGCATCCTGCGCGGCAATGTCTCGGGTAGCGATAACGTGCTCGTCGTCGGACTTGGCCCGGTGGGCATGATGGCGATGATGCTAGCCAAAGGCCGGGGTGCCAAGCGCGTCATTGGCGTTGACGTTCAGCCTGAGCGTCTGGCGACCGCCAAAAAGCTCGGCTTGATGGATCACGGCTTTTTAGCCAGCGGGGACAGCCTGATCCCTTCTATTGTCGAGCTGACGAGGGGCGGGGCTGATGTCGCGCTGGACTGCTCCGGCAATGCCCAAGGCCGCTTGCTGGCCTTGCAAGCGACCGCCGACTGGGGGCGCGTGGTCTATATCGGCGAAACCGGCAAAGTCGAATTTGAAGTCAGCGCCGACCTAATGCACCACCAGCGGCAGATCATCGGCTCGTGGGTCACCAGCCTCTACAACATGGAGAAATGCTGTGGCGATTTACACGACTGGAAGATGCGGCCGCAAAGCGCCATTACCCACCGTTTCACGCTGGAACAGGCGGGCGAGGCCTATGCGCTAATGGCCAGTGGCAAATGCGGCAAAGTTGTCATCAACTTCGCCGATTAACCCTTCGAGGAGCGCGCTATGTCTCTGTTTACGCTAACCAATCCACAGCTTTCCCTTAAGGTGTCTACTCATGGCGGCAGCATCATCCAGCTGGTGGCACATTGCAACGGAGCCGACCTGCCATTGTTGCGACCAGCAAAAGTCTCCCCCGATACGCCGCCGCTGCAATCCGGCTGTTTCCCGCTGGTGCCTTTTGGTAATCGGGTTAACGGCAACCAATTTGACTTTGACGGCACGCGCTATCCGTTAAAACCCAACACCGACTGGGACGCCCACTATTTGCACGGTGATGGTTGGTTACAGGAGTGGCGCTGCGCCGAACATGATGATTGGCACCTGCTGTTGGAGTTTAGCCATCATCACGGAGCTTATCAGTATCGCGCTTTGCAGCGATTTGAGCTGGTGGATAATCAGCTTGAGGTGACGCTCAGTGTCACGAATCTGGGCAAAGTGGCGATGCCCTTTGGCCTTGGCTGGCACCCCTATTTCCCTCTTGATGAGGACACCCTGCTTCAGGCCAATGCTGCAGGATATTGGCTGGAAGAGGCTCAGTGGCTGGCGGGTGAACATCAGGCCGACTTACCCGAGGATGTGCAGTTCTCGACGGCAAAAACCTTGCCGCGCCGCTGGGTGAACAACGGGTTTTCGGGGTGGGATGGGCAGGCGAACATTATCTGGCCGAGTCATCAACAGCAGCTAAGTCTGTCTACGGAGCCAGCCTGTCCGGTCTATTTCGTTTTCGTCTCAGACCCTAAGTTCGATCGCGGCTATGACTTTGATTTCTTCTGTTTCGAGCCGATGAGTCACGCCGCCAATGGCCACAACATGGCTGATTTAGGGGGCCTCAAGGTGCTGGAACCCCATGAAACGCTTACTCAAACCATGACGCTTACTTCGGAAAGCACCCTAACTCCTACGACGACGGGCTAGGAGCAGCAATGATGAAAAATCCTACAACACTGAACATGCCCTATGTCTGGATGATCTGTCTGGTTGCCGCCTGTGGCGGGCTGCTGTTTGGCTACGACTGGGTGGTGATTGGCGGTGCGAAGCCGTTCTACGAGGCCTATTTCCATATTACCGACCCCGCCACCTCCGGCTGGGCCATGAGCTCGGCGCTGGTGGGCTGTATCCTTGGGGCCATGGTATCGGGCTGGCTGTCAGACCGTTTTGGCCGCCGCCTGCCGCTGATTATCGCGGCGATTGCCTTTACGCTCTCGGCCGTGGGAACTGCACTGGCTAACGACTTCGACTGGTTTGTATTTTGGCGCATTGTCGGCGGGGTCGGTATTGGTCTGGCTTCGGCCCTCGCGCCGGTTTATATCGCCGAGATCAGCCCAGCCGAGAAGCGCGGGCGCTTTGTGGCCGTCAATCAGTTGACCATTGTTATCGGCGTGCTTGCCGCGCAGCTGGTCAACCTGATGATTGCTGAACCCGTGGCTTCGGCGGCGACACAGGCTGAAATCCTGCAAACCTGGAATGCGCAGGTTGGCTGGCGCTACATGTTCGGCGCGGAAGGCATTCCTGCAGTGTTGTTCCTGCTACTGATGTTCGTGGTGCCGGAATCACCGCGCTGGCTGGCGAAAGCAAACCGCTATCCGCAGGCTGAAAAAGTGCTGCGCCGCATTGGCTCGGTGGAGTACGCGCAGCAGACGCTCTCTGATATCCGCCACTCGCTGGGGTCGGAAAACCAGCAAGTGCCGCTCTCCGCCCTATGGCAGCCGAAAGTTAGACCTATCGTGGTGATGGGCGTGGTGCTGGCGGTATTTCAGCAGTGGTGCGGGATTAACGTCATCTTCAACTACGCGCAGGAGATTTTCGCCTCGGCGGGCTTCGACATCAACGACACGCTGAAATCCATTGTGGCCACCGGCCTGATCAACCTGATCTTTACACTTCTGGCGCTGCCGCTGGTGGACCGCATTGGGCGTCGCCGCCTGATGCAGTACGGCGCGGCGGGCCTGACCATCATCTACGTGCTGATTGGTATGGCCTATTCCTTTGGCATTATGGGGCTGCCGGTTCTGCTCCTGGTGCTGGTCGCCATTGCGATTTACGCGGTAACGCTGGCTCCGGTGACGTGGGTTTTGCTGTCAGAAATCTTCCCCAATCGGGTGCGAGGCACGGCAATGGCGACCTGTACGCTGGCGCTGTGGGTCGCCTGTTTTGTCCTGACTTACACCTTCCCGCTGCTCAACGTGGCGCTGGGCGCGGCGGGGAGTTTCTTCATGTATGGCGCGATTTGCCTGGCGGGATGGGCCTTCGTGCAACTCAAGGTGCCTGAAACCAAAGGTGTTTCACTGGAAGTGTTGGAGCAACAGCTGGGGCAGAGCAAGGCCGAGCGGGCTTCAACCAAGGCGATCGTCTAAACCGCGTTGCTGTAAGAGTGATTATTGAAATGGCTCACGGGGGTTTTGCCTTTAGCGGCAGAGCACCCCGTGAGATGCCGAATCGCCGTTCTGTGATATAATCTGCGATTCCATTCCTTCGGCCAATGATGCTCGAGGGAGCGCCCGAACACCTTCAGCGAATCTCAGGTCGATGTCAGAAACTCAAAACGCCACATCTCAAACCAGCGCCAAGCCTTACTCCGCTCAACGTTTTTCCGTCGCGCCGATGCTCGACTGGACCGATCGTCATTGCCGCCATTTCCATCGTTTAATGACCGGCCAAACGCTGCTATACACCGAAATGGTTACCACCGGCGCGATCATTCACGGCAAAGGCGACTACCTTGGATTTGGTGACGCGGAGCACCCTGTGGCGCTGCAACTGGGTGGCAGCAATCCTGCGGATTTGGCGACCTGCGCCAAGCTTGCCGAACAGCGCGGCTATGACGAGATCAACCTGAACGTTGGCTGCCCGTCTGACCGCGTGCAAAACGGCATGTTCGGTGCCTGCCTGATGGCGCAAGCCTCGCTGGTGGCGGATTGCATCAAAGCCATGCGCGACGTGGTGTCCATTCCCGTGACGGTAAAAACGCGTATTGGCATCGACGAACAAGACAGCTACGAGTTCCTTTGCGACTTCGTTCAGCAAGTCTCTGAGAAGGGCGGCTGCGACACCTTTATCATCCATGCCCGCAAAGCCTGGTTGTCTGGCCTCAGCCCGAAAGAGAACCGTGAGATCCCACCGCTGGATTACCCGCGCGTATATCAGCTGAAAAAAGACTTCCCGCACCTGACGATGGCGATTAACGGCGGCATCAAAACGCTGGAAGAAGCCAAGGCGCATTTGCAACATATGGATGGCGTGATGGTGGGGCGCGAAGCCTATCAAAACCCTGGCATGTTGCTGAACGTGGACCGCGAGCTGTTTGGCTCAGATGCCCCGCTGCGCACGGCGCCGGAGGTTATTCGTAGCATGTATCCGTACATTGAGGCGGAGTTGGCGAAGGGCACTTATCTGGGGCACATGACGCGGCACATTCTGGGAATTTTCCAGAGCGTGCCCGGCGCGCGCCAATGGCGTCGTCACCTGAGCGAAAACGCCCATAAGCCGGGTTCAGGTATTGAAGTGGTTGAGCAGGCGCTGCAGCTGGTCACTCAGCCGCACGCGGCGCTCAGCCAAGCTTAAATCTGTTAGTTAAATCCGCTAAAAATTAGCCTTTCTTACTATCACGCCATCAGCTCTAATAACTGATGGCGTAAATTCTTCTTAAAAATCAAATCAATAAATTATCCGCCGTTCTGGCATGTTTCTTGTATTAGCTAGGAGAGTCAGATGACATTCGTCAGGCTGTTCCGTGTTTTCGCTGTTTATTAAGGAGCATGCGATGTTGGAAATTCTCTTTGTGCTTGGCTTTTTCTTTATGTTGATGCTGACCGGTATTTCGCTGCTGGGCATGATTGCTGCGCTGGTGGTGGCCTTTGCGGTGATGATGCTGGGAGGCTTTGTGGCTATTGTTATAAAAATGTTGCCGTGGCTGCTGCTGGCCGTTGCCGTGGTGTGGGTCTATCGCGCCTTTAAGAAGCCCGACACGCCGCGCTACCGTTCGCGCCGCCTGCCATAACCTGTAGAAGATGATGAATTATTAGAATTATCAGCTATCTGAGCTTTAACCTGCTCGGATTGACTGCAACATTTGTCGAGATAACTTTTACTTATGTGGCATCGATCACAGCTTGCACTTTTAAGTCGGCAGATTTTTTATTAACCATACTTTTTAACATTAAGGGCTGCTAGGATGCATTTCTCGCGCTGCGAATGTCAGCTCGAACGAAATTCATCAAATCCGTGAGATATAAAATAGAGGCTTAAGCTTCATCGTCCGCGGATTTACCTTGCAGTACCCCTACAAGCAGTACCCGTCTTTATCAGCAGTCGTCTGAGCAAGACAGTAAAAGGGCTTCCACACGGAAGCCCTTTTGCATTTCAGTAATAGCAGATCATTTGCCGGGGATCAGCAGGCTAGAGCCTTGCGTCGCGCGGCTTTCCAGCGTTTCATGGGCACGCTTCGCTTCGGACAGCGGGAATTTTTGCGCCTCGCTGACATCCACTTTGATAGCGCCGCTGGCAATCAGCGAGAACAGCTCGTCGCTGGCGGTTTTCAGCTCTTCGCGGGTAGTGATGTAGCTCCCAAGTGTCGGGCGAGTGACGAACAGCGAGCCTTTCTGCGACAGAATCCCTAAATTGACCCCTGACACCGGGCCGGAAGCATTACCGAAGCTGACCAGCAGGCCGCGCGGCTTCAGGCTATCGAGGGAGCGCTCAAAGGTATCTTTACCCACCGAGTCATAAACCACGCCGACTTTTTCGTTATTGGTCAGCGCTTTAACACGGGCAACAATGTCTTCCGTCTGGTAGTTAATCGTCGCCCATGCCCCGGCTTCTTTCGCCCGTTGGGCTTTCTCTTCTGAGCCGACGGTACCAATCAGGTTCGCACCCAGCGCTTTCGCCCACTGGCAGGCGATCAGGCCCACACCACCGGCGGCAGCGTGGAACAGGAAGGTTTCACCGGCCTGAATTTTATGGGTTTGGCGCAGCAAATAGTGGACGGTCAAACCTTTGAGGAACGACGCGGCGGCCACTTCAAAACTAATAGCATCGGGCAGCAGGGCGATTTTTTCTTGCGAAACGTTATGCACTTCGCTGTAGGCACCCAAAGGAGCCTGCGCGTACACCACACGGTCACCGACCTTAATGCCCGTCACATTGCTGCCAACTTTGCTCACCACGCCAGCGGCTTCCGTGCCCAGCCCGGAAGGCAAGGGGGCAGGGTACAAGCCACCGCGAATATAGGTATCAATGTAGTTGATGCCTATCGCTTTATTCTCGACCTGTACTTCGCCCGCGGCCGGGTCTTGTGGTTGGAAATCGACATATTGCAGAACATCGGGGCCGCCTGTTGCGGCAAATTGAATGCGCTTAGCCATGTTTTAATCTCGTGTTAGGGTCTGTTTTCAACCCTAGGCTAAATGTTTGCGACAATCCAGATTTTAGGCACAGCGGGTTAATACCCTTTTGAAATGAGACAGCACAACCTATACTAAGCAGCGAAAAAACTTCCTAAATTACTGGGAAGTCGATGCTCACAAAACAGGCGCTTACCGCAGGAATTTCCCACACATGGCAGCAAAAAAACCGACCAATCAACAGAACGAAAACCGCGATCGTCAGATGGAAGGATTGAAGCTTCCTCCGCACTCGCTGGAAGCTGAACAATCCGTTCTGGGCGGGCTAATGCTGGATAACGAGCGCTGGGACAACGTGGCGGAACGCGTGGTCAGCAATGACTTCTTCAGCCGCCCGCATCGCCTGATTTTTACCGAAATGCAGCGCTTGCTGGAAATGAGCAAGCCTATCGACTTAATAACCCTGTCTGAATCGCTGGAGCAAAAAGGCGATTTGGACTCAGTGGGCGGCTTTGCCTATTTAGCCGAGTTGTCGAAAAACACCCCAAGTGCGGCCAACATCGGCGCGTATGCCGATATTGTCCGCGAACGTGCAGTTGTTCGCGAAATGATTTCCGTCGCCAATGAAATTGCCGACGCCGGTTATGACCCGCAGGGCCGCAGTAGTGAAGACCTGCTGGATCTGGCGGAATCTCGCGTATTCCAAATTGCCGAAAGCCGCGCCAACAAAGATGAAGGCCCGAAAAGTATCGACCGCATTTTGGAAAGCACGGTGTCGCGCATCGAAGAACTCTTCCAGCGCCCGCACGACGGTGTCACTGGGGTGTCCACCGGCTATGCCGATTTGGATAAGAAAACCGCCGGTTTGCAGAAATCAGATTTGATTATCGTGGCGGCGCGTCCTTCGATGGGTAAAACCACCTTTGCGATGAACCTCGCCGAAAACGCCGCGATGATGCAGGAAAAACCGGTGCTTATCTTCAGTCTGGAGATGCCCGGCGACCAGATTATGATGCGTATGCTGGCGTCGCTTTCTCGCGTCGACCAAACCAAAATTCGTACCGGCCAGCTTGACGACGAGGATTGGGCACGCATCTCCAGCACCATGGGTATCCTGCTGGAAAAACGCAATATGTACATCGATGACTCCTCTGGCCTGACGCCAACCGAAGTGCGCTCGCGCGCGCGGCGTATTTTCCGCGAACACGGCGGCCTGAGCCTGATCATGATCGACTACTTACAGCTGATGCGCGTTCCTTCGCTGTCCGACAACCGTACCTTGGAAATCGCCGAAATCTCCCGCTCGCTCAAAGCCTTAGCTAAAGAGCTGCAAGTGCCAGTAGTGGCGCTGTCGCAGCTGAACCGAAGCCTGGAGCAACGTGCCGACAAACGCCCGGTCAACTCCGACTTGCGTGAATCCGGCTCCATCGAGCAGGACGCCGACTTGATCATGTTCATCTATCGTGACGAGGTTTATCACGACAACAGTGAAGAGAAAGGCATCGCCCAGATCATCCTCGGTAAGCAGCGTAACGGTCCAATCGGTACAGTGCGACTGACCTTTAATGGGCAGTTTTCGCGGTTTGATAATTATGGTGGTCCTCAATACGACGAGGACTAGTGTGCGGGGCTATTTTGCTTGCCATTTTGCGTCCGGGCAGTGCTCAAAATCCTCGTGTACTACGTGTACACTCCGGTTTTTCCGCGCTGGCCGAACGCAAACTGACTGCGCCAATAACGCCCCTTAGCTTTCGTGTTAATTCCCTATGAAGCTAGGGGTGTCATTTTTAAATTAAGAATTTATAAAGGAATCAAGATGAAAGCGGCTACGGCTGTCATTGATTGCCGCGCTCTGCGACATAATCTGCAACGGGTGCGGCATATGGCGCCGCAAAGTCGTGTGGTGGCGGTGGTGAAGGCTAACGCCTACGGACACGGTTTGCTGGAAGCCGCGCAGGCTTTGCAGGATGCAGATTGCTACGGCGTGGCTCGCCTGAGCGAAGCATTAACTCTGCGGGCTGGCGGTATTATTAAGCCTATTTTGCTGCTGGAAGGGTTTTTTAGCGCCGAAGAGCTGCCTTTGGTGGCGGCGCGGGGGTTGGAAACCGCGGTTCACAGCCGTGAACAGTTACAGGCTCTGGAGCAGGCTACGCTCGACAAGCCGCTCACGGTGTGGATGAAACTCGACACCGGTATGCATCGTTTGGGGGTTCACCCCGCCGAAGCCGAGGCGTTTTATCAGCGCCTCAGCGCCTGTCCGAATGTTCGCCAGCCGGTCAATATTATGAGCCACTTCGCCCGTGCAGACGAACCCGATGTTGAAGCCACACCTGACCAGATTCGCAGCTTCCAGCAGTTCACTCAGGACAAGCCGGGGCTGAAATCTCTCGCCGCTTCGAGCGGAATTCTCCACTGGCCCGAAGCCCATCACGACTTAGTGCGCGCTGGCCTGATCCTCTACGGCGTTTCGCCGATGAGCTTCGCCGATGCCGCCCATTTTGGCTTAAAACCCGCGATGACCCTAACCTCCAGCCTGATCGCCGTGCGCGATCACGCGGCGGGTGAACCTGTGGGCTATGGCGGCGTTTGGCGCAGCACGCGAGATACGCGCCTTGGCGTGGTGGCGATGGGCTATGGCGACGGCTATCCAAGAAGCGCGCCGAGCGGCACGCCGGTGCTGGTCAATGGCCGCATTGTGCCAATCGTTGGACGCGTTTCGATGGATATGATTTCCGTCGATCTCGGCCCGGATGCCACCGACCGGGTGGGGGATGAAGTGATTTTCTGGGGAGAAGGGCTGCCGGTCGAACAGATCGCCGCCGCGACCGGCATCAGCCAGTACGAGCTGGTCACTCAGTTGACCGCCCGCACTGCCCGCGTTTATGTCGGTAATGACGCCTGAGTGCTATTAGGCGCCAAAACCACCGTCGATAGTCAGGCTGGCGCCGCTGATATAACCCGCCTCGGGGCCAGAGATGAAAGCCACAAAGGCAGCGATTTCGCTGTCTTTGCCATAACGGTTTACCGCAATCAGCTTTGTTAACTCATCGGCCATTTCGCCTGCTGCCGGGTTCATATCGGTATCAACCGGGCCGGGCTGAACGTTATTCACCGTGATCCCCCGTGGCCCTAAATCTCGCGCCAATCCTTTGGTAAGGCCAACTATGGCTGATTTACTCATGGCGTACACCGCGCCACCGGCGAAGGGCATGCGATCAGCATTGGTGCTGCCGATATTGATAATGCGCCCGCCTTCCGGCATGTGGCGCGCCGCTTCCTGACTGGCAACAAACACGCTGCGTACATTAATTGCCAGCGTGCGGTCAAAATCTTCCATGCTGAATTCGTCGAGCGGTGCGACGGCCAAAACCCCGGCATTATTGACCAGAATATCGACATGGCCGAAATGCTTGGCGGCCTGCGTGATGGCCAGACGAACGGCCTGCTCATTTGCGCTGTCGGCCTGAATGGCTAAGGCTTTAACGCCGATTTTTTCAATCTCTGCCGCCAGCGCGTTGGCTTTCTCCGCCGAAGAAACGTAGGTAAAGGCCACGCTTGCGCCTTCCTGAGCTAAGCGACGAACGATAGCTGCGCCGATACCCCGCGCGCCGCCTTGGACGAAAGCGACTTTGCCAGCCAGTGAAGAAGAAGGTGTTGTGGTAGTCATGGTATGTCTCCAAATCATTAGGAAGAGGTGTTGATGGAGACAAGTATTGACCCGAAATTAGGATAGGAATAGCCAGTAATCGCTATAATCATTTCAAACCAAAAGTTTGAAATGGGCCTAAGAGTATGATTAATCATCTAGAATGCTTTGTAGAGAGTGCCGATACGGGCAGTTTTTCGGCTGCCGGGCGGCGTCTGGCATTGACCTCGGCGGCGGTAGGCAAAAACGTCACTACGCTGGAAGCCCAGCTTGGAGTGCGGCTTTTCCAACGCAGCACGCGAAAACTTACGCTAACCGAAGCGGGCGAGCGCTTTTTACTCGAGGTTCGCGGTGGTTTGGCGTCGATTCAGATGGCGATGAACAGTCTGGACAGCAGCGCGCAGCATCCGTCAGGGCCGCTCAAGGTGAGCGTCGGCACCCACTTTGGTATTCACTATTTGCTGCCTTTGCTGGACGAGTTTTTGGGCCGCTATCCTCTTATTCGCCCCGATTGGGAATTTGATAATCGCAAAATCGACCTGATTGGCGAGCGATTCGACGCAGCTATCGGCGGCGGATTTGAGCTGCCGCAAGGGATTGTGGCCCGCGAACTTGCGCCAGCGCACACCGTTTTGGCGGCGTCGCCCGCCTATCTCGCCAGCAAGCCGCCTTTTGTCGAACCCGAAGATTTAGCCTTTGGCGAGGGGATCCGCATTCGCTCTCCACAGACCGGGCGTGTGCGTAATTTTATCCTGCGCGACAGCCAGGACCGGCAGGCGGCCATTTCGTTGCCCGAGCGTATGACCTTCAACGAGCCAGAAGCTTGCTGCGAGGCGGCGGTGATGGGACTGGGCATCGCGGTGGCGAGCCTTCCCAATTTATTGCCCTATCTGGAGAGTGGTCGGCTGGTTCGCGTATTGCCGAATTGGTATGCCGAAAACGGTACGCTTTCGCTCTATTTTCCCACGCATAAAATGCTGCCCGCAAAGACCCGAGTTTTTGTGGATTTCGTGATGGAAAAGTTCCGCGAACAGCAGCTTTCACGCAGATTTGACGCACGAATAATGTTCGTAAATTGACACCATATAGTAGTCATTTTTTTTAACGAACTTTGTTAGTCTGTGAAGCAAGCGAGTCCAATGATTGACCCCGGATCCCCCCGCCGACGCGACTGAGCGGCGTGGGCAAGAGATCCGAGCGACGCGATCATTTGAAAATAAACCACCGAGGAGATGTATACCGTGTTCCAACATGTCGATGCCTATGCGGGTGATCCGATCCTGTCGTTGATGGACAGTTTCAAAAATGATCCAAGAGAGAAGAAGGTTAACCTGAGCATCGGTTTGTATTACGACGAGCAAGGTATTATTCCTCAACTGCCTTCCGTCGCGGCGGCGGAAGAATGGCTGAACGCCCAGCCTCAGGCGGCGTCAGTTTACCTGCCGATGGACGGCTTGCCGGCCTACCGCAGCGCGATTCAGACGCTGTTATTTGGTGCTGAACACCCGGCGCTGAAAGAGGGGCGCATTGCGACCATTCAGACCGTTGGCGGCTCGGGCGCGCTGAAAGTCGGCGCAGATTTTCTGAAAACCTACTTCCCGAATTCAGAAGTCTGGGTGAGCGACCCAACCTGGGATAACCACGTGGCTATCTTTAGCGGCGCGGGTTTCAAGGTTCACACTTACCCGTACTTTGATCCAAAAAGCCTCGGCGTCGACTTCGCCGGTATGCTCGAGACGCTGAAAACCCTGCCTGCGCAGAGCATCGTTCTGCTGCACCCGTGCTGCCACAACCCAACGGGTTCTGATCTAACGCCAGCGCAGTGGGACCAAGTGATTGAAATTGCTAAACAGCGCGACCTGATCCCCTTCCTCGACATCGCTTATCAGGGCTACGGCGCGGGTATCGACGAGGACGTTTATGCCATTCGCGAAATGGCGGCGGCGGGCGTGACCTGCTTCGTCAGCAACTCCTTCTCCAAGATTTTCTCGCTGTACGGCGAGCGCGTCGGCGGCCTGTCCGTGGTGTGTGAAAATGCCGAATCAGCTGGTCGCGTCCTGGGCCAGTTGAAAGCCACCGTGCGCCGTAACTACTCCAGCCCGCCAAACTTTGGTGCGCAGGTGGTAGCCAAAGTCCTGAACGACAGCCAGCTCAAGGCCCAATGGCTGAGCGAAGTGGAAAACATGCGCGCGCGTATTCTGGAAATGCGCCAAACGCTGGTTAACAGTCTGAAAGTCTCGCTGCCTAATCGCAACTTTGATTACCTGCTGCAACAGCGCGGCATGTTCAGCTACACCGGCTTCAGCGTGTCGCAGGTTGATCGTCTGCGCGAAGAGTTCGGCGTCTACCTGATTGCCAGCGGCCGCGTTTGCATGGCGGGCCTGAACCACCACAACGTGAAGCAGGTTGCCGAGGCATTCGCCGCCGTTCAGTAACTCTCGCCATCCCTCCTGCAATCCGAATTATTTTGCAGGAAGCGTTTTTAAGGGCCGACAGCAATGTCGGCCCTTTTTATTGGCTGCTATCCTTAACGAGCAACCGTTTTGATAGGAGACACTATGTGGCATCAGCAGACCTTCACCCTTAGCGCGAAATCGCGAGGTTTTCATTTAGTGACCGACGAAGTGCTCAGTCATATTCAGCGTCTGCACGAAGTGCAAATCGGCCTGTTGCATCTGTTTATCCAGCACACCTCAGCCTCGCTGACCCTCAATGAAAACTGCGATCCCACCGTGCGAGTGGACATGGAGCAGCATTTCATGCGCAGCGTGCCGGAAAACGCGCCCTATGAGCACGATTACGAAGGGCGAGACGACATGCCGGGTCACATTAAATCGTCACTATTGGGTGCATCATTAATGCTGCCCGTTTCGAAGGGCAAACTGGTGTTGGGCACCTGGCAAGGCATTTGGCTGGGCGAACACCGGATCGACGGCGGACAGCGCCGGATCGTCGCTACCTTGCAAGGGGAATGAGAAAAATGACCAATGAGGAATTACTCGATTATTGTTTGGGGAAGCCGGGCGCGGAGGCCACGCAGAATACCCAGCGCGGTGCTAACCAAATTAAAGTGGCGGACGTGATGTTTGCCATGTTCTGCGAATGCAACGGGCGGCAGGCTATTTCGCTCAAAACCAGTGCCGAATTGGCCGACGACTTGCGGGCCAAGCACGACTGCGTGATCCCCGGCGATAAGCTGAATAAGGCGCACTGGAACACCATTTATATCGATGGCGACTTGCCGGACTCGCAGTTTTACTACCTGATCGACGGCTCCTATCAGCTGGTGGTAGCTTCTCTGCCTGAATCAGCGCGCCACGGTTTAAGCGCGTAGCGCATTACCACTGCCCGGTGCCGAGCGAGGCGGGTGAATACTCCACGTTACGCCCGCGCCAAGGCAGTGCCTGACGGAAACGCCACGCCCGCTGGACATCGACACACCAATAACGCTGGGCTCCTTCGGGGCCTTTAATCGTTTCTGGCTGCCAGACAATCTCCGTGGTGCCCTGCAAGTGCAGAATATCGCCATTGTCGAAGTCGGGAAACAGCAGGGCGGCGCGCGGTTTCGCCAGAAGATTACCCAGCGTATTCATAAACTTATTGCCAACGAAGTCGGGGATCCACAGGCGATTGCCGTCTATCTTCACAAAGCCCGGCTGCCCGCCGCGATGGGAGACATCCGCGCCGCCCTGAGCCTTTTCACTGTAGGCGTGAGAAGCCACAAACAGAGTGTCGGCGCGGTGGATCAGCGCTCGCGCTTCATCATCTAACTGGGCTAAATCCTCTCTGGCGGCAGGCGGCGTTGCGCTGTCCACGGGGTAGATCTCGCGGATCTGAATGTATTTCGGGCAGTTGCCGAAGCTTTGATCGACGGCGATCTCAATACGGTTTTTATCCATCCGGCCGATCCGCCCGTTGGCTCGGTTACGGCGGCGGTTGGAGAAGTCGATGCCCAAAATACCGATCTCTTTACCAGAAAACATGGCATTCAGCGCCGGGTCATCCTGCCGACGCGGGGCGTTAATGCGCAGATGCGTGTCGTCCGGCGAGCTGACAAAGCCCGGTGGGCCGGTGAAGAGCGTCGCCAGCGGCCAGCCTTCATCATCAATGGTGGAAGCCAGCAGATAGGGCAAACCGGCGAAAAACGTCCGGTGCTGCTCTGGCATGGCGGCGCGGATTGGCGCGCTGGTGATATCAAACTGCGCCAAGGCCTGCGCCCGGCGTTCATCAGGGTGAAAAACATCATTCACGGCTAAGGATTCGCTCATTTTCCACCCCGACTTTTCTTCTTAATGTGGCCGTTACATCACTTCAGCAGGCAGCGCCAGCTCTGGCTGTGGCTGGTAGCCGGGCAGCTTTTCAATGCGGGCTAGCCAGCGACGAATCGACGGATAGTTGACGAGCGAAATGCCGCCCTCTGGCGCGGTTTTGACATAGCAGGAGCAGGCCAGATCCGCGATAGTCGCTTTATCGGTCGCCAGGAATTCATGCTGGCGCAGGTGCTCTTCCAACTGGGGCAAAAACTTGCGTGCAACGGCAATCGCCGCGTCGTAGTGCTCCGGCGCTTTGAACTGCGTCACCATGCGGGCAGACGCCACGCCGTAGCGGATCTCACCGGCCGCTTTCGACAGCCACTGTTGCACCTGGGCGGCTTCGACCGCGTCTTCCGGCAGCCAGTGGCTGTTCGGCGCATAGCGTTTCACCAGATAGACCAGAATGGCGTTGCTGTCCGTCAGCACCACCTCGCCATCGACCAGCACGGGAACTTGCGCCATCGGGCTGAGCTTTTTGAATTCGTCGGTTTGGCGCAACGCCGCCGGCGCATCGATGGATTCGAACGGCAGGCTGAGCATGTTGAGCAGTAACACCACGCGGTGGCAGTGACCAGACAGCGGGGTTCCGTAAAGTTTAATGTGGGGCATGGTGATTCTCCTTGTTCGGGTTAACTCCAGATTACTCTTGCAACAAACAAAGTGAATCCGCCAATATTGAAATATACCCTTGCAGTAAATGGAATAATCTATGGACCGTTTGGACGAGCTGGAAATTTTCGTGGCGGTGCTGCAACACGGCAGTCTGGCCGAGGCGGCGCGTAAAACGCGGCGCTCTGCTCCCGCCATCACCCGCGCCATCGCCTCACTTGAGCAGCGATTTGGTGCGCGATTGGTTGAACGCACCACGCGACGCCTCGCGCCGACCGAGGCCGGGGCGCGGTTGGCGGAAAAGGCCCAGTTGCTGATTGGGCACTACCAGGATGCCCTGCTCGACACCGCCGAAACCCAGCTCAGCGGCCTGCTGCGTATCACCGCGCCGGTGCAGTTTGGCCGTAAACACATTGCCCCGCTGGTGATGGAATTCCTCACGCTGCATCCCGATATGCAAATCGAAATGCTGCTCAATGACCGCAATGTGGACCTGATTGACGAAGGTCTGGATTTGGCGATTCGCATTGGGCATCTGGAGGATTCGGGCAAGGTGGCACGCAAGGTGGGGGAGGTGACTCGCATGCTAGTGGCGAGCCGCGAATATGTGGCGAAGCACGGCCAGCCGCGTGAACCCGCCGAGTTAGCCGAGCACCAAATCATCCTCAGCACTTTAAAATCCCCGCGCCGGGAGTGGCGTTTTGGCCCGAGGGAGGATGGCCTGCGCGTTAAGCTTTCGCCCCGTTTGATGTTTAACGAAGTGGAGTCCCAGCTGCTGGCGGTGCGCGCCGGGCACGGGATTGCACGCCTGCTGAGTTATCAGGTGGCTGATGATTTGGCTGCTGGGACCATGATGAGATTGTTGCCCAACGACGAGCCGCTGCCGATGCCGGTGCAATTGGTGGCGCAAAAGGTGGAAAGGATGCCGCGCAAGGTGAGGACGTTTTGGGATTTTGCCTGTGACAGGCTGGGGCAGTTACCGCAGATTCATACTTGATTTGAAGGCAGGAGGATCACCCCTTCTCCCAAAGCAGGAGAAGGGGTGAGAAGCATTAGGCCGATTTCTTGGCTTTCTGCTTGTGATGCTCAAGGATAGGCTTGAGGAAGCGCGCGGTGTGCGACTCTTTGCACTCCGCCACGGTTTCTGGGGTGCCGGAGACCAGAATCTCACCGCCGCCGCTGCCGCCTTCCGGGCCTAAATCGACAATCCAGTCCGCCGTTTTAATCACGTCCAGATTATGCTCGATAACCACGATGGTGTTGCCCTGATCGCGCAGCTGGTGCAATACCGCCAGCAGCTGCTGGATATCCGCGAAGTGCAGACCTGTGGTCGGCTCATCCAGAATATACAGCGTCTGGCCGGTACCGCGTTTTGACAGCTCGCGCGCCAGCTTCACACGCTGGGCTTCACCGCCGGACAGCGTGGTGGCTGACTGGCCGAGGCAGATGTAAGTCAAGCCAACGTCCATCAGGGTTTGCAGCTTACGCGCCAGCGCAGGAACGGCGTCGAAGAAATCACGCGCTTCTTCGATAGTCATTTCCAGCACTTCGTGAATGCTCTTGCCCTTGTACTTAATTTCCAGCGTTTCGCGGTTATAGCGTTTGCCTTTGCACTGGTCGCACGGCACATAAATGTCCGGCAAGAAGTGCATTTCGACCTTAATCACGCCATCGCCCTGACAGGCTTCGCAGCGCCCGCCCTTGACGTTAAAGCTGAAACGCCCCGGATTGTAGCCGCGCGCGCGTGACTCAGGCACGCCGGCAAACAGCTCGCGAACCGGAGTGAAAATGCCGGTATAAGTGGCCGGGTTAGAGCGCGGAGTTCGGCCGATTGGGCTTTGGTCGATGTCGATCACTTTGTCGAAGTGCGCCAGACCGTCGATTTCACGATAAGGTGCCGCTTCGGCGATGGTCGCGCCGTTCAGCTCGCGCTGGGCCAGCGGGAACAGGGTGTCGTTAATCAGCGTCGATTTACCCGAGCCGGACACGCCGGTGATACAGGTAAACAGGCCCACCGGCAGCGTCAGGGTGACGTCTTTCAGGTTGTTGCCCTTGGCACCAGACAGCTTCAGCACTTTGGTGGGGTCGGCCGGGACGCGTTTCTCTGGCAGCGCGATTTCACGTTTGCCGCTGAGGAACTGGCCGGTCAGCGAGGCTTCCACCGCCATGATTTGATCCACCGAGCCTTCTGCCACCACTTCACCGCCGTGGACGCCAGCGCCCGGACCGATATCGATGACATAATCTGCGGCGCGGATCGCGTCTTCGTCGTGCTCGACCACAATCACCGTGTTTCCGAGGTCGCGCAAGTGGATCAGGGTTTCCAGCAGGCGTTCGTTATCGCGCTGATGCAGGCCGATTGACGGCTCATCCAGCACGTACATCACGCCCACCAGGCCAGCACCAATCTGGCTAGCCAGGCGGATACGCTGCGCCTCGCCGCCGGACAGGGTTTCTGCCGAGCGCGAGAGAGAGAGGTAGTTCAGCCCGACGTTGACCAAGAATTTCAGGCGGTCGCCAATCTCCTTCAACACTTTCTCAGCAATCTTGGCGCGCTGGCCGCTGAGTTTCATGTTTTGGAAGAATTCCATCGCATGACCAATGCTGAAATCAGAAATCTGCGGCAGCGTGGTCTCCTGCACAAACACGTGGCGCGCTTCTTCGCGCAGGCGGGTGCCTTTACAGGACGCACATGGGCGGTTGCTGATGTATTTGGATAACTCTTCGCGCACCGCGCTGGACTCCGTCTCTTTATAACGGCGCTCCATGTTGTGCAGCACGCCTTCAAACGGATGGCGACGAATCGAGGTGTCACCGCGATCGTTAATGTATTTAAACTCGATAGTGTCCTTGCCGGAGCCGTGCAGGATGGCGTGTTTTACGTCGCTGCTCAGCTCGCTATAAGGCGCTTCCACGTCGAATTTATAGTGCTCGCCCAAGGAGCGCAGCATCTGGAAGTAGTAGAAGTTGCGGCGATCCCAACCACGGATTGCGCCACCCGCCAGCGAAAGCTCTGGGTTTTGCACCACGCGTTCAGGGTCGAAGAACTGCTGTACGCCTAAGCCGTCACAGGTCTGGCAGGCACCGGCCGGGTTGTTGAACGAGAACATGCGCGGTTCCAGCTCGCTCATGCTGTAGCCACAAATCGGGCAAGCAAAGTTAGCGGAGAACAGCATCTCGTCGGCTTTCGGGTCATCCATGTCGGCGACCACGGCGGTACCGCCGGACAGCTCCAGCGCAGTTTCGAAAGATTCCGCCAGACGCTGGGCGATGTCTTCGCGCACTTTAAAGCGATCCACCACCACTTCAATGGTGTGCTTTTTCTGCAACTCCAGCTTCGGCGGATCGGACAGATCACAGACTTCGCCATCAATACGGGCGCGGATGTAACCCTGCGCCGCCAGATTTTCCAGCGTCTTGGTGTGCTCGCCTTTACGATCTTTGATGATGGTCGCCAGTAGCATCAGGCGCTGGCCTTCCGGCTGCGCCAGCACGTTGTCGACCATCTGGCTGACGGTCTGCGCTGACAGCGGCACATTGTGGTCCGGGCAGCGCGGCTCACCCACGCGGGCAAACAGCAGGCGCAGGTAGTCGTGGATTTCAGTGATGGTACCGACCGTCGAACGCGGGTTGTGCGACGTGGATTTCTGCTCAATCGAAATCGCCGGAGAAAGACCTTCGATATGGTCAACGTCCGGTTTTTCCATTAAGGATAAAAATTGGCGAGCATAGGCTGACAGCGACTCAACGTAACGACGCTGGCCTTCCGCATAGAGAGTATCAAACGCCAGTGAGGATTTGCCTGAACCCGATAAGCCGGTGACAACAATCAGTTTGTCGCGCGGGATAATCAGGTTGATATTCTTGAGATTATGGGTGCGTGCGCCCCGAACTTCGATCTTATCCATTCATCATTCCCGGATTAACGTGATAGCTCACCGTGCCGATGGCCGTCGCTCAATCTGTATCGCGGCGGTCAACGAATCGGGCACAGAGAAAGAACATAACGGGCAATTATGACACAAAATAAATCTCCTCGCACAAGAAAACCTGAATGTATATCCAGTATCTTATGTAACAGGTGTCGAGTCGCTAAACATTTTCTGATTCTGTATTCCAGGTATTATATGCAATCATCGCGTGCTAAAATTCCTCGTTTATACTGTATAGAATTTAACTCATCAGGAGAGTCGACATGGCCAGCAGAGGCGTAAACAAAGTCATTCTTGTAGGGAATTTGGGTCAAGACCCAGAAGTCCGCTACATGCCTAACGGCGGCGCCGTAGCCAATATCACTCTGGCGACATCTGAAAGCTGGCGCGACAAAGCGACCGGCGAGCAGAAAGAAAAAACTGAATGGCACCGCGTGGTGTTGTTCGGCAAGCTGGCTGAAGTGGCAGGCGAATACCTGAAAAAAGGCTCTCAGGTTTACATCGAGGGTGCACTGCAAACCCGTAAATGGACCGATCAGGCTGGCGTTGAAAAATACACCACCGAAGTGGTTGTTAACGTGGGCGGCACCATGCAGATGCTTGGCGGTCGTGCCGGCGGCGGCGCACCTGCAGGCGGCGGTCAGGCTTCTGGCGGCCAGAGCGGTTGGGGCCAGCCTCAGCAGCCACAAGGCGGCAACCAGTTCAGCGGCGGTCAGCAAGCTCGCCCAGCTGCGCAAAACAACGCGCCAGCCCAGAACAATGAACCACCAATGGATTTCGATGACGATATCCCGTTCTGATTATTGATACTTCAATAATATAGCCTCTTTAAAAAGCGTTTCCTGAATTAGGAAGCGCTTTTTTAGAATGCGCGGTATTCTACCTTATTATTGAATCTCTTCTTATCGATGTTAGTAACGATTCCCCTTAATTCCTCATATTTTATTTAAAGGATCCCTATATTAAAAAATGAAGATTATATTTAAACATAACGATGGAACGTTACTTGGAGAAGTTACTCACTCTATTTTTTCAGAAATAGTCTTACCTGAATTTAAACAAGACTCACATGATGTTTTTGTAAAGCATAACTTTATTAAATATAAAGGAGTACTTAACTGGCAAGTTAAAAATGTCATCATAGATAGTGATGCTGTTTATATTTCACTAGATCAGTCAGATTTTTCAGCCTCCGTTGCAGAGTTCTCCGCATCTCAAAACAAAGACGCGGGTTATTATCTCAAGCCCTATCAAATAGTGGATGTTGAATTTGGCTTCTATTCTGAATTGTTCGATGGGCATAACGCGCCGCAGATTAACAACAGAGTGGGAAACGGGCTGATTAAAGGAGAGATGCACAAGAGGCGGCCGTGTATCGTTTTGCGAGAGCACCGAGGCTGCGTGCAGGTCATTCCTCTTTCAACCAAAATCAAGCTTGCTCACGACCCTTTGAATATAGAAGTCAGTCCAGAATCGTTCTCTTCACTTGCTGCTAGATATCGTGAGAAACCGTCTTTTGCGCTGTTAAATATGATTCAAACCGTTTCAACCCATCGAGTGTTTCCTCCCCGCAATGCGCGATCTAAGTACGAGCATAAATATCACCAATATAAGATCACGCAAAGCGATCGAGAGTTGATAAAGACTGCGCTGGCAGAACAATATAATCAGGATATTACATCGAGAATTGCAGTCTTAAAAACTGAGTTAGAAAAAAACAAAAAAGAAAAAGCTAAGTTATTAACTACAAAAAATCAGATCCTTGATGAGAAGAAGATTTTGAGTGCCGAAGTTGATAAATTACAGGCATTTATTCTTAAATTCGGCAGAGAAATGATGGGTGACGAAAAAAACTTAGATGAGATATTAAAGTATTACCCATAGATTAATGAATAAAGCCTGGCACTTCGGCTTGACCCTATCGTCAGATTGGCTTAAGATCAATTCAGTTTCAGGCTTGGGGGGGCGTATCACCCGACCATAGCGTCACGCAAAAGCGTTCTACTGTTTAGTGTTACGTGGATGCAGCTGATACAAAAGTAAATTGTGAAGGGCCGATATTTGATATCGGCCTTTCTGCTTTTCATATATCTACGAACCTGCCTGCCATGCCCTCGAGACCCGATTGTTCTGGTCACCGAAATGCTAAAAATACAATCCTTAAACAGACGCTTTGCCGTTTTCCCTCTATCCTTACCTTTTCACTCTTTAGCCCAGGAACAGCCCATGAATTCTACTCCTCGCTGGATTAACCCGCCGCAACAGTGGTCGGAGCAAGATGGCGTGCTGCGCGCCGTGACTGATGACACCACCGATTTTTGGAGCAATACCTGGTACGGCTTCAACCGTTTTAGCGGGCATGTTTATGGCTGGGACGTGGCAGAGGACTTCACCCTACAGGTGCGTGTGCGCAGTGATTTCACCACGCTGTACGATCAGGCGGGCATCATGGTGACTGCCGACGAGAGCCACTGGCTGAAGGCGGGCATCGAGTTCAACGACGGCCAACCGATGATTGGTAGCGTGCTGACCAATGAGAATTCTGATTGGGCGACGGGGATTTTTTCTGGCGATCCGCGAGATTTTTGGATGCGCGTCACCCTGACCGAAGGCTGCTTGCGGGTGCAATACTCCACGGATGGCCGGGTCTGGCCGCTGCTGCGTTTATGCCCATTCCCCGGCGCGAAAAGCATTCACGTTGGCCTGATGTGTTGTACGCCGCAGCGTGCCGGACTGGCAGTGGAATTCAGCGACATCAGCCTCACCAAAGCGTTGAAAAAAGAGCTGCACGACTTGTCGTAAATTCAGGTTGTAGACTTACAGCTCGAACTTCGCGCCTTGCACCACAATCTCTTCGAACTGCAAATGGTGCATGAATTCGCGCAGGATCAGCAGCGTGGCGGCGAAGTCATTGCCCTCGGGGATGCCTTCAAAGCTGGCCGGTCGGCCATTAATCACTAAGGCCAGACGATCAAAAGTGCGCTCCACGGCCTCCACCGACAGCGGCATCTGTTCATTTTCCGCCACTCCGGCCAGCCGCGCGATCGCACGAATGTCGTTATCACTGCTGCTCACTCGCGCCCCTGACGGGATGTCGTGGCGTACGCGCATCAGCTCGTCTTCCACCACCATAATGGCATTTTCCAGCTCGGCGGGCGTCGGCGGCGTATGGCGAAAATAGGCCAGCGATGTCAGCTCGGAACCCAGCGTTAGCGGCAAATGTAGGTCTTCGCGCCCGGCGGTGCGAACCGTGATGTCAGTCTGTTCAGGGCCAATATGCAGAAATACGCTAGATGTGGTCATCGCTCTTCATACTCCAATCGTTGATGATTCAACTTACTCCCGAACAGCAGGATTAGGCAATCCTTCCACAGTATCGGTCTATCGCTGATTTCTCTTCGCCACCTAACATGATTGTTCATTCACTGAGCGGCTTGGCCGCAGCGGAGTCATTCATGTCATCCCCAACGATAAAGCAGATCAATCAGATTTATATCAACGGCCAGTTTGTCACCCCGCACGGCAGCGAAGTGATGGACCTGATAAACCCGGTGACCGAGCAGGTGGTCACGCAGGTGCGTCTGGCGGATGAAGTTGATACCCAGCGGGCGATTGCCGCCGCCAAAGCGGCTTATGTCAGCTACTCCCAGACCAGCAAAGCCCAGCGTATCCAATATTTGCAACAATTACATGACGCCGTGCTGGCGCGGGCCGATGAGCTAGAAGCCGTGATGATCGCCGAATACGGCGGCGCAGGTTGGATGGCAAAAGGCACGGTGGCGCGCTCCTCCGGCGCTTTCCTGCAAACCATCAAGTTGTTGCAGGAGTATGATTTTGTTCGTTATGTCGGGCAGGCGAAAGTGGTAATGGAACCCATGGGCGTCGTCGGCCTGATCACGCCGTGGAACGCCAACTATGGCTTTATCACCAACAAAATGGCGACGGCTCTGGCGGCGGGAAGCACGGTGGTGATCAAGCCGAGCGAGCTGAGCGCGGCGCAGACGCAAATCATCACCGAATGCCTGCACGACGCCGGACTGCCGCCGGGCGTCTTCAATATCGTCACCGGGCGTGGCGACGTGGTCGGCGCAGAAATCACTCGCCACCCGGACATTGCCAAAATCTCCTTTACCGGTTCGACGCTGGTGGGTAAAACCATCGCGCGCGGCGCGGTGGACACCATGAAGCGCGTCACGCTCGAGCTGGGCGGTAAGTCGGCCAACGTGATTCTGCAAGATGCCGATTTGGAAAAGGCGATTCCTCTGGCGCTGACCATTGGCACTATCAATAACGGGCAGGCCTGTCTGGCCGGGACTCGCCTGCTGGTGCCGCAGAGCCGTTTAGAAGAGGTGAAAGCGCAGATTAAACGCACGATTGGTCAGCTTACCGTCGGCGACCCAGCCAAGAGCGATGTTTTCATCGGCCCATTAGTTACCGCCAAGCAGTATCAGCGCGTGCAAAACTACATTCGTCAGGGCGTGGCCGAAGGCGCAGTGCTGCTGTGCGGGGGCGAAGGGCGCCCGGAAGGGCTGGAGAGCGGCTATTTCGTCAAACCGACGGTGTTCGTCAACGTGACGCCTGAAATGACTATCGCCCGCGAAGAGATCTTTGGTCCGGTTATCTCAGTGCTGACCTACAATAACGTTGAAGAGGCCATCGCCATGGCTAATGACACGGTCTATGGCCTGCACGGCTACGTGAGTGGCCAGAACCTTGAGCAAGCGCGCTACGTGGCGTCGAAAATCGTCGCCGGGAGGGTGTTCATCAACGGCATGTACGACGTGCCCGATGCGCCGTTTGGCGGCTTCAAGCAGTCGGGCATGGGCCGAGAATTTGGCACCTATGGGCTAGAGGCGTATCTTGAGCCAAAGAGCATTGTTGATGACCAACCGGTAATAACGAGCAACGCATAATGAATCGACAGCCAGAGAGTCCGCCAAGAAGCCGTTCACATCTCGAGGATTCGCCGACGCTGCACAAGCTGCGCCAGCGGGTAACGGCCTGCTATGCCGGTCTCGACGCCAGTGAAGTGACGCTGCAAACCGCGCTGCCCTGGCTGTCTTTCATTCGCTACGCCGAGCCGACCGACATGAAGAAGGGCATGCTGGAACCCGCGGTGTGCATGGTGTTACAGGGTGGAAAGCGCGTGCTGATCGGCCAGGAAGTGACGGATTACGGTGCGGGCAGCTACGTGCTGGCCGCCATCGATATGCTGATTGCCGGGCAAGTGACGCGGGCGACGCAGGATGAGCCTTACCTTGGCGTACGCATTGACCTGAATATCCCGGAAATGGCCGACCTGCTGATCGACATGAAAGTCGCGCCGCCCACAGGGCAAGGCAGCAGCGTGGCGGCCTACGTGGCGCATTCTGACGAGCAGTTACAGGACGCTTTTTTACGGCTGATTAGCATGCTCGACAACCCGCAGGAGCTGCAGGCATTGGGCGGACTGGTGAAAAAGGAGATCTTCTACCGGCTGATCACTAACCCAAAATGCGATGCGTTTTACCACCACCTGCTTTCCTATTATCAGGGCAAAGGGGTGAGCGACGCGGTGATATGGATTAAACAGAACTTCAGCAAACCGCTGCGCATGGAGGAGTTAGCCAAGCTGGTGGGCATGAGCGTCTCCAACCTGCATCATCGCTTCAAGGCGCTAACGGCCATGAGTCCGCTGCAATATCAAAAGCAAATTCGCCTGCTGGAAGCGCGACGTTTACTGTTGGCGGGGGACCTCGACGCCGCCACGGCGGCTTTTCAGGTCGGTTATGAAAGCCCTTCGCAATTTAACCGTGAGTATCGCCGCTCTTTTGGCGCGCCGCCGTTGCAGGACATTGAACAGCTCAGGCTGGTCAGCATGGTGCTGTAACACTTACTGATTCCTGGCCGCAAACTCCTTCACCATCCAGTCAATAAACACCCGCACTCTTGGCGACAGCTGGCGGTTGCGCGGGTAAAGCAGGGAAACTTGCATCGAACCAGGGGGGAACTGCGGCAAAATCTGCACCAACGCGCCGCTTTGCAAATCCTCGGTTAAACCATATTTTGGCACCTGAATAATCCCCAGCCCGCGTCTGGCCGCTTCTTTCATGCTCTCTGCGCCGGTCACCGAAAGCGTGGTGGGTAGGGTCACAGAATGCACTTTCCCCTCGACGTTGAACACCAGTGGCAATAAGCCGCCGGTGGCGGTCGAGCGATAGCCAATCATCTGATGTCCCTGAAGATCTTCCAGCGTTTTTGGCGTGCCGACGCGCTGCAAATAATCAGGGCTGGCGCAGGTTATCTCTTCAAGCTGCCCCAGCGATCGCGCCACCATATCGCTGTCTTTTAGCTCCCCGGCGCGGATCACGCAGTCGATGCCTTCGCGTACCAAATCCACCAAGCGATCCCCTTCGCTCAGCACCATTTCTATGTCGGGATAGCGCGCCAGAAACTCCGGCAGGCCCGGCAGGACGAAGTAGCGCGCCATGGTGCCGTGCACGTCTACCCGCAAAATCCCCTTGGGCCGTGCTCCGGCAAAAGCCATCTCGGCCTCCTCGACGTCAGCTAAAATCCGCAAACAGCGCTGATAATAAGCTTCACCATCCAGCGTCGCGCTGACGTGGCGAGTGGTGCGCTGCAACAGCCGGACATTCAGCCGCTGCTCCAGCTGTTTGATGGCGTCGGTGACGGTTGAACGTTTTAAATCCAGATCCTGCGCGGCCTGGGTAAAACTGCGCAGTTCTACCACGCGGGTGAACAGCCGCATGCTGTCGAGTTTATCCACCTTTGGCTCTCTTTATTGTTCGAATTATTCGGATAGTGTTAACGAATATTAGGTAATTATTCGAAAAGTTCAATGGACTACTCTCTGTTCAACGGTGAGCAACGCTGCTGACTAATTAATCAATGACGAGGAAGAGAACATGACAACTACAACTCAAAACAAAGTGGCTTTAGTAACGGGCGCGTCACGGGGTATCGGCGCGGCGATTGCAGAACGTTTGGCGAAAGAGGGTTTCACCGTGATTGTGAACTACTCCCGTGGTGCTGAAACCGCTGACGCGTTGGTGCAGAGAATCGAACAGGCGGGTGGCCGCGCAGTGAGCGCACAGGCAGACGTGAGTGACTCTGCGGCTGTGGCAAAAATGTTTGCCAGCGCCGAGCAGGCTTTCGGCGGCATCGACGTGTTGGTCAATAACGCGGGCGTAATGCCGCTGTCGAGCATTGCTGATACTGACGATGCCACCTTCGACAGCCTGATTGATATCAACCTGAAAGGCACCTTCAACACCCTGCGCGAAGCGGCGAAAGGCATGCGTAACGGCGGCCGAATCATTAACTTCTCTTCAAGCGTGGTGGGCCTCTACCAGCCAACGTACGGCGTCTATGCTGCCACCAAGGCGGCGGTGGAAGCCATGAGCCGGGTGTTAACCAAAGAGCTGCGAGGGCGCCAAATCACCGTCAACTCGGTAGCTCCAGGCCCAACGGCCACTGACCTGTTCTTCAACGGTAAGTCAGAGCAACTGATTGAAACCATTTCAAAAGTGGCTCCTCTGGAACGTCTCGGCCAGCCAGAAGATATTGCCGCCGTGGTTGCTTTCTTGGCTGGTCCTGATGGTGCATGGATCAATGGCCAGACGCTGCGCGCTAATGGCGGCATCATCTAAATCCCCTTCATCCCCGTCATACTTCGAGTTGTGGGGTGTTGGCTGCGCTCGCTCACCCCGGTCACATGGATGGCCGCACCGAGCTGTTCCGCCGTATTGGGTTGGAAGATTTGTTGAAGCCTGCGATGTAAGAGCGTTTATTGCAGAATTTTATCTGAAGGCAGATCTGATATTTAAATGATAAAGCCCGTCACTGCATAGTCAGCGGCGGGCTTTATTGCGTATACTCTTTGTAGATACATTGATGAAGGAATATACGATGCGAACACAAGCTACATTACAGAAATGGGGTAACAGCATTGCGCTCAGGCTGTCAGGAAATTTGAAGTCGATTCCACAGTTTGAAGAAGGGGATGTCGTAGACGTCGAAATTACGGAAGAGGGTTTGCATATTCGTAAAGCCGAGAAGAAAAACGTGACGGAAGCAGATTTACTGATGGGATTGAGTGCCTACACCGCCCATGCGGATGAATTGGTAGAACCTAAGGACAGGGAGTTAGATTTTTGATTTATATACCCAAACGCGGAGATATTTGCTGGCTGGATTTTGAGCCGACGAAAGGCAAAGAAATAGGGAAATACCGTCCAGCCCTTATCCTCTCTCATGAAACTTACAGCACCGTCACTGGCTTGGTGATATGTACACCGATCAGCAGCAGTATTCGGGGAGCGCCGACGGAAGTATTGGTCAATAACCTTGAAACTCCTAGTGTTGTCGCCACCACGTTAATTCACACACTTGATTGGCGGCAGCGTAAGGCCAAGTTTATTGTCCGAGCTGAACCTCAGCTTTTTGATGATGTACTTGCCAGAATCATTCCGCTGATTGGTGGAGAAAGTCTATTGGCCTGATCCCTCAGGCCAACCCGATTTAACTCAATGCTTTATCCGTTTTACGCCATCCGCTGAACCAGTTAGGTTTGGCGAACATCACGAAATTCCCCAGCAGGATCATGCCGAGCCCAATCACTGCGTTAACGTGCCACTGATAGCCTTCGCCGAAAGTAGAGACAGTTAGCGCCACCAATGGGAACAGCAGGGTGCTGTAAGCCGCTTGGCTGGCCCCGATACGCCCGACCAGGCTGAAATAGATGCCGAACGCCACTACCGAGCCGAACACGGCGAGGTAAATCAGTGAGCCGATATACTGCGGCGTCAGGTCGATGGCGAAGGATTCACCCTGCGACAGGGCCAGCGCGCCAATCACTGCGGTGCCATAAAACATCGCGTAAGTGTTGGTGGAGAACACGTCCAGCCCGCGATTTTTGTGGCGGGTGCTGATCATATTGCCCAGCGAGAAACCGTAGGTGCCGAGCAGGCTCAGGCCAATGCCTTTGAGTAATTCTGGCGCGATATGGGACGCGGAAAGGTCGTGCCAGAACAGGGTCACAATGCCCGCCAGACCGAGGATAGAAGCGGGGATCAGCGTTGGCGCGAGCTTTTGGCGGAAGAACAGCATGCCGTTAAAGGCATTGAACAGCACTGACATGGAGAAAATCACCGATTCCAGCCCGGTGCTGATATAGGCCGCAGCATGGTAGAAGCAGTAGAAGTTGAAGCTGAACACGCAGCAGCCCTGCACCATGCAAAACAGGTGGTCGCGCAGCGGCAGGCGGCGCAGGCGGCGGGTTGCCAGCATGACAATCAGCATCAGGATGGCGGCCAGCAGGAAACGATAAAAAATAGAAACTGACGCAGGAACATCACCTTGCTGAAGATAAATAGCAAACCACGTCGTGCCCCAGACCAAAATAATCGAAATATATAACAGCGCGTTCATGTTCAATCCCCGGTATAGAAAGGCGGAATTCTGCGGCATTTGCCGCGACCGCGCTTGCACCGGGCTGCTGGGGTTTGCATATTCTTGCGCTTTTTTTCAGGGTGAAAGCTCAAAAACTGGCCTCCGCACCCGCCAAACCGTTACACTTAGCGCTCTCATTTATTCCAACGGTGCGCACCATGGGCAAGGTTTATCAGGCGTTCGAAACGCTCAGGAAGCATCATGCTGTCCTGCACGACAGCGTGGAGTTAGGCTCTGGTATTAAGCTCGCCGCCTGGTCGAACAAGAATGACTGCGTCACGCAGGAGAATCCTGACCACCATACTCTGAGCCTCTACGTGGCGGATGGCTATGAAACCTATCATAAAACGCGCTCCGGCTGGCGGAACGGCGGTGGCCCGGATCGCTTCTGCATCATGCCCAAAAATAATGTGTCGAGTTGGGACGTGCGCGACGATCTCTCCTTCGTGCATCTGTATTGCAGTGATGAGCATCTGCTGCATTTGGTCGAGCAGACGTGGGAACGCACACCGGCGAGCATTCAATTGGAAGAGCGAACTTTTGCCGAAGACCCGCAAATCACGCTGCTCTATCGCCAGTTTTTGCTCAGTAGCCAGTGGCAGGAGCGTAGCAACCACCTGATGCTCAGCAGTGCCTCCACGCTGCTGATGGCCCATCTGGTGAAAAACTACACCCAGCTACAGTGGGCCTTGCCGACGGTGCGCGGCGGGCTGTCGCCTGCGGTACTTAACCGGGTAAAAGAGTATATTCACGCCAATCTTTCCCAGTCGCTACTCTTGGCCGAGCTGGCGGCCTTGGCGGAGCTGAGCGAATTCCACTTTGCCCGCATGTTCAAACAGAGCATGGGCATGGCGCCCCATCAGTATGTGATGAATGCCCGGCTCATTCAGGGCGAGAACTTACTGCGCGGCAGCGCGCTGGACGTCACGGCCATTGCGCTGGAGTGCGGCTTCAGCTCGACCAGCCATTTTAGTAACCGTTTCAAAGCCATGCGTGGTATCACGCCGACCGAACTTCGCCAGCAAATCTTGCGCTAAAAAGTCCATTCCCTCCCCACGTATTTCAGTGTTAGCTTATGATTTAGTGAAATTTAATGAGCCAACCCCATGCTGACTTCTGCCCCCGTTTTAGAAACTGTGCGCCTTGTCCTGCGCGGCCATCGCGTGGAAGATTTTGATGCCATTGCCGAGCAGTGGGCCAACCCCGACGTGGTGAAGTATATCGGCGGCACGCCGTCCAGCCGAGAGGCCAGTTGGAGCCGCTTATTGCGTTATCCGGGTCACTGGCAGATGCTGGGCTTTGGCTATTGGGCCGTTTGTCTGCGTGACGGCACCTTTGTTGGTGAAGTGGGTATTGCGGATTATCAGCGCGATATCACCCCCTCGCTGGAAGGTTTGGCCGAGATGGGCTGGGTGATCTCCCCGGCTTTCCACGGCAAAGGCTATGCGCTGGAAGCCGCGCAGAAAGTGCTGGAGTGGGCCGACACCCACCTCGACCGCCAGCTCTGCTGCATCATCGATCCTGAACATATTGCTTCGATTCGCCTCGCCGAGAAGTGTGGCTTTGTGGCGGAAACCGACACCGAGTATTACGGCAGCCCAACCCGCATTTTTAAACGTGCGGGGCCGCGTTTTTAACTCTTTTTATGGGTCACCAGATCCACATTGATGTTCACATTGTCTGCTGTCTATCAGGAGGTATCGTGTTGAAATTATTGGGTAAGGCGTCATCTATCAATGTCCGCAAAGTGCTGTGGACCTGTCATGAGCTAGGGCTGGATTATTTACGCGAGGACTACGGCAGCGGATTTCAGTCCACCGAAACCCCTGAGTTCAAAGCATTAAATCCCAATGCCATGGTGCCGGTGCTGATCGACGGCGATTTTGTGCTGTGGGAATCCAACGTGATTTGCCGCTATCTGGCGGCGCGCGAAGGGCGTGAGGATCTGCTTTCGGCAGATATAAAAACCCGCGCCCTGGCCGAGCAGTGGATGGACTGGCAGGCGGGCGAGTTGAATAACTCTTGGCGCTACGCCTTCCCGGCGCTGGCGCGTAATAGCGCGCAGCATCAGGACCCGGCGTTAATTGAAGCCGGAGTGAGTAACTGGAATCGGCATATGCAGATTTTGGAAGCGCAGCTACAAAAAAGCGGTGACTACGTGCTGGGAGACAGCTTCACGCTGGCGGATATCCCGCTGGGCCTGTCGGTAAACCGCTGGGCGATGACCCCGATGGCTCGCCCGGCGCTGCCTGCGGTGGAGGCTTACTACGAAAGATTGAACCAGCGCGAAGGTTTCCGGCTGTTTGGTCGCAACGGAATGCCGTAAGCGAAAAATTTGTCGCTAAAAGCCCGCAATAAAAAAATCCCGCGCAAAAATATAACGCGGGATTTTTATTTTCAGCGGTTTCTCTGAAGGCTTATTTAAAATCAACCATCATCAGTTCGGAGATGGTTTGACCGTGCGTGGAGCTAACGCACTTATCGATATAGTTTTTAAATGGCATAGGTTTTGGCAGGCCCATGTCCATTACACGACGGTTATCGAATTTGACGTTTAATTCCGCGAAGCTGCCATATAATTTAATGGCGCGTAAAATAATCTTATCATTGCACGGGCCAAGAATATCTTTGAACTGCTTGCGAATACCAATGAAGTCTTGATAAGTCGTTTGTTTGTATTCATTAACGGCCGCTGGCGTATTGCTGGCTTTGGCGACACAAATATCTATTTCATGGAAAGGCGTGGACATATCGCCGGATGAAATATGATAGAAATCGTGCTGAATATCGCTATTCAGGCAGAGATTGACCAATACCATGGCGCAATAATCCACCGGAATAACGTCAATTCTATCGTCCAACGTACAGGGGAATTTCTTCAGTTTTAGCGCCATCAGGAACACCCAGAAAATACTGCTGGATGGGCGACAACCAAACTGAGTGTGGCCGACGATAATTGACGGGCGCGCCACGACGAAGGGCATATCCGGACACTCTTGGCGGATCAGATTTTCAATCGCACGCTTGGACGCCGTGTACTGCACCAGATCTTCGTTATGGGCGTTGTCAGGCATATCTTCATAGAAGATGCTGTCTTTGTCTGGCATGGACGCCATGGCGGTGCCGACGTGGACAAAGCGTTGCAGGCTTTTTACCTGTGCCATACGTTTAGCAAAAGCCAGTGAGCCATCAACGTTCACTTTCCACAGCACCGGATTATTACCAAAGGATGCAATGGCGGCGCAGTTGATCACGTGAGTAATGTCATCAAGGCGCGGATCGTTAATAAAACCTTCAGGTTCGCCGAGGTCGCCAATCAAAATAGAGTCTTCGGTGATAACGGAAAGCTGTTGTTCGGTTAAATCGAATTTTTGCAGATTACTAATAATACGTTTACGGCCAGCCAGATTATCGTCAGCCCTGACTAATAAAAGTAATTGAAGGTTATCCATAGCGACGTGACGAATAATATGTTCAACCACTGCGCCACCCACGAAACCTGATGCGCCGGTAATTAAAATATTTGGCATGACTGTTACCTATAACGAGAAAGTTCCGGCACAGTACCACTCTCATAATAAACGATATGTATACCAACGCGGGTGATAAATAAACGATAGTTAAACGAAGTGCGGGGGTAAATAATGGGGTTTATCATTCCCAATATATTTTTGATATTAATTTACACGCATTTTTACAGATGGAAATAATGAATGTTTATTAATGCTTAATAAATAGCAGGGTGGGGTAAATAAACAAACCCTTCCAGCTTATCTTTTCTGTCAGGTTCTTTGATGAGCGCATTGCCCTTAGCTGGCATAAGCATCAGTTTGTGCAGGAAGTGAT
Organism: Ewingella sp. CoE-038-23; assembly: GCF_040419245.1. NCBI lineage: Bacteria > Pseudomonadati > Pseudomonadota > Gammaproteobacteria > Enterobacterales > Yersiniaceae > Ewingella > Ewingella docleensis. The sequence goes on along the minus strand of NZ_JAZHOH010000001.1, from coordinate 4,029,107 downwards.
CACTAAGATAAACTGACGGAAATCCCCCGTCGTAGTCAGGTGTTGTTTGCGGCGGAGTGTTACAGTATGCATTACGAAATGGGGGAAGTGAGCCGCAGGCCGCTCTCTCATCAAAGTTCACGAAGGGAATATTGCGCTGGTGATTCCCTCGCGCGAGTAAATAAGGTACAAGGCTGCATGAAAATCCCAAATAGAATCCAACCTCTGGTGGATGACGGCCTGATAGACGATGTGGTCCGTCGACTGAAAAGCGGCAAAGAAGCCGACGTTTACACTGTACTTTGCGGTGAAGAGATCCGTTGCGCCAAGGTTTACAAGGAAGCCACCCAGCGTAGTTTTAAGCAGGCGGTGCAGTATCAGGAAGGGCGTAAGGTTCGCAACAGCCGCAGTGCGCGTGCGATGCAAAAAGGCTCGAAGTTCGGTCGCAAGCAGCAGGAAGAAACCTGGCAGACCGCCGAAGTTGACGCGCTTTTCCGCCTCGCTAACGCCGGGGTGCGCGTGCCACAGCCTTACATCTGTCTCGACGGCGTGCTGCTGATGGAGCTGATCACCGATGCCGAAGGGCTGGTGGCGCCGCGCCTGAGTGACGTGATGCTTACGCCAGAAGAGGCGGTGGCTGACCACGACACCATGATCCGCAATATCGTGCGCATGCTCTGTGCCGGTATCGTTCACGGCGACTTGTCAGAGTTCAACGTGCTGATGGACGCCAACGGGCCGGTGATTATCGACTTACCGCAGGCCGTCGACGCCTCGGCCAACAACCACGCCGAATCTATGTTCGAGCGCGACGTGAATAACATGCGCAGCTACTACGGGCAGTTCGCGCCGCAGTTGCTGGAGACGCGCTTCGCCAAAGAGATTTGGGCGCTGTATGAAGACGGCAAACTGACGCCGGAAAGCGTGCTGACGGGTCACTTTGTGGAAGACACTTCGAAAGCCGATGTGGATTCGCTGCTGGATGAAATTATCGCCGCAGAAGATGAATATTACGATCGCCAGCGTGCGCTGAAGGAACGTGATTTCAACGATTGATCTAGCAAGATTGCAATAAGAAGGGCGCAAGCAGAGAACCCACTTCGCGCCCGACGACATCGCTTCGACCAAGCTTAAAACAGTTCCCCGGTTATTCCCGCATCACCGAGTCCCGCCCGCAAAAACCGGCATTCTGTAGCAGGTGCTGGCCTTGGTCAGACAGAATAAATTCCGCCAGCGGCTTGGCCTTCTCCGTACAGATCGCCAGCGCGTAGTTGGCCCGCACGTTGTAATCCGCCGGAATGTTAAACACCCGCAGTTTATCGTTTTCACGCAGCAATCTGGCATAGCTGGTGTAGCCAATGAACAGGTCGGTCTGCCCGCTGCAAATCAGCCATTCTGACGCCAATTTGCCTTTGGGTACCACGGCGCTGTTGGGGCCGCCAACCAGTCTTAGCGCTTTATTACGCAACCCCTCGCCAGAACCCGGATGGCGGCGCTCAATCTCTTCGAACATCTGCAAGGTGTAATCCCCCGACGGGTCGCTCTGCGGCGTCGAGGTGGCGAGGCGAAAACGAGAGTCGAGAAGCACGGTCAGCCAATTCAGGCCGTCCAGCTCTGGCGTATCACGCGCCACCAGACAGAGGCTGTTGCCGCAGAAGGTATTCACTTCCAGCGCGCGGCCCTGCTGCTGGATGGCCAGCGGATGAGCAGTGTTGGCGGAGGCGAAGAGATCGGCTTTCTCCCCCTGCTCAATGCGCTGGCGCAATAGCCCGGCGGGTCCAAATTCGGTTTTTACTTTCGTGCCGGTGGCTTCGGTAAAAGCTTGCGTCAGCTGCTCCCACACCAGACGCAGACTGCCCGCCGCCAACACGTTGATTGAATTTGCCATCTCTTATTCTCCTTTATTATTTTATCGCCTCACCGTGATGGCATCAGGGGCGAGGCTGGCTCCCTTTCTGCTCGGCTTGACTGACATAGCTCGTACGGTAGAAACGCTGATAATAGTCATCTGCCTGTTTCTGCATATTGATGTCGGTAAACTTTTGTGGATAAAGCTTTTTCGCCATCCACAGTTCGCCAATCGCCAGCGCTTCGGGCATTGGGTAACCCCAGGCTTTGGCGTACTCAGGCATCAAATACACTCGATGGTTCTTCACGGCGTCGATGGCCTGCCATTGCGGATCGTTATTAATTTGATCCACCACTTCCGGATAGCGATCTTGCACGAAGATCACCTGCGGATCCCACGCGATCACCTGTTCCAGCGCCACCTGCTTGAAGCCTTTCACCGTCGCGGCGGCGACATTCATCGCACCGGCATGGGCCATCATCAGCCCGGTATATTTGCCCGAGCCGTAGGTGGTTAATTCAGGATTGGCCATGTAAGTGCGTATACGCCTATCGGCAGGAATGTCTTTCAAACGCTGGCTAACAATCTGACGCTGAGAAAAAGTATAGTCGATCAATGCCGCGGCCTGTTTTTGGCGGTTCACAACTTCGCCAATCAGTCGGATGCCTTGCTTAAGCCCGTTATCGTAAGCCTGATCCTCATTGTCGAGGGTCGGATTGAGTTTTCCCGCCTGATCCTTGGCATCTTCGCGCAGGGAAATCGCCACCACTGCGATGCCGGTATGGCTAATCTGGTCAATCATCTCCTGCGGCGCGTAGTTGGTGACGAACACCACCTGCGGGTGCAGCGCCACTAGGCTTTCCAGATTCACACTGGTCAGGTCGCCGACCTGCGCCTTGCTATCAAGTGACGGGGCCAGACGCTCATAGCCATCGCCCAGCTGTTTTTTCCAGTTATTGAGCACGCCGACGATCTCGTCCGTGGCATCAAGCTGCACCAGCAGGTTGAGCGTCTGGTGTTGCAACACGACGACGCGATCGACTTTATCGGGAATCGTCACCTGACGGCCTAACTGGTCGGTAATCTGGCGGGAAGCCCATGATGAAAGTGGTGCAAAGCTCAGCGCAAGGCCAAGCAGCAAAATTGAACGGAAAGCGCGCACGTTATGATCCTCTGGTTCGTTGTGAAATGGATTATATAACGGAGCGGCTTAACAAAATATGACCAAAAGTGGGGAGATGAAACAGAAAGAGCAGAGCAACGGAAAGCAAAAAAAATCTAGCAACGCGCAGAGGGCCAGAGGCGCTATATTGGTAAGTCTTTCGACACTCATCGGAGAACCTATGTTAATCATTGCGTCGGTTGACCCTTCTACGACGGGATTTGATGCTCTCTGCGCCGAAAGTCAGCGCGAGGGGCAACGCATGCTGGTGCGCCTGCGCGACAACTGGCGCTCTGGCGCCAACCGTTTTGCCCTAAAGGGGGAGATGCTCAACGGGGCATTTTTATTGCAGCAGGGCAGCGATGAGCGCCAACTGGTGGGCATCTGCGGGCGCAATATCGACCCCTTTGCCAACTCGCCGCGCATTGGCCGGGTGCGCCATCTGTTTGTGACCCGCGAGCTAAGGCGGCAGGGCGTCGGCCAGTTGCTGATGACTCACCTGCTGGCCGATGCGCCAGACTACTTCGACCTGCTCAATACTCACGCCCCGGAGAGCGCCCACGCCTTCTACCGCAGTTTGGGGTTTGTGCCGGTGACGGATGACCCCAATGTGACCCATCGTTTGACGCTCTAACGGCAGATTGTCATATTTTGTTCATCAATCAGAGGGCATGCTGTGGCCAATTTTATTTTTGCTCAAGCAAAACGGGATGAAATTCAGGGACAACGATGATTAACCAAGACATGTCACCACGTCTGGCCAAGGCCAGCCAGATTGCCGCGCAGGCCGCCGAGCTGGCGCTAAACTACTTCAACCGCCGGGATGAGATTCAGGTCAGTAGCAAAAAAGTGCAGGATTTTGTCTCACAGGCCGATGTCGCCGTGGAGCAATTTATCCGCGCGCAGCTGGCCGAGCATTTCCCGCAAGATGCCATTATTGGCGAAGAGCTTGGCGGCACGCTGACCGACGCGGCCTGCTGGGTTATCGATCCAATCGACGGCACCTCGAATTTCCTGCGCGGTTCGCCGCTGTGGGGCGTGTCGCTGGGGCTGGTGGAAGGCAAGAAGCCGGTGATTGGCGTGGTGGCGCTGCCGGTGCTCAATGAACAGTTTGCGGCACAAAGCGGCAAAGGCATCTTCCTCAACGGCGAGCCTTTTACCCGCGACAACCGTTTTGGCGACGTGCAGATCCTCTCCCTCGGCGACAGTTCCGACGACCGCCTCGATGACGCCGCCAACTTCTACCAAGGGCTGCGCGCCGCCGATTGGTCGGTGCAGTGTTATCGCTGCACCACCGTGGGCATGGTGTTTGCCGCCAAAGGGGTGATTGACGGCCATCTACAGCGCCGCACCACCCTGTGGGATATCGCCGGAGGCGCGGTGCTGTGCCAAGAGGCCGGGCTGGAAACCGTGGTCAACTTCGGCGATGAAGGTATTCGCGGGTTGTCGGTCGCCAGCGGCACGGCCAGCTTGATGAACACGGTCAGAGGCCTGTGGGATTTAAAACCTCGTGATTGACATATTGACTGCATCAATTGATATTGAATTTCCATTCAAATAATAAGAATTTTTATTCAATTCCGGAGTTGATATGTCTTCACCTTTATTGCCTGTTGAACAGCAGTTTTATGCCTATAACGAGCACGACTTAGAAAAGTTCGTCGCCTGTTTCAGTGAAACTTTCAAAGGGTTCCGTATGCCTGCCACCGAGCCTTCGACCGTCGGCAAGCAGCAGTTACGTGAGTTTTATGCTAATCACCGCTTTAATAACCCGAAGCTGCGGGCTGAATTAATATCCCGTTCGGTGCTGGGCAATAAGGTGTTTGACCACGAACGCATTCACGGCATTAATGAGCAGCCCATCGAAAGCGTCGCGGTGTTTGAAATTGAAAATGGCCTGATTGAAACCGCGTGGTTCTACTTCGCGTAACGGCTTCTAAACCAGATGAAAAAAGGCGACTTTCGCAAGTCGCCAATAGTTCAGACACAGAGGTTGTTGAGAAGTACAGCCAAATAACACCAAGCGCATTGCAGTAAACTAGCCCTTCACCCCGCCCGCCGTTAATCCTCCCACCAGCCAGCGTTGTGCAATCAGGAACACCGCCGTGATAGGTATCGCAGACAGAATTGCCGCCGCGGCAAAGTCGCCCCACAGGTAGTTTTGCGGGTTGAGATATTGCTGCATGCCGACCGCCAGCGTGTAGCTATTGACGTCGCGCAGCAGCAGAGACGCCACCGGCACTTCGGTGATCGCGGCGATAAACGACAGAATAAACACCACCGCCAGAATCGGCACCGACAGCGGCAACAGCACCAGCCGGAAAGCCTGCCAAGGCGTCGCGCCGTCGAGCGAGGCGGCTTCTTCCAGTGAATTATCAATGGTTTCGAAGTAACCCTTAATGGTCCAGACGTGCAGCGCGATGCCGCCCATATAGGCGAAAATCACCCCGCCGTGGGTATTCAACCCGAGGAAAGGCACATACTGGCCGAGGCGGTCGAACAGGGCGTAGAGCGCCACCAGAGAGAGCACCGCCGGGAACATTTGGAAAATCAGCATGCCTTTCAGCAGCGTGCTTTTACCGCGAAAGCGCATGCGCGCGAAGGCATAGGCGCAGGTGGTGGAGAGCGCCACAATGCCGATCGCGGTGATCACCGCAATCTTGATGGAGTTCCACAACCACAGCATCACCGGGAAGGGCGGCGGCGTGACGCTGCCGTCGCTGTTGGTTACCGCCATACCCAGCGCCAGCTTCCAGTGATCCCAGGATATTTGCTCAGGAATGATGCTGCCGGTGGCGAAGTTGCCGGGCCGTAGCGAAATCGCAAATACCATCAGCAGCGGGAACAAGATCAGCGCCACAAAGCACAGCAGCAACACGTGAGTGACCAGCAGCCGGAGTTTTTGCGACTTAGGTTTAACCATGGGCATTTGTCTCTCTCCTTGTCGACTAGTCGAATTTCATGCGGGAAGCTTTCAGGTTTATCAACGCCAGCGCACCCACCAACAGGAAAATCAGCGTGGCAATCGCCGCCGCCAGCCCGAAATCTTGGCCTCCGCCGCCCTCAAAGGCGATGCGATAGGTGTAACTGACCAGCAGGTCGGTATGCCCGGCCGGGGTAGTGGTGCCAATCATATTCGGGCCGCCGTTGGTCAACAGCTGGATCAGCACGAAGTTGTTAAAGTTAAAGGCAAAGCTCGCTAGCATCAGCGGTGCCAGCGGCTTGATAAGCAAAGGGAAAGTGATACGGAAGAAGTTCTGCATCGGCGTCGCGCCGTCCATCGCCGAGGCTTCATACAGGTCATCAGGAATGGCCTTCAGCAGCCCCATGCACAAAATCATAATGTAGGGATAACCCAGCCACGTATTGACGATAATAATCATGGTCTTGGCGGTCAGCGGGTCACTAAACCACGCTGGCTTGATGCCAAACAGGCTACTGAGCATCAGGTTGATTTCACCGAAGCTTTGGTTAAACAACCCTTTGAAAATCAAGATGGAAATAAAAGCCGGCACGGCATACGGCAGAATAAACAGCAGCCGATAAATGGCCTTGCCTTTCAGCTCCTCCCACTGCACCACGCAGGCCAGCACCATGCCCACGGCGGTGGTGAAAATCACCGTCAGCAGCGAGAAGATAATGGTCCAGACGAAGATAGACAGGAACGGCTTCTGGATGCCGTCGTCGTGCAGTACGCGCAGGAAGTTGGCCCAGCCGATATTCACCGTAAAGCCGGGACTGAGCTTCTCCGCCTGCCACTCGCCTTGGGCATTCACCGCCTGATAGAAGCCAGTTTGCATATTCGGGCGATACACCACGCCGCTCTGCACGTTGGTCAGCTGTTTGCCATCTTCAGCGCGCTGGTACAGAGGCTGGCTGCCGGAAAACTGGCGCAGCGAGCTCATCTTCAGGCTTTCGCCACTAGGCAGTTTGGCGGTCAATTGCCCCAGCGCCTGACGGTTTTGGGTGACGACGCGCAGCCCGGCTTTTTCCCCCTCGGGCATGGCCTGCGGAGAGAGCGTTAAGGTTTGCTGCGTCGCCGGATTAAAAGCAAAGGGGGCGGACACTAATATTTCGCCACTGTCAGGCGAGGTCAGGGCCAAGCGCCACTGGTCGGCGTCGGCGGGGAATAAGGCGAACGGGTAGGCTTTATCAGCCTGAAACTGGCGGTCCATTAATACCGACTGCGCCCGTTCAAAGGTCAGTTGGTTGGTGCTGCTGTAGTTGGTGAAGGCGATGAAAATGGTACAAACTAGCGGGAACAGCACGAACAGCGACATACCGGCGAGGCCGGGATAAATATAGCGCCACGAGTAGGCGCGGCGGTTGGCATAAATATATAAGCCGACGCTGGAAAGCAGCAGCGTTAGCATGGCAAACAGCATCTCGCCCTGCGCGTACATCAGGACAATCAGGTAGCCGGTAAACAGGGCGAGCAAACTGACCACCAGCCATTTCACGCCACTGCCGATGCGCCCTTTTTTTCTGGCTGACATTCCGCTTTCTTGCATAGCACATCCCTTGTTACGCCGGGGCGAAGCTTCACCCCGGCGGGTTACGACTCACTTTAGCTCAGGCGTCAGATTACTTGGTGACGCGGGTTTCAGCTTCTTTCAGCGCCTGCTCGACGGTTTGACGACCATTGATAGCATTGATGATCGCGCTGCGTTCGGCATACCAGAAGTTACTCATCTGCGGGATATTCGGCATGATTTCGCCGGTTTTCGAGTTCGCCATGGTGGCGGCAATGCGCGGATCTTGCTCCAGTTTTTCCTGATAGGACTTCAGCGCCACGGCGCCCAGCGGCTTGTCTTTATTCACTGCCGCCAAGCCGTCATCGGTCAGCAGGTAGTTTTCCAGAAACTCTTTGGCCAGCTCTTTATTCGGGCTAGCGGCATTAATACCCGCGGTTAATACCCCGACGAACGGCTTCGACGGTTTGCCCTGGAAGGTTGGCAGCAGCGTCACGCCGTAGTTGATTTTACTTTTATCGATGTTTGACCATGCCCAAGGGCCATCAATGGTCATCGCGGTCTGGCCCTTGTTAAACGCGGCTTCGGCGATGGAGTAATCAGTGTCGGCATTAATATTTTTGTTCTTCACCATGTCGATGATGAATTGCAGGCCAGCCTGCGAACCCGCGTTATTCACGCCGGTGTCTTTGATGTTGTATTTGCCGTTTTCGTATTTGTACGCGTAACCGCCGTCGGCGGCGATAATTGGCCATGTGAAGTAGGGCTCTTGCAGGTTCCACATGATGGCGCTTTTGCCTTTGGCGCGCAGCTCTTTGTCCAGCGCGGGGATCTCTTCCCAAGTCTTCGGCGCCTGCTTGATGATGTCTTTATTATAAATAAGCGACAGCGCTTCCACTGAAACCGGGTAGCCGATCAGCTTGCCGTTGAAGGTGACCGCGTCCCAGGTAAACGGGAAGAGTTTATCTTTGAACGCCTGATCCGGGCTGATTTCCGCCAGCAAGCCGGACTGGGCGTAGCCGCCAAATCGGTCATGGGCCCAGAAGATAATGTCCGGGCCGTCGCCGGTGGCAGCCACCTGCGGATACTTCTCTTCCAGTTTGTCTGGGTGCTCAACCAGCACTTTGATGCCGGTGTCCTTCTCAAACTTCTTACCTACTTCGGCCAGGCCGTTATAGCCCTTGTCTCCGTTGATCCAGATGACCAACTTGCCTTCTTCGATTTTGGCAAACGCGGAGGACGACATGAAAAGCGTTGCCAGGGCAGATACTGCGAGAGTTCGTGTGACTGTCTTATTCATCATCTAATCCTTTAACGAGCGTAGAGAGGCGATTTTTATTCCGTCTGAAGGTGACGTTAATGTCGTAAAAGTCGGTTTGAGGTAGCCAGATAAGCTTGCCGGACCAGTGTCGGCGATAACTCAACATAGCTTCATCATCCCCCTCTCTACGCCCCCCTCTCTGGTTGTGTGATCCACTTAACACTGCCGCGCATTCTGTGGGGTATAACTCAAAATTATGGGTGGCAATTTGCCATCAAGATCACGAATTTGATCTTTAGTGTGAACTTTCAGCCGTTTGCGCAATAGCCTCATCCTCCTTCCTCCTCCCCCACGAAAATCTTTGTTACGGATGATTACGAAAAGGTATCGTTCCCGCACTCTGCCTGACATTCAGTTTCCTTGCTTACGCGGCGAATAAATGATTGACCGCGCGGTGAGCAGGAGACTCCAGCAAGTCTGTTCAGGAGTCGGCTATGGCGGGCGTATCACTTCGTAACCTCTACAAAGCCTTTGGCGACACGGTCATCTCAAAAGACGTGAATATTGAGATTGCCGAAGGTGAGTTCGTGGTTTTTGTCGGGCCGTCTGGCTGTGGCAAATCTACGCTGTTACGCATGATTGCGGGCCTGGAAGATATTACCTCCGGCGACTTGCTGATTGGCGAGAAACGCATGAACGACGTGCCGCCCGCCGAGCGTGGCATCGGCATGGTGTTTCAGTCCTACGCGCTCTACCCGCACCTCTCCGTGGCCGAAAACATGTCCTTCGGCCTGAAGCTGGCGGGCACCAAAAAAGCCGAAATTACCCAGCGGGTGAATCAGGTTTCAGAAGTGCTGCAACTGGCTCACCTGCTGGATCGCCGCCCGAAGGCGCTCTCCGGCGGCCAGCGTCAACGCGTCGCCATTGGCCGCACGCTGGTGGCCGAGCCGACGGTTTTCCTGCTCGATGAGCCGCTGTCGAACCTCGACGCCGCGCTGCGCGTCCAGATGCGTATTGAGATCTCCCGTCTGCATAAGCGTTTGAAACGCACCATGATTTACGTCACCCACGATCAGGTCGAAGCCATGACATTGGCCGACAAAATCGTGGTGCTCGACGCCGGTCGCGTGGCGCAAATCGGCAAGCCTCTGGCCCTGTACCACTATCCGGCAAATCGCTTTGTGGCCGGGTTTATTGGCTCGCCAAAAATGAATTTCCTGCCGGTGAAAGTCACCGGCGTTGAAGCCGAACGTGTGCAGATTGAACTGCCAGACCGCCAGCGCGTATGGCTGCCGGTTGAGGGCAAAGAGGTCACGGTCGGCAGCAATCTGTCTCTGGGGATCCGTCCTGAACACCTCTTACCGAGCGATATCGCAGAAGTGACGCTGTCCGGCGTGGTGCAGGTGGTCGAGCAGCTCGGCAACGAAACCCAGATTCACATCCAGATCCCGGCTATCCGTCAAAACCTGGTGTACCGCCAGAACGACGTGGTGTTGGTAGAAGAAGGTGCAACATTCGCAATAGGCTTGCCGCCTCATCGCTGTCACTTGTTCCGCGAGGACGGGACTGCGTGCCGACGGCTACACCCAGAGCCCGGCGTTTAAAGCACGCGATCCCCCTACAGGAGAACAATGATGATGACTTTGCGTAAATACTCTCTGCCGCTGGCAGTCGCGGCGGGTATTTTTTCTACACAAGCGATGGCAGTAGACTTCACCGGTTATGCGCGTTCGGGCATTGGCTGGACTGGCAGCGGCGGCGAACAACAATGTTTTAAAGCGACCGGTGCTGACAGCAAATATCGTCTGGGTAACGAATGTGAAACCTATGCCGAGTTACGTCTTGGACAGGAAGTGTGGAAGGAAGGGGATAAGAGCTTCTACTTCAACAGCAACATCGGTTACGCCGTAGACCAGAGAAATGACTCCGAATCGACCAGCCCTGCCGTGCGTGAAGCTAACGTGCTGGGTAAAAACCTGATTGACTGGCTGCCGGGTTCTACTATCTGGGCCGGTAAGCGTTTCTACCAACGTCATGACGTACACATGATTGACTTCTACTACTGGGATATTTCTGGTCCTGGTGCAGGTATCGAAGACATCGACTTGGGCTTTGGTAAGTTGTCTCTGGCAGCCACCCGTAACACCGAAAGCGGCGGTTCTTACGGCTACATCGCTGACCAGCGCAACGAAGTTCCAACCTCTAACGACGTGTTCGACGTGCGCGTAGCGGGCCTGAACACTAACCCAGGCGGCGTGTTAGAGCTGGGTGTTGACTACGGCCGTGCTAACCCACGTGACGGTTTCTCTCTGGCTGACGACGCCACGAAAGACGGCGTAATGCTGACTGCTGAACACACGCAGAGCATCTACAACGGCTACAACAAATTCGTCCTGCAATACGCCACCGACTCCATGACCGATCCGGGTACTAACGGGGCGAGCGGCCACTCCAGCGGCGGCAGCGTAAACAACAACGGCAACATGTGGCGCGTGCTCGACCACGGTGCCATCGACTTCAACGATACTTGGGGTCTGATGTATGTCGCGATGTACCAAGATGTTGATCGCGATAACAATAACGGTACAACCTGGTACACCGTGGGTGTGCGCCCGATGTATAAATGGACGCCAATCATGAGTACCTTGCTGGAAGTGGGCTACGACAACGTCAAATCCCAACGTACCAGCCAGAACAACGGCCAATACAAAGTCACCCTGGCGCAACAATGGCAGGCTGGCGACAGCATCTGGTCACGTCCGGCAATTCGTGTCTTCGCCACCTACGCCGACTGGAACGAAAAATGGGGCTACGACACCGACCGCGGTCTGAACAACGGTCTGGCCATGAGCGACACCAGCACCAATACTTTCAGCCGTGGTAAGGACAGTGAAGTTACGTTCGGCGCACAAATGGAAATCTGGTGGTAAAACCTTCGTCATCCTTCGCGCTGTGGCCGCGTTGGCTGCCCGCGCTCACCCCAGTCACGTAGTTGTCTACGCTCCTGGGGATGAGCTTGGTTGCCGCCTTGCCACAACACGAATGATTTAGAAGGTTCGGTGGCAGGGTTGGGCCACAAAAAACAAGATGTGCTGGCTGGCGATCCTTTCGCCAGCCTTCATGGTGATTCAAAAGGAAATAACGATGAAAAAGAATCTGCTGTCACTGTGTCTGTCATTGAGCCTGTTGTCGATGACCCCCGCAGGTGTTTATGCTGCGCAAACTGACACAGCGGTTGCGCCGGTGATCTCCGCTCAGACCTTACAGAAATTGTCGTGGACGCCACTGGTTCCTCCGGTGACGCAGGATGTGACGCTGTCGGCTTCTAGCGCACAAATCAATCAGGGTAATATTCAGGGCGCGGTAGGGGCATTTGCTGTTCCTGCGGACCGTGGTTCTCTGGAAATTACCGTCACCAGCATCGCAACCGGCAAAACGGTATATGTGCCGAACGTCTTAGTGCTGGACGAACAAATGCGCCCGGCGGCCTATTACCCATCAAGCTACTTCCCGTATGAGAAACCGGGCATTGTCTCCAGCGATCGTCTGGAAGGCACTTTGAAACTGACGCCAGCGCTGGGTCAGAAACAGATTTACCTGTTGGTTTACACCACCAAGCAGGACCTGGCGACCACTACCCAGATGACCAACCCGGCCAAGGCCTATGCCGCTGGCGTGGGTAACGCCATCCCGGATATTCCAGACCCGATTGCTCGCCACACGCCAACTGGCACGCTGAGCATTAAAGTTCGCGCCGAGCAGAAGTCGGGCAACATCATGATTGGTCAGATTCTCGATAACGTGAATACCAGCACCAGCTCTGCGACTCCGGCTCCAACGCCGATTATCGTTGGTCAGCAAGCTGCGCCAGCACCGGTTCGCACCGAACCTACTGCACCAGCCAAACCGGCCGAGCCAATGCTGTCTGATTCAGAAGCCTACTTTAACAATGCGATTAAGAAAGCGGTGAAAGCCGGTGATGTGGATAAAGCACTGAAACTGCTGGACGAAGCCGAGCGTTTGGGTTCGAAAACCGCCCGTAAAACCTTTATCGACAGCGTTAAGCATTAATCCCCGCTGACGCTTCAGCTCCTCCGTTTTGGGGGAGCTGAACATCCTTTCTCTTCCTCCTGCCATTTTGTTACTCTGTTGTTAATTTAGACAGCGGAGCAGGGCCATGGCGCCAAAAAACTGGGTCGATTTATCGAAAGATAAAGAGAGCGGCATCGAAACCATTCAGGCGCATTTTGAAGGCCACGCCTACGATCCGCATTGGCACGACAGCTATTTAATTGGCGTAACGCGGCAGGGCGTGCAGCAGTTCAGCTGCCGTCGGCAAAAACACCAAAGCCTGCCCGGCAAGGTCTTTATGCTCGAACCCGGCGAGATCCACGACGGCGACGCGGTGGCACCCGACGGTTTCACCTATCACATGCTCTACCTCGACCCGCAGTGGCTCAGTCGCGAACTGGCCTCGCGTCGGGAGGATTTCATCCCCGGCGGCGACCCCAGTTTTGAGCGCACTCTGGCGCAGGATGTGCAACTGGCCCAGGCGGTTTCCAGCGCCTTCGACGCCTTGCACAGCAACGATCTGCGCATTGTTCGCGAGTCGACGCTGGATAGCATGCTCAATGCGCTGGGTGGGCATCTGACCTGGCGGCTGAAGGCCGACGGCGAGGGAACCGATGTCTCTCTGGCCCATCGCGCACGGGACTTCCTTCACGCCCATATGCAGGAAGATATTGGGCTGGATCAACTGGCCGCCGCCCTCGGCGAAAGCCGTTTCATCGTCACTCGCGCCTTCAAGGCCGCTTTCGGCTTGCCGCCTCACGCCTACCTGATTCAGCTAAAACTGACCCGCGCCCGCCACTGGCTCGCCGCCGGGCACTCGCCGGTAAGAGTCGCCACCGACCTCGGTTTCGCCGACCAAAGCCACCTCGGCCGCTGGTTCCGCCGCGCATATCAGCTGACGCCAGCGCGTTATAGGCGGCTGTGCACAAATCTTCCAGATTGAGTTTTTCTGGCGGGCTATGCTCCGGTTTTCACTGTGCAAAATCGGAGTTTGTTTCTATGAATGCCCCTGTATCTCCTTTATCCCCATCTTCTTCACTACCGGAACGCTGCGTGGTGGTAATCAATAGTGAACTGAGTGCCGGACATGCCGCCAATGCCGCGGCGGTGCTGGCGTTGACTCTCGGCCAGCGCCATCCGGGGCTGGTGGGGGAGCCGCTGATTGATGCCGATGCGCGAGTGCATCCGGGGCTCATTCCGATTGGGATTAGCGTGCTGGTGGCGGATAGCCAAACCCTGTCGCAGCTGCACCAAACGCTGCTCAACGATGATGAGATGGACGGAGTGATTTTCCCGGTCGAAGGCCAGCAAACCACCGACTACGCGGCATTTCGTCAGGCGGTCACTCAGGTGCCGACGGATTCGCTGCAACTGCTGGGCATCGCGCTGGCAGGTAACAAGAAAGTGGTAAGAAAACTCACCGGCAAGCTCGGCTTATTGGGCTGATTCTGTGAATTCAGTCACGCCAGTGGTCATTCTTTCAAGCATAAAACTATTTTTTCATTAAAATGAAATGACGGTTCAATAATTGAAAGGGATGAAGAAATGAAAATTGCACTGATGATGGAAAACAGTCAGGCCGCGAAAAATGCGTCGGTCCTGAAAGAGCTGAAAACCGTGGCGGACGAGAAGTCTTACTCGGTTTACAACGTCGGCATGAGCGACGAGCAGGATCATCACCTGACCTATATTCATCTCGGTATCATGGCCAGCATCTTGCTGAATGCCAAGGCGGTGGACTTTGTGGTCACCGGCTGCGGCACCGGGCAGGGCGCGCTGATGTCGCTGAATATCCACCCTGGCGTGGCCTGCGGTTACTGTATCGACCCAGCGGATGCCTACCTGTTTGCCCAAATCAATAACGGTAACGCGCTGTCTCTGCCTTTCGCCAAAGGCTATGGCTGGGGCGCCGAGCTGAACGTGCGCTTTATTTTCGAGAAAGCCTTCTCGGGTGAAAGAGGTCAGGGCTACCCGGCTGATCGCAAAGAGCCTCAGGTGCGTAACGCCGGGATTCTCAATCAGGTCAAAGCTGCCGTGGTGAAAGAGAACTATCTCGACACCCTGCGCGCCATTGATAAAGATCTGGTGAAAACGGCGGTAAGCGGCCCGCGCTTCCAGAAATGCCTGTTTGAAAACGGCCAGAACAAAGAGATCGAAGATTTCGTCAGAACCCTGCTGGCGTAATTCCCCAGCCATGCCTCGCAACGCGCGCGGGCATGGCTGTCATATTGCTGTCATATCCGCTCTTTACTCTCCTGCTATTCGAAAAAAAACTCAGGAGCTCTCCCTTGCGTAAGTCCCTCGTCGCATTACTGTTTTTAACCCTTTCCGGCGCTGCATTTACTTCTCAGGCCGCTGAAGAAGCTAAGCCGTTTGTCACCAGCAAAGAGGTTGATCTGAGTAAATATCTGCCAGCTCCTCCGGCGGATGACTCGGCGCAAACCAAGGCTGAAATCAAAGAGCTGTTGGCGATTCAGGCCAGCCGTACGCCGGAGCAGGAGAAGGCGGCGATTGCCGACGCGCAGGAAAACGTCTGGCGCTTCGCCGATGTGATGGGCCCTGAATTCACCGCTGAAAAATTGCCAAAAGTGGCCGCGCTGTTTGACCGTGTCGTCGCGACGGAAGACGTGGTGGATGACTCCGCCAAGAAGTTCTTCAACCGTTCGCGCCCGTACATGGTGGATGAGCAGATCCACCCGCTGCTGAAAAAATCTAAGTCTGGATCATGGCCGTCCGGCCACTCCACCGTCGGCTATCTGATGGCGACCGTGCTGGCCGATATGGTGCCGGAAAAGCGCAACGAGCTGTTCACCCGCGCTGCAGGCTATGCCGAGAACCGCCTGGTTGCAGGTTTCCATTACCGTTCTGATACCGTCATGAGCCGCACCGGTGCTGCGCTGATCGCCCAGAAAATGGCCGAGCAGCCAGAGTTCCAGACTGAATTCGACGCCGCCAAAACCGAACTTCGCGCGAGCATGGGGCTGAAGTAACTTCCCCGATTCGTCCATAAAAAGCCGCTCCGCCGCCTCGAAAACGTCCGAGCGGCTTTTTTATTATTTCACTTTCCCTCTTTCACCTCTCGCCATGTATCCCCCGGCCATACAGATACACTGTGGTACAAAGCCGACTTTTTAGACCGAAATAATAGGATACAATCTGTTCATCCCCTCCTGATGCTAATGGACCTTTCCGTGGATCATATTGACCATATTCTGATCGTGGATGATGACCGCGATATTCGTGACCTTATCGCCGATTACCTGCAAAAAGCCGGGTTGCGCACCAGCGTGGCGGCCAACGGCAAGCAGATGCGCGCCTTGCTGGAAACCCAGCCGGTGGACCTGATTGTGCTGGATATCATGATGCCCGGTGACGACGGTTTGGTGCTGTGCCGCGAGCTGAGCAGCGGCAAGCATCGCACCATTCCGGTCCTGATGCTGACGGCCCGCCATGAAGAAACTGATCGGATTTTGGGGTTGGAGATGGGCGCGGACGACTATTTGGTGAAGCCTTTTGTCGCCCGCGAGCTGCTGGCGCGCATCAAGGCGATTTTGCGCCGGGCGCGCATGTTGCCGCCGAATCTGCAAGTGACCGAAGCAGGGCGGTTGCTCTCCTTTGGCGTGTGGGATTTAGACACGTCGGCGCGCCATTTGGTGGATGCCGACGGCACTATTGTGGCGCTCAGCGGCGCGGAATATCGGCTGCTGCGGGTCTTTCTCGACCATCCCCAGCGGGTGCTAAACCGCGACCAACTGTTGAATCTGACTCAAGGCCGCGACGCCGAGTTGTTCGAGCGCTCAATCGATTTGCTGGTCAGCCGCCTGCGTCTGCGGCTCAACGATGACGCCCGCGAGCCGGCCTACATCAAAACCATGCGCAGCGAAGGCTACGTTTTCTCCATGCCAGTGGTGATCAAAGAGGCCCGCGAATGACCTGGTGGCCGCGTTCTCTGCTTTCCCGTCTGCTGATTATCGTGCTGCTCGGCCTGCTGCTGGCGAACGCCCTGACGCTGAGCTTATTGATGTATGAGCGCATTAGCAGCGCCCGCTCGGTGATGCTGGGTAATCTCGAATATGACGTGGCGACCAGCGTCGCTATTCTCGACCGGCTGCCCGCCGCCGAGCGCCCGGCCTGGCTGAGCATGCTCGGGCGCGGAAACTACCACTATTTGCTCAGCGCCGGTCAGCCCGGCGAATACCCGACGACGTGGCGTTCGCAGGATACCGCCGAGTCGCTGGAGCAGGCGCTGGGAGCCAATTATCACCTGTCGATCAATGCTATTCCGGGCAAGCATGAGCAGCTACAGGCGCACCTCACCCTGAAAGACGGCCAGCCGCTGACCATCGACATCACGCCGCGCCCGACGCCCATCGCCAACTGGCTGCCCTTTGTACTCTGCGTGCAGCTGGCCTTGTTGCTGATTTGTTCGTGGTTCGCCGTGCGTCAGGCGGTGCGGCCACTGACCGTGTTCACCAAGGCGATAGAGTCCCTCGACCCAACTTCGCTGTCAGCCAGCACCATGGCGGAGAGCGGGCCTGCCGAAGTGCGCTACGCCGCGCGGGCTTTTAACGCCATGCAGGCCAGAATCAAAGGCTATCTGAAGGAGCGGGCGCAAATTCTGGCGGCCATTTCTCACGATTTGCAGACGCCGATAACCCGCATGAAATTGCGTGCCGAAATGGCCGACCAGCCCGAGCTGCGCGACAAGCTGCTGTTAGATCTCGAGGAGATGACCCATCTGGTGCGCGAAGGGATTGCCTATGCCCGCGCGTCAGAAAATCTTGAAGAGAAGTTCAGCCGAATCGACCTCAATGCCTTTATCGATAGTCTGGTGTGCGACTATCTCGACGTGGGGAAAAACGTCGCTTTCATCCCCGCCTGGCAGCCCGTGGCGCTGGTGACTCACCCGCAGGCGCTGCGGCGTATTCTGACCAACCTAATTGATAACGCGCTGAAGTTTGCCGGCAGCGCCGAGCTGCGGCTCAGTCTGAGTGAGAGTGGGACGGCGGAGATCGTCATTGCCGACAATGGGCCGGGGATCCCGCCGGAGGAGCTGGAGTCCGTGTTGCAACCTTTCTATCGGGTCGAAAGCTCGCGCAATCGCGATACCGGCGGCACCGGGTTGGGTTTGGCTATCGCCCAGCAGTTGGTCAATCAGTTGAAGGGCAAGCTACAATTGGCCAATCGCCAGCCACAGGGTTTGCAGGTCATAATTCATCTCTCCCTAACTGAATAATTGTTTTCTTATGTATCAGCGCCGCCCGGCGCTATACAGAAAAACAAATCTCGCGTTAATTGAAACAGCCCACATACATTTATCCGTTTAAATAAGTCATCCGCCGAGACAAGGTCCGGCGGAAATAAACTTAACTTAATCGATATATTATGAGGCTTATTATGAAACTCTTCCGCACCGTTATTCTGCCACTCTCTTTGCTTATTACCGCCGCTGCCGCCACGCCTGCCTATGCCGCAAAAGAAGTCAATAATACACAGGGCTTGGTGAAAATTGGCACCGTTTCTGACAGCAGCAGTAATGCGCTTTCATTATCTGAATTAAATGAAAACCTCTCCATGAAAGCCGATAAAGCCGGAGCCAGCGCGTATCGCATTATCGCCGCCGGGGGGAATAACAGTTATTACGGCGTGGCCGAAATATACCGTTAATTGTGTATCTCATTATTTATTACGTCATCCAGATACATAGACATAAGAATCCGCTACCAGACCGAAACATGCCAGATACATAACAACTTTACTCTTGTTACGTCGGGAAAATCATCCCGCCTATGTCCCTTGGTCTGATATTTCAGGAGAAAATGATGAAGCCGCTACACAAAACGTTTTTGGCCATGACCGTCGCCGGTCTGATGACCGGCTTTTCCGCCCACGCGGAGCAGGTTCACACCATTGTTCTGGTCCACGGCGCTTTCGCCGACGGCACCGCCAGCTGGGAGCAGGTGATCCCTGTTCTACAGTCGCGCCATTACGAAATTATCACCGCGCAAATCCCGCTGACCTCGCTGAAAGAGGATGTCGAAGTGACCGAACGCGCTATTGCCCGCGCCAAGGGCGACGTGATTCTGGTCGGCCACTCGTGGGGCGGCACGGTCATCACCCAGGCCGGTAATAACCCACGCGTCAAAGCCTTAGTGTACATCAATGCCTTCGCGCCGTCCGCCGGGCAGTCCACCGCCGATCTGGTGAAAAGCTTCCCGGCACCTCCGGGCAGCGCAAAAATAGTGAAAGGGGCTGACGGCTTCCTCAGCCTGCCAGCCAGCGCCATCGCCAGTGACTTTGCACAGGACGCCACGCCCGAGGCGCAGAACATCGTGGGCATAACTCAGGTGCCAATCCGCGCCTCAAGCTTTGATGAAAAAGTCACTAAAGCCGCGTGGGAAACCAAGCCCAGCTGGTTCTTGGTCGGCAGCAAAGATCGGATGATCAACCCCGACTTGGAGCGCGCGATGGCGAAGAAAATCCACGCCCGCGTGACCGAGCTGCCGGTAAGCCACGTCCCGATGCTGTATGACCCAAAAAACGTCGCCCGCACCATTTTCAAAGCGGTGAATATCACTTCGGGTAACTAGCCCGTCGTCAGGGAGTTCTCATGTCAATTCTGATTGCTTATCTGGGCGGAATGCTCACTTTATTAAGCCCGTGCACGCTGCCGGTGATCCCGCTGTTATTTGCCGGAGCGGGCAGCAATAAACGCCATTTCGCCGCCCTGCTAATCGGCATGGTGCTGACCTTCACGCTGGTGGCTTTGCTGGCAACGGCAAGCAGCGAGTGGGTAGTGCATGCCAGCAAATATGGCCGCTGGCTGGCGCTGGGGTTATTGGCTATCACGGCACTTTCGCTTATCTCTGAGCGTTTTGCCCAGAAGATTGCGCAGCCCGCGGTGCGCCTTGGCTCCCTGCTTGATAGCCGCAGCCGCCAGCAGCGGGGGGTGACCAGCGCTCTGCTAGCCGGTGGGGCAGTCGGGTTGTTGTGGGCACCCTGCGCGGGGCCGATTCTGGGGGCCATTCTCAGTACCACCATGCTCAACGGAGCCTCCGGGCAGAGTGGATTACTGCTGCTGGCCTACGGCAGCGGCTGCGCGACGATGCTGGCCGTGCTGTGGTTTTGCGGCGACAAACTCTTAGCCAAGCTGCGAGCTAAAATGGCGATCACCGTACGTTTTCGCCAGATGGCCGGGGTGATGATGTTGGCGTCGGTAGTGTTTATCGCCTCGGGGGCTACCAGCTTGCTGGATACCAATAGCGCCGTCGGCCAGCAGTTAGAGCAGCATCTGCTGACACTTAAGCCTTCGCCGGCCAAGAGAGTCGTTCTGCAACCCGTTGATATTCAGGCGCCGTCCAGCCAGATGCCGTCTCTCAATGGCGCTATAACCTGGCTGAACTCCCCGGCACTGACGCCAGAGCAGTTAAAAGGCAAAGTGGTGCTGATCGACTTCTGGACCTTCGACTGCATTAACTGCCAGCACAGTATTCCTCACGTCCGCGAATGGGCGGAGAAATATCAATCGCAGGGGCTGGTGGTGATTGGCATTCACACCCCGGAATATCCGTGGGAAAAGAATATCGATGCCGTAAAACAAGCGCTGAATAAATGGAATATTAAGTACCCGGTCGCCGTTGATAATAATTACGCCATCTGGAATGCCTTCGGTAATCAATATTGGCCTGCGCATTATTATTTCGATGCCAAAGGGCAATTACGTTACGAGAACTTCGGGGAGGGTAATTATCAACAGCAAGAAAAAGTCATTAATGCGTTATTGGCCGAAGCTAAGGCTTAATTTAATAAGGAGGTAATGCCACATTAAATATTCTCACTGTGTTAATGCTGTGTCTGTAATCATTTATTTAATTTAACTCTCAACTTTCTGGAGCTTTATATGAAACGTATTGCTATGTCCGCTATTGCCTTATCTCTGATCTCTTTTAGCGCTGCCTCTTTAGCTGCTGAAGCCACGGGCCCTAATTTAGAGCGCTGTTTTGGTGTCGCAAAAGCGGCAGATAACGACTGCAAGGCCGGGGCGGGCACCACCTGCGCCGGGACTTCCAAAATCGATTACCAGAAAGACGCCTACAAGATGGTTCCGCAAGGCACCTGCACCTCCATCCAGACGCCAAAAGGCCACGGTTCACTGACCGAAGGCTAAGCCAAGAGGGCCACCACCATGACGACAATAACTCAACTGGGTGCCGGGCTTGGGCTGAAGCCGGAGCATTACCAGCAGGCGCTTAACAGTCCGGCGGACGTTTGGTTTGAAGTCCACAGTGAAAATTATCTCATGGCCGGTGGCCCGCGCAGGGAGTGGCTGGAGGCGATTCGCCAGCAGCACGCGATTTCCCTGCATGGCGTTTCGCTCTCTCTGGCCGCCGACGCCCCGCCGGACGCCGCGCTGCTCTCTCGCCTAAAAGTGCTGGTGGACGAGGTTAAACCGGCCTTGGTTTCCGAGCATTTGGCCTGGTCACAGTGGGACGGCGCTTACTACCCGGACCTGCTGCCGGTGCCGCGCACCACGCAGGTGATGCGCCGGTTAATCGACAATATCGACCGGGTGCAGGACGCGCTGGGCAGGCAGATTTCGCTAGAGAACCCAACGCACTACCTGCATATGCCGGAGCACGAGTGGGATGACATCGCGTTTCTGCATGAAGTGAGCTGTACCACGGGGTGCGGGCTGCTGCTGGACATCAACAATGTGTGGCTCAGCGCCCACAACCTGGGGTTTGACGCCGGCGCGTGGCTCGATGGTTTTCCGGCAGACAGTGTTACCGAGATTCATCTGGCCGGATTCAGCAGCGACGAAGGCGGCAGCAGCTTGCTGATCGACAGCCACGACAGCCCGGTGTCCGACGACGTTTGGGGGCTTTATCAACGACTTATTCAGCGCATCGGCGCGCGCCCCACGCTGATTGAACGTGACGACAAACTGCCCGAGTTCGCCGTGTTATTGCAGGAGCAGCAGCGAGCACGAGACATTCTTCACACCTACGGAGGCTGGCGATGAACGACGAACTGGCCCGATACCATCAGGCTTTTATCCGCGCCCTGTATGACGAGAACAGCGCCGAGCTGGCGCATTTACAGCAGCAGCCGGGTTTCTCGGTCTATCGCAACAGCGTGCTGAAAGGCTGCATCGACGCGCTTCAGGCCAATTTTCCCAGCGTCGCCAGCCTGACCGGGGAGCATTTCTTCCGCGAGATGGCGCGGCAGTACGCGCTGGTGGAGCCGCCACGGGAAGGGATGCTGATTCGCTACGGCGAGTTTTTCCCGGCATTTATTGCCACCTACCGGCCCGCCGCCGAACTGGGCTATCTGGCTGACGTGGCGCGGCTCGACTGGCTGTGGCTGGAGGTGTTTTGCGACAAAAAGACAGCGGCCTTGGAGGTGCAGGCATTGGCCGGGTTGTCGCCAGAGTGGGTTGGCGAAAGGGTTTTAACTCTTCGCAGCGCGGTGCGCTGGCATTGGCACCCGAGCCTGCCGGTCTTCACCCTGTGGCATTTCAACCGTTTCCAAACTGCGCCGCCGGAGAACATCCAGTGGCGCGGCGAGGGCGCGCTCTTGGTGATGCGCCAACAGAGCATCGAGGCCGAACCGATAAGCCGTGGCGGCGCGGCATTCCTCACCGCCTGCCGCGATGGCGCGAGCCTGAACGCGGCGAGCGAACGGGCATTACTTACAGAGCCGGCATTAGACATTGGCCCTTTTTTCACGCGCTTACTGCATCTCGGCGTTTTTGCCGCGATCGCGCATTAATTCGTAGAGGTAATAATGAAAACGACAGACATATTTTTGAATACTCAGGCTTCTGCTGAGCAGGGCTTGCGCGGATTGTGGAATGCCACGTGGCGCGGCGTGCAGCGTCTGGTTAGCGACAACCTGCTGCTGCTGGTCGCCCGAGTGGGTATCGCAGCGGTGTTCTTCCTTTCTGGGCGCACCAAAGTGACGGGTTTTATGACCCTTAAGCCTTCGACCTATGAGCTGTTTAAAACCGAATACGCCTTGCCGCTGATCCCCTATGACATTGCCGCGCATCTGGCGACCTTCGCCGAGCACACCTTCCCGGTGCTGCTGGTCCTTGGCCTACTCTCCCGCTTCGCCGCCAGCGGCCTGCTGTTTATGACACTGATTATTGAGATCTTTGTCTATCCCGACGCATGGCCAACCCACCTGATTTGGGGCGGATTGCTGCTGATGGTTGTCTCGCGCGGAGCAGGGAAGTGGTCGATGGATCGGGCGTTAGGATTGGTGTGAGGCAGGAGTCAAAGCCAGTTTTGGGGCTGGCTTTGACTTAAACAATGACCAAGCTTACCAGGCGAGTTTCTCTTTGCTGGCTTTCTCGTTTTGGTCATACATCATTTTGATGGTGGTGTAGTTACACATATCCACAGGACCTTTGCAGTAATCTTTGATTACTTTATCCATGATCTTTTTGTCTTTCGCTTCAGTCAGCGCTTTGAAATCAGACAGGTTTTTCTTCTCCATCATGCGCAGCATAGAGTCCTGGCACATATCCAACTGCCCGTCGCAATATTCCTTCTTCACTCTCGCCTGAATGTACTCAATGACCTCTTTCTTCTGCGCTTCTGAACCATCGAATTTCATCGGGTTCACGAAAGCGGCGCTAGCCATGAATGTGCATGTCATCAGAGCAAAGCCCAGAATTTTTTTCATCAGAATGTCCCTTTACGTTATACGAATCATTTAGCGCGCGAATGGTAACATTTTCTAATGGGTGGATCATTTATGTTACTTCTATAGGATAAGGTTTAAGAATCACCATCTGATGTACGGTATTTAGAGGGATCTATGCAAAAACAGACGACGACACTACTGCCGCCATTGGATCTTCTGACGCCTCCTCCACCCGGTCACACTCAAGTTGATGATTCGGAGCAAGTAGTAATAGCCAGAATGATTGAATCTTTCTTGGCGGAGCATAATGTCGAAGCCCAAGTTTGTGGTTTTTCTCAAGGCCCGGTTTTCACCCTTTTCGAATTACATTTGGCTGCTGGCATTTCGGTCAATCGGGTTACGGTTTTGCAGGATGATTTAACGCGTAGGCTTTCAGCAGAGAGCCTGCGAGTCCTGCGTTCTATTCCCGGTAAGCCATATATTGGAATAGAACTTCGCAATAAATACCGGCAGGCCGTGTATTTGCGGGAGGTTTTAGATAGTTCCGAGTTTATTGAAAATGCTGCACCTTTGGCTGTCGCCTTGGGCCAAAATAGTCTCGGCCAACCCGTGATTACCGACCTTACAACTATGCCGCATTTATTGATTGGAGGGATGACGGGGGCGGGGAAATCGGTATTTCTAGATAGTCTGATAATGAGCCTGTTATATAAGCATACGCTGGAGACGCTGCGCTTTATTTTGATCGACCCGAAGATGCTGGATTTATCCTTCTATGAAGGAATTCCCCATTTGCTCACCAGCGTTATCAGCGATATGCGTTACGCCACTGATGCATTGCGTTGGTGTCATAGTGAGATGGATCGTCGCTACAAACTTATGGCTGCGCTTGGTGTTCGCAACCTCGCGGATTATAACCTGCGTATCGAGCATGCTGATGCTTTAGCTCGGCCCATTCCCGATCCCTACTGGCTACCACATAGTGATAAACCTCAGCCATACCTAGCTAAAGAAACTTATATTGTCGTTGTCGTGGATAATTTTTCTGAGCTAACAGCAGCGAATGATGAATCTGCGAACGGTCTTCTCGACTCGTTGGTTCGCAAAGCCTCTATCGCCGGTATTCATCTCATTTTAGTGAATACATTGCCTTCGGCAGCGGTAATGGCGAGTTCGATTAAAGCGAATATACCTTCACGCATTGCGCTGACTGTAAGAAGCCGGGGCGATTCGAACAGTATATTAGATCAAGGCGGCGCAGAGCTTTTATTAGGTGCGGGTGATTTACTCTATATCCCCTTTAATACCTCAACACCTATGCGAATACACGGTGCATATGTGAGAGAACAAGATATACATGCTGTTGTTCAATATTGGAAAGCTTGGGGCAGGCCAGCATATATAAATGCTTTAGGAAGGGATAACTCAGGAACTGTGTTTGAAATAGATGGCGATGAGGAGCTTGATCCCTTATTCGATCGGGCTGTTGCATTTGTTATCGAACAAAGAAGGGCGTCTATTTCAGGTGTGCAGCGGCAATTTCGTATAGGTTATAACCGAGCTGCTCGAATAATAGAGCAAATGGAGATGCAGGGAATTGTTAGCACATCTGGGCATAACGGTAACCGAGAAGTGTTAGCGCCACTGAGTGATAAATGATCCATACACACAATACACACCAATAAATTGCCTTTAGTGTGTGTTATGTGTATGATTTTTTCATCAGGTCACGAAAGGGAGGAAGGGTGAAAAGTTCGGAACTGATAAAAAAGTTAGAAGCAAATGGTTGGACGCTTGAACGCATCAATGGAAGTCACCACCAGTTCAAGCACCCTGATTTTGCAGTACTGATAACAGTTCCGCATCCTCGTAAAGACATAAAGCTCGGGACACTTAGGCAAATTATGAAGGATGCGAAACTTAAGTAATCGGGGAGGCGCTCGCAAGGGCGCTCCTTTTCGCACAGGAGAAACACGATGTTCTATGCAGCTTATATACATGCAGATCCAGACGGTTCAGCTAGCGGGTCATTTCCTGATGTGCCCGGTTGCTACTTCGCTGGAGATACGCTGGAAGAAGCGGCGCAGGATGCAAAGTCAGCGCTTGAGGCCCATTTTGAATTTTTGGCTGATGATGGCAAGGGCATACCAGAAAGCACTGGCTTAACCAATAAGGCAATGAGCGCCGATCCGGAGTTCAACGAAAACTATCAGGGCGGCGCTTGGATCTTTGTTGAAGTCGATGTGACTAAGTTCATGGGGAAAAGTGAGCGTATAAACGTGACGCTGCCTCACTTGCTCATCAACAGAATCGACACTTTCGTCAGTCAACATCCAGCGTATGCGAGTCGCAGTAACTTTTTGGCGAAAGCGGCGCTCAAAGCATTAAGTGAAACTAAGTAACTCTTCCTGATTCATTAAAAGCCTCAGCAACCGCTGGGGCTTTTTAATTTAGAAATAAAAAGCCACCCGACAAGGTGGCTTAAATATTTGAATTTAAATCGAATTTGGTGGCCCCTACTGGACTTGAACCAGTGACCAAGCGATTATGAGTATCAACGCATCTCTAATGAAATCATATAATTAATGGAATAACCTGTCAGAGATTGCCTTGGTTTGCCGTTATACACCGATTAAGTCGCCACTTTATCGCCATTTATTGGGGGCATGCGCTATGGTACGACTGCCAACTCTGTGCCTGAGCGGATCTTTACTCATCTTGGTATGGGTGAAAAAATTAGTACTCTACTTGAGTAACAATGTCAGAGAAACTGAGCAATGAACAAAATAACCCGGAAATGACAAGCATTTCCAGGTTCTACACATTATTTAATAAACAAACTATTCTCTACAAGATTTGTGTTCCACAATAAAAACTTCTCACTTCAGATATTAACTCTTCTTAGGAAATAGTCTACGAGTAAACGCATCTACTACACTTTCCGTTCTAATGTAGTCTCGAATTTTTTCACGAGTACTTATTTCTGACTCAGATATTATTTTTTCGAGATGATTCGCTACTTCCTCAATGTGAGTTGCAAATATATCATTATCATTCAAAATAACCAGAATAGCATCTTTAACTTTTTTCTGGCTTTTTGGAGGCGCATCTAGAATATTTGGCGTTTCCCAATGTTTTCTTACTAGAGCATATAAGGCATAGAAACGATAAATAACTCGCGACCTGTCAACTTTTGCCGTGCGCACCAGATAGTCAAACTTATATAATGCAAGCGCAGCCATATGATAAAGTTCAACATTGTGACCTTCTGAAAAAATTCGGCTTGAGAATTCTTTTCGTATACCCCTATGGTCTCGTGCGGCGCGATTTGGCTGATAAAAGAACATAGCAGCGGAAACTTTCATCAAATCGGAAGGACGAAGAATACGTGTTCGTTCAATTAAAATTTCTCGATACTGGTTATCTCGCCTTTCAATATAAATTTTGGCGTCACTGCTTTGTGAAGCGCAATATTCTTCTAAATCCTTCATGAAGGGACGCATTGCCCAGAACTGATCTTCCCTAACTTCGTTTTGGCGGTTTGTGCCAATGATTACGCTTGAAATAAAGTCAGTATCGCTACAACCAATTAATCTTAGTGGGACTGAAATACCTTCAGCTTTGCTTTTAATATATGCCAGTATATTAGTTGTTTGGCATCCATTTACGATTTGATAATCTTCAAGAGTAAAAATATCACCTTTACGGTCTATGCTTTTAGAAACGACTGTAATTCCATTGTTTTTGAAAATAAATGAGGAATCATCCCCTAGCTCTAACTCAGAAATAATCGACTTGTTTATTTCTGAATCTGGGTTAAAGTCTCTGACATTGTCGTAAAATAGTGCTCTATTTATATGTCTAATCCCCTCTTGGTCTGGTTCTCCAAGTGCTATTGCTAATATCTCTGATGCAGGAACATATCCTATATAAGCCTCATCAACTTTATCGTGGCTTGGCAAGGTTATAGCTTTTTGGAAGGTTAGTTTTGCCGATGATGAATTGGTAGCAGAGCGGAATCCATTTTGAATAACTTTCGCACCGATACATTCAATGTGAATATCGTTAAAGATATTTAATTCACTTAATCTGGTTTTATTCATATCAATTAATTGTTGAATAACACCCGAAACCTCACCGGTACCTGTTGTGCAATAGTAACACCTCAGAGATGGACTCACTTTAGTCGCCGTAGCATAAATTTGATCTTTTACTTCAACAAGACTCTCTAATTGCGGACCTTTTACTAAGGTTTGAGTAGTAAAAAAGTCATGTACGGCATCGAGAAATTTTGAGATATCGCCATAGTCTAGGCTATCTGATGTCTTCGACTGAAAGAAATGAAACTCTGATGTGTGATTCCTACCTGTTGATAGGATTTCTGCTGATTCGTCCACATCAGTACAAAGTGCTCCTTGAATGGAAATGGCGACACCGTCAATACCAAACTCTGAACCCTTAAGATGGGCTTTGAAAGGATCTATATTCTCTCCAAGAATGCCATTTTCCAATGCAAATATTGACATGACCTCAAAGAGGTCAGATTCGTTCATATTTTCATTAGGGTTCATTTCTTTAAAAGTCTTAAGCTGTGCTTTAATAATTGGATTCATTGCCATTTAATTACCTCATTTTTTGTGTCCAGAAGTTTGTATCCAGTTAACGTTTTTAACACGTATAAACATCCCATTGTGCGAACTTACATATTTAATTTCAAAGTATTTTCAATTTTCATTGTTTTGTCGCCTTCTCCAAATAGAAGTAAATCAAACATTTTTCTTAAGAACGATTCAAAATTTGTAATTTTATCCATAGAGTATTGTCATATCAGTTAGTACTTGTTAGAGGATTGTGCCTCAATGCTTCTTCAAGATGTCCCGCCGCAAAGTGAGAATATCGCATTGTCATTTTGATATCTGTAGGTCCAAGCAATCTTTGCAAAATTAGTACGTTATCGCCATTAATAAAAAGTGAGAGGCGAAAGTGTGGCGCACCACGTGTGTCAACTGGCCTGTGGGTAACTCAATATCGGTACGCTTAAGAGTGGTATGGAAACGGCTTAGTAATCTTTGAACAATCTCTCTTTTTTTAACTTCTGGCAAAGAGTCATCAAATTCTTCACCGATAGGATGATTCTATTTTTTACGGCCTTTGATCTTCGTGCAAGTGACGTTGTGTTTCCTAACCTGACTTTTGCTCTGTTCTTCTGATTCTAACAAACGTGCTCCGATTGATAGACATAATTTAGCAGTGCTAATACGACTCGCATTATCTTCTCTGTTACATACTTTCGTAGTTGTCCGTTATGGCTTTTTCTCAGAAAACCCATCCCGTTTTAATCGGAACTAAAATGTAGATGATGTCTGAGCGGGAGGTGTGAATTTTCTATCGCCATTTCATCGCAAGTAATATTTAGCCAATAAAAAAGCCACTCCGTTGGAAGTGGCTTAACTTGCTGAATTTAAAGCTAAAATTTGGTGGCCCCTACTGGACTTGAACCAGTGACCAAGCGATTATGAGTCATAAAATTAGCTTGTTTTTAATTGTTCGCCATTGACTCTGTTTGTGTTTTTAATTGTCTATAATCAATTGGTTATGAAATTATTTTCGTTTCTGATTGGTTCTCTCATCTCCCCATTGTACTATCGTTACCTGACCCATTACCTGACCCAAAATGGGCACTGGGTCAGGTAACGATTATTTTCAGAAAGGTAACCTCATGGCCGCTAATCTTACCGAGACAGCTATCCGTGGATTAAAGACAAAAAGTATGTCGTACTACGAATGGAGCAATAGCGCTCAACGTGGTACCGGCAGGCTTGGTGTCAAAGTTCAGCCTTCAGGTAGCAAGATTTTTTATTTCCGTTACTACGTTGAGAAAGGCAAGAAAGAAAAGTTCATTCAATTGGGCATCTGGCCTGAGATGAAACTGGTGACGGCCAATGAGCTGGCGAAAAAATACGGAGCTTGGCTTGTTGAAGGAAAAGAGCCCCAGCAAGAGCTTGAGCAACAGCGTCTGGCCGCGCAGCACATTATGCAGATCCATCGTTCTCAGGGATCGTTTGAAGAACTGGTGCATGGCTACGTTAATAAGATGAAGCTCGACAATAAGCGGACTTGGGCTGACGTCCTGAAACGTCTTGAAAAAGAGTGCTATACGGTTATTCCTCGTGAGACCAAAGCGAAGGATGTAACACCTTTGCAGATCAAAACCATCCTCTCAGGCATTATCCAACGTGATGCCGTTGTCCATGCAAACCGCATTCGTTCCTACTTGATGGCGGCATTTAACTACGGGCTTAAAGCCGATAACGATCCGATGAATACCAGCGTGGGTATTACATTCGGGCTTGAAGTTAATCCGGTATCGGCCATACCGAAGCAGTCCTCGGCGGAGAAAGTGGGTGATACATGGTTAACGCTGGAAGAGCTACGTTTTGTCATGGAGCAGTTCGCTCAGGCAACTAACGTTGGGCCGCTGATGCAGCACCTAATCCGCTTCTGTGTTTATGCTGGCGGGCAGCGACCATTTGAAATGATTGCCAGCCAGTGGAGTGCAATTGACTGGCAGCAAAAGACGTTACTGGTCATAGCTGATGTGTCGAAAAACAAGCGTGAACACCTGATCCCGTTGACTGAATCGGCACTACTAGAATTAGACTCAGTGAAAGAGCTGACGAAGGAAAGCAGCAGTCCCTATATTTTTCCTCTATCGACCAACAATGAGCGCCCGGTGCGTACCGATAGTCTGGCGCGTTCCATCATGTATTTTCGGGCCTTTAATCTCGAGTTTAAAGTTTTCACGGCGCGAGATTTACGTCGCACTTGTAAAACGCTAATGGGGGAGGCTGGGATTAGCAAAGAGATCCGCGACCGTATCCAGAATCACGCTTTGAATGACGTCAGCTCGAAACACTATGACCGTTATGATTATCTGACTGAAAAGCGCAGGGCGCTTGAGACTTGGGAAGATAGGATTAACCACTATCAGCAACAGACGGAGAGTAACGTCGTCAGCCTGTTTGGGAGGAGGTAAGGGATTGGCAAAGTATGAGCTTAATTCGGCAGAAGAGCTATATCAGCCAGGCTCTGGAGATTTGGTGCTGGCTAATAAGTTAGAGATCACTGATGAAGAGGAAATGGAGGCGCTGGAATCGGGCTTGCTGCTGATGCTGTATGAACAGCTATTTATCGAAGGCCAGCCGCCTGCTGCATTGGCATTTGAGCATATCAGTTGCTGGCATCGCCAGTGGCTGGGGAATGTGTATGACTGGGCTGGGAGGTTACGCAATGCCAATCTGACTAAAGATGGTTTTCAGTTTGCCGCTGCCGACAGGATCCCGCTTCTTCTTGATGGTTTCGAGAAGCAGTTTCTCTCCAGGTCTGGTGAACTCAAATTCCTAACTCGTCCGGAGTTGGTTCGTTATCTGGCTGAATGCCATGTGGAGTTTATTTTGAACCACCCATTCAGAGAAGGTAACGGGCGTCTGTCGAGACTACTTTGCGATGTATTGTCGGTTCTGGCGGGAAAGGGTTTACTGGATTACAGCTTGTGGGATGAACACAAGGCGTTTTACTTTAAGGCAATACAAGCGGGTGTCTCAGGGAACTACAGCCCTATGATGCAGCTGGTGAGCGATATATTGCCAGATTAACGGGCGAGGCCAACGGCTTTCGCTCGTTCCTGATTCTTTTTGAGTTGCTGCTCAATTTTTTGCACAGAAACGCCAGTTTCGATAGCTGTTGAGCTGGCAACGGCACGATAGATTTGAGTTTTTGTAATCTGTTTTTTTTTCATGGTGTAGCATTCCTTTGAGCTATCCCGCAGATTTTAGATGGTAACGAGAATACTTGCAAGATATAGGTTAATCACTATTTAATTTATATAAATCAATGAATAAAATCCGTATAGTAAATGTAGATAAACATCATGCAGGAAATCTATTCTTATGACACAAAAGCAATTAAATTTTTATCCTTTATCTATGGCATATGAAAAGTGTCATGTAACACCAGACAATATTCTTCATGACTGGTTTGATCATAAGGTTTCACTCTACATCCGGTTGGATGCCTTGCCGTGCCGAATCGTTAGATATCTTGGTGGAGGTCAATCTCTTCTGAAATACTGGCAAAAGAAAATAAAATTTGGCATGGATTACTATCAACATGAAAAAATGCCAGAGTTTAAAATTAGGCAATTTTACCCAGTAAAGGATGCAGAAATAGATACCCGAATTATTGAAGGAGGGCTTGGGATGTGCCGTTATACCTATAATGGCTATGCTCATGGTTATTGGCGTATAAAAGCTACGTCAGTAACCCGTTTTGCTGACGACCATTATGTTCTGGTGGATATGGATACTTTCAAACAGAATAATAATGTTGCAGGTGCGATTGCTGTATATGGTAGAAACGATTGGGATTATTTGATATTCCCCGATAAAATTTATCGGGACAAATCAGAAATTTTTTTTGATTCAAATGAATTGTCGCTACAAAGTAAAGAAAGTATACCTGATGAGAAAAAAGAAAAAAAAACTCGTATTTCAAGGGCAGAAAGAGTGGCTTTATATGTCATGTTGAAAGAACATTATCTTGATGGTAATGGTGAGGTTAATTTTTCAAAAATAGCTGGAATGCTTAGTATAACGGCTAAAAAACAGGGAGTTAACGTTTCATTCAATGATGATACTATTGCTAACTGGATAAAACGTATTGAGAATGAAGATTGATAGCCAGTCTCTTGTTGTTAATGAACAATCAAAATGATGAAACATCCATATTTCGGATGAAAAATAATCAACAGAACTAGTTAATCTGAGTCTTACTACAACCGCATTAAGCCCCGTGATAAGCGTTGGCACCTTAATAAGGTGTCTGCTTCTTCCATTGAGTTACTCATCTGCGACATGATACATCCACTGAAACAAAGGAGGCAGTATGAGTACAACATCTATCATTCCAACCCCTGAACAACGGCTGAAAATCCTGCATGTTTACGGTGAAAAAGGCGACCGTTTAGTACGGGAAAAAGAGCGTAAGTATATCACTACTATTTCTCGGTCCACGGCATGGAAACTTGAAAAAGCTGGTAAGTTTCCTCGTCGTAAATCACTGGGGGCTAAATCATGTGGTTGGTTGCTCAGCGATCTTTTGTACTGGATAAATAAAAAATAATTGATTTCCCTACATTAGCATTTATTTTGTTCTGAAAATAGAAAGGTGATGATATGTATGTTTAAAAATAAAAAATCTAAGCAGAATGAAGATCTCTGTTTGAGATTTCAGACACTACCCACTTTCGCGCAACAATTAATAAGTTATATACATTATAAAACTGGAGCTGCTGCAGAGATTATTTTAACAGTATTGCTCGGGGTAATGGCATTCTCCTGTCAGGATAAATTTGATGTTCAACTGAAAAATGGGAAAACCTTTACATCACTTTATCTTCTGACTCTTGCAAAGTCCGGCAGTAGAAAATCAACCGTATTTAAAATGTTGATGGAACCGATATATCAACTAGAAAAAAAACTGAAGAATGATTTTTTAGTACAAGAAAAACTTTATCTATTAAAACTAGCTTCTTGGGAGACTGAATCTAAAGAGCTAAAAAAGCAATTTAGCAAAGCTATTCGCCAACAGATTAATATAACTGAAGCGTATAATACACTTGAGGAATGCCTAAGAAGAAAACCAATTAAACCAGTACACAAACGCCTGATTATTAACGACACAACCATTGAGGGACTTAAAAAGGAATTAACGCTTAGGTCACCATCATTAATGCTTAGCTCCGATGAAGCTGGAGGTTTATTTTTTGACAGTAACTTGTTTCGCAATAGCTCCTCTCTCAACTCTCTTTGGGGTGAAGGTAGAATTGCAGATAGTAGAGCATCTCGTGATAGCTACGATGTTGATGATGTTCGCTTCAGTATCTTGTTGTTACTGCAGCCTGATTTATTTAATGAGTCTCAGCATAAATTGGGGAAAAATGCTCGGAACTCAGGCTATTCAGCTCGTTTATCATTAATTGATCTAGAGCAATGCCCTGAGCTAATTAGTATTCCTGATTATGAATCATGGCCTGATATATCAGTACTTGATAATTTTTTTTCTATTATTACCAAGCATTTGCAAGACGGTATAAATCGCAGAGAAAAAAATAATAACCGAATTTGTATTACTTTTTCTGAAGATGCAGATGAAGCATGGAAGAGACAAAGTAAAATAATCCGGCAACTCATGAAAAGAGGAGGAAGTCTTCAGAATTATGATGATTTTGGTGCAAGGATAATGGAACAGACCTCGAGAATAGCAGGTGTAATACAAATGTTTATTACGCCTGATTCACCAATAATTACTGAGGAGACATTTAAGTCTGCATCACAAATAAGCCAATGGTTATTGAACCATTCTATCACTAAAATTGAAGCAACCCGAGAACCTACAGATGCTGAAAAATTGATGCGATACTTTGATGAAAACATTATTAATAACGGATCTTATGATTTTAGAAGGAATCATATTATTAAAAAAGGCCCTTATTCAGTCAGATGTTCGGAAAAACTGAATCCAGCGTTAGATAAACTTGAGAATGATGGAATGGTACAATTATTCCAAAGTGGAGGTGTTAATTACATTAAAGTCATTGGTTCAACAATAAGTCCTTTAAAGTTGGCTGAAGCTCTAGGTGTTCCCATCGCTGACTCGGGATCAATTACGATGAATAAACTACCTCGGGTTGAATAACTTCAGAGTGAATTTATTATTTTTTTTGCAGATGTTAGTTATTAAAATCAGTAAGGCTGTGGCTTTGCTAAATTAATAGAGGGGGATCGAATATGTAGTTTTATTGGTATATGTAATATACCTCCGTCAATGTTCCAGTTATATCGCAGTATTCATAAATAGTAACTCCCATACAGGGATTATATCCAACATCACATGGGTAGCGTGAGGGCTACCCGTTATCTAATAATCAATATTTACAAAGTTAAGGATTATTATGAAATCACAATATTCACTTAGTAGTGAAGAGATAGATGAATTAGTAGCGATAGCATTCAGTATGTATAGTTCACCTATTAATCCAGATATTCTCAACGCATTACTTAAGATGGTCTACGATATGCTTGAGCAGCATAATCGGATATTCGCTATTCGCACTGACCTAAGATTCGCTCAGTCTCATGTGCCGGGAGAACCTGATTTACCATTATGCTTCCAACGAGATAATGTACAGGCCATTACTCGTTTCTCTGAGTCACTGAAAAGCCAGTTGCGGGCAGATCACCATAGGTCCATGAGACCGGGTAACCCGACATTACCATCTTATGGGTGGTGCAGAGAACGGGATACTGGTGAACATCCCCATTACCATTTGGTGCTATTGTTCAACAGAGATGTCTATACGTATTTGGGGAATTACCAAGAGCGGGATGCTGATAACATGGCTACCCGCATACAGAAAGCCTGGTGCAGTGCTATAGGGCTTCATCACGATGATTATGCAACATTAGCTGAATTCCCACCCAATCCCGTTTATAGGTTTAGCAGGAACGATGCCTTAGAGCGTAGCCCTGTCTACTGGGACTTTCTCGTTCGATTAGCTTATTTGGCCAAAACGAGAACCAAGGATAACTATGGCGGTTACCGTAACTTTGGCACAAGCCAGTGTGTACGCTTAGGTGGATTGGCCTGTTAATTGACATGCTTCCCGATAAAAATTCAATAATGTATCTCGGTACCCTGCTACAACCTGCTACATGTAGCAGGTTGTAGCAGCTCTTAGAGAGCAGGGCATACATTTTGGGGCTAGTAGCTACGGGTATGTCATTATCTGAGAGCTAAGTTCCTTATTGATGATTGCAGCATTTAAGTTGGCAATGTCCCCCTTGATTAATGATAGCGTTGCATCGACCCGTTGAACTCACAGCAAGGACTGGCTTACATGAGAGTAGAGAGGTCTCAGTGTAAGTATCCTTGCAAAAAGAGCCATTCACTTTTAGAGATCTTCCGACATACTGAATATATCCTTGGAGGAGATCACCATGCGTAAAGCCCGATTCACTGAACATCAGATAATCGCTGTTTTGAAGTCCGTCGAAGCCGGACGGACGGTCAGGGATGTCTGCCGTGAGGCCGCTATTTCAGAGGTCAGCTATTATAACTGGAAGGCAAAATATGGCGGAATGGAGGCTGCCGATATCAAGAAAATCAAAGATCTGGAAGATGAAAATCGACGTCTTAAACAGATGTTTGCTGATCTAAGCCTGGAATGCCGTGCACTGAAAGATGTTATTGAAAAAAAGCTTTAAAACCAGTGATAAAACGTGAGCTCGCCAGCTATCTGATTTCTCAGTTTGCAATGAGCATACGTCAGGCATGCAGGATGTTATCACTGAGCAGGACGGTGTTTTTCTATCAGCCCGATACCCGGCGTGATGAGCCCGTGGTTCAGGCCCTGACTGAAGCGGCCGAACGTTATCCGCGATACGGTTTTAAGAAACTTTTCCAGGTCATTCGCCGACAAGGTCACGCCTGGGATCATAAACGCATTCACCGAATTTACTGTCTGTTAAAACTGAATTTTCGCCGTAAAGGGAAACAACGTCTGCCGGTACGGAATCCGGCACCACTGGCAATACCTGAGGCACTCAACCAGTGCTGGTCGATTGATTTTATGCATGATGCATTAGTCTGTGGCAGACGATTCAGAACCTTCAATGTCGTGGATGATTTTAACCGCGAAGCGCTGAAAATTGAAATTGACCTGAATATCCCGGCACAGCGGGTTGTCCGGGTGCTGGACAGGATAGTGGCGAACCGGGGCTATACACTGAAAATGAGGATGGATAATGGACCCGAACTTGTCTCAGTTGCTCTGGCGCAATGGGCAGAGGAACATGGCGTCATGCTGGAATTTATCAAACCCGGAAAACCGACGCAGAATGCGTTTATTGAGCGCTTTAACCGGACATACCGTACAGAAGTTCTGGACTTTTATCTGTTCAGAACGCTGGATGAAGCGCGGGAAATTACAGAGCACTGGCTGATGGAATATAACAGTGAACGACCCCATGAGTCCCTGAATAACCTGACGCCGGAAGAATACCGGTTAATGGCTGAAAATGATCTCTTCCCTTCTTTCAGTACCGTTGTAAAGTAGAGTTTTGGCCCTTCTTTTCCGTCCAAAAAGAGGTCATTCGTTATGAAAAAGACGCGTTATACCGAGGAACAAATTGCTTTTGCACTCAAACAGGCTGAAACCGGCACTCGTGTCGAGGAAGTCTGCAGAAAGATGGGGATTTCTGAGGCGACATTTTACAATTGGAAGAAGAAATTTGGCGGCATGGGCGTCACGGAATTACGCCGTCTTCGCCAGCTTGAGGAAGAGAATCAGCGCCTCAAACGTCTCGTCGCCGATCTGAGTCTGGACAAGGAGATGCTGCAGGATGTCATTCGAAAAAAGTTCTGAGGCCGCCGCAGAAGCGGGAAGCAGTTGAATATCTGCTGGCGGCCTACCGTATCGGTGTACGCAGAGGATGCCGTCTGATAATGCAGAGTCGCACGGTTTATCATTACTGTAGTCATCGTGACGACAGGGCTATTACCCAACGGATACGGGAAATTGCAGAAACGCGTATCCGTTATGGCTGCCAGCGCATTCATATTCTTTTGCGCCGTGAGGGCTGGCTGGTTAACCATAAGAAAACACACCGTATTTACTGCCTTGAGGGGCTCAACCTGCGTTCGAAACGCCCACGCCGGCATGTGACCGCCAGACACCGGAAAGGACGGCCTCAGGTGCTTGTTGCAGATCAGTGCTGGAGCATGGATTTCGTTGCTGATAACCTGTTCAACGGGCGTCGGATCAGGGCGCTAACTATAGTCGATAATTTTAGTCGGGAATGTCTGGCGATCGAAGTCGGTCAGGGGTTACGGGGCGAGAATGTTGTGGCTGTTCTGGAGCGGTTGAAGCTGTCGTGGGGGCGTGTTCCGCAAAGGCTGCAGACAGACAACGGCAGCGAGTTTATCTCTAAATCGATGGACCGTTGGGCCTATGAAAATCAGGTGACGATGGACTTCTCACGGCCCGGAAAGCCTACGGATAATGCCTTTATAGAGTCATTTAATGGCAGCCTGAGGGATGAATGTCTGAACGTACACTGGTTCCTTTCTTTGGAAGATGCTCAAGAGAAAATTGAATGCTGGCGGCAGGAATATAATCACTTTCGCCCACATTCTTCGTTAAATAATCTGACTCCGGCAGAATTTGCCCGAAGTCATCAAAAAGGTCCGGATCTCTAGTTTAGCCTGGTACGGATATTGGGAGGAGGTCAAAAGGTCCGGATCTCTAGTTTAGCCTGGTACGGATATTGGGAGGAGGTCAAAAGGTCCGGATCTCTAGTTTAGCCTGGTACGGATATTGGGAGGAGGTCAAAAACCGGAAACCTCAAAAAGTGTCTGGAACTAAAACAGGGATACTTACAATATCAGTTTTATTCGCCTGCAGGGAAAATGGTGCTATCTGGCGCTTGTCGTTGATTTATATTCACGCCGAATTATCGGTTCAGCACTTTCATTAACCGCTGATGCAGCTCTGGTATGTAGAGCCTTGCGTAATGCGCTGGAAACACGATCACATAATGGGTGTCTACTGTTCCATTCAGATCAAGGCGTTCAATATAAAAGCAACAAATACAGAAAGTTGCTCTGGCACTATGGCGTAATACAAAGCATGAGCCGCAGAGGGAACTGCCTGGATAATTCCCCTATGGAAAGGGTCTTTCGCAGCCTTAAAAGCGAATGGATCCCGAAAGGGGGGTATGGTTATTTTAGTCATGCAGTGAGCGATATAAACCAATGGATAAATGGTTACTACAATGCATATCGACCTCACACCAACAACGGCGGTTTACCCCCATGTTTGCATGAGGAAAAATGGAAACAGGTTATTCCAGTGTCCTGATTTTGTGATCCACTACACCAGACATACCAGCCGCTGCGGGCCACCCGGAGGACGCGACACATAGTTTTGATGCTGAACTCAGCCTGATGTTTTTCAATAAAGACATACTTCATTTAAGGCGCTTCGCGAAGTATGTCGCTGCCTTTTGGAGGATAGCCAGTTCCTAAGCTTGTTCCGCCAGCTGTCGCTTTAACCGGACATTTTTTGCGGCCACCTCACTTTCACGTTCTGAAGAGGTCATTTGTTGCTGTTGCTTACTACGCTAGGTATAGAGCTGCAATTCATAAAGACTGAGCTTGGCGGACAGCAGCGACGCCAATGCGTTCCGCAAGCTTTAGGGCTTCGTTGCTAAATTCAGGCGTATGTTGCTTACGTGGCTTCTTACTGGTTGATACGGATTTTGTCATGTGATCGACCTCTGGTAGAGAGTTTACTCACTTAGTCGCGTGTCCACTATTGGCGGGTAAGATCATGTAATTACATTGTAAGGGAAAGGGCAGCTCTACTTGCATTGGGTCGATGTCCATATAATCTATTTAGATTCTATTCAGGTAATTTTTAAAGAAACAATGTGTAACTTGATAAAATAAATAGATAAACCCTGTCGATAACATATATATCTCAACCTCATTAGAGATAATTGGTATATAATCACACTCCCGGATTCCAAAAAAGGAACAGTTGTGGTCACAATCTGCCTTAACATGATTGTGCGAGATGAATCGCACATTATAAAAAAGACCCTTTCTAATATTTTAGATAAAATACCGATTTCATCGTGGGTCATTTGTGACACTGGTTCATCAGATAATACTCCCAAACTGATTAGGGAGTTTTTTGCGCAAAGGAAGGTACCTGGTAAATTATATCACGATCAATGGATTGATTTTTCACATAACCGAAACTTGGCACTAAACCGATGCGATGGCATGTCTGACTATATACTCTTTTTCGACGCAGACGACAGAATTGAGGGAACAGTTGATACATCTAATCTAACCCATCATAGTTATTTCCTGAAAATGAGTAATGAAACACATTCTGTCACTTATTACAGGAAACTACTCGTCCGCAACGGATTATCATTCAAATGGCGTGGTGTGTTACATGAGTATCTTGAAGATAAATACCATGATACCGGAACTATTAATAGCGACCATTTCATCATTTCAGGGCGTACTGGATCGCGTAACAATACATGTAGAAAGTATCATCGCGATGCAGAGATATTAGCAACAGCATATCATCAGTGTAAAGAACAAGATTTAATGCCCAGATATGCTTTTTATTGCGCACAGTCATACCATGATGCTGCAGTGCAGGATGAGAAAAACAGGTCTGAGTTGTATAGTAGATCTATTGAATGGTATCTACTGCGCCTGAAGTTGTCCGGCTTCACAGAAGAACGGTATTTTAGTCTGCTTAGAATTGGCCTTATTCATGAGCGTTCAGGGAGAATTTCAGATGCTATCCCTTTTTTACTAGAGGCCTTTGAAGAAAATCCCCTCAGGGCAGAAAGTTTATACCATTTGGCAAGAATATATCGTTCACTTGGGAAAAATAACTTGGCATTTAGGTTCGCTAAAATGGCTAAGGAAATAAAAAAACCAATAGGTAACTTTCTCTTCCTTGATAATGTGATATACGATAACTGGATTGATTATGAGATAATGGTCAACGCAATTGAAATAGGTTTATATCCGATCGCTTACCATTCAGCACGTGAACTACTGACATTTGGCACAAATCCATCTGCCACATCGAAGGCTACGGAGATTATTAATTTTTTGATATCCCGTTCACTTATAACAGTTGTTGATCAGGATATCATAAAAAAATCAACTAAAAATAGTGTCTAAGGGGTTGAGGTAATTTCTCAGTGTCAAAATTGTCTCCTATCGCTCTAAATTTTTAATTTGAGGGTATCGAATGGTAAGTGAAACGAGCTTTCCCTGAATAAAAAATTAGCATACTAAATAACTGCGCCTATTAACGCTCCACTTTTTTTACCCTATGATTATTGCCGGGAAAAGGTGATGTGGCTTTCATAAATTGCCGGACGTTTTTCAGTAATTGCCACATTGTCCGGCAACGGTGGTTACGCGTTACCGTTTCGTGTAACGGCAGCCAAAGCAACTCTATTTTGTTCACTCACGGGGAGTAAACTGGCTGATAAATAATAATAAATTTAGCATTTTCCTTCAGCCACTTCAGCGTCTTTTTATTCTTGAGAATGATGTAGTTGTCCACGATCAGCGTGATCGTTTTTGCACTTCGATATGTGCTTTTTAAATGACTTAACATCCTTATAAATAAATCTGAGTTTTTACTTGCCCCACTGACATAATCCACTCGTCCAGTTCCGGCATAAAGGATCCCGGCAAGGTAATGCTTTTCATTTTTTCCTGGTGTAGGAATAACTTTTTGCTCTCCCTTTTTCTGCCAGTTTGCGCCGATTTTGGGATTCAAATCGATATCGGTAATCCCCTCGAAAAATCGGTGTGTTCATAAGTATAATTTTCTACTAACTTGATTTAAAAAGGATTTCTATGACCCGAAGGGCAGCTAAGCTCAACGATCACGTTTTACTGACAGTCAGATCATCGCCATTCTTAAATAAGCTGAAGTCGGAACTCTTGTTCCAGGCTGTCCGTTTACCCAATGTGATTGATGACTTCAATCGTGAAGCCTTGCTATTGAGGTTGATTTTTCCCTGCCAGCTATCCTTGTCATAAGAACGCTGGAGCAGCTCATTAAATGGAAAGGAAAACCGGCTTCAATTCGTTGTGATAATAGTCTAGAGTATATAGGTAATACACTGATAACATGGGCTGAAAAGCAAGATATTCGACTCAATTTTATTCAGCCGGGCAAACCTTAGCAGAATGCCTATATTGAGCGTTATAACCGGACAATACGCTATGACTGGCTGGGACAGAGCCTGTTTTCATCATTGAATGAATTGCAGGACTATGCGACAAAATGGCAATGGTTCTATAATCACGAACGACCGAACATGGCACTGAATGGTTTTACACCGATGCAGCATATTCATTACATGAACTGATTCTACTTATCGCCTCCGCTAAAAATAGAGGAATTACCATTTCAGGCTTCGCGAAGTATGTCGCTGCCTTTTGGAGGATAGCCAGTTCCTCAGCTTGTTCCGCCAGCTGTCGCTTTAACCGGACATTTTTTGCGGCCACCTCACTTTCACGTTCTGAAGAGGTCATTTGTTGCTGTTGCTTACTACGCTAGGTATAGAGCTGCAATTCATAAAGACTGAGCTTGGCGGACAGCAGCGACGCCAATGCGTTCCGCAAGCTTTAGGGCTTCGTTGCGGTATTCAGACGTGTGCTGTTTGCGGGGCTTTTTATTTGTTGATGCTAGTTTTGTCATGAGTCACCTCTGGTTGAGAGTTTACTCACTTAATTGCGTATCCACTATTGCTGGGTAGGATCATGGAATATGCCGATCCAGAACTGGCGACTGGCAATGAGTCGTTTTATAATCGAGTTTAGTGACCGTCTGAGCCGTCACCTTTAATACAGTGACAGTTACACAAAATTACGGATAGGCTCAACTAATAGTATCTATTATGTCCCTTCCGGATATTATTGGTTAAGTCTAATATTACCTGATTTATGGTATTACGTTGATAGTCATTTTGAAAAAGAAACTCGCAAGATATTTTAGTTACGAAATTAATTATTTTATCGTCATGTATGATAGTGTTATATGAAATAGATGCTATCCTTAATGAGATATTCAAGCTTACCTTCTTTGGGAGGGAAATTACTGAATTTTTCAGGATACCTCCATCAACTAAAAATCGCATATTTGGTTGAAAACTTATTAGAGCGCATCCCCCCAATGATATATCAGAGATATCATATCTATAGCTCTCACCGTTTCTGAACTTACCATAGCAATAGAAATTGTCAATTTTTCTCAGGGTAAATCGCCGTTCTTTACGGCGTTGAGTAATAATCATTTTGATAGGTATGCTGGCTTCCATATATTCCCCTTGGGCACCATATCTTCCTATGCTCTTGGATAAAATGTTTATTTGACCTATATCACTATACAGTTTAAGTTCAATGACTTCATTTATTATAAAACTATCTTCGCAATAAAATGAGAAAGAGTCGACTCCAACACCAACGTTTGATATCCTTGCGACACCAACCTCCCCACCCTCAACTACCATTACCCCTGAAGTTTTTTTCTTCATCTCATCACGCAGAATAGCAATCTTTTCATATTTATCATTTATGTCTAATTGGTGCATAGTTAGTTTCCTTACCCACAACAATATTAGAATTATTTTTAATTAGATCAAAATATAGTCTAAGAATCATACACTGCGTACTGTTTTTTTGTATTATTTATGATCTAAAAAACATATAAATATCTAATAATAGATTGATATTTATCATTTTTTTATGATGTAGCCCCCTGAAACACCGGACAGTAGCTGTATCTCCAGATAAGAGATAGGCTTGAATATATGTCTAACACTAACGCCAATTTTGAGATGACCGGGATCCTGTTAGGGCAAGAAGTCCGTAAACGTAAAACTCCTCAGGAGAAGATCGCCATTATCCAGCAGACGATGGAGCCGGGTATGAATGTCTCCCATGTCGCCCGCCTGCATGGTATCCAGCCCAGCCTGCTGTTTAAGTGGAAGAAGCAATATCAGGAAGGCAGCCTCACCGCCGTTGCGGCTGGAGAGGAAGTCGTTCCTGCTTCTGAGCTTACTGCTGCTCTGAAGCAGGTCCGG
Organism: Ewingella sp. CoE-038-23; assembly: GCF_040419245.1. Classification (NCBI taxonomy): domain Bacteria; kingdom Pseudomonadati; phylum Pseudomonadota; class Gammaproteobacteria; order Enterobacterales; family Yersiniaceae; genus Ewingella; species Ewingella docleensis. The sequence goes on along the minus strand of NZ_JAZHOH010000001.1, from coordinate 3,985,903 downwards.
GAGCTTCAGCGCCTTCTGGGCAAGAAAACGATGGAAGTTGAGATCCTGAAAGAAGCCGTGGAGTACGGTCAGTCGCGAAAATGGATAGCGCACGCGCCCTTGTTGCCAAAGGACGGGGAATAGCCATGGTCAGCCGGACCATGGGCGTGTCGCGTGCGCAACTGTCACTGCGGATTAACCGTTCTGCCGACTGGCAGGACAGGCGCTGTAACCGGCGTAATGAAGAAGCAGACGCAGAAATACTGTCGGCTATCCTCAACATTATCAGCGATATGCCGAGTTATGGTTATCGACGCGTGTGGGGCATCCTGCGCAAGCAACGTCGCACAGAGGGACAGCCACCTGTGAATGCCAAACGGCTTTACAGGATAATGAGCGAGCATAACCTGTTGTTGTTGCATCACAAACCAGAGCGACCGAAGCGTGAACATAAGGGCAAGATAGCGGTGGCAGAAAGCGATATGCGCTGGTGTTCAGATGGCTTCGAGTTCGGCTGCGACAACGGCGAAAAACTGCGGGTAACGTTCGCGCTGGACTGCTGCGACCGTGAGGCCATAGACTGGGCAGCAAGCACGGGAGGCTATGACAGTTCGACCGTGCAGGATGTGATGCTGAGGTCGGTGGAAAAGCGCTTCGGCGACAGGTTGCCCGACACAGCGGTGCAGTGGCTGACGGATAACGGTTCAGCGTATACCGCGTATGAAACGCGGAGGTTCGCGAGAGAGCTGAATCTGGAGCCCTGCACAACAGCGGTGAGCAGCCCGCAGAGTAATGGCATGGCCGAACGGTTCGTGAAAACGATGAAAGAAGACTATATCGCGTTCATGCCAAAACCGGATGTGAGAACAGCACTGCGAAACCTTGCAGTAGCGTTCACGCATTACAATGAAAACCACCCGCACAGCGCGCTGGGATATCACTCCCCGAGGGAATACCGGCGGCAGCGGACATCGTTAACTTAAGATACAAAAGCTGTTCGGAGATGGAGGGTCAAGATCATTTATCATTTTTTTATACATTATTAATGACAACTAAGTATCTATTTTTCCCTTGCATCAGAGCATATGCTGAGTCTTATTTGTTCCCTATCCAATATCCGTATGAAGAGCTTTTTGACCCCCTCCCGGAAATCCCCTCGAAAAATCGGTATGTTCATAAGTATAATTTTCTACTAACTTGATTTAAAAAGGATTTCTATGACCCGAAGGGCAGCTAAGCTCAACGATCACGTTTTACTGACAGTCAGATCATCGCCATTCTTAAACAAGCTGAAGTCGGAACTCTTGTTCCAGGCTGTCCGTTTACCCAATGTGATTGATGACTTCAATCGTGAAGCCTTGCTATTGAGGTTGATTTTTCCCTGCCAGCTATCCTTGTCATAAGAACGCTGGAGCAGCTCATTAAATGGAAAGGAAAACCGGCTTCAATTCGTTGTGATAATAGTCTAGAGTATATAGGTAATACACTGATAACATGGGCTGAAAAGCAAGATATTCGACTCAATTTTATTCAGCCGGGCAAACCTTAGCAGAATGCCTATATTGAGCGTTATAACCGGACAATACGCTATGACTGGCTGGGACAGAGCCTGTTTTCATCATTGAATGAATTGCAGGACTATGCGACAAAATGGCAATGGTTCTATAATCACGAACGACCGAACATGGCACTGAATGGTTTTACACCGATGCAGAATATTCATTACATGAACTGATTCTACTTATCGCCTCCGCTAAAAATAGAGGAATTACCCTTCACAACCTGCGGGGGACAGTTTCAGATTGAACCTCACGATTCACTCTTACGGATAATCCGTGGCTACGTTGTCCCCGACAGTTTGTACCCTGAAATTGTTCTCAACACACAGTCGGGTAGGGAACTGCTGATAAGACAGCAGGTTTCTTCGCACGTCTTACTGCATACTGGCTGAAACAATCACAGGAACAGCCTCATGTCGCACTGAAAAATCGTGTACAGCGTCTTTAATTTCTTAAAATCACCTCAAGTTGGGATGATAAAAACTGATTATAAACATCCACGACATGGCATGGAGCCGTTTTCATCCATCCAGCCTGAACTTCTGGCCGACTGATTAAATATCCCTGAACACCATTAGCACGCGCAGGACCAATTGCTTGATTTAATTGTTCAGATGTTTCTATCCCCTCAACTACAACCAAACCTGCATAGTTCTTGCACAGACATACGAGGTTTGCTAGTTCAGAGCTCTCTACACCGGAGCAAGATATTGAAGAACGTTGCAATACGGAACGATCAATTTTAATGATATCAGCATGGGCTATCGCTATAAACTCCAGCGTAGTCATCCCTGTGCCAACATCGTCTAAAGCAATGCGAACTCCTGTCTTTTTAAGGAGTCCCAATAGTCTTATTGCGTCGCTAATTTTACTAATCTCTGCAGTTTCCGTAATCTCGAGGATCAGGCGGCTCGCTATATCTGGCATTTCTTCTAGCTGTTCTATCAGATGATGCCAAAACGCGTTATTATTTAGTGATACCGCAGAGATATTAGCCGCAATATGTTGATTAGGCTGATAGCGCAAGAGTTGAAGAATGGTACTGACTACACTATAGTCAAGGTGAGAAATGAGTTTCAGTCTTTCTAGTGCATTTATAGCATCTTCTGGAGCATATGTAGGTTCTGCAATATGACGTAATAGAGCTTCGCTATATATACATACAGTTTCCCCATTAATAAAATGAACAATCGGCTGGAATACAAGTATTAACGATCCGTTACGTAGCCCATTCAATAGATTAGCGGCGTGTTTCATATCGGAACGAAAACGTTGACACCAAGCAGTCAATATTCCTGGTACTAGTGCTGGTCGTCGCGTGGATTGCTCAGCAAGGAATGAACTACGATCCGTAAATCCGTATTGTGTACCATTGATCCGTAGAAATTTAACTTCAACGCGTAGATAAACTTGGCCTTGAATTGTATCAATGCACTCTGCACCGACAATAGCGAAAAGAAATTGTGCAAGTTTATCCTCCTGTCGATCGGTAGAGTAGTTTTCTACATGGGTAACTTCGGATAACACATTTGTTGGCAGCATAGATAGATCTATAGTAACAACCTCATCCTGCAACTCTATAGCAACAGCTGGCAATCCGCCGTCTATTAACCTTTGCCGTACCACTGATATACATTGCAGATGGGTCTCTGGTCCAAATGCTGCAGCGATATCACCAAGATTAGAAATCCATATAATAATAAAATCAGTTGACTGAAACCGATTATTAAACATTATTTATGTCCTTCATTGTAGGGGCTTTCCTATATTTTTGTAATTTTTCAGTATTATTTAAAAAAAGGATAAGATGGTTTATTGAGCTAAATCCGAGCTTTTCCAATATATGATATTTATGTGCATAAACGGTTTTAGTCGAGCAATTAAAGTCTTTGGCTATCGTTATTATTTTTTTGCCTGAAATTAAAGATGAAAGAATACCACATTCTTTTGCAGTTAATTTTTTTATATTATGTGATCCCTTCATATTATTAAAAAAAATTTTTTGCCTCATTGAATTTAAAAGAATATGTTCCAAAGATTTTTTGAATTCATTTATCTCAGCAGAAAGAATAATTATTCTATTTCTTTCTCTACAATTTTCGTATTTCTTTATTAAAGGATGGTTAAGTATATCCCATGTCACTCTATCATTAATTATAAAGCAATCACACATTCCAAACAGTTGCTCGTCGAAGAGATCGACACCGTCACTAATACGAACTGGAACTTGCCCAATTAGTTCTTTTATCAAGAAAGATAAGCCAATCTTCAGATATGAATCCTGCGTCAAAATTAAAATCTGTAATGGAGACATTTTTACCTCAAAAATATGCGGTCTCAATGACAACCAATGTTAAAAATAACTCTCAGCGAAATTCTCAATAATGTGATAGACATCAATCTACGTCGAAAAATTGTACACACTATGTATAACGTGTAGTTTATTATAGTTTTTCCGGTTTACGATTGTGAAAATTTGCTTTTCTATGAACAATCAAATATTGCTGAATCCGCTCCTCCATCAGAAAGAATTTAATTATTCAGATGACAAAATTATATTCAAATTTTTTCAGAATGTGGCAAGGGATTCCTTTCCCTTACCATAGTTAATTAAAACTTAACGTTAATACCAATCATCCCTTGATATGAATTGAAATCCTTATTTCCTGTTACATAGGAAACATTAGCCCAAAGTCTGGTATTATCGCTAATTGTTGTTTCAACCCCTGCTTTCGTTTCGAACGAATTTTTACCACCTATAGCCGCTGCACGTTGTCCATCAAGATTTGGACTTTGTAAACGGTTTAAGTTCCTGTAGTTAAGCTCAACATACGGCTGAATGAAGGTCCCGCTTGTATGGGTCGTAGTACTGGCCCGTACACCCAGACGAGATTCAACCGCATCTTTGTTTCCTTTAATATTAGTACCTGTTTTTTCAGTGAAATCATTTGAGGTAACACCTAAATAGGTAACCTGGGCCTGTGGAGTCAGCCAGAAACTGGTTTTATCATTGCCAGCTACACGCCATGCATAACCAGATTCAAGAGAACCAGTAATGCCACGAAGCTTATAGTCCTCTTTAGATAACTGATCTCCCGAGACACTGGCATTAAAGTCATTCCAGCGTAACCAACTGTCGGTATACCATCCTGAATTATCAAGGGCATTCTCGAACCAAGTGAGATACATACCAACGCTATAGCCTGAAAGTTTCCCTTTCGATTGATAATCCGTCACTGAAGAGGTTGTCTTATTATTACTATTACCGTACCCAGCCATCAGACCCAAATGATATCGTTGTTGATTAGTATCCCAACGCGCAATATCGCCACCTAATTCAATAGTAGTGTCATAAATTCGAGTATCTAATTGACCAGAACTATTACTTTCTGTCCGTTTCCCAGTTGAGCGAATCCATAGCGACGAGGCTAATTCATCTTCAGCAGTGGTTTTCACTAATCCACTTTCACCAATACGATCATGCAACGTCATATTAAACATATGATTAGCACTCCAGGCATTCGCGGCATAGCTTGCACTCTCTGGCCGTAATACAGGGGTATGGCCGCCAGTTCCGCCCGTAGCACCGGTTTCACCTGTTGCCCCGGTTTCACCCGTAGCCCCGGTTTCACCCGTAGCCCCGGTTTCACCCGTAGCCCCGGTTTCACCCGTAGCCCCGGTTTCACCTGTTGCCCCGGTTTCACCCGTAGCCCCGGTTTCACCTGTTGCCCCGGTTTCACCTGTTGCCCCGGTTTCACCCGTAGCCCCGGTTTCACCTGTTGCCCCGGTTTCACCCGTAGCCCCGGTTTCACCTGTTGCCCCGGTTTCACCCGTAGCCCCGGTTTCACCCGTAGCCCCGGTTTCACCTGTTGCCCCGGTTTCACCTGTTGCCCCGGTTTCACCTTTCATTGCGAAGCTTTCCAGGTACCAAGCCCCATCATCGCTATGTTTATTCAGCAGGTACTCATAATTCCCTTTTACAACCCTGCGCTGCAGCAGAAACTCGCCATCTGATTGACCATTGACCTTTATAAGTTCAAGTGATTCCTGGCCTGTTGGCTTGTTCATGTTAAGGTTGTTAATCCATACATAATCATAACCACGGTCAATAGTATCACCAGTGATTGTGACAGTATCCGTATAAGATTTACCATCCCCTCCATTATTGGTACTTACTCCTTCTCCAGTAAGGTACGAGTCCATCAGCCATGTATTACCACCAGTAGTGAAATTCCCGTCGATGGTTAGATGGTCCCCAGCTACCCCATTGGCCATATCTATTTCAGAGTTCTTCGCCAGCACATTACCCTTGAGAGTAAATGAGGAAATACTATTATTTCCCGTCGAATTCCCATTGTTAACGTCATGTGCGATCAGGGACGAATTGTTAAGATTCAAGGTAGTGAAACTAGCGGTAGTACTACTGGCATTTTTTTCTAATTGCCAAGTCGCATCGTCTGCAATATTAACATCCAATTTTGATGCATTAGATGTATTGATCAGACCTTGCATTCTCCCTTGAGAAAAATTGAAAAGAACGTTACTTGCGCTGGAGGCTGAACCAGCCACATCCAGAATATAGGCATCCTTTCCGTTATTAGAAATGAGATTGCTATCTTCCCCTCTCACACTCAACTGGTATAAATTCTGCCCACCGGCAACATTAATAAGATCGGAACCATTGTTACCTGTCTTATTCACGATGAGATTGTTAAAATTAGTGATTGTTTTAGCTGTAGCCTGACTGGCATTACCGCTAATAGTTATAGCCTCTTTGCCTGATTTTATTTCAGTACGGGATGTATTTTCATTAGCATCTAATAAAGCACCCTGCCAGATGATATCAATACTGGCATCATTAGGTGCTTCGGTTGTATCCAGGAACATTTTACCGCTGGAGTATAACTGCCCCTCTCCGGTACCTATCGCAGCACTTTTACCTAACCGTATGGCATTAGCGCGAGATGAGCTACTAACTATCTTTATATTACTGTCATGGAGGTGTACCTGAGGGGTGACGTTATTAATTTCCGAACCTGATATGTAAATCCCAATAGCATCATTCTTGCCATTCTTAATATTGAGATTAAGTGTATCGGATACACTCACATATCCTGCGGCACCGTTCCCCGAGTTACGAGATGCGCCTTGAATAGCCCTGATACCAACGACCAATGGATACGAACTAGCTAAAAACCCCGTATTGTTCGTAGAGGCCATATTGATATCTAAGTTATCAAATAGCGCACGTGAATACATTCCATTGAAGTTCTCTTGTTCACCCGCATTTACGCTTGATCCGGCTACCACTCCGTAATGTTCAAATCTCTCGCTATATGATGTCCCGTTTGGTAAAGACAGCATCGTTAGGTTCATTGTTCCTATTTTTACAGTAGCCCCATGTGATGAACCAACCCCTACCTTCGCTATATTATCACCTTCCGGTTTAGCGGCATTAGTATCAAGATTAGCTATAGTAAGATCTATTGTCTTATTTGAAGCATCAAAAGTAGAAACATAGGCTGGGCTAGTACCACCAACTGCAATCCCCGCACTGCCTTTTATCGTAAAACTTAAGTCATTTAAAATAGTGATGTTTCGGTTGACTCCCTGACTATATTGCAGGATACCGGTATTCCAAATACTAGTATTGCCTATTTCACTGCCTATAGATTCAACGCTACATCCCGCAGTATTGATCGAATTATTTACAGTGATCGTGCCGTTAGCATTCGTGCTACACTCGGCTGAAATTGCATTTTGAGATAAGAGTAAAGCACCAATAATCAATGAACTACGCAATGAGCCTAATTTTGTCTTGCGACCCAGTTCTGAGCAAACAACCCATTCTCCATGGGCCACATTCCAGACTAATTTGTATATTTTGTTCATTTATTTTTCCGAAAATAGGTTGTGACATCCATTAACATTTTTACATCATATGCAATGGTTTACTATCTCATTAAGATAGGAATTACCTATTAATATTATTTAATTATTTATTTTATTATGTTTGTAAAATCATGATGACTGTGATTTTGTAGACTTCCCTATTTTTAGTGCCCCCCATTGAGGATCTCCAGTAATTTTTTGTCTTGTATAGATAACAGGGGGGATATCCCCTGACAAATCCACAGAAAAGGAGACATGCATAGTATGTTGCGATCTAATTGATTGTAATAACAATTTCAAGGAAATCACCACTATGTCTGCGCGTTCATTATGCCGAAATTTTTTTAAAAATATACTGGAGCCTCTGCATCTTTATCGTCAAAAAGCACTGATTGAGGCAACCAGTGCTGTAATAAATGGTGCATCTCTTACGCTTACCAGTATTGGACGTCATTTAACCGGAACGGCATCGGTTAAAAACAAAATAAAGCGTGTAGATAGACTGCTGGGGAATACTCATTTATAAAATGAGATTTCCATAATTTTTCAGCGTGTTACGCAGAAAATCACGCAGGGAATGTCCCGTGCTGTGATACTCATTGACTGGAGCGCTTATCATGCCTCGCGTTTCCAACTCCTGCAGGCGAGCCTGGCATGTGATGGTCGCTCTTTACCATTGATGAGTTATGTCGTTCCGTCATCGCAGACGGCGAATCCTGAGGTGCATGAATATTTTCTTGAGTCGCTTGCTGAGTGCTTTACACCCGAAACTCATGTCATTGTTATTACCGATGCCGGTTTTCAGGGGTGGTGGTTTCAACAGGTCAGTTCTCGTGGCTGGACTTATATTTGTCGGGTGCTGGGTAATCACTATTACAATGTTGGTGATGGATGGGAAAAGGTAATTAATTCAGGCATAAAGACATCAACAACAGCAACTTATCTGGGTGAAGGTCTGCTGGGGCGAAGTAAAAAAGCACAACATGAAGGCCATTTTTATCTTTATAAAAGTAAGCCTAAAGGCCGTAAATTCAAACGTTCAAAGGAAAGAGCGCCCAGGCCATCGGTGACAACTAAAGCCCATACAGTGGGAAAATCACCCTGGTTTATTTTTACAAATAGCACAGAATTTTCCCCTAAACAGGTGATGAAGTTATACAGCCGCAGAATGCAAATCGAGCAAAATTTTCAGGATGAAAAAATCCTCACTGAGGATTCGGGTTAAGGCTTAGAGCTAACCATTCAGTTGAGCGGGTCGCGGTGTTTAGCCTGATCGCGGCTTTAGTCAGTATTATTATGTGGTTAAGTGGTTTCAGCCTTGAAAAAGGAAGGATACATCATAAATATCAGACAAATATAGTGAAATACAGGCGAGTTATTTCGCTATTAAAGTTGGCGAGAATATATTTAGGTATGCTCCGCTAATATTGAAAACCCTATTGCTAGGCTCAGGTTTGAAGAAATTACGGCAACGATATACCGATATGATATTGGTTTACTGAATTTTATGAGGATCCTTCAGGATATCCCCCTGTTATCTATGCAAGATAAAAACTGACTTTCACTGGCGGTAGTACTAAAAATAGGAGTCACCATAACTGAACATGAATATGACAAGAATGAACCGTAGAGTGTAAGATTTTTTCCTTTATTTTAAAAAAATTCAGATATATTTCATTTGCATGATGTTCTTCAAAGACTGACTTTCTAGTTAGTCTTTTTCATGTTCAGAGGAAATAGAATCATGCATGAATTACCTATTCCGGCAGCGATAGAGCGTGCGCTATCCGGTCTGCCTCCTGCTATTCGTAACCGTATTCTTGAACGCCTGCAGAGTCTCACTGATTACGAACCCGTAATCGGTATCGCCGGAAAATCCGGGGCCGGGAAGTCGTCCCTGTGTAATGCCTTGTTCAGTGGCGAGGTCTCACCGGTCAGTGATGTTCTGGCCTGTACACGTGATGCTTTACGCTTTCGGCTTAAAGCAGATAAGCACAGTCTGATGATAATCGATTTACCCGGTGCGGGGGAAAGCGAGGTCAGAGACCGTCAGTATGCGGAACTCTATCAGTCTCTGCTGCCGGAGATGGATTTGGTTCTGTGGGTTATCAAGGCTGACGACCGGGCATTGTCGGTTGATGAGAAATTCTATCGGGAGGTGATTGGCCCGTACCGGGACAAAGTCTTGTTTGTGGTCAGTCAGGTAGACCGGTTTGAACCGCTCCCGCAGGGAGCATCTGCATTCGATAGTCCTTCGGTACCGCAGAGGCATAATCTGAGCCTGAAGCTGGAGGATATCCGCCAGCGCTTTGCGCCCATCCATCCGCTTTGTGCCGTCTCAGCGCGAACCCGCTGGGGAATTGCCGCGATGGTCTCGGTGATGATGGCGTGCCTGCCGGATAAAGCCACCAGCCCTGTGACCTCCCGGCTGCATAAGTCGTTACGTACGGAAAATATCAGAGGGCAGGCCCGGGAGCGATTTGGACGAACTGTGGGCGATATGCTTGATACCGTTGCCCGCTCATCTGCGGTATCCGCTCCCACCCGAAATGTCATCCAGGCGATACGGGATATTGTCGTCCGTGTTGCCCGCTCTCTGTGGGATTTTTTCTTCTGAAGATGTAACGCTCCTCTCTTCAGGCCCCGTCGCTGAATGCGACGGGGCCTGATTTTATTTATTTTCAAAATAAAGGAACTGAATATGACCCGTCTGGCTTCGCGCTTTGGCGCAGCAAACCTTATCCGTCGTGACCGCCCCTTAACCCATGAGGAGTTATTTCGCGTGGTGCCCAGTGTCTTCTGTGAGGATAAACATCAGTCCCGGAGTGAACGTTATACCTACATTCCAACCATATCGCTGCTCGACAGTCTGCAGAAGGAAGGTTTTCAGCCGTTCTTTGCCTGTCAGACCCGGGTACGAGACCCCGGGCGTCGTGAGCATACCAAGCATATGTTACGCCTGCGTCGGGCGGGGCAAATTACCGGGAAACAGGTCCCTGAAATCATTCTGCTCAACTCCCATGACGGCTCCAGCTCCTATCAGATGCTGCCGGGATTATTCCGGGCGGTGTGCCAGAACGGGCTTGTCTGTGGTGAAACCTTTGGTGAGGTACGGGTACCGCATAAGGGAGATGTGGTGAGTCAGGTGATTGAAGGGGCCTATGAGGTGCTGGGGATTTTTGACCGCGTTGAGGAGAAACGGGATGCCATGCAATCCCTGATGTTGCCCCCACCGGCACAGCAGGCGCTGGCTCAGGCTGCACTGACCTATCGTTTCGGTGAGGACCACCAGCCTGTGACGGCATCTCAGGTACTTGCGCCCCGGCGCTGGCAGGACGAGAGCAATGATTTGTGGACCACGTATCAGCGTATTCAGGAGAACCTGATTAAAGGCGGGCTGTCCGGGCGTAATATCACGGGGAAACGTACTCATACTCGGGCTGTGCGTGGTATTGATGGCGATGTGAAACTTAACCGGGCGCTCTGGGTGATAGCGGAAACGCTGATGGAGCAGATTGCATAAAAGCCGAAAATATCTTTTCTCGAAACTTGTTAATGGATTGTTTACGGGGGACATAACCTGTCCACATACGCTTATCTTCGCTGATGCTAAATCCAGCTAATACCTCCTTAAGGCACACCATCTCTCACTTCCGCAAAAAGAAAAAATAGTTTTCATGATGTCCATACCCTGTCCGGCACCTTCTTTAAAGTAATCACTTAAATTTTCAGTCAGTTAATCTGAATGGAGTCCCTCCCATGACACAGGCAGAACGTCGCCATGACCGGCTGGCTGTCAGGCTGTCACTTATCATCTGTCGTCTTGTCACCGGTGAAACTCTGAGCGTCACCAAACTTGCTGCTGAGTTTGGCGTGTCCGTTCGTACCTTAAGGCGGGATTTTCATGAACGTCTGATGTACCTCGACCTGGAGTATCACCAGGGACATTGTCGTTTGCGCTCAGGAAATAGCGGGGCCCAGGGGGAATTTGATGTACTGACCTTTGCTCACCGTACGGGGCTGGCTGATGCTTTCCCCGGTTTCGACAGAAGGCTGGCCGGTGCTCTGCTGAATGCCGATGACATGCCCTGCCTGGTATGGCAGCCAGCAAATGCAATTCCTCCCTCAGGCTCACTCACTTTTTATCGTCTGGTCAGTGCTATCTCAACCCGTCAGCGAGTCATATTGCTGGCAGAGGGGATGCGTTGCGAAGGGCTGGCTCCATACCGGCTTATTTCACTGTATGGTCACTGGTATCTGGTGGGTGAGTTACAGGGCCGTATTGCGGTTTACCCGCTAGAAAATATCCATACCGTGACAGTCCTGAGAGCCACCTTTATTCCACACAAGGATTTCAGCCTGCTTTCAACCCGGCCTGACTTTATCCAGGCACTGCCGCATTTCGATTCCGTCCGTGATGCGCTATCCCTCACATGTCATGCCGATACCAGCAGCCATCATTGTGCTGAGTAGACTGCGACCATAAGGAGAGATTGTTGTTTTTACGAAACACTACCGTCAGCAGGCTATCTACAGTATCTGCTGACTCAGGTGTTTGCTCTTAAACAGTTTTTTCTGTCAGGTAAAGTCGCTGACAGGAAGAAATACAACTTTTACTTATCTGAGAATATAACCATGAAAAAAATGATTGCTGTTCTTGCTCTGAGTTCAGGACTGGGGTTTAGCCTTCCTTCCCTCGCCCGTAGTGATATACCGCCTGATACTATCTGGTCATTCAAAGATCCTAAGGGACGCGTGCTATGGGATGTCTGTGGCGGAAAAAACAGTACCTGTTCTATTGTTCTTGCAGCCACTAACCGGGTTGCGATTGTGAACCGTAAATCCACCAACGGTTGTGCATTAGGGGATTTTTATGTTGTGGCTAAACCAGAAAAAGGCTGGAATCAGTACGATACGGGAACCTGCAGTAGCAACGCCTATTTCAGCAAAGGAACCATGAATAACGGCCAGTATCGCACCATTGATGTTCGCCTTAACGGCGAGCTCGTCAAGCGTTTCCCGATCGAGTACTGGTCGCTGTCTAAATCGTTTTCTAATGGCAATCGTCCAAAATGGACAAAAGATAAGACAAACTAGAAGGTCCGTCTGACCGGATAAATATTTCGACATTTATCATCAGACGGCGTGAGAATACCTGTTCAGCGATATCATATTTATTCAGTCTGTACAGACTGAATATCGTTTCGGCAAAAATACCGCGTCACTTATGCTTATTCATACCTCAAATAACGAGGGGCTAATTGACGCAATTTAGATATAGATAATTTCTGACTCACCAATATGGAGATACCAATGAGACTGATACCAGTAATACTGGCAACCAGCATGATGCTCTGTGCAGCGCCTGCCAGTGCGATACCTAACATGTGGACTAATAATTTTGCCATGGGCGTGACGGAGTACATTATCACCAGCCCGGAAAAGACGGTTCTGAATGTAAGCTGTACTACGAATCCGGATGAGGAGGATAACCTTCAGCATAGCGTGTATATCACGCTTCCTGGAGGCAAGGGGGCTAACTCACATGAAGAGGATAAGACCATTACCTTGGTGACAGGAGACAGTCAGTATCCAGTCCCTTCCTCTCTTGGCTGGCGAGGTGCCGATAATGCCTGGTTTTCTTTTATTGAAGCCCTGAGTCAGGCATCGAAGTTTGATATCTACATCAATGATGACAAGGTCGGGAGCTTCAGTCCATCAGCGGAGAATATCCGTAAAGAGCTTGATGGTATAAATGAGTGCAAGGACATCCGCTATCAGGAAGCACAATAATCTTCGAACACTGATTTACCCTGTCACTGATGTGGCAGGGGTTTTCTTTTTCAGGGCCTGGATATATCTCAGCCTCATCATCACACTCAGCCAGTCTTAAAGGCTACACGGGCAACTCAATACATTTCCTGAACTAGGCCAATGAATACCGATGACTGAGTCAGGCAGATTCACATCCCGACCCCCTGACAATCACTCTCTATTGACCACTCCTCGATTGAGGACCTATTTATGGAAAACACAGTCGATTTTTCTTCCCCATCACTGCCCCTACATGTGCAGCGTACTGTTGATAAAGCCTTTGAATTACTCAGTCACTATTTACATCAACCGGGAGTCGCTTTCACTTCAACAAGTGCAGTCCGTGACTGGCTGTGTCTGAGAATGGCCGGATGTGAGCGGGAAGAGTTTATGGTGTTGTATCTCAACCATCAGAATCAACTGCTTGCCTGGGAAACCTTATTTACCGGCTCCATCAGCAGTACAGAAGTTCACCCTCGTGAGGTGGTAAAACGCGCACTCTATTTTAATGCCGCAGCGGTGATCCTTGCCCATAACCATCCTTCTGGTGATATCGCGCCCAGCCAGTCAGATAAGGTCATTACCCAGCGCCTGATTCAGGCCCTCGGATTAGTTGATGTCCGTGTCCTTGACCACTTCATCGTGGGTGGCAGGCACATAGCGTCCTTTGCTGAAAATGGACTTCTGTAAGGCTGGCTGGCTCGGTTCATATGGCTATGTTTATATCGTTATTTATCCCGCCCAAAACTAAACCCCTTTAATTCAAACGAGAGAAAAAATGAAAACTCATCCTGCAATAAACCCGCGGGTGGCGAAGCCATGTCCGCCACCCGTGGCTGTCTGGCAAATGTTGCTGACTCGCCTGTTAGACCAGCACTATGGTCTGCGACTGGACGACACTCCCTTTATTAATGAATCCGTGATTCAGGAACATATTGATGCTGGTATCACACTGATGGATGCCATTAACTTTCTGGTAGAGAGATATGAGCTGATTCGCACTGACCGAAAAGGATTTACCTGGCAGGATCAGACTCCATTTCTCACCGCTATCGACATCCTCAGAGCCAGACGCGCAACCAGCCTAATCAACACCTGAATTCTTCGAGTCTTATTCCTGATTTTTATCTCCAAACCTTCCCCTTTTTATATTGATCGCATAATGCGCCAGCCACTATTGGCAGGCGCGTTTGCTTTTATGGATGATTAACGATGCAAACAGAACCCGATGTATTAACGGATCACAGTGAACTTATCCTCTTAACTAATATTGAACGGACTGTGTCAGGGCGTGATGCGGCACTGGTTCAGATTGAGCAACTGATACAGCAGCTTGATGCGGTATCCCGCCTTACTTCAGAAGTGGGCGGGGGAACGGCACAGGACTGGGCCATGAAATCCGGGCACCGCTATGACAGCTGGCTAACCGAGCCATCTGAGAAAGCAATGCCCGCCATTACGCGTAATATAGACCGCAGTATCTGGCGCGACTTGATGCTGAAGTCTGGCATGATGGCGTTGATGGATGCCCAGGCTCGTGACCAGTTGCATAAAACCCTGGAGGAGGGTGACCTTCCTGCCATCAGCGAAGCCAATATCCTCAGTACCTTTAAGCAGTTACATCTTAATAAAAGGGATGTCTTTGAACGCGGTATCATCAATGTCTTCAAAGGGCTGTCATGGGATTATAAAACCAATAGTCCCTGTAGTTTTGGGAAGAAGATCATTATTAACAATCTGGTGACGCATAACCGCTGGGGATTTAGTCTTAACTGGGGATGGCGACGTGATCAACTCGCAGACCTGGAACGAATGCTGTTTCTGCTGGATGGTAAACCGATCCCTGATAATCGTGGTGATATTACTACCCGACTGATGGATCATATCCGGGATAACCCTTCGAAGGATGTTTACGAAGATAATTTATTCAGTATACGTTATTTCCAGAAAGGAACCGGGCACATCACGTTTAAGCGGTGCGACCTGACAGAAAAAATGAATGATATCGTGGCGACGCACTATCCGGAGATGCTGGCAGCGGGATGAAGAAGGAGGGGAGGTAATTCCTTACCTGACCCATTACCTGACCCAATTCGTATAAAACGAAAAAGGAGTCAGACGATTCCTCATCTAACTCCTTGTTTTATTTGGTGGCCCCTGCTGGACTTGAACCAGCGACCAAGCGATTATGAGTCGCGTGCTCTAACCAACTGAGCTAAGGGGCCTTGGGGCGGGATTATACGGTAAGTTGCTGTTACAGGTCTACTGGTGTTCTGTTTGTATGCGCGTTTTATGTGCAATTGTAGACTGTTGTCATTCAAGCGTTTTTTTGCGATAACTCAGGTAAATACGTCTTAGGGATGCATTATGATTACCGATATTATTGCCGAGGATTTGCGCGTGGTTTTCTGTGGGATCAACCCCGGCCTTTCGACTGCGCATCACGGTTTCCATTTCGCTAACTCTAATAATCGCTTTTGGAAAGTTATCCATCAGGCGGGGTTCACCGAGCGTTTGCTGAAGCCGGAAGAGGAGCAGCACCTGCTGGACACGCGGTGTGGCATCACCATGCTGGTTGAGCGCCCGACAGTGGAGGCTACCGAGCTGGTGCGCGATGAGCTGCGCGAGGGCGGGGCGGCGCTGACGGCTAAGATTGAACGCTATCAGCCGCGTGCCCTGGCCGTGTTGGGCAAGCAGGCGTTCAGTAAGGCGTTTGGTATCAGCAAAGTAAGCTGGGGACGTCAGGAGATAAAAATCGGTAAGACGGAAGTCTGGGTGTTGCCGAACCCAAGCGGGTTGAATCGCGCGACGCTGGATGAGCTGACGGCGTCTTACCGCGAGCTGTATGACGCGCTAAACGCGTAACAGATTGAGCTGGCTGAAAAGCAAAAGCCCCGCGACGGCATCACCATCGCGGGGCTTTTTAATGACGTTTAATCTAACGATTAGTCGTCGAGGAAGCTGCGCAGCACTTCAGAACGGCTTGGGTGACGCAGTTTGCGCAGAGCCTTAGCTTCGATCTGACGGATACGTTCGCGGGTAACGTCGAACTGTTTACCCACTTCTTCCAGCGTGTGGTCGGTGTTCATATCGATACCGAAACGCATGCGTAGCACTTTAGCTTCACGCGCGGTCAGACCGGCCAGAACGTCGTGCGTTGCAGAACGCAGGCTTTCTGAGGTTGCCGAATCCAGTGGCAGCTCGAGGGTGGTATCCTCGATGAAATCACCCAGATGCGAATCTTCATCGTCGCCGATTGGCGTTTCCATGGAGATAGGCTCTTTAGCGATTTTCAGCACTTTACGGATTTTGTCTTCCGGCATCAGCATACGTTCAGCCAACTCTTCCGGCGTCGGCTCGCGGCCCATCTCTTGCAGCATCTGGCGTGAAATACGGTTGAGTTTGTTGATAGTCTCAATCATATGCACCGGAATACGGATGGTACGCGCCTGGTCGGCGATGGAGCGGGTGATAGCCTGACGGATCCACCAGGTCGCATAAGTTGAGAACTTATAACCACGGCGATATTCAAACTTATCAACGGCTTTCATCAGGCCGATGTTACCTTCCTGAATCAGATCAAGGAACTGCAGACCACGGTTGGTGTATTTCTTGGCGATAGAAATAACCAGACGTAAGTTTGCTTCAACCATCTCTTTCTTCGCACGACGCGCTTTCGCTTCGCCGATGGACATACGACGGTTGATATCTTTAACCTGCTCGATGGTCAGGCCGGTTTCTTCTTCGATTTGACGCAGTTTCATCAGGCCGCGTTGCACTTCTTCGGTCACTTCTTTCAGCTTCTCAGACCATGGTTTGCCCATAGCCAGAGCGGCATCAAACCAGGTTTGGCTGGTTTCGTTGCCGGCGAACAGGTTGACGAAGTTTTTCTTCGGCATTTTGCACTGTTCAACACAGACTTTCATGATGAAACGTTCCTGAGCACGGACGCGATCCATCATGGAACGCATGCTGTTAACCAGGAAGTCGAACTGTTTTGGTACTAAACGGAACTGTTTGAAGACGTCGGACAGTTTCAGAATTTCTTCTGCGGCGCTTTTGTGATTACGGCCGTTTTTCTTGATGACAGCACGCGTGGCTTCGTGCTGCTCACGCAGCTCGGTGAACTTCTGGCGCGCCAGTTCTGGGTCGATGCTGTTGTCGTCTTCAGCGTCGTCGTCTTCATCTTCGTCTTCGTCGTCGTCGTTTTGCTCTTCAGTCGTCAGTTCAGAACCAACGTGAGTGGCAGTCGGCGCGATCTCTTCTTCTGCGTTCGGATCAACGAAACCAGTGATCAGATCAGACAGACGCGCTTCGCCCGCTTCAACGCGATCGTACTGTTCGAGCAGGTAAGTGATGGCTTCTGGGTATTCGGCAACGGAGCACTGGACCTGGTTGATACCGTCTTCGATACGCTTAGCGATGTCGATTTCGCCTTCACGGGTCAACAGTTCAACGGTACCCATTTCACGCATGTACATGCGCACGGGGTCAGTGGTACGTCCAATTTCAGATTCAACGCTGGAAAGCACCTGAGCAGCAGCTTCGGCTGCATCTTCGTCAGTATCAGGACGGTTTTCGGCCAGCATTAAGTCATCGGCGTCAGGAGCTTCTTCAAGAACCTGGATGCCCATGTCGTTAATCATCTGGATGATGTCTTCGATCTGGTCGGAGTCGACGATATCTTCCGGCAGATGGTCATTGACCTCAGCATAGGTCAGATAGCCTTGCTCCTTACCACGGGTGACAAGTAGCTTAAGCTGTGACTGCGGGTTTTGCTCCATAAGACGGTATCCACACTTCAGAGTATTTGGGTTGGTGTTGGTCAGCGAAACCGCCAACAATAACGTTTACCCGTTAGGGTATCGGGGCGTTTACTTGTTGCCGCGGCCCGCGATGGCGGCATCGTGCGGGACTCTGTCCCACTATATATCGGCACTTAAGCCGTTCAATTTTTCCTCGCTAAAACCTGATTTAACGAGCTAACTTCGGCACGTTCTTCCGGGCTGAGCCCGTGGGTTCTGGCTTTAGCGATTAATTCTTCAAGCCGCTGCTCTAAGATCGAGTCATAGAGGCTGGCCAGCGTGGCGCGAAACTCTTCTTCGACCATATCCTCAACGATCATATGGTTCCATGTAGCCAGAGTTTCAAGCTGCTGGTAGAACTTATTGTCTCGGTACAACTCAAGCAACTGGCCGGTAGTCAGGCCCGGCTGGGCTAAGCAAGTGGTTACTAACTCGCTAAACAGATCCAGTCCCGGTTGCTTCGCTCGCTCCAATCCTTGCAGCGAGGGTATAAGTGTAGCCAGTTGTGGATTTTGTACCAGTAACCCAATAAGTATACGCATGGTTGTGCGTTTTAGCTGGGGCGCCTGATAGGTATTGCCACTATCGACCTGCTTAGGAACCAGTTTTTCGAGCTGGCTGTCGTCCAAAATACCAAGCTTATTGCCTAGCTGCTGGCGCAAATACATGCGCAGCGTCTCGCCGGGTACCTGGCGAATCAAAGGTAGCGCCAGCATGCTCAACTTGGTGCGCCCGTCGGGGCTGCTCAAATCGACCTGCGGCATCAGCGATTCAAACAAGAAGGTTGAGAGCGGCAGCGCCTGCTCCATCCGTTGTTCGAAGGCTTCTTTACCTTCTTTACGCACCAGCGTGTCTGGATCTTCGCCGTCGGGTAAAAACATAAAGCGTAACTGGCGGCCGTCGCTCAAGTAGGGCAGCGCTGTTTCTAACGCACGCCATGCTGCTTCGCGACCGGCTCTGTCGCCGTCATAGCAACACACCACGTTATCCGTGGCGCGGAACATCAGCTGAATGTGGTCGGCGGTGGTCGAGGTGCCTAAGGATGCAACGGCATAATCGATGCCAAACTGCGCCAGCGCCACGACGTCCATATAACCTTCGACAACCAATAAGCGTAAAGGTGTCGGATGTTTCAGCTGTGCTTCATAAAGGCCATACAACTGGCGGCCTTTATGGAAAATCTCGGTTTCGGGGGAGTTCAGATATTTTGGCGTACCCTCGCCTAATACCCTGCCACCAAACGCAATAACCCGGCCGCGCTTATCGCGGATGGGGAACATGACGCGTTCGCGAAAACGGTCATAACTGCGTCCGTTGTCATTGGTGACCAACATACCCGCATCAATTAATGAGGCTTTGTCATCGGCATTTTTGCCAAAACGCTTGAAGGCGTTGTCCCAGCCAGGAGGCGCGAAACCTATGGCAAAATGAGCGATAACATCTTCACTTAATCCGCGCTGAGAAAGGTATTCTCTGGCAGGTGCGCCAACGGGTTGTTTAAGTGATTGCTGATAGAAGTCGGCAAGCGGCTCCATCAACTGGTAGAGGCTCTGACGCTGATGGCGCTCCATCTGGCTTGGACCGGTGCCCGCTTCATACGGCACTTCCAAACCCTGCATTGTCGCCAATTCCTCGATACTTTCGACAAACTCAAGCCTGTCGTAGTTCATCAGGAAGTCGACGGCGTTGCCGTGGGCTCCACAGCCGAAACAGTGATAAAACTGCTTATCGCCGTTTACGGTAAATGAGGGTGTTTTCTCATGGTGGAAAGGGCAGCACGCGTGGTAATTCTTACCCTGTTTCTTCAGCTTTACGCGAGCATCGATAAGGTCCACGATGTCGACACGAGCCAGTAAGTCATTGATAAATACGCGTGGAATTCTCCCAGCCATAAGCCCCTTACTCACTAGCCTATAAACGAGAACAAGCCGCGCATTCCTTTCGGAAAGCACGGCATGCGTATGCAACTACTCATCGATCTGTGTGCTTTTGCGAGAGCAAATACACGGTGGGGTTGCCCCCGAAGATTAATACAGACGAGTGCGGCGTGCGTTTTCGCGAGCCAGTTTCTTGGCGTGGCGTTTTACTGCAGATGCTTTAGCGCGTTTACGTTCGGTAGTCGGTTTTTCATAGAACTCACGACGACGAACTTCTGCCAGAACACCCGCTTTTTCGCAGGAACGTTTGAAGCGACGCAGAGCTACGTCGAACGGCTCGTTTTCACGTACTTTAATTACAGGCATGTGCCTCTCACCTCGATAAAATCGGTTTGTTTGCTGGTTTGTACCAGCACATTTCAAAATGGTGCGGAATTTTACTCCAACTTGCGCTGCGTTGTAAAGCATAACGGCAAATTGAAGCAGCGCCTCCCAACCCATCTATTTCCAAAAGTGCGCTCGCTTTTGCGTCGGCCGGCGATTATATACCAATCAACTTAAATTGCTCGACATTAATTGGCAAAAGCAGTGGATTTGCTTCTGAGAAACAGCGCTGACGCGGCGTTGTGTGCTAAACTGCGCGCCGCGAGTTAGCCCGAGAATAAGATGGAAAACGTGATGCGAGTACTTGGTATAGAAACGTCCTGCGATGAAACCGGCATCGCTATCTATGACAGCGAAGCGGGCTTGTTAGCCAACCAATTGTATAGTCAGGTAAAACTGCATGCTGACTACGGCGGCGTGGTGCCTGAACTGGCGTCGCGTGACCACGTGCGCAAAACGATTCCTCTCATTCAGGAAGCTTTGAAAGAAGCCGGGCTGACGGCCAAAGACATCGACGGCGTGGCTTATACCGCGGGTCCGGGTCTGGTTGGCGCGCTATTAGTGGGTGCCACCATTGGCCGCTCTCTGGCCTTTGCCTGGGATGTTCCAGCCGTGCCGGTTCACCATATGGAAGGGCATCTGCTGGCACCTATGCTGGAAGACAACCCGCCAGATTTCCCGTTTGTTGCTTTGCTGGTTTCCGGCGGCCACACTCAATTAATTAGCGTCACCGGCATTGGTAAGTACGAGTTGCTGGGTGAGTCTATTGATGATGCCGCTGGCGAAGCATTCGATAAGACCGCGAAATTGCTGGGTCTGGACTACCCCGGTGGCCCGATGCTGTCGAAGATGGCGCAGCAGGGGACTGAAGGGCGCTTTACTTTCCCGCGCCCGATGACCGACCGTCCGGGGCTGGATTTTAGCTTCTCAGGTTTGAAGACCTTTGCAGCGAACACCGTGCGCGCTAATGATGACTCGCCACAAACTCACGCTGATATTGCACGGGCTTTCGAAGATGCCGTGGTGGATACGCTGGCAATCAAATGCAAGCGCGCGCTGGATCACACCGGCTTTAAACGCCTGGTTATGGCGGGAGGCGTCAGTGCTAACCGCACGCTGCGCGCCAAATTAGGTGAGATGATGACCAAGCGCGGTGGTGAAGTGTTTTACGCGCGTCCTGAATTCTGTACCGATAATGGCGCGATGATTGCTTATGCTGGCATGGTGCGTTTGCAAACTGGCGCGACGCAGGATCTGAGCGTGTCTGTGCGCCCGCGCTGGCCTTTGGCTGATTTGCCGCCAGTCTGAATGGGGCTGCGGCTGTGTTGCTGCGGCGGCTCGAAATGCTCACATACTTATGTATGCTGCGCTTTCTCCCCTTCTTGCGCCTTGCCTCGCAGCCATTCAGTCAGGCTCTGATTTGAATGGCTGCGGCAATAAAAAAACGACCTCTTGAGGTCTTTTTTTTGTGTCTAAAATCTGAGTTTATTGGTCTTTTTCAGCTTGCTTGGCGGCTTCTTGCGCGGCTTTTTTAGCTGCACGTTTCTGCTTCAACTTATCCCAGATTTTGCCCTCTTGCCCACGCCACAGACGCTGGATGTTGTCGTGGTGACGCAACAGAATCAGGCAGGAGAGCATGGCGACTGGGAAGGTGAACTGTGGCTTGAACCACCAGACATAGAATGGCGCAATCAGCGCGCTGATGATGGCGCCGAGTGACGAGTAGCCGCTCAGCAGGACGGTGAGCAGCCAGGTGCCGGCCATCAAACCTGTAAGGTCAAAGCCGATGGGCGCGATAGCACCGAAGGCTGTCGCTACGCCTTTGCCACCCTGAAAACGGAAAAAGACCGGATAGATGTGACCGAGACAGGCGGCGATGGCGGTAATGCCAAGATAAACCGGGGAGACGTCGAGGCGGTAAGCCAGCCAAACCGGCAGCATGCCTTTTAACACGTCGAAGATGAGCACCGACGCGGCGGCGGCGCGGCCACCAATTCGCAAGACGTTAGTGGCCCCCGGATTGCCGGAACCCTGTGTGCGTGGATCGGGTAATCCCGCTACCCGACAGACCAGAATTGCACTGGAAATCGAGCCGCAGAGATAGGCGAAAATAATCATGCCAAGCGCGGTAGCACTCATAACGCAGTTCCGTCTAATAGGGGTCGTTTTAATCGCAACATCCATGGATAATACGCATTTTCCGCCGGAAGTGGTATCCGGCTGACCCAAAAACAGAGAAACGCGTGATGGATATCGTATTTATTGAGCAACTGAATGTAATCACCACCATTGGCGCTTATGACTGGGAACAGACCATTAAGCAGAAGCTAGTGTTCGATATCGAAATGGCATGGGACAACCGTCAGGCCGCTGCCAGCGACGATGTTAATGACTGCCTGAGCTACGCCGATGTAAGCGAAGCCGTCATTCAGCACGTTTCAACGCAGAATTTCGCGCTGGTCGAGCGCGTCGCGGAAGAGGTCGCCAGCCTATTATTATCTCGCTTCAACTCGCCGTGGGTACGCATTAAGCTAAGCAAGCCGGGCGCTGTGGCGGAAGCGACTAACGTTGGGGTGATTATTGAACGCGGCGTGCGCGGCTAAATTTCTAATTTAAATATTGCTGCCTGCAACTCATCGCGCGAATTTTTGTCATAAAAAAGCGCTAGAAATAAGGCGATTAAAGACATTCTTTTTTTCAGCGATATCCGTTTCGATGTCGCTACTTCTCCCTCTGTAATAAGTTGGATACTAAATGGTTGTTGAAAGTCATTCATTGCTGGTCGCAGCAATTTTGGGTGTTGTCGAAGGGTTAACAGAATTTTTACCGGTCTCTTCAACCGGACATATGATCATCGTCGGCAACCTATTAGGTTTTACCGGCGATACAGCAAAGTCATTTGAAGTCATTATCCAGCTTGGCTCGATCATGGCGGTGGTCGTGATGTTCTGGCGCCGACTGTTCGGCATGATTGGGATTCATTTTGGCAAGCCGCCTGTGCACGAAGGCACAGGAACAGGGCGACTCAATCTGGGCCACATTATACTGGGCATGCTGCCCGCCACGGCCATTGGGTTGATTTTCCACTCGCAGATTAAAGCCCTGTTTGAGCCGAAAAACGTTATCTATGCATTGGTGGTCGGCGGGGTGTGGCTTATAGCCGCAGAGCTGCTCAAGCCGAAGAAGCCGCGTGCCGAAGGCGTGGATGATATGACTTACCGTCAGGCGCTGATGATTGGTGTTTGCCAGTGCTTAGCGCTATGGCCGGGGTTCTCGCGTTCTGGCGCGACCATTGGCGGCGGGATGCTGAGTGGGGTGAGCCGCTATGCGGCCTCGGAGTTCTCTTTCCTGCTGGCCGTGCCGATGATGCTGGGCGCTACCGTGCTGGACCTCTATAAGAGCTACACCTTCCTGAGCATGGCAGATTTGCCAATGTTCGCTACGGGCTTTGTGGTGGCCTTCTTGGTGGCGTTAATCGCGATCAAAACCTTCCTGTCGGTGATCAAACGCTTCTCGTTTATTCCCTTCGCCATCTACCGTTTTGTGGTGGCTTTCGTGGCATACACTGTTTTTATCGCCTAAAAAATCCGTTTTTCTGGTGTAGAAATGCAAACCGCAGGAACATGAGTCCTGCGGTTTTTTACTTTAAATGAGGAAATTATTCGGCGGGATCTTGCAGCGCTTTCCAGTCGGCGATGGCGCGAATGCGCTGTTTCTTCAACTCTTCTTTGATTGCCAACCCTTCTAAACCTGAATCTACGATGTCTTTAATCGACACGGTGAGCGCCGCTGCGTAGGCCCCGCGAAGATAATCGCCCTGTGGATAAGGGTTCTGCTCGAAACCGGTTCGCCCGCGAGCATCAGCCTCGCTGGTGAAAATCATCTGCTCGAGCCGCTGTGGCTTGCGCCAAACATCAATAGTGTCGAACAGCTTTAGAATCGTTTCTGGACGCAATTTATTGACCGTGTGGATCAGGTCATGGAATTCAGCGACCAGCTTCGCCAGATCGCGAATATGGGTTGGCACTCGGAGCCGCTGGCAAAGATTTTCCACCAGTTTAACGCCCGCCGGGCCGTGGCCGTGGTGATGCGGCCAGTATTCCGGATTGGTCAGCCCTTTGCCCAAGTCATGGCAGAGTGCGGAGAAGCGAATATCAACATCCGGTGTCAGCTCTGCGGCAATTTTCAGGGTCATCAGGGTATGAATGCCGGTATCGATTTCCGGATGCCATTTCTCCGGTGCGGGCACGCCAAACAGCGCGTCAACCTCTGGGAACAGTACCTTCAGCGCGCCACAGTCACGCAGCACTTGGAAGAAAACTTGCGGGTCCTGCGTCTGCAGCGCCTTTTCCGTCTCTTTCCACACGCGCTCGGCCGTCAGGGCTTCAAGCTCGCCGGAATCTGCCATTTGCTGCATCAGTTGCTGGGTTTCTGGCGCGACGCTGAAACCAAGATGGGCAAAGCGCGCGGCAAACCGCGCCACGCGCAAAACGCGCAGCGGGTCTTCACCAAAGGCATCAGAAACGTGGCGCAGCAGGCGATTTTCGATATCGCGCTGGCCGTGGTAAGGGTCGAAGAGTTCACCTTCGGCACTTTTGGCGATGGCGTTGATGGTCAGGTCGCGACGCATCAAGTCCTGCTCTAATGTGACATCTGGCGCGGCGTAACAGGTAAAACCGTTATAGCCGCTGCCAGATTTTCTTTCCGTGCGAGCCAGCGCGTATTCATCATGAGTCACCGGATGCAAGAACACGGGAAAGTCCTTGCCAACCTGCTGATATCCTTCAGCAAGCATATATTCCGGCGTGGCGCCAACGACTACCCAGTCGTGCTCGGTAACCGGCAGGTTTAACAAACTGTCTCGGACTGCGCCGCCGACCAGATAGATTTCCATTATGTGACTCAGCTCATCCAGCGATCATTTTTCTTACGGCGAGGCACCAGATGCGGCAGGATTAAGCCCAACAGCAGGCCAACACCGGCGACGCCGCCGCCATACATGAACCATTGTAAAATGATAGTACGCTGTTTGTCGTCAAGCTGAACATTTACCGCGCTCACTTTCTTCTGCGCCACAATCAGCTGATTTTTCAGGTCCTGATTCTCTTTCTTCAGGCCATTAATGATGCCATCGCTCGACGAAACTTTTTGCTGCATTTCAGCCGTGCGCTGGTTCCAGCTGGAATCAATGTTGGTCAGCTTGTCAGTCAGGGTTTTCACCTGCTGCTCTAAATCAGGAACGCGGGTGCGGATGCTTGGCACATTGCTCAACTGGTCCAGAGGGATCCAGGCGGTTTTACCTTTAGAGTCAATGATTTCGCCGTATTTTGTGCTGTCGTTGACGCTACGCAGGGTGACTTCGTCACCGGCATTTAGCGTGCCAACGATACGATATTGGTTACCCGGACCACTGTGGATATAAGTGATCAGATCGTCGGAAATGTAGCGCTTTTCATCGGCGTGAGCGCCCCAAGTGATGCTTAAACTAAGCAAAGCGAGACCAATTAGGCGGAGTTTCTGCATTATTTCATCGTTTCTTTGTGAATTTATGGAACGCGATGTAGGAACCGACGTTATGAGGGTTTGATACTAAGGGCAACAGTTTGACTACGCAACGTATAAACAGGAATGGGAACTATCTTACTATCCCGTTGCATGCGGCTTGCGGCCAGACCCTGTGTTAGAATTGCGACTTATCGCTAACTCCTTTTGTCGGCTTTATGACAGCCTTTTGACATCCAGAACTCGGTGTGAAGATCACTATGACCGTAGAAATAGAATTAAAGTTTATCGCCACTGCCGCGGCTATCGCTGAATTACCGGAGCAATTGGCGCAGTTTTCCAGCCAACACTCTGCGCCACAGAAGCTGACCAACATCTATTACGAAACCGCTGATAACTGGATGCGCAGCCACGATATGGGCCTGCGTATTCGCGGTTTTGACGACCAATATGAGATGACCATCAAAACCGCCGGTAGCGTAGTAGGGGGCTTGCACCAGCGCCCGGAATACAATGTTGAGCTGAAGAAGCCGACCTTAAAACTCAGCGCTTTCCCGAAGGAAATCTGGCCAGAAGGCTGCAAAGTCGCTGCGCTACAGAAGGCGCTGCTGCCGCTGTTTTCCACCAATTTTATGCGCGAGAAGTGGGTGATCACTTACCAGCAAAGCGAGATTGAGCTTGGTTTGGATCAGGGTGAAGTGGTGGCCGGAGAGCTTTCCGAGCCTTTAGCTGAAATTGAGCTGGAGCTGAAAAGCGGCAACACCGCTGACCTGCTGGCGCTCGCCGCGTTGATTGGTCAAAACGGCGGGCTGCGGCAGGGCGGCTTGAGCAAGGCTGCCCGTGGTTATCACTTGGCGAAAGGCAATCCGGCGCGCGAACTGCGCCCGCTGCCCGTATTCAAGGCCGCGCCGAAAGCCACGGTGGAGCAGGCGATGGAGGGCATTTTGGCTCTCGCGCTGGACCAGTGGCAGTATCACGAAGAGCTGTGGGTGCGCGGTGATAAGGCCGTGCGCCTGAGCGTGCTGCAAGCAGTTGAAGCCGTGCGTCAGGCGTTGGTGCTGTTCGGCGGGCTGATCCCACGTAAAGCCTCAACTGAACTGCGCGCCTTGCTAACCGACTTACTGCCAGCGCTGGAGCAGAAGGGCGCCGACGCCCAGGCCGTGTGTTACAGCCCGGCCTACTTGAAATGTAAGTTAGCACTCACTTCGTGGCTGACAACTCAGCAGTGGAAACCTTTCATTGATGAGAAAGCGCAGAAGAAGCTTGATGGCTCCTTCAAACGCTTTGCAGACATCATGCTGGGCCGTACCGCCGCGGATTTGAAAGAGGCATTCGGCCAGCCGCTGGACGAAGATGGCTTCCGCGACCAGCTGGCTCGCCTAAAGCGCCAGATTATCTCTTTCCACATGTTAGCGGGCGCTTACTCTCACGAAGAGTACAGCCCTTACATTAATGGCTGGCTTGAGTTGCAGCAGGCGATTATCCAGCAGCAGCATGCGTGGGAAGATTCTGCCCGCCAGCACGCCGTGATGATGGACGCCTTCTGGCTCAACGGCAAAGTCAAATAACAAGCCGCGTTTTGGTTTATGGTGAAGTTTAATTGAACAAGTGGCCTGAGTCTGACTCAGGCTTTTTTGCGAAAGGAACCTGATCTCATGTTGCCACTCCCCTCTGTTTTGCAAAGTCAGGCTGACAACTTCGTTATTCGTTGTCAGGAGCACGCCGCGCCCTTACCAGAGCTTGATGAAAGCACGCTGGCGGTGGCCGCGAGCAGTGATTTTATCAGTGAAAACCTGCTGGCATTTCCAGACTGGTGGCATGAGATTGTGCAGCATCCGCCGCACGCGCAGGAGTGGCAAAGCTATCGCGGCTGGCTAGCCGAGGCGCTGGCCCAGATCAGTGATGAAGCCGGGCTGATGAAGGCGCTGCGCTTGTTCCGCAAGCGAATGTTGACTCGCATTGCCTGGTCACAGACCATGCTCACCAGCCAGTGCGAAGAGACGCTGCATCAGCTCAGCGAGTTAGCTGAAACCCTGATTGTCAGCGCCCGCGAATGGCTGTACGACGCCTGCTGCCGCGAGTTTGGTACGCCCATGAATGCCGACGGAGTGCCGCAAAAGTTGTTAATTCTCGGTATGGGCAAACTGGGCGGCGGCGAGCTGAACTTCTCCTCAGACATCGACCTGATTTTTGCCTATCCCGAGAATGGCCAAACCAAAGGCGGCCGTCGCGAGCTGGATAACGCACAGTTCTTCACCCGCCTTGGTCAGCGGCTGATTAAAGCCTTGGATCAGCCAACCATTGATGGTTTTGTCTATCGCGTGGATATGCGCCTACGGCCGTTTGGCGACAGCGGCCCGCTGGTGATGAGCTTCCCGGCGTTGGAAGACTATTATCAGGAGCAGGGCCGCGACTGGGAACGCTACGCGATGGTCAAGGCGCGGTTGATGGGCGGCGCGGAGGACAGCAGCAGTCAGGAACTGCGTAAGATGTTGATGCCGTTCGTTTTCCGCCGCTATATCGACTTCAGCGTGATTCAGTCCCTGCGCAATATGAAAGGCATGATTGCCCGCGAAGTGCGCCGCCGTGGCCTTAAGGACAACATTAAGCTGGGCGCGGGCGGCATTCGCGAAATCGAGTTTATCGCGCAAGTCTTCCAACTGATCCGCGGCGGCCGCGAACCCTCTTTGCAGCAGCGCTCTTTATTACCGACGCTGCAAGCCGTGCAAGAGCTGGAGCTGCTGCCCGCCGTGCAGGTGTCGCAGCTGCGTGAAAGCTACCTGTTCCTGCGTCGCCTCGAAAACTTGTTGCAGGCGATTGCTGACGAACAGACCCAAACCCTGCCATCCGACGATCTCAATCAGGCGCGTCTGGCATGGGGGATGGACTTCCCTAACTGGCCAACGCTGCTCGACGCCTTGAATACCCACATGCTGGCGGTGCGCGCCGTGTTTGATGATTTGATTGGTGATGACACGCCGGACATTGGCGAAGATCCGCAGCACGCCGAGTTCAGCAGCCTGTGGATTGACGCCCTTGAGCACGACGATATTGCCCATCTGGTGCCGCAACTCGCGCCGGAAGCTCAGGGGCAGCTGTTGCGGCAAATCGCCGAGTTCCGCCGTGACGTGGATAAGCGCACCATCGGGCCGCGCGGCCGTGACCAGTTGGATCAGCTGATGCCGAACCTGCTGGCCCAGGTGTGTGGCTATAAAAATGCCGATATCACCCTGCAACGCCTGACCCTGCTGCTGCTCAATATTGTTACGCGCACCACTTATATTGAACTGCTGGTTGAGTATCCGGGGGCGCTGAAGCAGCTGGTGCGCCTGTGCGCGGCATCGCCGATGGTCGCCAACCAGCTGGCCCGCCACCCAATTTTGCTCGACGAGCTGCTCGACCCGCGCACTCTTTACCAGCCGATTGCGCCAGACGCCTATCGCGACGAGCTGCGCCAGTATTTGCTGCGCGTGCCCGCCGATGACGAAGAGCAGCAGCTGGAAGCGCTGCGCCAGTTTAAGCAGGCCCAGCACCTGCGCATCGCCGCCGGGGATATCTCGGGCGCGCTGCCGGTGATGAAGGTCAGCGACCATTTGACCTATCTGGCCGAGGCGATCCTTGAAGCCGTTATCCAGCAAGCCTGGGAGCAGATGGTGACGCGCTATGGTGAACCTTCGCACCTGCGCAGCCGGGAAGGGCGCGGTTTTGCCGTGGTGGGTTATGGCAAGTTGGGGGGCTGGGAGCTGGGCTATAGCTCAGATCTGGATTTGGTTTTCCTGCTCGACTGCGCGCCGGACGTCATGACCGAAGGCGAGCGCAGCATTGACGGCCGCCAGTTCTACCTGCGGCTGGCCCAGCGCATTATGCACCTGTTCAGCACCCGCACTTCGTCCGGCATTCTGTATGAAGTGGATGCACGTCTGCGCCCATCCGGCGCGGCGGGGATGCTGGTCAGCACCATTGAAGCCTTTGCTGATTATCAGCAAAACGAAGCCTGGACCTGGGAGCATCAGGCGCTGGTTCGCGCCCGCGTGGTCTACGGCGACCCGCAGCTGACTCGTCAATTTAATACCACGCGCCGTGAGATTCTGTGCCGCCAGCGTGATGCCGACACTTTGCGCAAAGAAGTGCGCGAGATGCGCGAGAAGATGCATGCCCATCTGGGCAGCAAAAAAGGCCATACCTTCGACCTGAAAGCCGATCCGGGCGGTATCACGGACATTGAATTCATCGCACAATATCTGGTGTTGCGCTTTGCCCACGATGAGCCGGGTCTGACCAAGTGGTCTGATAACGTGCGTATTTTCGAGCTGATGGCGCAATACGATATTATGCCGGAGGATGAGGCGCGCCGGCTGAAGCACGCCTATGTCACGCTGCGCGACGAGATTCATCATCTGGCTTTACAGGAACATAGTGGCAAAGTCGCTGTCGATAGCTTTATGACTGAACGCGAGCAGATTTTGGCGAGCTGGCAAGGCTGGCTCAGTTAATCGCCGCGTCCAAGCTTTTTTTCGCGGTATGAGCGCTTGTGATATTATCCGGCGCACTATTTTTATGTCAGGTTGTATCTGTTTTTGGAGCAAGGGATGAAAGTGACTTTACCTGATTTTCACCGTGCCGGCGTACTGGTCGTGGGCGACGTCATGTTGGACCGCTATTGGTATGGTCCGACTAACCGTATTTCACCAGAAGCGCCGGTGCCGGTCGTGAAAGTCACCACCATCGAGGAGCGCCCTGGCGGTGCTGCTAACGTGGCGATGAACATAGCTTCACTCGGCGCTGGATCTCGTTTGATTGGTCTGACGGGGATCGATGATGCTGCTCGTGCTCTGAATCAGCATTTGGACAACGTTAACGTTCATTGTGATTTCGTGGCGTTAGCAACTCACCCGACAATTACCAAGCTGCGCGTGCTGTCTCGCAACCAGCAGCTGATTCGCCTCGATTTCGAAGAAGGTTTTGACGGTGTTGATCTCCATCCTATGCTGGAGAAGATCGAACAAGCGTTGCCAAAAACCGGCGCGCTGGTGCTGTCAGATTATGCCAAAGGCGCGCTGAAAGACGTGCAGCCGATGATCCAATTGGCAAAAAAGGCCGGTGTTCCGGTGCTTATCGATCCAAAAGGATCGGATTTCGAGCGTTATCGCGGCGCGACCCTGCTGACGCCAAACCTGTCCGAGTTCGAAGCCGTGGTTGGCCGTTGCAAAGACGAAGCAGAAATCGTCCAGCGCGGCATGAAGCTGGTGTCTGACTTCGAGCTATCAGCCCTGCTGGTGACCCGTTCCGAGCACGGTATGACCCTGCTGCAACCGGGCAAAGAGCCGCTGCACCTGCCGACTCAGGCTCAGGAAGTGTATGACGTGACCGGTGCCGGTGACACGGTGATCGGCGTTCTGGCCGCCGCTTTGGCTGCTGGCAACTCGCTGGAAGAGTCCTGCTTCTTGGCCAACGCCGCCGCAGGCGTAGTGGTCGGCAAGCTGGGTACTTCCACGGTTTCTCCGGTCGAGTTGGAAGATGCGATTGGCGGGCGTTCAGAAGTGGGCTTTGGCGTGATGACCGAAGCCGGGCTGAAAGAGGCCGTGGCGCTGGCTCGCCAGCGTGGTGAAAAAGTGGTGATGACCAACGGCATTTTCGACATCTTGCACGCGGGCCATGTTTCGTATTTAGCCAATGCGCGCAAGCTCGGCGATCGCCTGATTGTGGCGGTGAACAGCGATGCGTCCACCAAGCGTCTGAAAGGCGAAACTCGCCCGGTCAATGCTCTGCAAAATCGCATGATCGTGCTCGGCGCGCTGGGTGCGGTTGACTGGGTGGTGGCTTTTGAAGAAGATACCCCGCAGCGCCTGATCGCCGAAATTCTACCTGATCTGCTGGTAAAAGGCGGCGATTACAAGCCGGAGCAGATCGCGGGTAGCAAAGAAGTTTGGGCTAACGGCGGTGAAGTTCGCGTGTTGAACTTCGAAGATGGCTTATCGACAACGGGCATCATCAACCAGATTAAAAGCCAAGACTAGCTGTCGCTAATTTCTGCCGACAGACAATAAAAAACCACGCCTTTGAGCGTGGTTTTTTATGCATGACAGCCGCCGGGAATTAGGCTTCTGGCTTCTGCTCGGTAGCTAATTTGGCTTCCAGCTCGGTCAGGCGCTGCTCGAGAGCAACTAGTTTCTCGCGGGTGCGCAGTAGAACCTGAGTCTGCACGTCGAACTCTTCGCGATTAACCAAATCCATACGGCTAAATTGCGCCTGCAATACCTGACGAATTTTCTTTTCAGCATCTTCACCAAACTCACGGATACCCTTCGGCATTGACTCGTGAACCTGACGAGCGATTTGTTCAATTTTTTTCGGGTCGATCATGGTTTTTCCCTTGTCTCGAATAAGCAGCTTTGTACTAGTGTAATCCTAGATACTCTTTCTATAAACCTTCGCGATGGCATTATTCGGCTATTCGACACATTGCCGAGACCTTTTATTGGCGTTATAGTTGACCTGCTTATTCTCAGGGCGGGGTGAAAGTCCCCACCGGCGGTAAACCACATCTTTTTTGGCGGAACGCATTTCTGCCATAGTGGGAGCCCGCGAGCGCTCAAACTTTGCAGTTTGAGGTCAGCAGATCCGGTTAGATCCCGGAGCCGACGGTTATAGTCCGGATGGGAGAGAGTAACGGTTCAAGCCAGGCAAAAAATTGCCTGCTGCGTTATTTTTTCACACTGTCGCACGGCATTGCTGGGCTACAGTGAACTCCTCAAGACGCCCTGATTCTGGTAATCCATGTATATTACATACAGTTTATGAGGTTATTTTTACCATGAATCAGACCCTACTTTCCGAATTTGGTACACCAAATCAACGCGTTGAGCAGGCTCTTGAAGCCCTGCGCAATGGCCGTGGTGTGATGGTGCTGGATGACGAAGATCGTGAAAACGAAGGCGATTTAATTTTTGCCGCTGAAAACATGACCGTTGAGCAGATGGCGTTGACCATTCGCCACGGCAGCGGGATTGTCTGTCTCACCATGACCGAAGAGAGCCGCAAAAAGCTCGATTTACCCATGATGGTTGAGACCAACTCCAGCGCGTACCAAACGCCATTCACCGTCACCATCGAAGCGGCCGAAGGCGTCACTACCGGTGTTTCTGCCGCTGACCGCATCACCACCATTCGCACCGCCATCAAAGACGGCGCTAAGCCTTCTGACCTGAACCGCCCGGGGCATATCTTCCCTCTGCGCGCGCAGGCGGGCGGCGTGCTGACTCGCGGTGGCCACACTGAAGCCTCTATCGACTTGGTCAAACTGGCCGGTCTGAAGCCTTTCGGTGTGCTGTGCGAACTGACCAATGACGATGGCAGCATGGCGCACGCGCCAGAAGCGATTGTCTTCGCCAAGAAACACAATATGCCGGTACTGACCATTGAAGACTTAGTGGCTTACCGTCAGGCGCAGACTCAGAAAGCTAGCTAACTGAACTCACTCCTGAATCTTAAAGGCCGCCAATGCGGCCTTTTTTATCTCTAAAGCACTATTCCGGCATTACAAAGACGAAATTGATAGATAGCTCGCTAAGTGAATTAACCCCCCTTCCTGCCGCGTCAAAAAGCCCATAACGCTGATTCAATTTTTTTGAACAACTTCATCACGGTTATCCGGCTGTAAGCAAATAAGAAAGAGAGTACCGTATTTCCATCGTGCAGAATTGCTTCTGCCACTCATTCACTCTGAGCTAAGGAAAACGTTATGACTTCCCCTCGTATGCCAGCACTGTTTTTAGGCCACGGTAGCCCGATGAACGTGCTTGAAGACAATGAATTTACCCGCGCATGGCAAACGCTGGGCGAGACATTACCGCGCCCGAAAGCCATCGTTGCCGTCTCTGCCCACTGGTTCACTCGTGGCACGGCCGTGACCGCAATGGAGCACCCGCGCACCATTCACGACTTCGGCAACTTCCCGCAGGCGCTGTTTGATCAGCGTTACCCGGCCCCCGGCTCGCCCGAGCTGGCGAAAAAGCTGCAAGAGCTGCTCAAGCCGATTGACGTGATTGCTGACACCGGCGAGTGGGGCTTCGACCACGGGACATGGGGCGTGCTGATCAAAGCTTACCCAGAGGCGGATATTCCGGTGGTGCAGTTGAGCATCGACGGCACCAAGCCGGCGGAATATCACTATCAGATTGGTAGAAAGCTGGCGGCGCTGCGCGATGAAGGCATTATGATTGTGGCGAGCGGCAACGTGGTTCACAACCTGCGCCTAATGAAGCGTGACGGGGAGGGCGATAATTACCCGTGGGCCACTGCTTTCAATGAATATGTGAAAGAGAACCTGCGCTGGAAGGGTGAAGACAGCCAGCACCCGCTGGTAAATTTCTCTCAGCATGAGGGAGCCGCGCTCTCTAACCCGTCTATCGAACACTATCTGCCGCTGCTGTATGTGTTGGGCAGTTGGGACGGCGTCGAGCCGATGTCTACCCCGACCGATGGCATCGTGATGAGCTCGTTGAGCATGCTTTCGGTACAGGTGGGTTAATCTTCTAGAGATAAAAAAACGGGGAGTGAATTGAATTCGCTCCCCGCTTCGTTTATTGGCTAGATCGTAACAGTTAGCCGACGATCACGTGCGGATAAAAGCGAGAGAGATCTTGTGTGATCAGCTCTTTGTCTTCGCGCAGACCAATGCCGCAAGGCTGATCGTTCACCAACCAGCTGCCAATTAGCGTGTAGCTATCGCCAAATTTAGGCAGGTGGTGGAACTGCTGGTGGATCATCCCTTCCTGACCATATGGGCCATCGACGCTCGCCACTTCTTGCCCTTTTTCGATGATGCGGATATTGGCACCTTCGCGGGAGAACAGCGGCTTAATCACGTAATGATCCATCTCTGCATGCTCTTCTTCCGCGAAGTAGGCTGGCAGCAGGTTAGGGTGATTCGGGAACATCTCCCACAACATTGGCAGCAAGGCCTTGTTAGACAGAATGGCTTTCCATGCTGGTTCTAACCAACGCACGCCCGCATCTTCCAACTTGGTGGAGAAGATCTCGCGGAACATAAATTCCCACGGATAGAGCTTGAACAGGTTGCTGATCACCTGATCCTGCGGATCGGTAAACTGCCCGCGTTCGCCTAAACCGATCTCTTCGATAAACAGAAATTCGCTGGCTAGCTCGGCTTCTAATGCGCAATCTTGCAAGTACTGCACGGTACCGCGATCTTCCTCGGTATCCTGACAGCAGGCGAAGTGCAGCAAAGAAAAACCGTGCTGGTTTTTCAGCTCGGCAAAACGCTCAATCAGCTTTTCCTGCATGCTGTTGTACTGGTCAGCATCCTGCGGCAGTTTACCTGCGGCAATTTGCTCTTCGAGCCACAGCCACTGGAAGAAGGCGGCTTCATACAGCGAGGTTGGCGTATCCGCGTTGTTTTCCAACAGCTTAGGCGGGTTAACCCCGTCGTAGGCCAAGTCCAGTCGTGAATAGAGCGAAGGCTGTTGGGTGCGCCACGAGCTTCGGACAAATTCCCAGCAGTGCTTGGGGATTTGGAATTGCGCCATCAGCGCGTCGTCCGCAACCACCTTTTCCACCACTTTTAAACACATCTGATGAATGTCGGCGGTGGCGTCTTCGATCTCTTCGATCTGCGCTAAGGTGAATTCGTAATAGGCGTCTTCACACCAGTACGGCTCGCCATACATGGTGTGAAAATTGAAGCCAAACTCTGTGGCTTTTTCTCGCCAGTCTGGACGCTCGGCAATCGGTAAACGTTTCATCTGGGACTCTTAGCCGCCCATGCTGCGTGATGGTGAACGCGTGGTCGACGCGGAACTGCGCTGCATGGTGTTTTGCTTAGCGACGCTTTCGCCGAAGCCGCCACGGGTTACGGTAGAAGTGGTCGCTGGCTTAGGCGCCATCGCGGTTTTCGGCACATTCATCGTGCGTCCACCTGCAGTGGCAGGGCCGTAGCTTTTGCCCGTTGCATCAACGAACTTGCCACCCGCCGGGCTGGCAGGGTTTTTCGAGGTGAAGAGAGGCTGTTGGGCAAAGCCCGCGCCGCCGCTCATCATACGGCCCATCATGTAACCGGCCATCAGAGGCATCCAGAAGCTGCCGCTCTGCTGTGGTTGAGCCGCCATGCCTGCCTGAGCTGGAGTTTGAGTACATTGGCCTTCGCCGAACTCTGCCACGCACTCTTCACGACTAGCGTATTTTGGCGCGGTTTTCTCAGCTTCTTTCTTGGCCGCGTCATACGCCGCAGTACATTGCGCGCTGTTCGACGGGTTGGCTTTTGAGCAATCGTCCGCATTTTGGTAAAGCGAGACGGTTTCATCGGTTTTTTCGCAAGCGGAGAGCATAAAGACAGCGCTGACTGCTAATGCGACAGGTGCGATACGGTAGCTACGCCAGGATTTCCGGAAGGTAGCCAGATTGATGTTTTGTGTCCGTTTCATCGAATTATCCCATGTATAGGGCTTTTTCGCCCCTTTCCCAGTAGTGCGTAAGAATAGGGTAAAGACGGTTAATGTTAAAGCAGTCAGGGGCAATTGTTACGAGACTTTACGAAAGGCTGTGACCCAGACAAAAAAAAGCGGCCTTTTTAGGCCGCTTATCGCAAAAGTAGGTTATTCCCTTTAAAACCAGATTAATTCTGGAAAGGATTCCCACTCTTCTTGGTCGTCGATGTGCTGCTACCTGAGTTAGCCGGAGTGCGGTTAACCACTGGGGAGCTAACCTGCTCTGCCCGAACCTGTGTAGCGGCCGGAGCAGCAGGAGTCTGGCTGCCGTTATAACCATCAGCGGAGGCATCTTGCTGTGGGTTTTCTGGCGCCACGGCTTCCGGCGTCGTTGGGATAGCTTTACCCAGGGTGCCGTTCAGCGCCAGCAGGTCATTCTCATTCAACGTACCTAACGCAGACTTAATGTTCAGCTGGTTAATCAGGTAGGTATAACGCGCAGAAGAGAGCTGTTGCTTGGCGTTGTACAGCGTGGTGGTGGCATCCAACACGTCAACGATAGTACGGGTACCCACTTGGTAGCCGGCTTCCATCGCGTCTAAGGAGCTTTGTGCAGAAACAACGGCTTGTTTGTAAGCGTTGATGCTACTGATTGACGCAGAAATGTTGTTGAAGGAAGAACGCACGGTCTGAACCACTGAACGATGCGCGCTTTCCAACTGCTCACTTGCGCCAACAAAGTTGTATTGCGCTTGTTTCACCTGAGAAGTCACCGACCCGCCGCTATACAGTGGCAGGGAGAAGCTCAGGCCAATTTTGTTCTGGCCCGCATCGGAATCTCGGGTGCTGGCAGATTCACCGGTGTTAGAACCGTTGTATTTGGTGTTGCTCACGCCAGTTGACGCGGTCAAATCGATAGTTGGCATGTGACCGGTTTGGGCGGAACGGATTTGCTCACGCGCCAAGTCCTGAGACAGACGGGCAGACAGCAGGCTCAGGTTGCGGTTTTCCGCTTCTTTCAGCAGGCCGGCGACCGGCTGTGGGCGCTGGGTGTTGAAATTGTTGATATTCAGAGAAGAGAGCTGCGGATAATAAACGCCGGTAACCTGACGCAGAGATTCCAGCGCGTTATCGAGGTTATTACGGGCAGTCACTTCGTTCGCCAACACGGTGTCGTATTGTGAACGGGCGTTTTGCACGTCGGTAATTGCCACCAGGCCCACGTTAAAACGTTGCGAGGTTTGGTCTAACTGACGGTAAATCGCTTGTTTCTGTGCTTCGGTATAAGACAGAGAGTCAATCGCGCTCAACACGTTGAAATAGGCTGTCGCCGAATCCAGGATCAGTTTCTGCTGATCAACCTGGAAGGAAACGTCCTGAATACCGGCTGCTTTTTCTTGCAGGGTCAGGGCACGCCATTTCGACATGTCAAAAATAGTCTGGGTCAATTGCAGAGACGCGCTGGTCTGGTTGCTGTTAACGCCATTCGCATCACGGTAGCCGTTGGTATAGTTATAATCCGCACCCAATCCGAGTTGCGGTAATAAAGGACTGCGAGCTTCGTTAATTTTTTCGAATGCAGCATCACGATCGGCTGCGGACTTGCGCAGATCCGGGTTACTTTCCCTGGCTTGCTGGTAGACCTGCATCAGGTTTTCAGCCTGGCTCATCGCGCTGAAGCCGCCCAGGCTCAGTCCGATTAGAAGGGGGAGCAGTTTCTTCATTTGCATTCCTTGTTGTGCAGCAAT
Source organism: Ewingella sp. CoE-038-23 (assembly GCF_040419245.1). Taxonomy (NCBI): domain Bacteria; kingdom Pseudomonadati; phylum Pseudomonadota; class Gammaproteobacteria; order Enterobacterales; family Yersiniaceae; genus Ewingella; species Ewingella docleensis. Next base: position 3,947,898 of record NZ_JAZHOH010000001.1, on the reverse strand, counting down.
GTTGTTATGGTGACGCTGTCAAAATACCAATAGACGCGGATTCTAGCAGAGACTGGCAGAAGGACTGAGTGGCTTTACGTGCCTTCTCAGCCAAAGTGGTACAAATCTACCACAAACGTGCCTGATTATTATTAGCGCAATTTCATCAAATTGACCTCAAATGACGATAATTTGTCAGCAAAAGGTAATAAGGAAACAGCATTATGTCCCAAACGAAGGGTTCACCCGTTACTTTCGGCAAAGATGATGTAGAAATTATTGCACGTGAGACGCGATATAAAGGTTTTTTTTCAATCATTGCTTATCGATTCCGCCATCGTTTATTTAGCGGTGAAATGAGTGATGAAGTGGTTCGCGAAGTTTTTGAGCGCGGGCACGCCGCCGTCTTATTGCCCTATGATCCACAACGTGATGAAGTGGTGCTGATTGAACAGATTCGTATCCCAGCCATTGATTCCAGTGATACCCCTTGGCTTCTGGAGATGGTCGCCGGTATCATTGAGCCCGGCGAATCGGTCGAAGATGTCGCCCGGCGCGAAGCGCTGGAAGAAGCTAATATTGTTGTCGGTCGCTGCAAACCCGCGCTGAGTTACCTCGCGAGCCCGGGTGGAACCAGCGAACGGTTGTCGATTTTGGTCGGCGAAGTTGATGCGACAACAGCACAGGGAATTCACGGCCTTGCAGCCGAAAATGAGGACATCCGCGTGCATGTGGTAAGTCGTGAACAGGCTTATCGCTGGGTGGAGGAAGGAGTAATCGACAATGCGGCGTCAGTTATTGCACTTCAATGGCTGGCCCTGCACCATGAATCCCTGCGAAAAGAGTGGTCCAACTAATGATTAAGCGCTATACCCCTGATTTTCCTGAAATGATGAGATTGTGTGAAACCAATTTCGCACAACTACGTCGTTTGATGCCGCGTAATGATGAAGTGGGCGAAACGGCGACTTATCAGGTAAGTAGCGCAACCTACCGTCTGACCATTACTGAGTCTACGCGTTACACCACGCTGGTTGAAATCGAACAGACCGCCCCGGCGGTGAGCTACTGGAGCTTACCTTCGCTAACCGTGCGTCTTTACCACGACGCGATGGTTGCGGAAGTGTGTTCGACCCAGCAGATCTTTCGCTTCAAAGCACGCTATGATTATCCTAATAAAAAGTTGCATCAGCGTGACGAAAAGCATCAAATTAACCAGTTCCTTGCGGACTGGTTGCGTTATTGCCTTGCGCATGGAGCGATGGCCGTTCCGGTTTGTTAGACAGACTTCAATTACAAAGGATACGACTTGGAAAGCCTGTTTACACTGCCTTTGGTTAATGGGGCCAAAGTCAGAATTCTGCAAATTACCGATACCCATCTTTTCGCCGGTGAGAATGAAACGTTGCTGGGAGTGAATACTTTCCGCAGCTATCGCGCCGTGCTGGACGCCATAAAGGCGCAGAACCGTGGCATCGACATTATTGCCGCCACGGGCGATTTGGCACAGGATCAATCCCTGGATGCCTATCATCACTTTGCGCGCGGGATTAATGAGCTGTCCGCCCCCTGCGTCTGGCTGCCGGGAAACCATGATTTCCAGCCAGCCATGGTCGACGCCCTGCGCGAAGAGGGCATTCACCCGTCGAAACAGCTTCTTTTGGGGGATGACTGGCAGGTCATTCTGCTCGATACCCAAGTCTTCGGCGTCCCCCATGGCCATCTCAGCGAGTATCAGTTGGAGTGGATGGAGCGCTGCTTGCAGCAATATCCAGAGCGTTTCACGCTGATTATGCTGCATCATCACCCGCTGCCGTCAGGCTGCACGTGGCTGGATCAACACAGCCTGCGCAATGCCCATATGCTGGCGGACGTGTTGGCGAATTATCCCAAGGCCAATACCTTGTTGTGCGGCCATATTCACCAAGAGTTGGATCTCGATTGGCACGGCAAACGGCTGTACGCCACGCCTTCGACCTGCGTACAGTTCAAGCCTCACTGCACCAATTTCACCATTGATACCGCCGCGCCGGGCTGGCGCTACCTTGACCTCTACCCAGACGGCCGGGTGGAAACGCAGGTCATGCGCATTGAAAGCGATGAGTTCCGACCGGATAGTGATTCGGACGGCTACGAATGAGTACCTTACTCTACCTGCACGGTTTCAACAGTTCTCCCAACTCGGCAAAAGCGACCTTATTGAAAGATTGGCTGGCGGTACAGCATCCGCACATTGAGATGGTGGTGCCGCAGTTATCCCCTTTCCCGGCAGAAGCGGCGGAAGAGCTGGAGTCGCTGGTGATGCAAAAAGCCGGGCGCAAGCTGGGCATCGTAGGGTCTTCTCTCGGCGGCTATTACGCCACGTGGCTTTCGCAGTGCTTCACCGTGCCCGCAGTGGTGGTTAACCCCGCCGTGCGGCCTTTTGAGCTGCTTGTCGACTACCTTGGGCAGAATCAGAACCCCTACACCGGGCAGCAATATGTGTTAGAGTCACGCCACGTTTACGACCTGAAAGTGATGCAGGTTGAACCGCTGGAGTCCCCGGATTTACTCTGGCTGCTCCAGCAAATGGGTGATGAAACCCTCGATTACCGTCAGGCCGTGGCCTATTACACTGCGTGTCGGCAAACGGTCGAACCTGAGGGAAATCATAGTTTTGTCGGCTTCGAACGCTATTTTTCGCCGATTGTTGATTTCCTGGGGCTGGCGTCAGACTAACCTTTCAGAGCGAAGTATCTTCTGGTTTTTCCTGAGTCGCCGCCCGTGGGCATCTGCCCAGCGCACGCATTTGTACTTTTTTATACTATCGTTAGCCCACGTTAGCCCACCAACCTATGAGCCACGAATATTCAACGATGAGCCAATCAACTTATAACGCGGATTCCATAGAGGTCCTCAGCGGTCTTGAACCGGTGCGTCGTCGTCCCGGCATGTACACCGACACCACCCGCCCGAACCATCTGGGTCAGGAAGTCATCGATAACAGCGTCGATGAAGCATTAGCAGGCCACGCGCGCCGAATCGAAGTGATCCTCCATGCGGATCAATCTCTTGAAGTTATTGACGACGGGCGCGGTATGCCTGTGGACATTCACCCGGAAGAGGGTGTGCCTGCCGTTGAGCTGATTTTCTGTCGCTTGCACGCGGGCGGCAAATTCTCCAACAAAAACTACCAGTTCTCCGGCGGCCTTCACGGCGTGGGGATCTCCGTGGTCAACGCCTTGTCGACGCGTGTCGAAGTGGCGGTGAAACGCGGTGGAGAAGTCTATGAAATGGCGTTTGAGAACGGCGACAAAGTGCAGGATCTGCACGTCACCGGCACCTGCGGTAAACGCAACACTGGCACCAGCGTGCATTTCTGGCCGGACGTTAGCTTCTTTGACAGCCCGCGTTTTTCCGTTAGCCGCCTCAGCCATTTATTAAAAGCCAAAGCCGTGCTCTGCCCGGGCGTTGAGATCTTGTTCAAAGATAAAGTGAACAATACCGAGCAGCGCTGGTGCTATGAAGATGGCTTGACCGACTACCTGATGGAAGCCGTAAACGGCCTGATCACCCTGCCTGAAAAGGCTTTTGTGGGGGCTTTTGCCGGTGATGTGGAAGCCGTTGACTGGGCGCTGCTGTGGCTGCCTGAAGGTGGAGAACTGCTGACGGAAAGCTACGTCAACCTAATCCCAACCATGCAGGGCGGTACCCACGTCAATGGTCTGCGTCAGGGCTTGCTCGACGCCATGCGCGAGTTCTGCGAATTCCGCAATATTCTGCCGCGCGGCGTCAAGCTGTCGGCGGAAGATATCTGGGAGCGCTGTGCCTACGTGCTCTCGGTGAAAATGCAGGACCCGCAGTTTGCCGGCCAGACCAAAGAGCGTCTCTCTTCTCGCCAGTGCGCGGCTTTCGTCTCGGGCGTGGTGAAAGATGCCTTTAGCCTGTGGCTGAACCAGAACGTGCAGGCCGCCGAGCAGCTGGCCGAACTCTGTATTTCCAGCGCCCAGCGCCGTCTGCGCGCCGCCAAGAAAGTGGTGCGTAAGAAACTGACCAGCGGCCCCGCGCTGCCGGGCAAGTTGGCCGACTGTACTTCGCAGGATCTGAACATGACCGAACTCTTCCTGGTGGAAGGGGACTCGGCAGGCGGATCCGCCAAGCAGGCGCGCGATCGCGAATATCAGGCGATCATGCCGCTGAAGGGTAAGATCCTGAATACGTGGGAAGTCTCTTCCGACGAAGTGCTGGCTTCGCAAGAAGTTCACGACATTTCGGTGGCGATCGGCATCGATCCGGATAGCGAAGATTTGACCCAGCTGCGCTACGGCAAAGTCTGTATCCTCGCGGATGCTGACTCCGACGGCCTGCACATCGCCACGCTGCTGTGCGCGCTGTTTGTCCGCCACTTCCGCTCGCTGGTGCGCGGCGGCCACGTCTATGTGGCCATGCCGCCTCTCTACCGTATCGACTTGGGCAAAGAAGTGTTCTACGCCCTCGACGAGCAGGAGAAAGAGGGTGTGCTGGAGCAGCTGAAGCGTAAGAAGGGCAAGCCGAACGTCCAGCGCTTCAAAGGTCTGGGTGAGATGAACCCGCTGCAACTGCGCGAAACCACGCTCGACCCTAATACGCGCCGTCTGGTGCAGCTGACCATTGACGAAGAAAATGTCGATCAAACCCTGCGCATGATGGACATGCTGCTGGCCAAGAAGCGTTCAGAAGACCGCCGCAACTGGTTGCAGGAAAAAGGCGATACCGCAGAATTAGACGTTTAATTTCAGCGTCGCCATAAAAAAACGCCGGGGCTTTGCCGCTCCGGCGTTTTTGTTTCAATCTATCGGCGATGCTGCTAAAAGTAGCAGCTAGCGCCAGCCGGTGATCAGGCTTTTTCGATGATGTTGATCACCACATCTTGCACGTCAGCCTTGATGTTTTCGCGGTGCGCGTTCATGTGCGCAGCCTGCTGGTGTGCTTCGAGGTGCGCGAGGCTTTCCCACTCTTCCACCATGAAAACAGAATCTGGTGCGCTTTTGCGCCACGGGATCTGGCCGCTGAAATCAGTGAAAGGATCGTAGCGGTGACAACCCTCTTCGGCCAGCACGCTTGGCAGCAGGGCGTTGATCTTTTCCAGAACCGCGTCGCGGCGGCCCGGTTTCATGATGATTTCAGCAATAACAGTGATCATAACAACCTCTTGTTTGAAACCTGACAGGCTTCTCAATGAACCTCTAAACTATGCGCGACCAAACACATTTTCAAGGTGTGCGCGATATGCAGCGAAATAACCGTCGATATCAGGCTGTTTAATCACGTCATTACAGATAAAGGTCGGCAGGCCGTGCATACCCAGGAACTGATTAGCTTTGTGCTGCGCCAGATACACGCCGTCGACGCCCACGCCGTGGAAGAACTGCTCTTTATCTTCGAAAGCTTCCAGCGGAGCATTCCAGGTCAGAGAAAGCATGTAGCTTTTGCCTTGCAGCAGGCCGCCTGAGCCGTATTTCTGCGATGCGTCTGAACGGGTGCGGCCATCGCTGGCGTACAGCTTGCCGTGGCCTTCGGTGAAGATTTCATCGACGTATTTTTTCAGCGTCCACGGCATACCCATCCACCAGCCCGGCTGCTGATAAATCACAGTGTCGGCCCACAGGTAGCTTTCGATCTCGGTCTGGATGTCATAACCCTCTTCAAGGGTAGTCACGCGCACGTCGTGTCCGGCTTCGGTCAGGACGGAGTGGGCGAGTTTGGTCAGGCTAATGTTCAATGCGCCTTTTGAGTGGGCAAAGGTTTTACCTGCGTTAATAATCAAAATGTTGCTCATAAGTACTGCCTCATTGGTAAACTGTTGTCCAACAGTTTACTGAAGCATTGGCCTGAGAAAAATGTGCGCTACAGCACAAGACTATGGACTAAAATGCAATAAACCAGCGCGAACCTGCCTGTTTTTATCATTTAATGCCCTTTTATCGCTCGGCCAGCCGTGCAGCCTTCGGCGCGCAGGTTTTGTAATTCTGTCTATAAAGAGAGTGGCTGTGACAGTCATGCGCCGGATGATGTACTATCGCCAACATTATTGCCTCGTGGCACGCCCGCGAGCGTAAGCTTTCTAAATATAGAAACCATCACGCCACGGTTTTGAGGATGAAACATAATGAGCGAAATAACTCATGACGGGACAGAGCGCCTAGCTCTGCACACGTTTACTGAGAACGCCTATCTCAACTATTCCATGTACGTGATCATGGACCGCGCGCTGCCGTTTATCGGTGACGGCCTCAAGCCGGTTCAGCGCCGTATCATTTATGCGATGTCCGAACTTGGCCTGAATAACAACGCGAAATTCAAGAAATCGGCACGTACCGTCGGTGACGTATTAGGTAAATATCACCCGCACGGTGACAGCGCTTGTTATGAAGCGATGGTGCTGATGGCGCAGCCGTTCTCTTACCGCTACCCGCTGGTGGATGGTCAGGGGAACTGGGGTGCGCCGGATGATCCTAAGTCCTTCGCCGCCATGCGTTATACCGAATCACGCCTGTCGAAGTACGCCGATGTTCTGCTGCGCGAGCTGGGTCAGGGCACCGTGGACTACGTGCCGAACTTCGATGGCACCATGCAAGAGCCAAAAACCTTGCCTGCGCGCCTGCCGAATATCCTGCTCAACGGCACCACGGGGATTGCCGTGGGCATGGCGACGGATATCCCGCCGCACAACATCCGCGAAGTGGCCGCCGCTGCCGTCGCCCTGCTGGAAAAGCCGGGCAGCTCGCTGGAAGATTTGTTGGAGTTCGTGCAGGGGCCTGACTTCCCAACCGAAGCCGAAATCATTACGCCGCGTAACGAAATTCGTAAAATTTACGAGTCCGGCAAAGGCTCGGTGCGCATGCGCGCCGTGTGGAATAAAGAAGACGGCAGCGCGGTGATCACCGCCTTGCCGCATCAGGTTTCTGGCGCGAAAGTGCTGGAGCAGATCGCCAACCAAATGCGCAACAAAAAGCTGCCAATGGTTGAAGATTTGCGTGACGAATCTGACCACGAGAATCCGACGCGTCTGGTTATCGTGCCGCGCTCCAACCGTGTGGATCTGGATCAGGTGATGAATCACCTGTTCGCCACCACCGATCTGGAACGCAGCTATCGCATCAACATGAACATGATTGGCCTCGACAACCGTCCTTCGGTGAAAGGGCTGGTTGAGATCCTGCGCGAATGGCTGGACTACCGCCGCGAAACGGTGCGTCGCCGCCTGAACTATCGCCTCGATAAAGTGCTCAAGCGTCTGCATATCCTTGAAGGTTTGCTGATTGCCTTCCTCAATATCGACGAAGTCATTCATATCATTCGTACCGAAGATGAGCCGAAGCCGGTGCTGATGGCGCGTTTTGAGCTGAGTGAGACGCAGGCAGAAGCCATTCTCGAGTTGAAATTGCGCCACTTGGCAAAACTCGAAGAGATGAAGATTCGCGGCGAGCAGGACGAACTGGCGAAAGAGCGCGATCAGCTGCAAGCGTTGTTGGGTTCTGAGCGCAAGCTGAGCACTTTGATTCGTAAAGAGATTCAGGCCGACGCCGAAGCCTATGGCGACGACCGCCGCTCGCCAATTACCGAGCGCGAAGAAGCCAAAGCCATGAGCGAGCACGACTTCGTGCCTTCTGAGCCTGTGACTATCGTCCTGTCCGAAATGGGCTGGGTGCGCAGTGCGAAAGGCCATGATATCGACGCCAGCGGGCTAAGCTACAAAGCGGGGGACAGCTTCCGCGCCGCCGCTAAAGGTAAGAGTAACCAGCCGGTGGTGTTTATCGACTCCACCGGGCGCAGTTATGCGCTGGACCCAACCACGCTGCCATCGGCGCGCGGGCAGGGCGAGCCATTAACCGGCAAGCTGACACCGCCACCGGGTGCTACTATTGAACAAGTGTTGATGGCCGCTGACGACCAGAAACTGTTGATGGCTTCGGACGCGGGCTACGGCTTCGTTTGTACCTTCAATGATCTGGTGGCGCGTAACCGCGCCGGTAAAGCGATGATCACCTTGCCGGACAACGCTAAGGCGCTGCCGCCAATCGAATTGCACGGCGAAGACGACATGTTGCTGTCTATCACCGCTGCCGGTCGTATGCTGCTGTTCCCGGTTGCCGACCTGCCGCAGCTGTCGAAGGGCAAAGGTAATAAAATTGTTTCAATTCCTGCGGCGCAGGCGGCGTCGGGCGAAGACAAACTGGTGTGGTTGCTGGTGTTAGCGCCGCAAACTTCGCTAACCTTGTATGTCGGTAAGCGTAAATTGACCCTGCGTCCGGAAGAGCTACAGAAATTCCGTGCAGAACGTGGCCGTAAAGGAACCCTGTTGCCGCGCGGCTTGCAGCGCATAGACCGTGTCGAAGTGGATTCCCCGGTAGTAAAATCATCAGGTAACAGCGAAGAGTAATTCGCTGAAGCCGAGAGTAAATGCTGAATTATTCAGGGCACCTTTGTGCCCTGAATGCTTTACAAAACTCCGCGAATTTGAAGTTGTTGCCTAGCGCAAAAATTTTACAAATGTATCAACAAAACCGTTGTGTCATGCTGGCTGAGGCCTGAGAATAGCCCGGCGCAGAGGGAAGGGAGCCGCAAGACGTCTTGCCTGCTTCGGCTGTATGCTTAAGAGGATGTTATGTTATTTATTTTGCGTCTGATCATCGTCGTTCTTTATTCAATTCTGCTAAGTATTTTGGGTTGTATCTACTGCCTGTTTAGCCCGCGAAATCCAAAACACGTGGCGACATTTGGTCATATGTTCGGGCGCCTGGCCCCGGTGCTGGGTATTACCGTTGAAAAACGTATCCCAGCCGAAGCGGCGCATTATGGTAAATGCATTTATATTGCTAACCACCAGAACAACTTCGACATGGTGACTGCCTCAAGCGTGGTGCAGCCGCGTACAGTGACCGTGGGTAAAAAGAGTCTGGTGTGGATCCCGTTCTTCGGCCAACTATACTGGCTGACGGGCAACTTGTTGATTGACCGTGATAACCGCGCCAAAGCGCACGGCACCATCTCGCAGGTGGTTAATCACATCAACAAGAAGAACATTTCGATTTGGATGTTCCCGGAAGGGACCCGCAGCCGCGGTCGTGGCCTGATGCCATTCAAAACCGGCGCTTTCCATGCGGCGATTTCAGCCGGCGTGCCTATCGTGCCCATTTGTGTTTCCAACACCAGCAATAAAATTAAATTAAACCGTTGGTCAAACGGTCTGGTGATTGTAGAGATGCTGCCGCCGGTGGACACCTCCCAGTACGGCAAAGAGCGTCTGCGCGACCTGTCTAACCACTGCCATCAGATCATGGCGGATAAAATTGCCGAGCTGGATGCTGAAGTTGCCCAGCGTGAAGCCGCGGCAAAAGCCAAAAAGTAAACCTTTTCCGCCTGCCGCCAATGAAGGTAGCAGGCGATTTACACAGCTTTGATTTTGTTTTCATGGAGAAGATATGTCACTCAGTCGTCGCTCATTCCTGCAAGCAACCGGCGTGGCTTTAGCCGCGGGCGCGTTGCCACTGAGGGCAAATGCGAATGGACCGCAGCCTGTTTTACCCGTTCCACCGCTTATCGAATCCCGTCGTGGCCAGCCGCTGTTTCTGACCATGCAAGCTGCGCACTGGTCATTCCTTGGCGGCAATAAGGCACCCGTTTGGGGCTTTAACGGCATGTACCTTGGGCCGACGGTGCGCGTCTACAACGGCGACGACGTCAAACTTATCTACAGCAACCGCCTGTCTGAATCTGTCTCAATGACCGTCAGCGGCTTGCAGGTACCCGGCACCCTGAGCGGCGGTGCGGCGCGCATGATTTCGCCCAACGTCGACTGGTCCCCGGTGCTGCCCATTCGTCAGGCCGCTGCCACCTGCTGGTATCACGCCAACACGCCAAATCGCATGGCGCCGCACGTCTATAACGGGCTGGCGGGCATGTGGCTGGTGGAAGATGAATTCAGCAAAAACCTGCCGTTGCCGAACCACTACGGCGTGGACGATTTCCCGATTATCATTCAAGACAAGCGTCTGGATAACTTCGGCGTGCCGCAGTACGACATGCCTTCTTCCGGCGGCTTTATTGGCGACACCATGCTGGTTAACGGCGTGCAAAGCCCCTATGTCGAAGTGTCACGCGGCTGGGTGCGCCTGCGCCTGCTCAACGCGTCCAATGCCCGTCGTTATGAGTTGAGCATGACCGACAACCGCGCGTTCCACGTGATTGGCTCGGACCTCGGTTTCCTGCCCGCGCCGGTCACCGTCCAGCGGCTGTCGCTGGCACCGGGCGAGCGCCGCGAAGTGCTGATCGATATGTCGCAGGGCGACGAAGTGTCCATCACAGCCGGTGAAGCGGCGAGCGTGATGCAGCGTCTTCGCGGCCTGTTCGAGCCGTCAAGCATTCTGGTTTCCACCCTGGTGCTAACCTTAAAACCGACCGGCCTGCTGCCGCTGGTGACTGACAACCTGCCAATGCGCTTGCTGGCGGACCAGATCCTTGGCGGCAGCGTGGCGCGCACCCGTGAGTTCCGTCTGGGCGACAGTCAGCCGGGCATTAATGGTTCCATCTGGGACATCAACCGTATTGATACTACCGTTCAGCAAGGCTCGTGGGAGCGCTGGAATATCCACGCTGACCTGCCGCAGTCCTTTACCGTGCAGGGCGTCTCCTTCCTGGTGAAAAGCGTCAACGGCGCCGCGCCGCTGATTGAAGATGCCGGTTTCAAAGACACGGTGTGGGTGGATGGCGACGTGGAACTGCTGGTGTACTTCAATCAGGCGTCGTTCGAGCACTTCCCGTTCCTGTACCAGAGCGGCACGCTGGAGATGGCGGATCGCGGGTCGACCGGGCAAATGCTCGCAACGCTGTCGATGTAGCTTCACAGATTAATGGACATAAAAAAACCCGCCTCGGCGGGTTTTTGCTTTTGAGCACGGCTCAGTTACATGGTGTCAGGGTCCGGGCCTAAGCGTTTGTTCAGATCCAACTTGGCGATCTCCGCCAGTTCTTCTCTTTCCAGTTTGAAATCAAATACGTCGAAGTTTTCATGGATGCGTTTAGGCGTTACTGACTTAGGAATCACAATCAAACCATTGTCGAGGTGCCAGCGGATCACCACTTGCGCCGGGGTTTTCTCGTATTTCTCAGCCAGTTTCTGGATCAGCGCCTGATCGAATACCCCTTCGCCACCCTGAGCCAGCGGGCTCCAGGATTCCGTCGCGATATTATGGGTGGCATTCCACGCGTGAAGCTGGCGCTGTTGCAGCATAGGGTGCAGCTCAATCTGGTTCACCACCGGGAAGATGCCGGTTTCGTCTTTCAGCTTTTGCAGGTGGGGAATGTTGAAGTTACACACGCCGACGCTTTTCGCCAGACCCTGCTCTTTCAGCTTAAGGATCTGCTTCCAGGCTTCGACATAGTTACCTTCGTCCGGCTTCGGCCAGTGGATCAAATAGAGATCGACATAGTCCAGACGCAGCTTCTTCAGGCTCTCCTCGAGGGCTTTCTCAGCATGCAGCTGATCGTCATTCCACAGTTTGGTGGTGATGAACAGCTCTTCGCGCGGCACCTTAATGCCACTCAGTGCTTCGCCGACGCCTTCCTCGTTTTTATAAATGGCAGCAGTATCAATGTGGCGGTAGCCGGCATTGATGGCCGTCGTCACAGCATTGCTTGCCTCTTCGTTACTGGCTTTCCATACGCCGAGTCCGAGCTGCGGCATCTTGTTGCCATCGTGAAGCTTGATGTTGGGTTGCGTTGCCATGAGTTTCTCCTTTACGGGTTTAACTAAGTTAGCTAATTACTTTGACTGCAGTTTTTATCATGCGTTCATATCTAGAATGACTCGGTAGCGCGCCTTGCCATCCTCCAAGTGCTTCACAGCATCATTGATTTTGCTGATAGGGAAGTGCTCGACCTGAGGGGTGATCTGATGACGGGCGCAGAACGCGAGCATATCCGCCAGACGTGACGGGGAGCCGGTGGGTGAACCGGAAATTTCGGCCTGTTTGCTGATGAGCGCCATAACGTGCACCGGCACGGCTTCAGGCACGACGCCAACAAAGTGCAGACGGCCTTTCGGTGCGAGAGTGGCGATAATGGCATCCCAATCCAGCGAGGCATTGGCGGTGACCATAATGAAGTCCAGCTGACCGGCGATCTTCTTCAAATCCGCCTGGTCGCGGGTGGCAATAACGCGGTGCGCGCCGAGGGAAAGGGCTTCATCGCGCTTGGCCGTTGATGAGGTAAATGCCGTCACTTCGCAGCCCCACGCGTTGAGGAAGCGCACCGCCATATGGCCCAAACCGCCGATGCCGATCACCCCCACGCGATGGGTTGGCAGCACGCCAAATTGCAGTAACGGGTTGAAAACGGTAATACCGCCGCAGAACAGCGGACCGGCGCTGGTGACCTCTACGCCTTCTGGCAGGGGGATAGCCCACGCCCAGTGACTGCGAATTTTATCGGCAAAGCCGCCGTGATGGCCGATGATGGTCGCTTCGACATCGTGGCACAGATGCTGGTCGCCCGAAATACAGGGATGGCAGTGCATACAGCTGCCGCGATTCCAGCCTACGCCGACCGTTTGCCCGACTTTCAACCCTTTATTGCGCGCGTGGTCACCCAATTTGGTGATTTTCCCCACCACTTCGTGTCCCGGAACAAAGGGGTATTGCGTGATCCCCCAGTCATTATTCAACATCGACAGATCAGAGTGGCACACGCCACAGTAATCAATGGCGACTTCAATCTCTTCATCACCGATAGGGCCAGCGTCGAAAGCAAACTTCTCCAGTGGGCTGCCTGCACTGGCGGCGGCCCAGGCATTAAAGGTATTTTCTGCGGCTTTAGATCCGGACATAACTCTCTCCAATCTTGTGATTTACTCATAAAGCCTAGCAGCTAACCTTGGTTCTGCTGGTTTCAGATGTGACTAAGTGATGCCCATTTCTGCCTAAGACTTGCCTGTTTCTACTGGCGACTGTAGAAAGCCGCGCGCGCGTGGCAGAATTAATGCCGGATCATTGAAAGTGAGGAAGGTCAGAATGGAATATGTTGAGCGTCTTTGCTCGAATCTGGCGGCACAGGTTGCGCGGATGAGTAGCGATAAGTTTCTCCACCATTCGACAGTGCCGCAGGTCACGCTGATGTATGCCGAAAAGCATCATCCGCGTACGCCCGTGCTCTACAACCCCGGAATAGTGATTCTGTTTCAGGGCAGCAAGGTTGGCTATCTGGGCAAGCGCACTTTCTCCTATGACCCGAAAAATTACCTGATGCTCACGGTGCCCTTGCCCTTTGAATGCGAAACCTTCGCCAGCGCCGAGCAGCCGATGGCCGGGATCCAGATCAGTATCAATACCGTGATGCTGCAAGATTTACTGATGGATATGGAAGAGGCGGGCTTTTCCGGGCAGAAGGATCAATCCTCGGGCATCAGCTCGGGCGTGCTGGATGAAGACATTCTTTGCGCCGCCGAGCGCCTGCTGGATTCGATGGAAAAGCCGCTGCGCGCCAAAGTACTTGGCCCGCAGATCATCCGCGAAATCCTGTTCATGGTGCTGACTAGCGACAATGGCGGGGCGCTACAGGCCTTGGTGAACCGTCATACGCACTTCAGCCAGATCTCCAAAGCCTTGCGCCGCATTGAAACGCAATATGCGGAGAACCTGAGCGTGGAGCTGCTGGCCAGCGAAGTAAACATGAGCGTGTCGGCCTTCCACCATAATTTCAAAGCCGTCACCAGCACCTCGCCGCTGCAATATCTGAAAACCTATAGGTTACACAAGGCACGGATGATGATGATGTACGACGGTTTGAAGGCCAGCGCCGCGGCCCTGCGCGTGGGCTATGAGAGTGCTTCGCAGTTTAGCCGGGAGTTTAAACGCTACTTTGGCGTGACGCCGAGTGATGAAATTGCTCGTGCGCGGGAGAATAATGCCCTGCCGCTGGCCGGGACGCTCGCCGGTTAAAGCTGGCGACAGGCGACTTGCTATAAATACTGCGACAGATAAAAAGAAACCCGCTACTCGGCGGGTTTAGTTTTTGTGGAGCAGGCGGCAATGCGGCATTTGCGTTTCTTCCATATCACCAGCAGCCCGCCGACCAAGCCAATCACCAGCAACAGCACGGGTAAAATCATCAGCCCGGCCATCACCTGATCCTCGTGGCGTTTAACCAGCGGGATTTGGCTCAGGGCGTACCCCAAAGTGACCAAGGCTCCCACCCACAACAGCGCGCTTAGCCAGTTGAACAGCTGGAAACGGGCATTACTCAGGCCTGAAATACCGGCCATGGTAGGCAGCAGGGTGCGGACAAACGCCAGAAAGCGACCCACCAGCAGCGCGGTTAAACCGTGCTGGATAAACATCTGATGCGCCCGCTGGTGATAGTGCGTGGGGAGTTGCAGCAGCCAGCCGCGCACCACTTTGGTGTGGCCGAGCCAGCGCCCCTGAAGGTAACTCAGCCAGCAGCCAAGACTTGCCGCCACCACCAGAATAATCAGAGTAGGGACAAAGCTCATCACGCCACGGGCAATCAGCGCGCCGGTCAGCAGCAGCAGGCTGTCCCCCGGCAGAAATGAAGCTGGGAGCAGACCATTTTCCAGAAACAGAGTGATAAATAATACGGCGTACACCACCCAAAGAACCTTCGGATCGGCGAGAACGCTAAAGTCATGCTGCCAGAGTGCATGAAGGATATCGATAAGTACTGCCATAGTCTGTCCTGTCAGAGTGCTGAAAAACGACAACGTGGCTAGTGTAACGCAGATCCGCACCCCGTGGGTTGATCTGTCATAGACAGAAAGCACCCAAAACCGTGCCTTCTGTAACAATCCTTATACTGAAGTGGCAATGCGTGCGAAACCGGCGTCCAGATCTTCAATCAGATCTTCGACGTTCTCCAGCCCGATGTGCAAGCGCACCAGCGTGCCGGTGAAATCCACGGTTTCCGCCGGGCGAATGGCTTGAATCTCTTCTGGCTGATTAGCCAAAATCAGTGATTCAAAGCCGCCCCACGAGTAGGCCATGCTGAAATGCGCGAAGTTGTCGAGATAGTCCGCCAGCTGTTGGCCGTTCAGGCGATCTTTCAGCACGAAGGAGAACAGGCCGCAGCTGCCGGTGAAATCTCGCTTCCAGAACTCATGGCCCTTACTGCCCGGCAGCGCAGGGTGATTGACCACCGCCACTTCAGGCCGTTCGCTTAGCCACTGCGCCACGCGAATGCTGCTCTCTTCATGCTGGCGTAGGCGGATGCCCAGCGTGCGCAGGCCGCGGCTGGCGACATAGGCGGTGTCGGCATCCACCATTTGGCCCATCAGATAAGAGTGCTCGCGAAGCTGCTCCCAGCAGCGCTCGTTGGCCACGGCGGTGCCGATCATCGCGTCGGAGTGGCCGATGATGTACTTGGTGCCCGCCTGAATGGAAATATCGATGTCGAAATCCAGTGCTTTAAACAGAATGCCCGCCGCCCAAGTATTGTCGATCATGATGATCACCTCTGGCGACACGGCGCGAACCGCGCGCACCATCGCGGGCAGATCCGGCATCTCCATGGTGATCGAGCCGGGCGCTTCGAGGAACACCACTTTGGTGTTGGGCTGCATCAGGGAGCCAAGGTTTTCGCCGATATCCGCCGGGAAATAGGTGGTGCTGACGCCAAGCTTGCGCAGCACTTTTTCGGCGAAGTCTTGGGTCGGCTCATAGGCCGAGCTGGCCACCAGAATGTGGTCGCCGGTGGAGACAAACGACAGGATGGCGTTGCTGACCGCCGCCGCGCCGCAAGGGTAGAGCACGCAGCCCGCGCCACCTTCCAGCTCGACCATGGCTTGCTGGAATGAGAAGTGAGTCAGGGTGCCGCGACGGCCATAAAACAGCTCGCCGTTGGCGCGATTCTTGGTGGCAAACTTCTTCTCTTCTACCGAGTTAAACACCAGAGAAGAGGCGCGCTGGATCACGGCATTGACCGAGCCCAGCGTATATTTTTTGTCGCGCCCGGCGCTGACCAAAGTGGTTTCAATTTTTTTGGAAGAGATGGCTTTCTTAGAAGACATGATGCCTGTTCACCCTGTTAGTGTTTTTGAGCTCGTGCCTCGTGGCACGAGTCTTTTTCTTTAACTTAACATGATGATTAGGCTGGATCAGGTTTTGCCTGCATGTATGAGAAAATTTCAGCCCCTTTGCGACTTGGGTTAGCCCGTATAGACCCCGAACAGCTTCGGCAGCGTCAGGGAAATAGCCGGAATATAGGTCACCATCATCAACACGGCGAACAGCACCAGATAGAACGGCAGCATGGCTTTCACCACTTTCTCAATGCTCTGTTTACTCACCGCGCTGGCGACAAACAGCACCGATCCTACCGGCGGCGTGATCAGCCCGATCCCCAGGTTAACCAGCATGATCATGCCGAAATGCACCGGATCTATGCCCAGCGAGTTGATGACCGGCAGCAATACTGGCGTGAGGATCAGGATGATCGGCGCCATGTCCATCAGCGTGCCGATCAGCAGCAGCATGATGTTGATCCACATGAGAATGACGTACTTGTTGTCCGAGATGCTGGTGAAGAAGTCGGTGATGCGCATCGGCAGCTGCATGTAGGTCATCACGGCACCGAAGGCGGCGGCAAAACCAATCAAAATCATCACGATACTGACGGTTTTCACTGTCCGGTACATCAATTTTGGCAGCTCAGACCATTTGTAGTCGCGGTAGATAAACATGGTGACGAAGAAGGACCATAGGCAGGCGATGGCGGCGGATTCGGTGGCGGTAAAGACGCCGCTGAGAATACCGCCCATGATGATGACCACGGTCATCAGGCCCCACAGGGTGTCGACGAAAATCTTCAGCGCCTGCTTAAACGGCACGCGCTCGCCTTTCGGATAGCCCCGTTTATGGGCGAATACCACGCACATCACCATCAGCGTCAGGCTGAGCAGCAGCCCCGGCAGGATACCGGCGATGAACAGCGCGGCAATCGACACCGTGCCGCCCGTCGCCAGCGAGTAAATCACCGAGTTATGGCTGGGCGGCGTTAAAATGGCCTGCACCGAGCCGCTGGCGGTTACCGCCGCGGCGAAGTCGCGCGGATAGCCCTTCTTCTCCATCTCCGGGATCATCACCGAGCCGATAGAGGCCGTGTCGGCCACCGACGAGCCGGAGATCGCGCCGAAGAAGGTGGACGCGACGATATTCACCAGCGACAGCCCGCCGCGAATAAAGCCAACAAATATGTACGCGAAGCTCACCAGACGGCGCGCAATGCCGCCTTCCGCCATGATCGCCCCGGCCAAAATAAAGAACGGAATTGCCAGCAGTGAGAACTTGTTTACGCCGTTGGTCAGTTGGATCATCAAGGCTTCCAGCGGCAGATCGATCCACAGCGCGCCCGCGACGGCGCTTAAACCCACGGCGTAAGCCACCGGCACGCCGATGGCCAGCATTACCCCCAGCGTTAAGAGTAAAATTAATGCATCCACGATGTCGTCTCCAAGAATAGGGCTATCAGGCTTCAGAATTACCCATTTGCACCACCGGACGGTGGCCTTGAGGGCCGGCAAAAATCTGCTCGATGATAAACAGCACGGTGAGCGCGGAGCCGATTGGCAGCGGCAGATAGGTCTGCCCGGCAGTCAGCAGCGGGAACTCAGCCACCGGCTGATGCCACATTTCACTGCACAGCAGCAGGCTGTACCAGAAGATAAACAGGCTGATCGCCAGCATCATGATGTCGGCCAGCAGGGCGGAGAATTTTTTCAAGGCGGGCGGCAGGCGGTCGGTCACCATCGCCACCATGATGTGCGAACCGGCGCGATAGGCCACCGCCGCACCAATAAAGGTGAAGGTCACCATGCACATAATGGCGATGGGTTCCGGCCACGACAGGGCGCTATTGAGCACATAGCGGGCGAAAATGCCGATGGGGATAACGGCGACCATAAACAGCAGGGCGATGCCCGCCAGCCACATGGCGAAAATGTAGAGAACGTCCATCAGACGTTGATAGCTAGAAAGCATAAAACCTCCCCAAGGGTGCGCAAAAAATGAGGCAGACCGGCTGCCTCATCTCAAGTTATTGAACGTCGGCAATTTGCTGCATCAGGTCTTCATGACCTTTGCCGAACTCGTCACGCACCGACTGAGTGGCTTTGAAGTAAGGCTGAGTGTCGATGTCGTAAAACTTCACGCCACCGGCTTTCATTTTCGCCAAAGACTCGTCGTTATAGGCTTTCCACAGCTGGCGCTGCTCGTCTTGCGCCTCTTTGGCCAGCTTCAGCATCAGCTGTTGATCGTCTTTGGACAGCTTGTCCCACTTCACTTTCGAGTAGAGGAACAGCTCAGGAATGATGAAGTGGCGGCTGTAGGTGTAGTTTTTCACCACCGGCATGTAGTTATGGGCGACGAAAGTCGGCGGGTTGTTCTCCGTGCCGTCAATCACCCCGGTTTGCATGCCGCTGAACACTTCACTGACGCCCATGGCGACGGGGTTGGCTCCCATGGCTTTCAGGGTTGCCAGCGCAATCGGACTGCCCTGAACGCGGATTTTCATCCCGTGCAGATCGTCCGGTTTCACCACCGGCTGTTTGGTGATGAGGTTACGCGTGCCGCCGTCCATCCAGCCGAGGAACACCAGCTTTGAGCTTGGGTTGTTGGTTATCTTGTCGCCAATTTCTTTACCGATTTTGCCATCCAGCACCTTGTGCATATGGTCTTCATCGCGGAAGACGTAAGGCAGGGTGAAGACGTTAATCTCAGGCAGAATCGAGGCCACCGGCGTCATGGAGACGCGGATAATATCCAGCGCACCAATCTGTGCCTGTTCAATCTCCTGCTTTTCATCACCCAGTACGCCGCCGGGGAAGGTTTTAATTTCCAGTCGGCCATCGGTTTGTTGTTTGAGTTTTTCGCCCATTTTTTGCACGGCGACGACGTTTGGATAGCCCTGCGGATGGACATCGGCGGCTTTAATGGTTTGCGCCAGCAGGCTGTGGCTAAAAACTAGGGTCGCGGAACTCAGGCAAAGGCTGAGAAGTGCTTGCTGCATTTTCATCAGTTTGTCTCCAGGGTACTCAGTAAAAGTGAACATCAAAAAAGAGGGAATTGAATGACCTGCACGAAGACTGCCGGTATCCGGTCTATGTCTTCACAAGCAAAATACCCGATTAGGTTTGTCGGTTATTTGAGCGTTATCACAAAGTGTAAACAGTTTTGAAATGTCATTACTTAATATTTAAAACATTGTTTTAATGTTTGAATATGGCGGCAGTCTGTTGATTTCGGTGTGAATTTTTTCTGAAAGTGTGAAGTCGGTAAGATTGTGTGGTTTTTAATCGGCCATTTGAAAGCCTTGTTTTTGGTCAAAGACAGCGCCAGCGCTAGGCGCGATAATGTAAATAATAATGAGAACCACTATCAATTCGGGCTTTTAATTTGCTATGATTTGGGGCTGTCTTTACCCATGAATAAACCCTTTAACACTGATTTTTGCTGGAGGCGACGCGTGAAAACGGCTCGCAATAATATGAAAAAAGTGGCGTCAGCTTTGATGTCCTTCGTTTTGGTAGCAGGTCTGAGTGGCACCGCGTTAGCAGCACCTTCTTCTCCTGCGGCCAACGCCGTCACGCAAACGGCTCAGCCTTCTGCAACGAACAGCAACGACGCGCCAACGGCAGTCACTCCGGTTAGCACCTCTTCTGAACCTACCGCCAATACCGCCGCGGTTCCGGTTATCCCGAAAGATCTTTCAGTTCTTGGCATGTATCACCACGCTGACGTCGTAGTGAAGACCGTGATGATTGGTCTGCTACTGGCCTCCGTCGTCACCTGGACGCTGCTGTTCAGCAAGGGCGCGGAAGTGTGGAGTGGCAAACGCCGCCTGCGCCGTGAGTTCTCCGCGCTGGCCGGTGCCCGCACCTTGGACGAAGCCGCTGAAGAAGCCGAAAGCTTCGCCGCCACCAGCATCAGCAGCCAAATGCTGCGTGACGCACAAAACGAGCTTGAGCTTTCTGCCGGTTCTACCGACAACGGCGGCATTAAAGATCGCACCAGCTTCCGCCTTGAGCGCCGTGTTAGCGCCGCGGGCCGCCACATGGGCCGGGGTAACGGTATTCTGGCGACCATCGGGGCGATTTCTCCGTTTGTCGGCCTGTTCGGCACCGTCTGGGGCATCATGAACAGCTTTATCGGTATCGCACAGACGCAAACCACCAACCTCGCGGTTGTGGCACCGGGCATCGCCGAAGCCCTGCTGGCAACGGCGGTTGGTCTGGTCGCGGCAATTCCTGCGGTGGTTATCTACAACATCTTCGCGCGTACCATTGCTTCTTACCGCCACCAAGTGGGTGACGTGGCGGCACAAATTTTACTGTTGCAAGGCCGTGATCTGGACCTGGCCGCGAGCGCGGGCGAAACGCCACGTCCTCAGGCAGACCGCCAGCTGCGCGTAGGGTAATTCATCATGGCCATACGTTTAAATGACGACCTCGACGAAAGCGGTGAAATGCATGACATCAACGTCACGCCTTTTATCGACGTGATGTTGGTGTTGCTGATCATCTTCATGGTGGCCGCACCGTTAGCGACCGTTGATGTGCGCGTCGATTTACCCGCTTCAACCGCCAAGCCTCAGCCGCGCCCTGAAAAGCCGGTGTTCCTGACGGTGAAAGCCGATAAGCAGCTCTATCTGGGCGATGACGTGGTAAACAGCGCCAACCTGACGTCTATGCTTGACCAGCGCACGCAGGGCAACAAGCAAAGCACCATTTTCTTCCAGGCTGATAAGTCGGTGGATTATGAAACGCTGATGAACGTGATGGATACGCTGCGTAAAGCAGGTTATCTGAAGGTCGGTCTGGTGGGCGCCGAGCAGACTGCTGCTCAGTAAGGCTGGATCCGCATCGCCTTAAACCCTCTCCCTAACAAGAGAGGGTTTTTTTATGCCTGTTCGTCTCTTAGCCCCGCGCGTGGGCCGCGGCTTTTTCAATCAGGGCGTCATCCGGCCTTTTGCCGGTATACAGCACAAACTGCTCGACCGCCTGTAATGCCGCGACTTCCGCGCCGGTGATCACCTGCTTGTTCTGCTCGAGCGCGTAGCGAATCAGCGGGGTTTCTACCGGCGATGCCACCACGTCGAACACCACCGAGGCGCGATCAATTACGGATTTGTCGAAAGCCAGCGCGTCGACGTCCGGGCCGCCTTCCATGCCAATTGGCGTGACGTTAACCAGCATATCCACGGCGGCGTCGCCGACCTCGCTTCGCCACTCGTAGCCGTACTCTTTGGCCAGCGCGCGGCCACTTTTCTCGTTGCGAGCAATCACATAGCCCTGGGTGAAGCCGGCATCGCGGATGGCCGCCACCACGGCTTTGCCCATGCCGCCGCTGCCGCGCAGGGCGAACACCGCGTACTTCGGCACCTGATACTGCTCCAGCAGTTTCGCCACGGCAATGTAGTCAGTGTTGTAAGCCCGCAGGAAGCCGTCGTCATTCACAATAGTGTTGACCGATTGAATGGCGGTGGCGGACGGGTCAAGCTCGTCGAGGAAGGGGATGCAGGCCTCCTTGAAGGGCATCGACACCGCGCAGCCGCGAATACCCAGCGCGCGCACGCCCTTCACGGCGGCCTCAATATCTTGGGTTGAGAAGGCTTTATAGATAAAATTCAGATCCAGAGCCTGATACAAATAGTTATGAAAGCGGGTGCCGAAATTGCCGGGGCGGCCGGACAGTGACATACAAAGTTGGGTGTCCTTATTGATTTCGCGAGCCATGATCCTTCCTTATCAGTGATGTTGAAAACGCGTAATGCTTCAACCTTAGCCAAAGCTTCCGACCGCCGCTAGGCTTATCAGGCTATATACTTAATCAATAACGTCATCGGAGGTGAACATGAATTTAGACTTGTTCGATCATCCAGATTTCCACCCACACTGGCGGGAAGAGTTAGCGCCGGGGGCCGTGGTGCTGCGCGGCGGCGCGCTGCGAGACGACACCGCGCTGCTGGCGGAAATCGACAGAATTGCCGGATTGGTGCCTTTCCAATATCGCGCTACGCCGGGCGGCTATGCGATGTCGGTCGCCATGACCAACTGTGGCGAGGTCGGCTGGGTGACTGACCGTCAGGGCTATCGTTACCAAACCACGTCGCCGGAGAGCCAGCAGCCCTGGCCGTCGATGCCCGAGCTGTTCCGCACGCTGGCAGTCGAGGCCGCCGAGCAGGCCGGTTTTGCCGGTTTCGCGCCCGACGCCTGCCTGATCAACCGTTATCAGCCAGGGGCGAAAATGTCGCTGCATCAGGACAAAGACGAGCACGACTTCGGCGCGCCGATTGTGTCGGTGTCGCTGGGATTACCGGCGATATTCCAGTTTGGCGGCATGGAGCGCAGTGATAAGACCCAGCGAGTGACGCTGACTCACGGGGATATCGTGGTATGGGGCGGGCCGTCGCGGCTGCGTTATCACGGCATTTTGCCGTTAAAAGCCGGCGAACATCCGCTTACCGGCGGCTATCGTTTCAATCTTACCTTTAGAAAGGCGGCTGGACGGTAAAGCACAGGACTTTGCACGCATTCTGCATTAAACTGCGCGCTGCAAAAATTGACATGTTGAACGATTAATTAGGCGGTAAGAGCGATGAACGGGACAATCACAACTTGGTTTGAAGATAAAGGTTTCGGCTTTATCAAAGATGAAAACGGCGATAACCGTTATTTCCACGTGATTAAAGTCACCAACCCCGAGCTAATCAAGAAAGACGCCGTGGTGACGTTCGAGCCGACCACCAACAACAAAGGCCTGTCGGCGTTTGCCGTCAAAGTCGAGCCTGAAAGCAAATACATCTTTATTGCCGGTGAGCGCATCAAAATCACCAGCATCAAGTCCTATCTGGCTTACAGCGAAGAAGTCCCTGCCGAATCGCAAATCGACAAAGAGAATGCCGTGCTCTCCGTGGGCCTGTTGATGAACCGCATTCGCCCGAAAGAAGAAGAGAAAAAGGCCACAACGCGCACCCTGAAGAAGCTGGCAATCACCACCTTCCAGAACACCACTTACATCTTCTCGGAAGACGAAATCGACGTCGACGCCACCATGAAGATCCTCAAAGGGCTGTAAGCCCGTAGCAGGCCGTTGCAGCGACACGCGCACCGGCCTGCCATGATTTCCCCCTCTAATAAGTCACCGTCACCAGCACGGTATCGCTATAGGTTCCCGGCGGTGGGTTAGCCTGACTTGGGTTAACCGTCGCGGAGTAAGCCACGTTTTGCGACGCGCCGGTGCCGGTCATTGCGGTATTGGTCGCGGCGGTCCACACCGACGCATCCCCTTTAAAGATTTGATACTGCAAATAGCTGGTCACGCCGTTATTGGTCGAGGACATCTGCCGATACTGCCCGCTACCCGGCACCGTGCTGGTCAGGTTGACGCTATAAGCCGCGTTCAACGTGCAGCGAATGCTCAGCGAGTTGTTGGTTACTGAGGCAAACCCTGCCGGGAAAGCCGCCGAGCCGAAGTTCACATTTGGCGCATTGTCGATGTAACAGAAGTTGGTCACCGTCATATTCACCGTGACTGTCGTGCTGTCTGCGCCATCGGTATAAACACATAGCCCCAGCACCCCGACGAAGCAAATATGGTAGGTCCAGTTAATCCCCAGCGTATCGCTATAACTTCCCGCCGGTAAATTCACCCCGGTCACCGTGCGCAGGTAAAGTGGCAGCGAGCCGTCGCTGGCGTTGAATAAGCCCAGCAGGCCGAGTAGCGTGGTACTGCTCCAGGTGGTCTGATTGCCAACGTTCACCACCGTGCCGCAGCCATTGTCCTGACAAATCTGATAAGGCAGTTTTACGCCGTTCGGCCCAAGCATTGCTGCCTGATTGCCGACACCGTTGGCTGAGGTTGCAATAGTGGCCGTGACTGTGTTGGTACTTAATAAGGAGAGCAGCGAGCCGGTGCATTTAAAGCCGCTGGTCGCCGTGACCTGTTGCGCGGTACTGCCCGCCACAAAGGAGCTGAGGGTGCCAAAACTCCCCGTGCCGGGACTGCTGGAGCAGGCGGCATAGGCCGCTGGCAGGCCAACGACTAACAGAGCCAGCGCGGCCAGCGCGCGCAGCCCCATCCTGAGTAGATTCATATCTTACCTCCTGACCCTGCGTTGGGATGGCAAACCAGCGGGCCAATTTGCTCAATGCTGTGATGGTTAAGATTCAGGTCAAAGCCAACCCGACAAACCGAATTATCTTCCTGACGAATCACTAACACGTTGTGCTGCTGAAGGTTGCTGAAGTAGACCAGCCCTTCATAGCCGGACACCGTGGTTTGCTGACTGTTTTGCTCGGTAACCAGCGTGCCCAATTTGAGCGGCTCGCCGTGGATATCGTTGATTTTAATGGTGGCCGACAGCTCGCGCTTCACCGGGAACTTCACCACCACGCCGCTGCCTTCGCGCACGGAAATATTGTCCACCACGCGATTCGCCACGGCATCGGCAGGCAGAGGCAGGGTGTCAATTTCCACCTTCGCCGGGTAATAGGAGCTGACGGTTGGGATCAGCAGATGGCCTTTTTTATCGGTTTTTCCCATTTTCTGGTTTTCATACATCACCGGCACGTCGGCGTAATTGTCGGTATCCACCACCATGAAGGCGTCGTTAATCTTGTCCGACAGAAAGAAGTCATTGGCGATAAACACCACCGAGCCGCTCAGATCTGCCCAGTTGGTGTAGTTGCCGCTTTCGCCATACAGCCCGCCCTGCAGAGTGGCGTAGCGCGTTTTCCATGTGGCATCAGCCTGCTGATAGGGGTCGCTGCCGCCGGTATAAGCCAAGTTCCACCCCAGCCCGCCCTCGGTCGGCGCCGTTTTGCTGGCCCCAATCTGCTCGCGGTAGTGGCCGCCGCTGTCGCGCTGCAATCCGGCATTGATGCTGGTGTTCATATCCAGCGGGATGATGAACTGAAGCTGGGCGCTGTAGCCGCTGTCGCTGAGGGTTTTATTCAGTGACAGGAACATGCTCGACTGCCCCCACAGCGAGCGGCTGTAAGAGAGGTTGAGCAGCCGCGTATGGCTCTGGTCATAGGCTTCCACGTCGTAATAACCCACCCCCACCGTGCCGCTGGACTGGCCGAAAGGCGAGGTGCTGAAAGTCACCTGATCGGCCCGGCGGCTCAGGCTGGTATCACTGGTGTAAGAGGTTAAATCCTGATAGCCCGGCGTGCGCGACGAGCGCAGCGCCGAAAGGCTAAACAGGGTGGAATAGTAGGAGTAGCCGACCGTATATTGGTTGCCGCTTTTCTCGTCGGTAACGCGGGTGGGGTCCTTCGGATTGGTGATTTCGCCGTTGTTATTGGGTATGCCGCCAATAACATTGTTCGCCGGATTATTGCCATTGATATCAAACTCACCGAGGGTGCGCGGCGCGTGGTTGGCCTGACTCTGGCTGCCAGAAACGCTGAGCGTCCCCCAGTGCCCGACCGCCAAATCAGCTCCAATGCCGCCTAATGCCAGCCCGTTGGTTGCCTCACCGTGGCTGGAGAGCGTCAGGTAATTGGTAATGCCGTAGCGATAAATGCCGCTGAAAGCCGCGTCGGAGTAGTCGCCGCTGCTGATACCATAATTTTGCCTGACCGCGCCGAGGGATAAGTCGAAATCAGACAACCCGCTGCGCAGCAGGGTGTTGGAAACATAAAACGGCACGCTGGTGGAAACCTGTCGCCCAAGGGCGTCGGTGGTGACCACCGTGGCCTCGCCCGCGCCGTTGATATAAGGCACGTTGGTCAGGGTGAAGGGGCCGGAATTCAGATTATTGGTGCTGGCCTTAAAACCGTTAAGGAACAGGTCGACGGTGGTCGGCACGGCGGCGGTCCCGCTATATTGCAGCAGCGGATAGGTCACCAAGTCCGGGCGCACGCCGAAGTTGCGGCTGACGCGCAGCCCGCCCATGCGCGCCGAGTTGCTCCAGGTCAGCGAGTTACTCACGAAGTCACCCACCTGATAGCTGATCAAGCTCTGCTCGTCCGAGTAGCGCCAGTAGGTGTCATAGCGGATATAGCCGTCGGAGGTTGAACTCTCCGAGAATCCCTCCGGCGTGTCCATATTGTAGCGCCAGGTGCCGGTGTTGGTCAGAATTCCCACGTCGCTGAACAGCCGCTGCTCCATCCAGGTGGCGATGGATCGCGGCCCTTCGTGCGGGTCAGTGTAGTAAGAGTCATAGTTGAACAGCAGGCCGTTGCTGCTCTGCGACGGCGTATAGCTCAGTAGGCTGTCGCCGCGAATATTTTGCTGCGGCAACCACGCATCGGGTACCTTCAACACCAGCTGCTGGCTGGCCGAGTTGTACTCGGTTTTCACCTCTGGCAGCGCGCTGACGTTGACTAAGCCTTGCTGCTGGCCGTTGAGATGCACGTGGTTTTTCGCCAGCACGCCGGACTCGACGAACCACGCGTTGTCGCGAAAAATCACTGGCACCACCTGATTGTCCGTCTGACCATTGACCATGATCGCCAGATAATAGGTCGCCTCCGCCTGCGTGGGCAGGGCGCGCGGCGCGGCGGGCAGGGCGTCATACTCTGCCCCCTGTCCGGCCATGGGCAGCAGCAGCAGGCTCATGCCGCTGGCGAAGATCAGCGTCATGCCGTGGCGCGCCGTTCGGCACGCCATTTGGTAAGCCAATAGCCCCGTCCTCAGGGCGAAACCTCTGGTTTCCATGCGTTGCGGCTCCGGCATTATTCGCCGCGCGGGATCACAATAGGTTCAGCGTTATCAGCGATTTGCGCATTAAGCTGCCCGCCGGGGATCACGCCCGCAGGCACCGGCCAGCGCATCTCTTGACCCGGCAATACGTAGCCCATAAAGCCGGTGGTCATGGCTTTGACGCCGCGTTTGGCGTCGCCGGTCATTGACCAGAAGACGTTGCTCAGGCGGGCGTGAACCACGCCAGTATTGCGAATTCTCAGGAAAGACTTACCGCCGCCGCTCTCAATGCTCCATTTGAGAACTGGCTTGGTGGCATCCGCCAGATTGCGTTTGATATCCGCGCGTTCGTTGGTCCAGATGCCTTCGCCGTCGAGGAATAGCGGCAGCAAATAGCGCATTTGCAGCTGCAAACCGACCACGGCTTTCTCTTTACCCTGCTCGGAAGGCTGCAATGGCGAAGGGATTTCGTCGATGATGATGCGAAACGCTTTCTCGGTATTAGCCGGAACGGGGGTGTTGCGAATCAAACGAATCAGCTGGCGTTGGCCGGGAGCGACGGTGGCGAAGGGCGGGCTGGCGACCACGTCATTTTGGTCCGCATAGCGTTCGTTGAAATTTTCCTGTTTCCACGCCAGCACGCGGACCTGCAGTGAGACGGGCGCCGCGCCGCGATTTTCCAGCCACAGCGCCGAGCCGTTTTGGTCAGACTCAATGATTTGATACACCGGCCACACCAGTACCGAACTGGCCGCCCGGCTGGGTGCAGCCCCAAAAAACAGGCCAAGTGAAACCAAGCTAATCAGTGCGCGTAATAATGTTTGATACATAGTTCATTTCCTGATGATTCAATAAGTTAAGGTAACTGTGACCGTATCGCTATAGGTTCCCGCTGAGGGTAATGGGGTCACGGCAAATAATCGTGCATACACCGGATAGGTTTGGGTGGTTGCCGGGAAATTGTTGATGGTGCGCGCCAGCGTGCCGGTGCCCCACACTTGGCTTCGTCCCGAATCTTGATACAGCTGATAGCCCAACTTTTGGGCCGCATTGCTGGTGTTCGCCATGAAACGGCCTGATGCCGTTCCGCCATTGACGCCGTAATCGATAGCGATCGTCACATTGGCGCCGGTAGTGCAGGTGACGACAATACTGCCCGCGCCGCTGGTGCTGACGACATCAACATTGCTGGGAATGGACGACATCGAGCCGAAATTGATGGTGCCGAGGTTAGAAATGGGCGTCGCCAGCGAGTTACCAAAGGCACAGCCGCTGACAATGGTGGCGTTGACGGTAAAAGATGAGTTTGCCGTTGCCGCCTGAGCCTTGGGGTAAGCCAAAACGCAGAGCAGCAGCAGTAGGTGATAAGGGGTTGAAGACCTACTGATCATAGTCGGCCTCCGTTACCAACTGACCGTAACATTGACCGTGTCTTGATAGGTGCCCGCGGCTGGCGTGGTTTGTACCGGCACTCGTCCATAAACGGTATGCCACTGATCGGCACCATTGCCGACGTCGCTCAGGCCGGTGGTGTTGTCCCAAATAGTGGCAAAAGTCGCGCTGGTATAGAGGTTATAAAGTACCTTCAGCGCGGCGTTGCTGGTATTGACCATATTGCGGCTGTTCACATTGCCACTGTTGCCGCCGTCCATCAGGATTTTGTAGCTCAGGCCGTTGATACAATTGACGCGAATCGAGCCCGCCAGCTGGGCGCTAGTGGCGCTGATAATGTTGCTCAGACTGGCATAATTGCCAAAGCTCAAGGTGCCGTAAGTGGTTGAACCGCCAGTGGTTGTCCCTGCGCTACAGGCAGGAAGCAGCGTCGCCGTGACGCCAATCGTTGCCGCATGACTGGTTGGCAGTAGAGCGGGCATCAGGAGCATACAGCGAAAGGGCAGCAACAACAGCGCCTTGATATCCATGGTCTTTCCTTCCTTGAATGGCAGTAGGTTCAGGGCCGAAAGCGGCCCTGACTCATTAAGCTATTACCAGGAAATCGTGGCGACGACGGTATCGTTATAGGTTCCAGCCGGAGGAGTTGTGCCGCCAGCGCCCGTTTGGTCGCCAGGTAACACGCGGCCATAGATCGGGATATTCTGCGCGGTAGTTCCTGTGGTTAGGGTGATCGGCGTATTGATGCCAATCTCAGTAGTACGCGCTGCATCAGAATAGAGGCGATAGGAGATTTTGTTGGCATCAAAGGTCATTGCGCGCACTGCGCCGGTTGCTGCCAGCCCGCCATTGAGTGAAAGTGTTGGTGTCAGGCCAGTACTACAGGTGATAGTGACCGCGCTGCCGTTGGTGCCAGTGACCGTACCATTGATAATGCTGGTTAAATCGGCGTAGTTACCAAAGTTCAAAGTACCCCACTGGTTGGTGCCGCCTGAAGTGGAGCCGTTACCAACAGTACAACCAGTGCTGATGATCAGTTGAACACCGACCTGACCTGTCAGTGTGCCTGCTGCCTGCGCACCCAGAGGAAGGGTGAGTAATGCCGCAGTGATTAAACCCAGTAATGATTGATTTTTGACGTCCATGATGACTCCCAATAACAACGAACTCATGCTGTATGTGCATGCAAAGGCGTTTGCATGTGTAATTTCTCTGGCGGCAACAACAGAAAAAAAAGGAAAAAGTCATCAGGTCAAAGCTTTGCTGGCATCTCACTTTTGGAGATTTATCACTGAGTTTTTCAGTGTTTATGATGAATAAATGAGCAAATCTTTCTTTTGAATCATGAGAAGTTTCTTATAGTTGAGTTAAATATAAGTTAATAAATTTAACTTAAGGAGAAGTTTTTAGCACTTTTAGCAAAAAGCTCAAAAATGCTGAAATTAATAAGGTTTTGGGATTTAATTCTTATAATTAAATTAATGTGGATTTAAATTCTTCTTGATAACGCTAATTTGATTTATGTAATCCTAATTTACTGCAAATATTTTTATGGATTTTGATGTCTTTACTGACCTAAACATCAGTAATTCAGCTGTTTATCGTTAACTTTTACTTTCTGATAACATCAGAACTTGCCCTTTTTATCACCAGACGAGAGTTTTATGCCCTTAGCTGAATCGTATCCAGCCAGTCGACTGGCTGACATTAATGCCCTGGCGCAATTTTTAGCTTTTGATCAAACAGAGGGGGCTTCTCCCAGCGAGCTGGCGCGCTTTCATGCACCTTTACTTATCCTGCTTGGTAACGCCATTTTACCGGTCGCCGAGGGCGCTTTTGCCGCGCTCGCCAGCGGTGCTGTGAGTAAAATTCTGATCGCCGGGGGGATTGGTCATTCGACCGAGTTGCTTTATCAGGCGGTAAAAAATCATCCAAGGTACGCGTCCATTGCCACCAAAGGGCGCAGCGAGGCGGAAATTCTGCAAGATATCGCCATCAATTTCTTCGCCATTGAGCCAGCCAAGCTCCTGTTGGAGACGCTTTCAACTAACTGCGGCGACAACGCCACTCAGGCCCGACGGGTGTTGGATCTGGCGGGTGACGGCTCATCGCGCATTATCCTGACGCAAGATCCGCTGATGCAGCGGCGCACCGACGCCAGCTTCCGCAAGGTCTGGCAGGACCGGCCAGAGGTGGAATTCATCAACTGGCCGACCTTCGTGCCCCAGCTCGATAAGCTGGCAGAAGAGCTCCAGCACGCTGGCGAAACGCAGCACAGCCTGTGGTCATGGCCGCGCTTCGCTTCGCTGCTATTGGGCGAGATCCCGCGCCTGCGCAACGATCCGCAAGGCTACGGCCCGCGCGGCAAAGACTTTATCGCCGCCGTCGACATCTCCCCCGAATTGGAAGAAGCCTACGCGCGACTGCTCCCTCTATTGGGGGAAAGTCATGGGGATAGGTCTTTTTAAATACAGTTGGTTGTAGTTTTGTCTTTTATAAGAGACAATCCCGTCAGGTTTAGTGATGGGGACAGGGATGTACACAACTGAACATTATCAGGATAGAAACAAGAAACAGCCGTTCAAAATTTGGATGGATAAACTCAGGAAGAAGGATCTTCGCGCCGCGGCAAAAATTGACGTTGCCTTGGACCGTGCTCAGGCCGGTAACTTTGGTGTGCATAAATTTGAGCGCGATGGGGTATGGGAGATTAAGATCGATTATGCGGCGGGATACCGGATTTATTACTCGATAGAGAACGGAAAAATCATCTTACTTCTCGCGGGTGGAACGAAGAAGAACCAAAACGCAGATATCGATAAAGCAGTGAAATACTTAGCTGATTATCAGACGAGGTAAGATCATGGTTTCAAACAAAAAAACGGCAGTTGCCCCAGAGGCAGTACCGCCATCAGTCAGCCGTGATGCGGAGATCATTGCTACACTTCGTGCCGATCCCGCCTATGCCGAAATTTATCTTCAGACAGCTTTAGAAGAGATCTATGAAGTTGGCGGCGTGGCGGCCTTTCTCACCGCACTGCGTCGCGTCATTGAAGCTCGCGGCGGCGTCACCGAGATCGCTAAAAAATCCGGCATCACGCGGCAACATATCTACAAGGCGCTGTCTGAAAATGGCAATCCAACCATCGGTACGCTAACTGAAATCACTCGAGCGGCGGGAGTCAGACTGACCCCCGCGCAACATGCTAATTAAGTGGGTTGTTCCGCCATTGTTTCTTTCCCCGCCATCGCCACCATCACCACGACGGCAGACAGCAGGGTGATCGCCGCCAGGCTTAGCAGGACGTGATGCAGGGCGGCGGCGTAAATCTGTTGCAGTTGGGCGGCGCTGGCCTGCGGCAACAGGCGGAGGGCCTGGGTTAAATCGCCGGTTGCCAGACGCTGGCTGGCGTCACTTAAGCTCGGGCCTGAGAAGTGCTGGCTCAATCCACCCTGTGCGAAAGCGGCGAGAAGGGCGCCGACGGTTGCCAGCGAAAGCCCTTCGCCCGCCACGCGGGTGGTGCTGAAAATCCCCGTCGCCATGCCCGCGCGCTCCTTGGGAACCACGCTGACCGACAGCCCGTCCATCAATCCCCAAGGCACGCCAACCCCCAAACCAATCACCAGCATCGGCAGGATCATCTGCCCGGCGTTTTGCGCCTCGACGGCAAGACTCAACCACCACAGCCCAAAGGTGGCGACCAGCAAACCGGCGGTGCACAAAAGGCCGGGACTCACCCAGCGCGTCAGGCCGGCGGCGATCAGCGGCACGGCCAGCATCGGCAGGGAGAGCGCCATCATCATTAACCCGGCCTGCTCCTCGCTCATCCGCATGATGCCGATAAACTGCATCGGCAGAATGACCAGCAGCACCACAAAACAGAATCCGGTAGCCAGCGGCAGTGCCTGAACGCCAATAAAACGTGGGAAGCGGAACAGCGACAGGTCGAGCATCGGGTTGCGCACGCGCAGCTCAACCCAGATAAACAGCGCTAGCAGCAGTGCGGCGCCAGCCAGCAAACCCAGCACTTGCGGGCTTTGCAGGCCATATTGCGGAATAGCCATCAGCGCCCAGGTCAGTAAAGCCAGCATCGAAGTGAAGGTCAACGTGCCGGGCCAGTCGATGCCGGTGGCGTTAGGGTTGCGCGACTCATGCATTCTCGACGCGCCGGTTAACAGGGCCAGCAGGGCAATCACCGTGGCGGAAATAAATACCGAGCGCCAGCCGAGGTGGGCTATTAGCAGGCCCGCCAGAAAAGGCCCAAAGGCCAGGCCGACGCCAAAACTGGTGCCGAGCAGGCTGAATGCGCGGGTGCGCGCCGGGCCATCAAACTCTTGCGCCAAAGCCGCCGAGCCTCCTGCCAGTGCGGCCGCCGCCGCCACACCCTGCGCGCCGCGCAGTAGATCAATCCACAGCAGGCTGCTGCTAAAGCTTTGCAACAAAGAGAGCAGGGCAAAGCCCGCGACACCAATCACAAACACTTTTTTGCGGCCAAACTCATCGGCCAGGGTGCCCGCCGCCATCAAAAAGCAGCCGAAGCTGAGCATAAAGGCGTTGGTTATCCAGCTTAGCGCCTGCGCGCTGCCGCCCAGCTCGCGGGCAATCGCCGGGGTTGCTACCGCGCCGCTGACAAAGTTGAGTGGCAAAATCAGCGCTGCCAGGCAGACGGTAAACAACACGCTTAGCTGGCCGCTCTTGGTTTGGTTAGATGGACTCATGGCTTTCTCCGAAGATGAATAGTCCAAGGATGATAAAATGTCTGCAATTTTGCCGAAATGGGCTTAAAGTCCGTAGATTGCGGACAAAATAGCTCTAATTACCTCGCGGAGTGAAGATGGAAAACCTAAACGGCATGTTGGCATTCGTGCGTGCGGCGCAGCATCAAAGCTTCGCGGCGGCGGGCGAGATCATGGGGATCTCGGCTTCGGCGATAGGTAAAAGCGTGGCGCGGCTGGAGGCAAAGCTCGGCGTGCGGCTGTTTAACCGCAGCACGCGGCGCATTAGCCTGACTGACGAAGGCCAGCTATTTTTCGAGCGTTGTCAGCAAATCGTGGCGCAGATGGAGGAGGCCGAGCAGGAGTTATCGCGGGTTTCGGCCGAGCCGCGCGGTAAGTTGCGGGTGAGCATGCCGGCGATTGGCTATCGCATGCTGTTGCCGCACTTGGCGGAATTTATGCAGTGTTATCCGCAGGTTGAGCTGGAGCTGGACTTCAGCGATCGCATGGTAGACCTGATTGCCGAAGGTATCGACGTCGCGGTGCGCAGCGGCGAACTGCCGACCTCGCAATTGATGTCGCGCCGCCTCGGGCCTTTCCATTTTGTTATCGTCGGCAGCCAGGACTATTTTGCCAGAAACCCCGAACCCCATAGCCCGCGGGACTTGGCCCGGCACGCCTGCCTGCGCTACCGTTTTCCGGGCAGCGGGCAGATCCAGCCGTGGGATATCCGCAGTGACATGGCGCTAGAGCTGCCGGTGGTGGTGAGCAGTAACAACCTCGAGGCACTGATTCAGGCCGTGCTACACGGCGTCGGCATTGCCTATATTCCCGAGTTTCTGGTGCGCGAACAGCTCAAAACCGGTGTGCTGAAATCCGTTCTCAATGACTATTTATATGACGACGGCAAGTTTTCCATTGTCTGGCCAAGCAGTCGTCATATGTTGCCCAAGGTCCGCGTGTTTATCGATTTCCTGACGGAGAAACAGATCTTGGTGGCCGACTAAATCGGCACCGCGA
The DNA here is from genome assembly GCF_040419245.1 of Ewingella sp. CoE-038-23. Lineage (NCBI taxonomy): Bacteria > Pseudomonadati > Pseudomonadota > Gammaproteobacteria > Enterobacterales > Yersiniaceae > Ewingella > Ewingella docleensis. The sequence goes on along the minus strand of NZ_JAZHOH010000001.1, from coordinate 3,914,119 downwards.
ACTGGAAGCTGGCGCCGCTGTGTGGCTGGTCGAGCAGTTCAATATCGCTGCCGTGCAGTTGCAAAATGCGGCGCACAATCATCAGCCCGAGGCCACCCGCGCGGTGCTTATTGGTGCTGAGAATCGAAGGCCGCACAAACAGGTTGGCCTTTAACTCTGGCGCAATGCCAGGCCCGCTGTCATTCACCTGCACCATCACTTCATGGGCCTGTTTCCACAGGCGAACATGGATGGTGCCGCCCTCCGGCGTGTGGCGCAGGGCGTTGTCTAGCAGGTTGGTCAGCACCCGTTCAATCATCCCCAGGTCGGCATTCACTAGCGGAATATCCGGCATGATGTCGGCATTGAGTTTCTGGCCGCGCGCTTCGGCGGCGAGTTCGAATTTCTGGAACACGTCCTGCACCAGTTCGCACAGTGAGAACGGCTCTTTCTGCGGCTTCACCACGCCATATTCCAGCCTTGCCAGCTCGAACAGCTCCTGCGCCAGACGCCCCACCTTGCGGCTCTGGGCGAGGGCGATGTCGAGATAGCGCTGGCGCTCGTCGCTGCTCAGGCGGTCGGCCTTCATCGACAAGGTTTCCAGATAGCCGTGCAGCGAGGTCAGCGGGGTGCGCAGGTCGTGGGAAATATTAGCGATAAACTCGCGGCGCTGTTGGTCCTGCGCAGTCAGACTCTGCCACTGCTGATCAATGCGTTTTGCCAGCCCGACAAACGCCTGTTGCAGCTGCGCCACTTCATCTTTCGGCTGGCCGACCGGCGGCTGGGTTTTGGCCAGAGCCTGAATCGCCTCCATGCCGCCATCGTCCAGCGTGGCGATTTGCGCGGTGAGTTTACGCACCGGGCGAGTCACCCAGCGGAAAGCCAGCGCCCCGGCCAGCAGGCCAAACAGCACCACCATCCCCATGGATCGCAGTGCCATATAAATGGCCGACTGGAACTCCGCCTTACTGGCCAACGCCCGGTAGTCGTCGCCCTGCAGCACAATGTAGACATAGCCTTTAAGCACGCCATTGGACGTCAGCGGCGCGGCGCTAAACACCTGCCGCTGGTCGGTGGTGCGCGGGTTGTCGCCATACACCGGCATAATTTTGCCGTTAAGCAGCTCGTGCACCGGGGTTAAATCTATCTTCTGGCGCAGCAATTTTCCCGCAGGGGCGGCGTTGCCGACGATGTCACCTTCGCTGTCGAGCAGATAAACCTCGACGCTCGGGTTCACCGCCATCAGCTGGTTAAACAGGTTATGCACCGCGTTAGGATCTAACCCGTTTTGGCTCAGCAGCGGGTTATTGGCGGCAATCTGCGTGGCTAGATTGGCAGACAAACGTTGAATCGTCGCCTGACTGAATCTGTCGCTCGAGCGTACCTGCATCACGCCGGAAATCAGCGAGCAGGCCACCAGCAGCAGAATAAAAACCAGGGTGAGTCGTTGCGAAAGCGTCATTTTACTCATGATTTATCCTTGCGCGTCTTCCGCTGACGACGTGAATTTATAGCCTTTTCCCCAGACGGTCAGGATGCGCTCTGGCTCAGCCGGGTTGCTCTCAATCTTGATGCGCAGTCGGTTGATATGGGTATTCACCGTGTGTTCATAACCCTCGTGCTGATAGCCCCACACCTGATTGAGCAGGCTCAGGCGCGAGAACACCTTGCCGGGATTTTTGGCGAAGAAGTAGAGCAGATCGAACTCGCGCGGCGTCAGTTCCACAGTCTGCTGGTTCAACGCCACTTCGCGGGCAATAGGGTCAATGACTAACCCGGAGAAGCTCAGGGTCCCGGCGTCCATCTTCATATTGCGGCTCATGGCTTCCTGACGGCGGAACAGCGCTTTGACTCGCGCCACCAGCTCCAGCATAGAGAAGGGTTTCGCCAGATAGTCGTCGGCCCCCAGCTCCAGCCCCAGCACGCGATGCACTTCGCTGGAACGGGCGCTGATGATGATGATCGGCGTGTAGCGCGTCATGTTGCGGGCGCGGCGGCAAATCTCTAGCCCGTCAACGCCGGGCAGCATCAGGTCCAGAATCAGCGCGTCCCAGCCCCCTTTCTCTAAATGCGCTACGCCCAGATTGCCATCGGCGGCGTGGGTTATCTCATAGCCTTCATCGCGTAAATGCAGATTGAGCAGCTCGGCGATGTTGCTGTCGTCTTCCACGATCAAAATCTTTTTGGGTTTTTCCATCTCTGTCGAGCCTGCGGGGAGGGGAGGGTATGAGTAGCAGTCTACACAAGCGGCTTACTCAGAGTTATCACATTTTATTTAACTTTGCGTGAGGTCTTGGGGAACAAATCCGCTCAATACTGGCTTCATCGACAGGGCGAGTGAGAAACATAAACATGACGCTACATACCGACTTTTCACCGCAGAGTGAGCCGCAGAAAAACCAGGCCAAGCCAGAGATTGTCCACCCATTGTGGCTGCGTCTGTGCCACTGGCTGAATGCGTTGGCAGTGCTGATTATGGTTACCAGCGGTTGGCAAATTTATAACGCCTCGCCACTGTTTGATTTTGAATTTTCCCGCAGCCTGACCCTCGGCGGTTGGCTGGGCGGCGGCCTACAGTGGCACTTCGCCGGTATGTGGCTGTTCGGCTTTAACGGCGCGTTTTACCTGCTGATGAATATCGTCACGGGCCGGATGAAACGCAAATTCTGGCCGCTGACTCCGAGTAGCGTGCTGCGAGAATTAAGCGCGGCGCTGCGCGGCAAGCTGGCTCACGCCGACTTGCGTCACTACAACATGGTGCAGCGCTCGGCCTATGTCTTCGTGATGCTTGACGGCATCGTGCTGGTGCTGTCAGGGCTGGTGGTGTGGAAGTCGGTGCAGTTTCCCCTGCTCAGAGAGTTGCTGGGGGGTTTTGACACGGCCCGCGTGGTGCATTTTTTTGCGATGGCTTCGCTGGTGGGATTTGTTGCCGTGCATTTGGTGATGGTGGCGCTGGTGCCGAAAACCCTGCTGGCGATGCTGCGCGGACGCTGAGGAAAGGTCATGAAGAAAATTTTTAAAAAGAGCATCAAGCAGATTTTCACGCCTTCAGACACTCAGGTCATCTTGCAGGAGGCGCAGAAACAGATTATTCGCCACCTCGACGCCCCATCGCGCCGTCGTTTTTTGCAGCAAGGGCTGACGCTGGGCGGTATGGCGATGCTGACCGGCTGCGATATCAGCGATAACGCCGGGGTTGAGAAAGCTTTGAATACCGTCTCCACCTTTAATGACCGGGTGCAGGGCTGGCTTTTTGGCTCGACCCGACTGGCCCCGGTTTATGCCGAATCGATGATAACCCGGCCTTTCCCGTTCAACGCGTTTTACGCCGAGGACGACGCCCCCGAGGTGGATGGCAATGCCTATCGCCTGAAAATCGCCGGGCTGGCGCTGGATAAACGCGAATGGTCACTGGCGACGCTGTACCAAATGGCACAGGTCAGTCAGGTCACTCGCCACATCTGTGTCGAAGGCTGGAGTGCAATTGGTAAATGGGGCGGGGTGCCGTTTGGCGATTTCCTGCGACTGATTGGCGCCGACCTGACGGCGGAGTATGTCAGCTTTAAGTGTGCTGACGAGTATTACACCAGTATCGACATGGCAACCGCGCTGCACCCGCAGACCCTGCTGGCGCTGACTTACGACGGGCAAATCCTGCCGCGTAAATACGGTTTCCCGATGAAATTGCGTATGCCAACCAAGCTTGGCTACAAGAATCCAAAGCATATTGAAGTGATTGAAATTACCAATAAGTTCACCGGAGGTTATTGGGAGGATCAAGGCTACAACTGGTACGGCGGGAGTTAAAAAGGCCTATTTTATTTGCCATTTTGAACCCGGGCAGTGCTCAAAATCCTCACGTACTACGTGTACGCTCCGGTTTTTCCGCGCTGGCCGTGTCCAAACTGGCTGCAACAATAACGGCCTTCGGCCCGAGTTAATTAATAAGAAGTTGAACGTGAACCTTACCTGCACAACTGTGCAACTACTTTAAAAAAGGAAATACCATGAAAAAGCTGATGACTGTTCTGATGTTCTCTACCGTAATGATGGGTTTCGCTGGCGTGACTCAGGCTGCTGACTCTATGTCTAAAGACACCATGGGCAAGATGTCCCACGACTGCATGAAGAAAGACAGCATGGGTAAAGACGCTATGGGCAAAGATTCCATGGGGAAAGATTCGATGGGCAAAGACTGTATGTCTAAAGATCACATGAAAAAAGACAGCATGGGTAAAGATTCCATGAGCAAAGATTCAATGGGTAAAGATGGCATGAAAAAAGACGCGATGAGCCAGTAAGTCCGCGTCTAACATGATACCGCTCTCCTGTGTCTGAGCGTTTCATCTCGGCCCGCCGTTCTCCGGCGGGCTTGGCTTTTTTTACTGCTTCGGTTTATCCAGCCATTCGCCCCACACTTCCAGCGCTTTACTCAGATTCGCTCGGCCAAAGCCGATACGCAGAAAATCTTCTGAAACGGCCGTTAATTCAGACGCATAGGTCACGGATGGAATGGTCATCACGCCGGTTTCCTCCACCAGACGCGTGGCGAACTGCTCCGCTCCCTCCGGCCCTTTATAACGCACGAAGGCCAGCACTCCGGCTTTCGGGGGAGCCAGCTCGAAAAGCTGTGGATAGCGCGCCAAAAAGTCGGTCAACTGGCCTAACTGCTCGCGGGAGCGTTGCATCACGCGTTGTAGAATGGCCTCGCGGGCATTGAGCGCGATGGTGGTCAGCATCTCGCCCGGCAGGGAGTTGCAGATGGATAAATACTGCTTCATGCGTTCCAGCTTCAGCAGCCATTCCGCGTCCTGACAGGCCACCCAGCCAATGCGCAGGCCGGGCAGGCCATAGGCTTTTGAGGTGACATTCAGAGAAATACCGCGCTCATAAATGTCCGCCACCTGTGGCAGACGGTCGGCGATATCAAATTCGGTCAGCCGATAAACTTCGTCAGAAAACAGCCAGATACCGCGCTCGCGGCACAGTTCAACCAGTTCGTCTAGCTGCTGGCGGCCGATCAGCGCGCCGGTCGGGTTATGCGGAAAGTTAATCACCAGCGCCTTAGTGTTAGGGCGCAGGGCCGCGCAAATATCCGCCACGTCCAGCGCCCAGCCTTGGCCGGCGTTCAGCGCCACGCCGCTCACCGCGCAGCGCGACATCGCCACGCTCTCCAAAGACTGGTAGTTCGGCGTGATGACAATGGCGTGATCGTCGGCGTCCAGCAGCGCGTGGAAACTGGCGTAAACCGCCTCATCGGCACCGGCAAAGCTAATAATGTTTTCCGCCGTGGCCTGGTCGTAGGTGGAGGCAATTGCCTCAAGCAACTCAGGCGTACCGCGCAATGGCGGGTAGTCGAGGATCGCCTCAAGCACCGGCTGGCGGTGCTGCTCCCCGGCAAGGGCGAACAGCTGCTCGATGCTCATGGACTCAGGGTAAGACGAGGAGAGCGGGAAACGCACCGCGTGCTCCAGCTTCGACAAATAGGAGATCAAACGGAAATCTTGTGGAAAGCGCGACATGGCGTACCTGCAAGGATGTTAGACCGTGTTTAACGGCGAGGTTTAGCGGCGATAACCTTGGCCGAAACGGCGCTCGAGGCGGCTTTGGATCAGCTCGAACACAATCGACATAATCCAGTAAATCGCGGCGGCGGTCGCCAGCATTTCCATATAGCGATAGGTGCTGCGCCCGTAAGACTGCGCAAGGAAATTCAGCTCCCACAGGCCCATCAGCGACACCAGCGACGAATCTTTCAGCATGGAAATAAACATCGAACCGGCGGGAGGAATGATGATGCGCAGGGCCTGTGGCGCGGTGACGTGCACCGCGACGGTCCACGGCGACAGCCCGAGCGCCATCGCGGCCTCTTTCTGCCCGCGCGGCACGGAGAGCACGCCGCTACGAATGGTTTCCGCCAGATAGGCCCCGTAGTTCAGCGACAGCGCGATAATCCCCGAGCTGAGCGCGCCCAGCACAATCCCGGCCTGTGGCAGCGCCAGATAGATGATTAACACCTGCACCAGCAGCGGGGTGCCGCGAAACAGCGAGGCATAGAAAGTCGCGCAGCCAAAGGCCACGGCGTTATCTGACATGCGCCCTAATGCGGTGATTAACCCCAATAATAGGCAGAAAAACATTGAACAGGCGGTGATCAGCAGGGTTAGCGCCGCGCCCTGAATAAAGCCGTCCGGCGACAGGCGCAGGCCGAGCAGGAACGGCAACTTCTGCTCAATCAAATCCCACTGTAGCCCCATCTTGCCGAACAGGCTGAACAGCAGGCTAAGCAGCACCAGCCAGGTGATCAGCGTTTTAATTTTGAAGGCGCGCGGCGTGGCCGACAGGCTGGCATCGGCCAGCGCCGGGTTAGATTTTTCCGCCACGATAGGTTTCACGTCAGGGAGCTGCGCCATCCGTTACGGCTCCTCTTTGGTGATGTCTTCGCCCAGCCAGTGCTGAGAAATCTTCGCCAAAGTGCCGTCGTCGCGCAGTGATTTTATGGTATCCGCCACTTTCTTATCCCACTCAGGATCGCCCTTGTCGGTAGCGACCCAGTTAGGCTCTGCGTACAGCTCGGTGACGATTTTAAACAAATCAGGGTTACGTTTGATGCGCGAATTGGCAGTGGCAAGGTCGGAGACGATGGCGTCAAGACGCACGCCCGGTCCCAAGGCTAAATTCTGGAAAGCCACTTCTTCATCGCTGGGAATGGCCTGCACATTATTGAAGGGGAAATCGATCGGCTTCGCGCCGGGGATCACCAGCGTTTTTTGCAGGTAAGTTTCGTAGCTGGAACCCATGCCGATGCCGACTTTTCTGTTGCTCAGGTCGGCGGCTGACTTGATGCGGTCATCTTTCTTATTCACTACCAACACTGCCGGTGAGCTGTAATAAGGCGTCGGGAAGTCGAGCACTTTGGCGCGCTCGGTGTTTGGCGTCATCGAGCAAATACAGGTATCCCAGCGCCCGCGCCAATTGCCGCCAATAATGGTTTCCCAGCCCGGCGCGGTGATTTCTGCCTTCACACCCATGCGTGCAGCCACGGCTTTAGCGACATCCACGTCAAAACCCGCCAGCTGGTTGTTATCATCGATAAAGCCAAATGGCGGGTAGTCATTAACAATCACATTGCGCAGCACGCCGGTTTTAGTGACGCGATCTAAGGTCGCGCCAGCGTGGGTAACAGTAGAAAAAAGCGTAGTGGCAAGCAGAGTGGCAACCAGAGCGGATAGGCGCATGACGTGGCTTTCCTTACATAACCTGAGTGGATGAATGTTAATAGATTGTCAGATTACGTTTTGGACGTATAGATGTCCAGTTTCAAATCGTGCAGTGGTTTCCCAGCCCATGGGTAAGCCGCTGCACGCCCCAAAATGAGGCAATGGTATTATAAAGGTGCGATGCCGATTGTCGTCGAAAAATGAAGATTTTCCCTAAGCCAAATAACGGCCTCGGCCATGTTAAAAGTATCTTAAAAGTATTGGAAAAATCACTTCTACGCCGCCTTTCATCAATTTTTCTTATTTCTAAGCCCTAAATTGACACAATTCCTGCCCTTTAGTCGCTGCTGGCATGCTCCTTGCTGATGTTCTTTATTAAATACATCTCAAAAAGAAGAATGTTAATGAGGGGAACACATCATGCCATTGCACCAGCTACCAAAAATCAATAAACCCGCGCTGATCATTGTGGATATGCAAAACGATTTTATTCGTCAGGGCGCGCCCTTTGAAGTGCCGGGCGGACGGGAGACTATCGCGCCGCAGCAGCGCCTGCTCCAGCATTTTCGGGAGGGCGGCTACCCGGTGATTTTTCTGCAATGGGTCAGCGTGGAAAACGACGCGTGGCGCAGGCTGGAGAGCAAATTCAGCTGGACCTCTTTCCTCGACGAGCAAACCAAAGCCTGTCGCGTAGGGCACCTGCGCCGCTATGAAGACAGTGAGGTCGAGCTGGATTGTGCAGATATCATCGCTGAACTGGCACCCATCCATGGCGAAATCATCGTGCCGAAGCACGGCTTTGGCGGCTTCTACGGCACCACTCTTCAGCAGCATCTCTCCGAGCTTGGCGTTGATACGCTGGTGGTCACCGGCGTGGTGGCTGAGTGCTGCGTCGAAGATACCGTGCGTGAAGCGCTGTATCACCATTACACCTCTATCGTGGTCTCCGACGCCGTGGAGTCCATGAGCGCGCCGCGCAAAATCGAGTGTTTGGCCGTGTTAGATGAAAACTATGGCTGGGTCGCCGAGTCGGGCGAGGTCATTGATTATTTAAGTTCCGCCAACGCCTATTAATAGTTTTACAACTTGCTCGTTAACTTCATAAAAACAAAGAAAATACAGGAGTCGCACCATGCTTTCCTATTTCAGCATTCACAACATCATGGTTAATATCCCGCTCGGCAAAGACGGCTATCAATTATCTTGGATCGAGGCGATTGGCACGCTGTTTGGCTTGATCAACATCTGGCTCGCCAGCCGCGAGAAGACCATCAACTATCTGTTTGGCTTGTTAAACGTCACCCTGTTTACGGCGATCTTTTTCCAAATTCAGCTTTACGCCAGCATGATGCTGCAAGTGTTCTTCTTCGTCGCCAACGTGGTCGGTTGGGTGATTTGGTATAAAGATGACAAAAAAGAGGCCCCGGCGATCAAGATCCGCTGGATGTCGCTCAACAGCTTTGTGGTGACGGCGGTGGTCAGCGTGCTGTTTATCCTGCTGATGACCTTCAACATTGACGGTATTTTCTCGTGGCTGACCGGCGTTGCCTTCGCGCTGCTGTCAAAAATGGGCGTCAACGCCGCCGCGCCGCAGCTGTTGCCGGACGCCTGGCCGTTGGCGGATTCCACCATTCTGGTACTGTCGATCGTGGCGACGGTATTGATGATTAAAAAGTATGTGGAGAACTGGATCATCTGGTGCGCGCTGGATGTCATCAGCGTGGCGCTGTACGCGGTGCAAGGGGTGTATGTGATGTCGATTGAATACGCGATTTTGATTGGCATCGCGGCGTTTGGCTCATGGTCGTGGATCAAATCGGCGAAAGAGCACGGCTCGCGGCCGCTGCGCCCGGCCTCTTCAAGCCCGCTCGCCGAGGGGCTGGTTTCCGAGAAAGTTTGAGCATGCTAAAAAACAAAACCCGCCATCTGGCGGGTTTTTTAATGCTGGCGCAAATGGAGGAATATCACTCCGCCACTTTCTTGTCGCCTTTGATAAGCTTGCGCGCCGCGGCTAATGCATCATTGTCCGGCGTCGCGGGTTTAGCTTTATTCAAGGCGCTGCTCAACTTGGAACGGCCCCAAAGATCAAAGCCGTCGTCCTCTTGCAAATGGTCGAAGATCGACGGGGCTGGCTGCTTTTTATTGCTCATCGGCTATCTCTGTATAATGCGAAATTCCTGCCAGCATAGCGTTTTCTGCGACCAATAAACAAACCTAGCCCAGCAAATGCCCAAAAACAAACTGCTTAAACTCCAGCAAAGGCGAGTCGTTCTTCTCCACTCGCATGCGCAGCAGCGCGCCTTCCCAAGAATTTAGAATGAAGTCACTCAGTGACTTGGCGGACAAATTACTGTCGAGCTGCCCTTGGCGCTGAGCGTCCAGCAGGCAATTTTCAATCACCTGACACCAGGCGGCGAACTGCTCCACCAGGCGCAGGCGAATGGCTTCGCTGTGGTCGGCGATTTCGGCGCTGAGATTGCCCATCAGGCAGCCTTTACTGAACTTGTTGTCGCGAAAAGCCACGATCAGGCTGTCGAAATAGGCCTCCAGCCGAGCCAGCGGCGCCAGCTCGGCATTGCCGAACGCGCTATCCAGTCTGGCCTGTGCGCGCTCGAAATAGGCATCCACCACCGAGGCGCCAAAGGTCTCTTTGCTGTCGAAATGGTTGTAGAAAGAGCCTTTCGGCACGCCCGCCTGCTCAACGATGCTCTGAATGCCCGTCGCGGCAAAGCCTTCGCGATGGAAGGTTTGCAGCCCGGCCTGAACTAGATTGGTGCGGGTATTCAGGTTGGGCTTCGGCCCACGGCGGCCTCTCTTATCAGCTTCAGCAGGGCTGTTCATCGTTGTTCTCCAATTGTCTTGACAATATAAACCGACCGGTCATATTTTATTTATAGCCGTTACGCCTTCGACTGTCAATTGATACCCCTCTTCACTACGGAGCAAGCACCATGAGCAAACCCGCCCTGAAATGGGATGTTTTAACCATTAAACGCCCTGGCCTAAGCCGGGATATTCCTGCCGGCCTCGAGTCGCTGATGTGGGTCGCTAATTCAGCCACCCTGATTTATGGCGAGAAAGACGCCGTGCTGGTCGATACCTTCCTGACCAAAGAGCAGTCGCAAACGCTGTTGGACTGGGTGATTGCCAGCGGCAAAAACCTGACCACGATCTACATCACCCACGGCCACGGTGACCACTTCTTCGGGCTGGCCCCGCTCTTGGAACACTTCCCGCAGGCCCGCGCGGTGGCGGCTCCGGCCATTGTTAAGGCGATGCATGCCCACCTTGCTCCGGCTTCGGTGGACGGTTTCTGGCGCAAGCTGTTTCCGGGTGAAATCGACGACCGGCTGATTGCCGCCGAGCCGCTGAGCAGCGACGAGTTCGAGCTGGAAGGGCACAAGCTGTTGGTGGTGCATACTGGCCGCACGGATACTGCGGAATCCACCAGCCTGTATGTCCCCTCCCTCGAGTTAATCGTGGCGGGTGACGTGGTATACAACGGCATTCACCCTTTTCTTGGGGAGACGGATAAGCAGAGTCGGCTGGAGTGGATTGCCGCGCTGGACACCCTTGCGGCGCTCAAGCCAGCTTATGTAGTGGCGGGCCATAAAGTGCCGGAAAACGACGACGCGCCGGAGAATATTGCCAAAACTAAACAGTATTTGCTGGACTTCAATCGTCTCGCCGAGGAAACCGACAGCGCCGGGCAGCTTTATCAGGCCATGCTGGCGCTCTACCCAACCCGCGTTAACCCCGGCTCCCTGTGGAAGGCATCGCAGCTGACGAAGCCAGCGCAGTGATCCAGCCGCAGGCCGCGCTAGTCCGCCGCCTGCGCTTCACGCAGTGCCGCCCAATTCAGCAAAGCGTCGAGCACCGGACAGAGGTCTTGCCCCCATTCCGTCAGCGAGTATTCCACTCGCGGCGGGACTTCGGGGTAGACGATGCGTTTGACGATGCCGTCACTTTCCAACTGACGCAGTTGCTGAATCAGCATCTTTTGCGAGACCGCGGGGATTGCCCGTTCAAGATCGGAGAAGCGCAGCACCCGGCCGCCGAAAAGTTGAAACAGAATGAGCAGTTTCCACCGCCCATCCAGCAGTTTAATCACCTTTTCGACGCCGATGGCGGCTGTTTCACGGGTGTACTTGTGGCCCTGGCCCTGCGGCGGGGGCGCGCTGTTTTCATTTATCGTTGTCATTTTTTTATAGTAAATAATATTGGCGCTTTTCGCCTTTAAATTCAAAAAACTTACTTTTAAGTATGTACCCGACTTAATTGTATGTACTTGTTATCAATATATTTTACCGCGATGCTTAGCTGGAAATGAACATCCACTGAGGGCATCAACATGAGTTTTGAATTAGGTTTGGCGGGCGCGAGAGTTTTGGTTACCGGCGGCACCAAGGGCGTGGGCGAAGCCGTGGTGCAAGTTTTGCGAGAAGTGGGCGCGAAAGTGATTACCACCGCGCGGGATGTCTCCCAAGGCGCGAGGGATGATGTGCACTATATCGCCGCCGACGTCAGCACCGCGCAGGGCTGCGCCGAGGTCGCTGCCGCCACCTTAAAGCAGCTTGGCGGGATCGACGTGCTGGTTAACGTGGTGGGCGGCTCAACTGCGCCGGGCGGCGGTTTTGCCGCGCTGGATGACGAGCAGTGGCTGTCCGAGCTAAATCTCAATCTGCTGTCGGCGGTGCGGCTCGATCGCGCTCTGCTGCCAGAGATGCTCAAACAGGGCGCCGGGGTGATTGTCCACGTCACCTCTATTCAGCATCAGCTGCCGCTGCCGGAATCCACTACTGCCTATGCGGCGGCGAAAGCGGCGCTGTCCACTTACAGTAAAAGTCTGTCGAAAGAGGTGACGCCGCAGGGCGTGCGCGTGGTGCGCGTCTCGCCGGGCTGGGTGGAAACCACCGCCGCTGTGGCGATGGCCGAGCGCCTCGCCGAGCAGGCGGGCACGGATTACGAGGGCGGTAAGCAGATCATTATGGACTCTCTGGGAGGAATTCCGCTGGGACGACCGGCTAAACCGCGCGAGGTGGCCGACCTGATTGCCTTCGTGGTGTCGCCACGTGCGGCATCCATCAGCGGCACCGAGTTCGTTATTGACGGGGGCACCATCCCCACCGCCTAATCATGGTCTGGAATAATAGACACTTTATGGCGCTTTCGATGCAGGCCAAGATTCTTCATTCTGGTGTTCTCAAAACGACAACACTAAGGAAGTATCATGACTCAACGTATCGACTACGCCAAAGCCTCCCCAGAGGGTTATAAAGCCTTTGGCGCCGTGTACTCAACGCTGCTGAAAGGCAGCTTGCCGAAGGCGCTGATTGACTTGGTTTACCTGCGCGTTTCCCAAATCAACGGCTGTGCGTTCTGTATTGATATGCACTCCCGCGACCTGCTGAAGTCGGGTTTATCGGTGGAAAAGCTGGTGCTGGTCCCGGTATGGCATGAGGCCGGTGCCGTGTTCACTGCCCGCGAGCGCGTGGCGCTGAGCTGGGCGGAAAGCGTCACTCGCGTTAGCGAAACCGGCGTGCCGGATGAAGAGTATGCGGCGGCCATCGCCGAGTTTAGCGAGCAGGAGCTGGCCGATCTCACTTATGCCATTGGCCTGATGAACGCCTTCAACCGTTTTGGCGTAGCTTTTCGCGCCACACCGGCCGCTGCCGCCAAGGCCTAAAGCCGTTCCTGTGTCGGGATCACCCTCAAGCAAAGCAGCGGCCGAAACCGCTGCTTTTTTGTTATTGATGAAGTTAGAAGGTGATGCAGACTTTGCCCACGTGCTGGCCAGATTGCAGGTGGAGGAAGGCCTCGCGGCTGTTCTCAAAGCTATAAATACTGTCTACCACTGGCACAATCTGCCGGGCGCTAAACCAGCTGAGCATGGCTTCAAGCATTTCGCGCGAGCCGGTCTCGATCCCCTCAATGCGCAGGTTTTTGAAGAATACCTGTGACACGTTAAAGGTCGCTTCTAGGCCGCCGGTCAGACCGACGATGCAAATGACGCCATAATGCGCCGCGGCCTTCACTGAGTGGTGCAACGTTGAGGCGCCGCCGATATCCACTGTGACATCGGCTCCTTTGCCCCCCGTTAATGCCAGAACATCCTGGCTCCATTCCGGCCGCTGCTGGTAATTCACCGTGGCGTGCGCGCCCATGGCTTTGAGGCGTTCAATCTTCGCATCTGAGCCTGACGTCGCCAGAACTCTAGCTCCCGCAGCCAAGCCTATCTGTAAGGCGAACAGGGAAACACCGCCGGTTCCCTGAACCAGCAGCGTGCTGTCCGGGCCGAGCTTGCCGGCGCGCTGCAAGGCATGCCATGCGGTGAGCCCGGCGGTCGGGAAGGTGGCGGCCTGAGCGTCGGTCAAATAGTCAGGGGCCAGAACCAGCGACTCGGCATTCAGCACGCGATACTCGGCCAGTACGCCGTCTACCGCCACACCGCCCAGTGAGCCTCTGGAGTTTTCCTCGGTCATCGGCCCGGCAATCCAATTGGGCAAAATGGTGGTGATGACGCGATCGCCAACGGCGAAACGGGTCACGCCTTCGCCCACTTCAACCACCCGTCCTGCTCCGTCGGAACCCGGCACGCGGCCCGGCGTTGGTCGCCAGTGCCCGTTACCCGTGGCGACCAGCAAATCACGGAAATTGAGCGAAACCGCGCCCATTTTCACCATCACCTCGCCGGGGCCGGGCGATGCCGGTTTCTGGCGTTCGACAATGCGTAAATCATCCAGTTGGTAGCTGTCGGCAATCTCAAGCTGTTTCATTTTTCATCCCGTAATTTGTTAATTATAAAGAGAGTCGATGGAGATTATTATCTTCACAAAAGGGGCGGCATAATATGCAGATAGCAAGGCGAGATGGACTCAAAGCTTATTTAAGTAAGGTTATTTGGCTGTGAATCCTTTTTATTAAAAATAAGCGGGTTTGGTATAAGGCAGAGGAAAAATGAATATTGATAAAATCGACCGATTGCTCTTAAAACTGCTGGCGCAGGACGCGAGACTGTCGATTAAATCCCTTAGCGAGCAGGTGGGGTTATCGGCTCCGGCAACCGCCGAGCGGGTACGCAGGCTGGAAGAAAATCATATTATTGAAGGGTTTAGTATCACCATCAATCTTGAAGCACTGGGCTATCCGCTGATGGCGATAGTGCGCGTTAAGCCGCTAGCTGGGCAGTTACACTATGTGCAGAAGCTGATTCAGCAGATGCCAGAATGCAGCGAGTGCGACAAAGTCACCGGCGAAGATTGCTTCGTGATGCGCCTACAGGTCCGGTCGATGCAGCATCTCGATGAGATCCTGGATCCTATTGCTGATTACGCGCAGTGCAACACGTCGCTGGTTAAAGCCACGCCGGTAAAGCGTCGCCTGCCCCCTCTTTAATCACCTTGAGGGTGAGCACTAACTAAATAGATCAACTGCCATCATCAAGGCTATGCTCAATCTTGATGAACACCAATGAATCCTATTACAGAGGGCAGTGATCCATGTCGGAAAATAACTATCAGCCTCCAAAGGTTTGGGTATGGAATCAACAAGATGGCGGTAACTGGTCGAAGATAAATCGCCCGATTGCTGGTCCAACGCACGAGAAAGTGTTGCCAATCGGCAAGCACCCGTTGCAGCTCTATTCGCTAGGTACGCCAAACGGCCAAAAGGTGACGATTTTACTGGAAGAGCTGTTGGCACTGGGCGTGACCGAGGCGGAATATGACGCGCACCTGATTCGCATTGGCGAAGGCGATCAGTTCTCCAGCGGCTTTGTGGAAGTGAACCCGAACTCGAAAATTCCGGCGCTGTTTGACCACTCGGTAACGCCGCCGATCCGCGTTTTTGAATCTGGCGCGATCCTGTTGTATCTGGCAGAGAAGTTCGGCCATTTCTTGCCAAAAGAGATTGCTGCGCGCACTGAAACCCTGAACTGGTTGTTCTGGTTGCAAGGCTCTGCGCCTTATCTGGGCGGCGGTTTCGGCCATTTCTACAACTATGCGCCGTTCAAAATCGAATACGCCATCAACCGCTTTACCATGGAAGCGAAACGCCAGCTCGACGTGCTGGATCGCCAGTTAGCCAACCATCGCTTTATTGCGGGTGACGAGTATTCGATTGCGGATATTGCGATTTGGCCGTGGTACGGCAGCCTGGCGCAGGGCGGCCTGTACGACGCCGCTGAGTTCCTTGATCTCAAATCCTACAAGCACTTCCAGCGCTGGGCCGAAGAAGTGGCCAACCGCCCGGCAGTGAAACGCGGGCGCAAGGTAAACCGCACCTTCGGTGACCCGGCAGACCAACTCCACGAGCGCCATGACGCCTCGGATTTTGATCTGCGTACTGAAGATAAACGCCAGCCTAAATAGAGACTTAACCGTTGCGCTGCGCGATATTGTCGCGCAGCGCAACGATCTCCTGATTCAGCCGCTGTAACTCTTTCAACTCCAGATTCGAACTGCAAAACAGCGTTTCGGACAGGCGAATCGACTCTTCTTCCAGCTGCTTTCCTTTGTCCGTGATGGAAATCATCACCTGACGCTCATCCTGCGGATTGCGCACGCGCTCAATAAAACCTTCATTTTCCAAACGCTTAAGTAACGGTGTCAGGGTACTGGTTTCCAGCGCCAGGGTGTCACCAATGCCGCCAATAGACTGTTTCCCCTGTTCCCAAAGTACGTTTAGCACCAGATATTGCGGGTAGGTCACGCCCATGGCATCAAGCAGGGGCTTGTACAGCCGCTTGATGGCGATGGAAGTGGAATAGATGGAATAACAAAGCTGCTCCGCCAGGCGGGGACGATGTGTCACGGGGTGCTCCTTTAGCGTCGGTCTTGGCAACATCATACCATTGTGGGTAAATAATTATCTATCGCGATAACAAATAGCTTGACACCTAAGCCAATGCTGATAGTTTTAACTTCAATTTAGTTATCGCGATAAACAATATTGCGATAACTAAATAGATATCCCTTATCCAACCCTAAAATGAAGGAAATCATCATGTTGAAGAAAACCCTGACGACTCTGGCAGCTGGTCTGGCACTGGCTTTTGCGGCACAGAGCGCGGCATTCGCCGAGCCGGTGAAAAATATCGTGTTGGTCCACGGCGCTTTCGCGGATGGTTCTGGCTGGCAGGCCGTAACCAAAATCTTGGACAAGGCTGGTTATCACGTGTCGATTGTGCAAGAACCGCAAACCTCGCTGGCCGATGACGTCGCCGCGACACGCCGCATTTTGGGCCAGCAGACGGGGAAATCTTTGCTGGTAGGGCATAGCTACGGTGGTTTTATCATTAGCGAAGCAGGGCAGGACCCGTCAGTGGCCGGGCTGGTGTATATCGCCGCTTTCCAACCCGAAAAAGGCGAAACGCTGGCGGGCCTGTCGGCAAAAATTCCGCAAGCCACTCAAGGCATTGAACAAACCAGCGACCACTTCTTATACCTGAAACCTGAGGTCTACCACGCCGACTTCGCCGCCGACCTGCCAGCGGCACAAGCCAACTTTATGGCCCGCTCTCAGGTGATGCCAGCCGCCGCTATCTTTGGCACCCCGGCCGCCGAACCGGCCTGGAAAACCAAGCCAAGCTGGGCATTGGTCGCAACCCAGGACCGCGCCATCAACCCAGATCTGGAACGCTTCATGGCGAAACGCGCCGACAGTAAAGTGGTTGAAGTGAAAGCCAGCCACGCCGTCTTCGCCTCACAGCCGCAAAAAGTCGCCGAACTGATTGAGAAAGCCGCGCAAAGCTTGTCGAAGTAATTGGGGTGATTTTGCTTTCCCAAGGCCCCAAACAAAAGCCCCAACTCTGGGGCTTTTTTGTGTCTTAACGCTGATGCCATCACCCTAGGCGCATCGATAATTCGACGTCGTCGGCGAAGGGGACGGAGAGGTATCCGCTGTTCTCGGCGCGGATGTAGGTCAGGAACTCCGGGCTGTCTTCGGCGTCGTCGGCGATGATCAGCGCGCCCGGTTTCAGGCGGCTTTCCACCAGATTTAGGATATCCGGATAAAGTGCTTTGGCGCCGTCGAGCAGCAGCATGTCGATGCTTTCAGGCAGGTCAGCGCTCAGAGTTTGCAGCGCGTCGCCTTGACGGATATCTACCAAATCGCTGACCCCGCCAGCTTGCAGGTTTTCTCTGGCGCGCATCACTTTCGAAGATTCGAATTCGCTGGTGATCAACAAGCCGCCGCCGTTGTCGCGCAGCGCGGCCGCGAGGTGCAAGGTGGAAATGGCAAACGAGGTGCCGAACTCAACGATGTTTTTGGCATTGCTCGAGCGCGCCAGCATGTAGAGCAGCGCGCCGGTTTCGCGCGATACCGCAAGGGGGAAATCCTTCAGCATACTGTACAGATTGACGTATTCGGTTTTGCTTTGCTTGAGGCGTTTTCGCTCGTCGTCAGACATGTTGAGCAGCGCCGGATCGACTGCCGGTAAGTTTTCTCGCGCCTCGGCAAATAAGCGATCAAGTAGGGGTGCGAGTGGGGCGGAAGTCAGAGTATTCATGGCTTATTTCCAGTCTGAGATTGAGTGCGACGTTGCACGCCACTATAATATGACGAATCATTCGCATTTAACTATTCGCATTCCGAGGCCCCGATGACTGAACGCCGCGCCCCACAAATTTCATCGAGAAAACAACCACTTCAGGCGAGATCGACCGAGCTGGTGGCGACTATCCTGACGGCGGCTACTCAGGTTCTGGCCAAGGAAGGGGCGCAGCGTTTCACTACCGCGCGGGTGGCGGAGAAGGCCGGGGTGAGCATCGGCTCGCTCTACCAATATTTCCCCAATAAGGCGGCGATTCTGTTCCGTTTGCAGCGCGACGAGTGGCAGCAGACCACCGATATGCTGCGCAGTATCTTGAATGATGATGAGAAAACGCCGTTACAGCGGCTGCGCAACTTGGTCCACGCTTTTATTCATTCGGAGTGCGAAGAGGCGGAGATGCGCGTGGCGCTCAATGACGCCGCGCCGCTGTATCGCGATGCGCCAGAGGCGCAGGAAGTGAGGGTGAAAGGGGACGCCATCGTCGACGTTTTCATGCAAAAAGCCTTGCCCGACGCCAGCCCCGAGACGCGCGCACTGGCGGGCGACCTGATCACCAACGCGCTAAGCGCCACGGGTAAACAGTTCTCCGAAACCCCACGCACTGCCGCAGAAATCGACACCTACGCCAATGCGATGGCCGATATGTTCTGCGCTTATCTGGTTAGCCTGCAAAAATAGCGCCTTACTCTTTGGCGTACAGATAAATCGAGGCGCGGGACACCCCCAAATGCTGCGCCACGGTATCCATTGATTTTTTCACTTCCAGCAGGCCATTTTCCTGCAACTCGCGCATCAGCAGTTTGCGTTCGGCGGTTTTCAGCGCGCGCGGCGTGGAGGCCAGCCGGGCAGCAAACTTATCGATATATTGCCGAATAGCCTCGGTGCCCGCCGGTCCCAGCGTCTCGCTCACGCTGTCAGTCGCGATGCTGGTGAACTGCGCCAGCGCGCTCTGCATGCCGCGAAACAGCGTCATATCGACGTTGATGCAGAGCGCGGCGATGTACTTCCCTTGCGGATCTTTAATGCCGATCGAGGTGCTTTTCGCTGGCCTGCCATCCGCGAATTTATTGGCGTAATTGGTGATAAGGCTCGGGTAATCGGGGGAAGCGATACGCGCCAGCCCCATCTCGGTGGTAGGTTCGCCAACCTGTCGGCCGGACAAATTATTGTGTACCGCAATGATCGAATGCTGCGGGTCGCGAAGATCGTGCAGCACCACTTCGGCAAAGGGCGCAAAGGTTTCTCCTAGCCCTGCGGCTACCGCGTTGAGCTGGTCGAGCAGCCACTTCTCTGACGATCCTGACATAATTTTTCTCTTGGTTTCCGGCCGAGCTGGGCTGATAAGTTATCTATAATTAGATTTTTCGTCAAACTTACAGGTTACAAATATAGACGTTATGTCTAATTTTATATATTTTGTCATTTCATCCCGCTGACCCTAGGTAGAGAAAAATGAGTGATGTTGCCTTGCCTGTTTATGCTGATGTTGCTGCCGCTGCCCACCGAATCGAACCCTATGTGAGAAAAACCCCGGTCATGACATCGCGCACCGCCGATGAAGAGCTGGGAGCCAAGCTGTTCTTCAAATGTGAAAACTACCAGCACATGGGCGCTTTTAAATTTCGTGGCGCGATGAACGCCCTGTTGCAGTTTAGCGATGAGCAGAAGCGGGCGGGCGTGGTGGCGTTTTCATCGGGCAACCACGCGCAGGCCATCGCGCTGTGTGCCAGAATGCTGGGGATCCCTGCGACCATTTTGATGCCGAAGGACGCGCCGCAGGCCAAAATCTCTGCCACCGAGGGCTATGGCGGCAAGGTGGTGTTGTTTGATCGTTATACCGAAGATCGCGAGCAGATCGGCCGCGATCTGGCGCAAAAGCACGGCCTGACGCTGATCCCGCCTTACGACCATCCGCACATAATTGCCGGGCAGGGCACGGCGGCCAAGGAGCTTTTCGAGGAAGTGGGCGAGCTGGACGCGCTGTTTGTCTGTCTGGGCGGCGG
The DNA here is from genome assembly GCF_040419245.1 of Ewingella sp. CoE-038-23. Taxonomy (NCBI): domain Bacteria; kingdom Pseudomonadati; phylum Pseudomonadota; class Gammaproteobacteria; order Enterobacterales; family Yersiniaceae; genus Ewingella; species Ewingella docleensis. Next base: position 3,894,365 of record NZ_JAZHOH010000001.1, on the reverse strand, counting down.
CGGTTTGCTCTCCGGCTCGGCGCTGGCTGCGCGGGCGCTTTCACCAAATTGCTGGGTCTACGGAGTCGAGCCGCTGGCGGGCAATGACGGTCAGCAGTCGTTTCGCAGCGGCAAGCGGGTGAAGATTGAAACGCCTAAAACCATTGCCGATGGCGTGCAGACGCAGCAACTGGGCCACCAAACTTTTGAAATCATTCGCCGCAACGTGGATGACGTGCTGACCGTGACCGATGAGCAACTGGTGCAATCCATGCACTTCTTCGCCGAGCGGATGAAAATGGTGGTAGAGCCGACCGGCTGTCTGGGCCATGCCGCCGCGCGCACGGTGAAAGAGCAGCTTGCAGGTAAACGAGTCGGGGTGATCATCAGCGGCGGCAATGTGGATATCGCTCGCTACTGTCAGCTGTTGGCCGGGGTTAACTGAGGCTAATTCGACATTGATGAGCAAATAAAAGCGCTGAACCCAGCGCTTTTTTTGTCTCTTCAGGACAGCCTCAATACTTCTGCTGGAACATGCGCAGCAGGCCGCCGACGTGCCAGCGCAGGTGCTGCTCGGCGTCGGCGTCTCGCCCTTCGCGCAGCATGGCGACGAAATCCTCATGATCTTTTTGCGAACCCGACAGCTCCTCAGTGGTTTTCGCGAGGCGATTGAGCAGGGCACGGATGCGATTGATGATGTTGTGGTAGGCGTAAATCAGTTCCTGATTCTGGCTGAACTCAATCAGGGCCATGTGGAAGCCGGCGTCGGCGGCACGGAAGCTGTCTGGATCGCCATTTAGCGCTTTGTTGCCGAGCTTAAGCTGCTTTTCCAGCGCGGCAATTAAGCCTTCGCGGTCGCGCGCCAGCGCAATGCCTAAAGCACCGGACTCTAAAATCTCGCGCATTTTGCAGGTTTGCTGCATCTCTTGTTCATTGAACTGGAAAACGTAGGTGCCGCGCTGGGGAATGATTTGCACCAAACGCTCGGTTTCCAGCTTTTGCAGGGCTTCGCGCACCGGGGTGCGGCTCACTTGCAGCTTACTGGCAATGTCGTTTTCGGAAATCAGCGTGCCTAATTCAATTTCACCATTGACGATCAGCTCGCGGATTTGGTCCGCCATCCTGAGTGCTAGCGACTGCGGGCGAACGATTTTTTTCATGGTCCAACTGGCGGCGCTTTTCCCTGTACTCATGACGTGGTGTGCCTTAACAACAAGAATCCGAAGAGGAAGAAATACTTACATGCTTGCTTCTTATATGCAAGTTTACCCCGGCCAATGTGGGCGCTAGCACCAGCTACCGCCCACATGTCCGATTAAGCGGGGAAAATCAGCGTCTCTTTATGGATATTTTCACGGTTCAGCGCCATGCCCATCCCCGGCGTTTCCGGCACGCGAATCACGCCGTTTTCCGGCACTAATGGGGATTGCAGGAAGTGCTGGTGGATGTCATTCCACTTCACCAAATACTCCTGGAACGGCGTGTGGATTGGCGATTGGGTGACGGTGAAATGCGCCGTGGCGATGGTCGAATGGCCGTGCGGCACCACCTGTAGATCATGCATAGTGGCCGCCGCGGCGATCTTCAGCGTCTCGGACAGCCCGCCGCACCAGTAGATATCGGGCTGGATAATATCCAACACCTGAGCGTCGAAAAAGCGTTTGAAGCCCCAGCGGGTGTACTCGTGCTCGGCGCCGGCCATCGGGATACTCAGCTTGTCTTTCAGGCGGCGCATGCTGTCGAGGCGGTCGGCCATCACGCACTCTTCCAGCCAGCGCGGGCGGTACTGCTCGATAGCCTGCGCCAGCTCCATCACGTAAGTGACATCCATCGACTGCCAGCAGTCGAACATCAGATCATAGTCTTCCCCCACCGCGTCGCGCAGCGTTTTGACTAGCTCAATGTTCTGCTTCAGCCCTTCGCGACCGCTCATGCTGCCGTGGCGGAAGAACCATTTCTGCCCGCAATAGCCCAGCGATTTGTAGTATTGCGCGCGTTCGCGCACTAGCCCGAGATCTTGCACCGAGAAGCCAAGCATCGAGGCGTAAACCGGAATGCTTTCTCGCGCCGATCCGCCGAGCAGGCGATACACCGGCTGCTGCATCCACTTGGCGCGCAGGTCCCACAGGGCGCAGTCCACGGTGCTGATAGCCATCATCGCTTCACCCTGACGGCCGTGCACCAGCGCGCGATGCATCTGATCCCACAGGCGCTCGCTGTCGCGCGGATCCTGGCCAATCAGCAGGCGGCGCAGGTGGCTGGCGATGATCGAAGCAATAGAGCGCGGAATCGGCCCGGCCAGCCCGTCGACGCCTTCATCAGTGGCGATCTCCAGATATACGGTGCTAATGGCAAAGCCGTCTTTAAGCTGCTCGCCGCCCTCGTGGTCATCGCGCACGCGGTAGTCGGCATAGATATCCAACGGGCGAGCCAGCCGCTCCTCCCAGATTGGGCCTTCTGTGGGTAAGACGCCTTCTAGCTGGCGCAAACGCACATCAATAATCTTCATCAACAGACTCCTTTTGGACTTTTCAATTTTTCAGCGTTAGGACTTTCATCGCGCTGGGAAGGGGTTTTCCACAGGCGGACAATCAGGGTGAGGGTCAGCACGGAGAGCAGCGCCATGGCCGCCAGCCAGAAGAACCCTGCGTTGTAATTGCCGGTTTTGTCGCGAATGGTGCCGATGATCCACGGGTTGATCACGCTGGAAAGGTTGCCGAGCGAGTTAATCATCGCGATACCGCCCGCCGCGACCGAGGCGGAAAGGAACTGCGAAGGCAGTGACCAGAACACCGGCATCGCGCCGAAGAAGCCGAACGCCGCGCCGCACAGGAAGGTCATGCGCACCAGCGGTTCGCTGAAGTAACCCGCGCCCAGCAGGCCAAACATGGAAATAAACAGCGCCAAATAGTTGGCTAACAGCCTTGAGCCGGGGCGGTCAGAAAGCTTGCCGAGCAGCAGAATGCCCGCCAGCCCAAACACATAAGGGATGATGGTGACGAAGCCCGTCTGGATATGGCTCAGGCCGGTTTCGCTCACAATACTTGGCAGGAAGGTGCTGATCGCGCCGTTCAGGTTGGTCAGCCCGTAATAGGCCAGACAGAACAGCAAAACGCGCGGACTAAACAGCATTTTCAATAAGTTACCGTGCTTACGCGGCGGCAGCAGGTTGCGCTCCGCCGCCAGCGTCGTCAGCAGCCACTGCTTCTCATCTGCGGCTAAAAATTTGGCGTCTTCCGGGCGATTGGGCAGGGTGAATAGCACCACAAAGGCCAGCACAATGGCCGGTAAGGCTTCCAGCAGGAACATCCACTGCCAGCCTTTCAGCCCCAGCAGGCCGTGCATTTCCAGCAGCATGCTGGAAATAGGCGTGCCGATGATCAGCGCCACCGGAATACTGGCCATAAAGGAGGAGACGATGCGCCCGCGCCACGCCGCCGGGAACCAGAGTGTCAGGTAGAAGACGATGCCCGGGAAGAACCCGGCTTCTGCCGCACCCAGCAGGGCGCGCATCACGTACAGGCTGTTGTCATTCCAGACGAACATATGCGCGCCAGAGATGATCCCCCACGTGAACATAATGCGGGCTATCCACCAGCGCGCGCCGACCTTCTCCAACGCCAGATTCGAAGGCAGCTCAAGCAGGATGTAGGGGATAAAGAACATCCCGGCCGCCAGCCCGAAGGTCGCTGCCGTCAGCCCGATGTCGGCATTCATGGTCAGGGCCGCGATACCAATGTTGGCGCGGTCGATAATGGCGATGAGGTATCCGGCGACCAGTATCGGCAGGAGCCGCCAGGAGAGTTTTCTAATAACCTGTTTTTCCATGGAAGAATCAGCAAGTTGCATGTTCATTACCCTTATTTTTAGGATTCTTAATTGATCCACATCTTGTATGTGAGGTACTTGCATACAAGTTTGAATAATGAACACAGATCGCTGAAGGATCAACGGGCAAAGTTGCAGATTTAGAGCTGAAAGGATTTAGCAGAAATTTAGTGAAATGGGCTGAGAGCACAAGCCTGTAGAGGCGCTGAAGGGCATGACGTTCGATTCGCACTTATTACATTCGCGGCCGGAACATATCCTGCTTATCAGCCAATTAACGGGCGCGAATCGGCGAATTACAATATCTTCATAATCCTAAACAATTGCTTATTTCCTATCCTTTATTGTCAGGGTAATGTTATCAACGAGTACCTGTTTACGTAGCACAAACACGTGACGTATTAATCGGAAAATTAGGGTGAATAATAATAATGAACAGTTATCTGACGGTGGCGGCCATTGCAGGGACAATCAGTATCGGGGCGATGAGCCCGGGGCCAAGCTTTGTTTATGTCGCGCAAAACGCGATTGCGAAATCTCGTAAACACGGGCTGGCGACAGCGCTGGGGACGGGGACCGGCGCGGCGATTTTCGCCATCATCGCGCTCTTAGGGTTGCAGGCATTTTTACTCGCCGTGCCGCTGGCATACTGGGGATTGAAGGTGTTTGGCGGGCTGTATTTGCTCTATCTGGCCTATAAAATCCTTAAACATTCTAAAGATCCTATGGTGGTGGAAACGGCTATCGTGGGGCAGTCTAAGCCACGCTATTTGAAGACCTTCCGCGACGGATTATTTACTCAGTTAAGTAACCCTAAAACGGCGGTAGTCTTTGCCAGTATCTTCACCGCGCTGCTGCCCGCGCACATTCCGGCTTACTATTATGTTGTCCTGCCTTTAGTCTCTTTTATTATCGACGCAGGCTGGTACTCCTTCGTGGCTTATGTGCTGTCGGTTGAGAAATCGCAAAAAGCCTATATTAGATTCAAGACGGTGATTGACCGCGTGGCGGGGACCGTTTTAATGCTGTTAGGCTTAAAACTGATCCTTTCCAGCAAATAAATCCAAGATGAATAGCAGAATTAAAACAAAAAAGGCCGCCGAGTGATGCTCACTCAGGCGGCCTTTTAGTATTGATATCAGGGATTACTGGAAGAAAATATCGCCCGATTCCGCTTTAGTGATGGTGCCGTCGGAATTGGTGATAAGCGCGTAGTTGCCGCCGATGTAGGTCCAGTGAGTGTCTGGCGTCGGCGCTGGCAGATTGCGCTTTTGCCATTCAACAATTTCATAAGGCTTGGTGCGATAAAGCGCCGGCACTTTGCTGCCGATCGAGTATTGAATTGAGTCGCTGAAGAACGATTGGATCTCATGTGAGTTTGACGCGGCGTTGGCGGCCTGAGCGGACAACAGCGTGAAAGACAAAGCAGAAGCCGATAACAAAACCCATTTAGAAAGACGCATAGTGTATCCCGTTTAAAACCATTAACCGTGGCAATAGTCATTCGTGAAGCCGTGCTTCATCTGTAGACAGGATAATAGCGAGAAAAGCACCTCAGGACGGGGCGTTTAATTGTGTCGAAATGCAAATGCTGGTGGTAAGAGCTATCTAGCCGAGCAAAATGAAAAGCCGCCAGCTAGCCTAAAAAATGGGCTGGCGGCTTAGTATTACTCAAGGCCGAGACGATGACTGACAGTTTCTTTCACGATACTGACCAACTCGGGATCCATGTACTGATAATCGTCGGGAATATCTAATACATGGACCGACTTGTGCTCAAGAAAACGAGGAAAATCAGCGACAAGACGACTCTTATGTTTCTGCTCCATGGTAAAAACCACGTCAGCCCACTTCAGCATGTCTGCCGTTACGCTTTTTTTGGCGTTACGGCTGGTTCCGGCGGACTTCACCGATAGACCAGGGTAATTACGCCAAACCTGTTCAGCTGTCGGGCTGCGCCATTGATTCTGGCTACAGATGAAAAGAATATTCATAGTTACCTTAAATCTCATCCTTGGCATTCAGTAATCGCTGAGCCTTGGTTATTCGTGGATATTCAATGCCTAACTGAGCTGCACGCGCCAATTTTATTGAACGTACGGCGGAATTAACTGGCTGGGCAAGGGCAATATTCTCGGCAAACAATATATGTTACAGGTGAATTACTTTAATCCACAGGTCATCGCCGTCCTCAATCACGCGCAATAACGTTTCAGACGTCACCGATTCCCCGTTCTGGCCGAAGGGGAAATTATCCTCTTCGGCTGGGTTCACGCCTTACCTTCTCGCCACTCCTTTTTTGCGACTCGACTATTATTTCCAGCTTGAGACAAAGTTTTGAGGCTTATTACGGTAAGTCAGTGTGTTATCGGGAATAATGAATCTCACCTGCGTGATGGACGCGCCGCTGAAACTGGCTAAAGGAAAGGATGTGAACAGTAACGTTTCTCTATTTACCAATAAGAAATTTGTCTGGATGGGGGCTGCGTTTTGTTGTTTGCTGTGGGGCAGTGCTTACCCGGCGATTAAAAACGGTTATGAAATTTTCCAGATAGCGACGGACGATTTGCCGGGCAAAATTGTCTTTGCGGGTTACCGTTTCATCATTGCGGGCCTGCTGCTGCTGGCATTTGCTTTTTTACAGGGCAAACCTATTGCGCGTTTATCTCGCCATCAGTATTCACAGCTTGCCATACTGGGCGTGACGCAAACCGCGCTGCAATACATCTTCTTCTATATTGGGCTGGCCTACACCACGGGTGTTAAAGGCTCGATTATGAATGCCACCGGCACCTTCTTCAGCGTGCTGCTGGCGCACTTTATTTATCAGAATGACAAACTCAGCATCAACAAGGTGGTGGGCTGCGTACTGGGCTTTGCCGGCGTGATGGTGGTGAACTTCAACAGCCAACTGATGGATTTTAGTTTTAGCTGGATGGGCGACGGCTTCGTGGTATTAGCGGCATTTATCCTCTCTGCCGCCTCGCTCTACGGCAAACGCATCTCGCAAACCACCGATCCGACGGTGATGACCGGCTGGCAGCTGGGCATTGGCGGCGTGGTGTTGACGCTGGGCGGCTATGCCTGCGGCGGCACGCTAGAGTTTCACGGTTGGGAATCAGCTGCGATCCTCGGCTATTTGGCGCTGTTATCCTCCATCGCCTTCGCGCTGTGGAGCCTGTTACTCAAGCATAACCGCGTCGGGATGATTGCCCCGTTTAACTTCTTAATCCCCGTCTCCGGCGCCGTTCTCTCGTCGATTTTTCTGCAAGAAAGTATCTTCGAATGGCGCTACGCCATCGCGCTGGTGCTAGTGTGCTTTGGGATTTGGCGAGTGAACGTGGTGCGTCAGCGCCGATGAACAGCGCTTGCGCTGGCCCCGAAGGGGTGAGTCTCAGGATGAGACGAATAATCGAACGCAGTTCGATGGAGAGTCCAAACGCCAGAAAGCAAAAAACCAGCCATAGGCTGGTTTCTTTAAAGATGGTGCCCGGACTCGGAATCGAACCAAGGACACGGGGATTTTCAATCCCCTGCTCTACCGACTGAGCTATCCGGGCAACGGGGCGCATTAAACCGTATTGGGCCTACGTCGTCAACGGCTTTTTTGCGTAAGCGTTAATCGAATCATCCGAATGGTGTTTTTTAATCCAATACGGCTTGGTTCGCCGCGAAGGGTGTGAAAACTCTGGGTTAGCACCCTAGGAAATTCAGTCAAATGAATAGCTTAAAAATGTTGCATTTTGAGAGGAATTTGGCGACTTATCCAGCTTGAAACAGGGGGGGAATAGTGACATTATTGCGGCGATTTCTACGCTAAGAACTTTCCTTTTTCGCGACAGCTCATGAGGGTTGCGGCATGACCGGTTTATCACATCGCGCTTCCTGCAAGCGTCACCCATCGCTGATGAACTCCTCCGTGCGTGGTGAACGTCGCGTTCGCCGTTTTTCTACTTCAGAAGTTCCTTCCATGCGGTAAGGCTACCTTGCTGGCTGTTAGGCATGATTAAAAACAGAGCGTTCTCTGGTTTTACTGATGTCTACCAGACGTGGCTGAGCCTGACCTTCGAACCGTAATCCCTTTGCCTGTTGGCATCGCACTCGCTCGACATCACGCTCACGTACACGTCACTTTGCCGGGCTGGATCTTTGCGTTTCGCTTTAAGAACCCGCCCATTGCCGTGCCGATTGGCACACCCTCTTACTTAACCGTTTGAGAGTCCTATGAAACTTTTAAAACTTGCAGCAAGTGCCTCCGTGGCCCCTTACATAGAGTCGCACCGCGCGGTGGTGGATCTGCGCCGTGCTGACTACGCCGACGTGGCGGCCATTATTATCTCCGTGAGTGATTTGAACAGCGGCAAGCTGTCGGAGATAAATTCGCTGGGTTTTGGTATCCCGGCATTTGTTGCAGTGCAGGGGGCAGAGCAGGTTTCTCCTGATTATTTGTTGATGCTCAAAGGCGTGGTGACGCTGTCGGATGCCAATCAGGCGTTCTATGCGGCGCAGATTGAAGCCGCCGCGCAGACTTATGAAGAGGCGCTTTTCCCGCCGTTCTTTGACACCTTAAAGAAGTACGTTGAGATGGAAAACGCCACCTTTGCCTGCCCAGGGCATCAGGGCGGTGAGTTTTTCCGTCGCCATCCGGCGGGCCGCCAGTTTTATGACTTTTTTGGCGCGAATATTTTCCGTTCCGACATGTGCAACGCTGATGTGAAGCTGGGCGACCTGCTGATCCACGAGGGTTCAGCCAAAGATGCCCAGAAATATGCCGCCAAGGTATTCAGCGCGGATAAAACCTATTTTGTGCTCAATGGCACCTCGGCGGCCAATAAAGTGGTCACCAACGCGCTGCTGACCCGCGATGATTTGGTGCTTTTCGACCGCAACAACCATAAGTCCAACCACCACGGCGCGCTGCTACAGGCCGGGGCAACGCCGGTTTATTTGGAGACCGCGCGTAACCCGTTTGGCTTTATTGGCGGCATCGACGCAGCCTGTTTCGACGAGTCCTATCTGCGTAAACAGATTCAGGCCGTCGCTCCGCAGCGTGCCAATGAGAAGCGCCCGTTCCGTTTGGCGATCATTCAGCTTGGCACCTATGACGGCACGATTTACAACGCCCGCCAGGTGGTGGATAAGATTGGCCATCTGTGTGATTACATCCTGTTTGACTCGGCGTGGGTCGGCTACGAGCAGTTCATTCCGATGATGGAGCAGTGCTCGCCGCTGCTGCTGGATTTGAATGAAAATGATCCGGGCATCATCGTGACCCAGTCGGTACACAAGCAACAGGCCGGATTCTCCCAGACCTCGCAAATCCACAAAAAAGATAACCATATCAAGGGGCAGAAGCGTCATTGCAGCCATAAAAAGCTGAACAATGCGTTTATGATGCACGCCTCGACCAGCCCGTTCTATCCGCTGTTTGCCGCGCTGGACGTCAACGCGCGTATTCACGCCGGCGGCAGTGGCAAGCATATGTGGATGGAGTGTGTGAAGCTGGGGATTGAGACGCGCAAAATGCTGCTCGACCAGTGTTCAATGATCCTGCCGTTCGTGCCGCCGGTGATTGACGGCAAGCCTTGGCAGCATCATGAAACCGAGAAAATGGCCAATGATGTGCGCTTCTTTGACTTCGTGCCAGGAGAAAACTGGCATGCGTTTGAAGGTTACGCCGAAAAGCAGTATTTCGTCGATCCTTGCAAACTGCTGTTGACCACACCGGGCATTGACGCTGCCAGCGGCAAATACACCGAGTTCGGCATTCCGGCCACTATTTTGGCTAACTATCTGCGCGAGAACGGCATTGTGCCGGAGAAGTGCGACCTCAACTCGATTCTGTTCCTGCTGACTCCGGCGGAAACCCCGGCCAAGATGCAGCTGCTGGTGGATGAGATCGCGCGCTTTGAGCGTTATATTGAAGAGGATGCCTTGCTGAGCGAAGTGCTGCCGACGGTGTATCGCAAAAACGAAGAGCGCTATCGCGACTACACCATTCGCCAGCTGTGTCAGGAAATGCACAACCTTTATGTCAGTTTTGATGTGAAAGAACTGCAAAAGGAGATGTTCCGTGAGGCCAGTTTCCCGAAAGTGGTAATGAACGCCCAGGACGCGCACAGCGAATTTATTCGCGATAACGTCGAGCTGGTGCCAATTGGCCAAGCAGAAGGGCGCATTGCTGCCGAAGGTGCGTTGCCGTATCCACCGGGCGTGCTGTGCGTCGTTCCCGGCGAAATTTGGGGCGGGGCGGTGCAGCGTTACTTTATGGCGCTAGAGGAAGGAATCAACCAGCTGCCGGGCTTCTCGCCTGAGTTACAGGGCGTTTATATCGAGAAGAAACCGGTGGGGTGGAAGCGCATCATGGGGTATGTGATTGCCAAATAAACACTCTTTTTAGATACACAGCGTGAGCGCGGCTAGGATAATAGCCGCGCTTTTTTATTGATATCTATAAGTGCTAGTTATTAGTTGATTGTTTAATTGCTGTTATTTCTATTGTTTACTGCTGTTTATTATTTCATTTTATTTTAGTTGATGGTTTTATTTCTTACCCCGTTCCCATCATGTTGCATTTAATTTATCATTGCTATAGTTTGCGAAAACTAAGTGCCAGTTCAGGACGAATGCAGGGTTGTTGAGTTTTATGTGTCGTTCCTTTTATTTAAATTACTTTTCAAATTAACAATCTATTGCATTAGATATTCTAATGAATAAGTCGAAGGATGCCCGACTTTTATCAATCCATAATAATGAGTTAATCAAATTACATAACTATTTTTTTACTTTTCGATATCAATGGACATGAAATGGAAAAAATTAAAAATATACAATTAATTACCGCCTTAATTGCAGCAATGTCAGTCAGTGGTTGTCAGATCACTCCCGGCTCTAAACTCTCCACCTCAGATAAAAATGTTATTAAATCCGCCGGACCTATTGAGGACATAAATAAGTTAGTGGATGTCTATCCCATTACGCCCAAGCTGGTGGATACATTACGGCGCTCGCCCGTGTCAGCTAAATCCAATAATCAATTGGATGATGAGGTAAAGAATTACGAGTATGAGATTGGTGTGGGGGATGTCCTGATGGTGACCGTTTGGGATCATCCTGAATTGACCACGCCGGCAGGACAATATCGTAGTGCTGGCGATACGGGGAATTGGGTGCATTCCGACGGGACGATTTTTTACCCTTACATCGGTAATGTGCATGTGCAGGGAAAAACGGTTTCTCAGGTTCGCAATCTAGTCACTCGCAAACTCGCCCAATTTATTACGTCGCCGCAAGTCGATGTGAGCGTTGCCATTTTCCGGTCACAAAAAGTGCATGTCACGGGTGAGGTCAATCGCAGCGGACAGCAACCTATTACCAACGTGCCCCTCACGGTGGTCGATGCCATTAATCAGGCTGGCGGAATAAGTGAACATGCTGACTGGAATAATGTTGTATTAACTCGCCAAGGGAAAGAGCAGGTCATTTCATTATATGAGTTGTTTAACAAAGGGAATTTAAGCCAAAACTATTTATTATTGAATGGGGATATTTTATATATCCCGCGTAACGATAATTTAAAAGTGTTTGTGATGGGGGAGGTGAAAAAGCAAACTACATTAAAAATGGACCGCAGCGGAATGACATTGACCGAGGCGTTAGGAAACGCTGAGGGCATTGACCAAATGACCAGCGATGCCAAGGGGATTTTTGTTATTCGCTCCCATCGCGGACAAGGTGAAAAGATTGCCTCTATTTATCAATTGGATGCGCGAGACGCCACTTCACTTATTTTAGGAACGGAATTCGTACTCCAGCCCTATGATATTGTGTATGTCACCACTGCACCAATTAGCCGTTGGAATAGAGTTATTAGTCAATTAGTCCCAACCATAACCGGTATCCATAGCATGACAGAATCGATCCGCTGGGTGGGAACTTGGAAAAATTAAATTTAAAAACTATTCTGGTGGTCTGCGTTGGTAATATTTGTCGCTCGCCGATTGGGGAGCAGTTATTACAAGATTTCCTCCCTGACCATTCGATTCGCTCTGCGGGGCTGAGTGCACTAGTCGGTTATGATATTGACCCTATCATGGCTGAAAGCGCAATTCGGCACGGTATCACTTTAAAGAGTCATTCTGCTCGCCAGCTGACACAGGAGTTGTGTCGGGATTGCGACTTAATACTGGTAATGGAAAAACAACATATCTCTCAGCTTGCTCATATTGCACCAGCAGCTCAGGGGAAAACGTTACTGTTTGGTCACTGGAGTGATCAAATGGATATATGTGACCCTTTCCGTCGAGCGCAAAGCTTATATGACGATGTTGTATTGCAGCTGCGGCGCTGTGCTCAACAGTGGCGTAATGCTTTAACAATGGCCGAAAAATGAATGCCAAAGGAATAAATATGCTTGCTAAAGGCGAACCGCATCAGGATGTGCACCAAGAAAACGACATTGATTTGCGCTATTTGCTAGGGGTATTAATTGACGCTAAGAAGATGCTGATAGGCATTACGCTAACAGGTTTTCTATTGGGTTTTCTCTGTGTATGGAGCATGCCTACCGTCTATAAGGCTGATGCTTTGATTCAACTCGATAAAAGCACCGGCAGTAGCTTACTTAATGGGATATTTGATTTTGCCAATGGCCATGCGTCGCTTGCAACCACAGAAATTACCTTAATAAAGTCTCGTTCGATATTAGGCAATACGGTATCAGTGCTTGCGCTGGATAATGTGGTGCGAGAGAAGAAATGGCCACTCATCGGCGGGTTATTTCCCCAGCCCACCACGCGCCTCAAGGTGCCACTGTTTACCCCACCCGAGAAGATGCAGGGCAAACCTTTTACGCTGACGCTAATGGACTCTGGCCGGTTTCATTTGCAAGGAGAAGGGGTCTCTGCCGAAGGGGAGGTTGGCAAAGAATTAACCTTGCCGGATCTGCGCATTCTGGTTCAGGCCGTTGATGCGCCAGTCGGCTCTATCTTCATCTTAAATAAAATCAGTCAATTTGCGGCAATGGAGGCGATCAATAAAAACCTGACCGTTGCCGAAACATCCAAGGACAGTGGCGTTTTGCGCCTGAGCTTGTCGGGGACGGATAAAGTATTAATCCGTCAAATCGTCGATGAGCTGAGTGTCGCCTATTTGAAACAAAATATCGATCGTAAGTCAGAATCTGCCAGTAAAAGTCTAGCGTTTTTGCAGCAGCAGCTTCCCAAAATAGAGTCGCAGTTGGAAAAAAGTGAAGCCAGCCTCAGGCATTACAGGCAGCTAAACGAATCTATTGATTTACCCATGGAGGCTCGTGGCATCTTGGAGGCAGAAGTCGCGATAACCACGCAATTGAACGGTCTGACTTTCGAAGAGGCCGAACTCTCAAAACGCTACACCAAAGCGCACCCGGTGTATCGCGCACTGGCTGAAAAGAGAAAGACGTTATCGGCGAGTAAAGCCGCGCTGGAGTCAAAAATTAACGGTATGCCGAAAACGCAGCAGGACATCTTGCGATTAACGCGCGATGTGCAAACGGCGCAAGAAATGCATTCTTTGTTAACTAGCAAACAACGAGAAATGGAGATTAAGAAGGTCAGCACCGTAGGGAATGTCCATATCATCGACTCTGCTCAGACATTACCTAACCCCGTGGGGCCGAATAAACCGATGTTGCTAGTGCTTGCGCTGATGTGCAGCGCATTTCTGGCATTAGGTGTCGTACTGTTGAGAAACGCCTTGAAACGCGGCATCAGTTCCTCACATGAACTCGAGTTGCTGGGTTTAAAAGTGTATAGCAGCCTGCCTCATTCCAAGCACCAAAGCATCACGAGATTATTTAAGGCGAAAAAAAATCTACCGCGAAAACATAGTTTATTGGCTATAGAAAATCCCGATGACTTGGTAGTAGAAGCGATCAGAAGTTTGCGCACCGGTCTCTACTTTCTACTCAAAGAGGCCAATAATAAGATTCTGATGGTGGTTGGGCCTACCAGTGGAGTGGGTAAAAGCTTCGTGATTAGCAATTTGGCCGTGGTGCTTGCCCAGTCGAACTTACGTGTCTTATTGGTTGATTGCGACATGCGCAAAGGTTGCTTACACCTTCCCTTTAAGTTGAAAGAGCATCGGGGGTTGGCGGAGCTACTCTCAGGACAGAAAAAGATTGCGGAGTGTCTCTACAAAACCTGTCTTCCGCAGCTTGACTTGGTTCCTCGTGGCATCGCACCCTCGAATCCGTCTGAGCTACTGTTGACGCCGCGCTTTGGCGAATTCTGCGATTGGGCGACTAAAAACTATGATGTGGTCTTATTTGATACTCCGCCGATCCTCGCCGTCAGCGATGCTGCGATTATCAGTAAATATGCCGGCACCAGCTTAATGGTGGCTCGCTTTGAAATGACATCCGCTAAGGAAGTTGAACTGGCTATGCAGCGTTTTGAGCAGCAGGGACACACCATCACCGGCGTGGTGCTCAACTCGGTCGAGCCACGGGTGGCGCAATTTTATCAGTATGGTCATTTTGAGAATTACCAATACAAATCTGATACCCACTAAGCACAAAAAACGGAGGCCAAAGGCCTCCGTTTTCTTTCATGCCAACTAGCACCAGGCTAATCCACCCGGCGATAGCTCTTCTGCGTGGTATTAACCTTATACAGATAGCGGCGTGACTCGCCTGATGGGTGTTTGGTGGTCAGCGTGGTGTAAACGTCACCCGGCTCCATGCTGTTGATGATGCTAAACGCACGGTTTTTATCGCTGGAGAAGACGCGCAACACGCTGCCCGCGCCGCCGTTGTAGGCGGTGATCACAGCATAACGTTTGGAGGTTGGGTTGGTGATATTACCCAAGTAGACGTTTTGCAGCATCGCCAGATAGGCAGTACCGGTGTTGATGTTGTTTTGTGGATCAAACAGATAGCTGCGACTTGGCTTGCCCCATTTGCCCTCTGATTTGAACACGTCAACGCCCGCAGTGTGCTGAACAACCTGCATTAAGCCCAGTGCATCAGCATGACTCACGGCATATGGGTTGAATGCGGATTCAGTTTGCATAATGGCGAGGATCAGCGACTGGTCTACGCCGTACTTGGCGGAGGCTTCTCGCACCATTGGCAGGTATTTATGTGCACGTTTGTTCAGGTGGTTTGGCACCATCTGAATAGTAACGGAATAGATGATGTGTAGCCCCGACTGGCGGCGCTGCAGCTTGTTCTGTACCAGATAATCGGCAAAATTAGACGCCCGACCCTGCCAGCGGATTGGCTGCCCGGTGTTGTCCAAAACCTGACCGTAAAGCATCGGCTCTTTACTGATCTGAATATCGTTGGCGTCGGAATAGAGGTCTACATTGCCCGGATCATCGCCTACCAGCAAGGTGCTGATAATCGCCTGACGAAGGTTAGCGGTCGGGTTAGTTCCGGCAATGGTTTCAATAGTGATGGTACCCGCATCAAAGTTGATGTGGCTACGGGTGTAATATTGATCGCTGTATTTTACGTAGTCTTTAGGACCGGCGATAAGGACTTCATTCAGCCCCCAGATATTCTCGATATTGTGAGCAAATTGGCCCATCAAAATATCGAAGCCATTGGTATCCTTGACGTAAGCTTCATTGAACTGGTCTTTTTTGCTCGAGCAGGAGATCAGGAGCGGGGCGATGACCAACAGCGCTAAAATTTTCTTCATCTTCAAAGCCGTATCGTGATGAAAGATGTCAGGCGGTTAATTTCGCGAAATAACGGCCTGACGGGGTTTCTAAATGGAGTGTTATCGACGGCAATTATTTTGACGGCGGCGTATAGCCTTCGATATGCACGTCCTGCCCTTCAAACAGGAAATTCACCATTTCCTGTTCCAGCAATTTGCGGTCATCGGGATTCATCATGCTGAGTTTTTTCTCATTAATTAGCATGGTTTGTTTGCTCATCCACTGTGACCAGGCTTCTTTAGAAATCTCATTGAAAATGCGTTTACCCAGTTCGCCCGGATAAAGCTGGAAGTCCTGACCTTCCGCATCACGTTTTAGAAAGGTACAAAAAATCGTTCTGCTCATGCTGATTCCTTATCGATCATGCTGTTGGGCGACTCTTTCGCCAACTGCGTTAACAAACGCTCTACCGGCGCGGCGAGCCCAACGGATTGTGGTTGCGCTAAGTTATACCAGAGACCCGCACCTTCATCCATGCAACCCGGCACTGAGCGCAGATTTAGCCACATTGGAACGATATCCAGATGGAAATGGCTGAAAGTGTGACGAAAAGCCACCTGCTGCTGCAACTGATTAAGGGTAACACCGTATTTATGCAGGCCACTTTCCAGCTCTTCTTCACTGGCAAATTGTGGGAAACAGAACAAACCGCCCCACAGGCCAACCGGCGGGCGCTGCTCCAGCCACACATTGTCTTTATGTTGAATCATCAACATAAAGGCCGTTTTCTCTGGCAGGGTCTTTTTCGGTTTTTTGCCGGGATATTTCGCCCAGCTGTTGTGTGCGTATGACTCACACTGGGTATTTAGCGGGCACAGCTCGCATTTTGGTTTGGAACGCGTGCAAACCATAGCCCCCAAATCCATCATCGCTTGGTTAAATTGCTCAACACCCTTGGCTGGCGTGACCTCTTCGGCGATGGCCCATAAACGGTTTTCGACCTTTTTCTCACCCGGCCAGCCTTCGATGGCGTAACAGCGCGACAGCACGCGTTTGACGTTGCCGTCGAGAATCGGGTGGTGCTGGCCCAGTGAGAGAGACAGCACGGCTCCGGCAGTCGAACGGCCGATTCCCGGCAGCGCGTTAACTGCCTCAAAATCGGTGGGGAACACGCCACCGTGCTCGCTGGCGATGGTCTGAGCGGCTTTATGCAAGTTGCGGGCGCGGGCGTAATAGCCCAGCCCGGTCCACAAATGCAGAACTTCATCCTGTGGCGCGGCGGCGAGATCGCTGACGGTCGGGAAACGCGCCATAAAGCGTTCAAAATAGGGGATCACCGTCGCAACCTGTGTTTGTTGCAACATCACCTCGGAGAGCCATACTTTGTAAGGCGTTTTTTCGAGCTGCCACGGTAATGTTTTGCGGCCAAAGCGCTGGTACCATTCGAGTACCGCTGGCGCGAACTGGTTCTGCGCTTGCTTCATAAATGAGTGATGGGTCCGGCAGGATAAATTCAGGGCGGGATCACATCACAGAGTCTGGTGGGTGTAAACCGGAAGTTTCCGACCTGTTTCTGGCCGCAACGCTTGCTTATCACCCCTAGGTTTGGATAATGCGCCATTCCTGAATTTGTTGCCCAACCGCGCACTGCTGAAAGAGCACTGCCCAATAGAGTGAAAGCCCTATGAAAAACGACGTCATTTCACCGGAGTTCGATGAGAACGGTCGCGCCATGCGCCGTATTCGCAGTTTTGTCCGCCGCCAGGGCCGCCTGACTAAAGGCCAGCAACACGCGCTCGACAATATCTGGCCGGTAATGGGCGTTGAATATCAGGCAGAAGTTCTGGATATCGATGCGCTGTTTGGCCGCGCCGCGCCAACCGTGTTAGAAATCGGTTTCGGCATGGGTACCTCCCTGGTCACCATGGCGCAGCAAAATCCTGAGCAGAACTTTATCGGCATTGAAGTCCACTCACCGGGCGTGGGCGCATGTTTGATGACGGCTCAGGAAGAAGGGGTCAGCAACCTGCGCGTGATGTGTCACGACGCGGTTGAAGTGTTGGAAAAGATGATCCCGAATGGCTCACTGGACATGGTGCAGCTATTCTTTCCTGACCCATGGCACAAAGCGCGTCATAATAAGCGCCGTATCGTGCAACCAGCCTTCGTTGAGCTGCTGCGTAGCAAATTAAAAGTCGGGGGCGTATTCCACATGGCGACCGACTGGGAGCCGTACGCTGAACATATGCTTGAGGTGATGACCAGCCTTGAAGACTGGAAAAACCTGTCGCAAGACAACAACTATGTTCCGCGTCCAGAATCGCGCCCAGTAACCAAGTTCGAAATGCGTGGCCAGCGTTTAGGCCACGGCGTATGGGATCTGATGTTTGAGAGGAAGCAATAATGGCCACGAATCGTAGTCGTCGTTTACGTAAAAAGTTACACATTGCCGAGTTCCAGGAACTGGGCTTCTCAGTAAAATGGCGTTTCGCGGAAGGCACCCCGGTTGAAACTATCGATGAGCAGCTTGATGCGTTCATCGAAGGCGTTATCGAGCCAAACAAGCTGGCGTTTGACGGCAGCGGCTACCTGCAGTGGGAAGGTTTGATCTGCCTGCAGGAAATCGGTCACTGCACCGACGAGCACCGCGCACAGGTTAAAAAATGGTTGGAAGACCATAAAATGGAAGATGTAGAAGTTTCCGACCTGTTCGATATCTGGTGGGATTGATTCTGTCGTCATCCTTCGCGCGACATCTGCTGCCTTGATGCAGCGCGAATGTTTTTGGCAGAATGAATAACGGAATTATTAAAGGTGCCTTCGGGGCACCTTTGTCATATCTGGAGTCGAGACGTTGGTAACCGAATTAGATAACCGTTTACTGGAAGATATTCTTGAGCAAGTCCGCCCGCTGATTGGTCGCGGCAAAGTGGCGGATTACATTCCGGCGCTGGCTGAAGTCAATCCTGACAATCTCGGTATTGCGGTCTGTACCACGTCTGGGGAGACGTTCAGCGCTGGCGACGCCAACGAGCGTTTTTCCATTCAGTCGATTTCCAAAGTATTAAGCCTGACGCTGGCGCTGACGCGCTATCAGGAGAGTGAAATCTGGCAGCGCGTCGGCAAAGAGCCGTCGGGCCAGCCGTTTAACTCCTTAGTTCAGCTTGAGCTGGAGCAGGGCAAGCCGCGCAATCCCTTTATCAATCCCGGCGCGCTGGTGGTGTGCGATTTACTGCAAACTCGCCTCGCCGCTCCTAAGCAACGCATGCTCGAAGTGGTCCGTCAATTGGCCGGACAGCCAGATCTCAACTACGATCGACACGTGGCGCGTTCGGAATTTGATAATTCCGACCGTAACGCAGCCATTGCCTATTTAATGAAATCTTTCGGTAATTTCGAAAACGACGTCATTACCGTGCTTCACACCTATTTTCATTATTGTGCGCTGCGCATGAGCTGTGTCGAACTGGCACGAACCTTTGCTTATTTGGCGAATAAGGGCCAGCCGCTCGACAGCGACGAGCCGCTGATTGACGCGCGACAGGCCAGACAAATCAATGCGTTAATGGTGACGAGCGGCATGTACGACGGCGCGGGGGAGTTTGCCTATCGCGTGGGGATGCCTGGCAAGTCTGGCGTCGGCGGCGGTATCATCGCCATCGTCCCAGGGGAGATGTGCATTGCAGTTTGGTCACCCGAACTTGATGCCGCAGGGAACTCTTTGGCCGGAACCGCTGCCTTAGAGAAACTGGCGCAACGAATTGGCCGTTCGATTTTTTAATTGTTTGCTGTTGGAAGGGAGAAAACATGGAATTTAAGACCGGATTGAAAATGAGCATCGCAGGGCTGTTGGCGATGACCGCATGGAGTGCGCAGGCGGACTACCAGTGTAGCGTTAATCCGCAAGATGACGTGGTGATTAAGCCGCAAACCGTGCAGGTGGTGGGCGCCAGCGGCAACTTGCTGATCACCCCGAACGGTGATGTCACGCTAAATGGCAAACAGCCGACGCTGAGCGCCAAACAGCGCCAAGAAGCGATTGATTATCAGGCCGCGCTGCGCCGCGACCTGCCGTGGATTGACCAAGGTGCCACCGCGCATCTGGAAAAAGGCCGCGTGGCGATGGATAAAGTCATCGTCGAGAAGCTGGGCAGTGACAGCAACGTGCGCAATCGCCTGACCACTCTCAACACTCAGCTTAAGCAGCAGATGAACCGCATCATCGAGCACCGCAGCGATGGCCTGACTTACCACTATAAAGCCGTGGATCAGGTGAAAGAGGATGGGCGTCGTATTCTCGAGCAGAGCATGGGCGGCGTCATGCAGGACAGCCTGAACGAAATGGGCGTCAAGCAGGCAACCAGCGGCGGCAACCCACTGCAAGCCGTGATGGGCAATCTGGGCGGCTTACAGCAGGCTGTGCAGAATGAGTGGAGCAAACAGGAGCAGGACTTCAAAAACTTCGGTGATGACGTCTGTAAACGCGTAACCTCACTCGATACCCAGCACAAGACGTTAATGGCGAGTTTGAAGTAATCGCGCCATTAATTGCGCCATCATAAATCTCTAATCCCGCCACAATCGCGCCATATTCGCCAACAAAAGTGGCGCGATTAGGGTGTGAAAGTGGCGCAATAGTGGCGCGAGTCTGCTCATCGCGCCATTCTTAACTCGCCAGCGCGATCAGCTGAGCATCAAAACTTGATGGCGTTGCCATCCGCCACATGCGGCTATAGAAGTCGCTTTCTATCTTATCTTTCAGCAGTGCGCCGGGTTCCAGATAGTAGTAGATATCCGCGTAGACCTTGATTTCCGTTGACGTGATGCGGCGCAGCATATGGTGTGACGTAAGCTGCTCTGGGCGGCTGACGCCCGCTGCGGCCAGCATCTCGGCCAATGCTTTGACGGTATTTTGGTGGAAATGGTAAACCCGCTCGGCCTTGTCCGGCACGACTAAGGCTTTCTGCCGCAGACTATCTTGAGTGGCGACGCCGGTCGGGCAGCGGTTGGTGTGGCAACTCTGCGATTGAATGCAGCCGACGGCAAACATAAAGCCGCGCGCCGAGTTCACCCAGTCCGCGCCCAGCGCCATGACGCTGGCGATATCAAAGGCGCTGATCATCTTGCCGCTGGCACCAATCTTGATTTTATTGCGCAGGTTACAGCCGGTCAGGGTGTTGTGTACAAACAGCAGCCCCTCGCGCAGCGGCATCCCCATGTAGTTCGACAGCTCGAGCGGTGCTGCGCCTGTGCCGCCTTCTTTACCATCAACCACGATAAAGTCCGGCAGGATCTTGGTTTCCAGCATGGCTTTGGCGATAGCCACGAACTCCCACGGATGGCCGATGCACAGCTTGAAGCCGACAGGTTTGCCGCCGGAGAGCTCGCGCAGCTTGGCGATGAAATGCATCATCTCGCGCGGATTGCTAAACGCGCTGTGAGAAGCCGGAGAGATGCAATCTACGCCCTGCGGCACGCCGCGCGTTGCGGCGATTTCGGCATCCACTTTCTTGCCCGGCAGGATCCCGCCGTGGCCGGGTTTAGCCCCCTGACTCAGTTTTATCTCGATCATTTTGACCTGAGAGCTTTTTGCCTGACGGGCAAACTGCACCGGGTCAAACTCGCCGTTCTCCGTGCGGCAGCCGAAATAGCCGCTGCCCAGTTCCCACACTAGGTCGCCGCCGTGTTCGCGGTGGTAGCGGCTGATGCTGCCTTCGCCGGTATCGTGGTAGAAATTGCCCATTGCTGCGCCTTTGTTCAGGGCGCGAATGGCGTTAGCGGAGAGCGCGCCGAAGCTCATGGCGGAGATATTAAATACTGAGGCGGAGTAGGGCTGCTGGCAGTCCGGTCCGCCAATCTCGACGCGGAAGCTTTCCGGGTCCGACACCGGCACGGGCTGCATTGAGTGGCCGATGCACTCATAGCCGGTTTGATAGACGTCCAGCAAGGTGCCAAAAGGCTTCTCGCCCATCTCGTTTTTGGCGCGGCGATAGACAAGCGTGCGCTGGGTACGTGAGAACGGGATCTCTTCGTTATCTTCTTCCAATAAATACTGGCGCAGCTCGGGGCGAATAAATTCAATCAAAAAGCGTATGCGGCCAATCACCGGATAGTTACGGCAAATCGAGTGGCGCTTCTGCACCACGTCCCAGCAGCCAAGCAGGCTCAGCGCGGCGAAGATCAGGGTGACTATCCACATGCCTTCAATGCGTGAGAGGTAAAACAGGCTGACGAGGGTGATAAGCAGGCACAGCGTAAAGCAGGTGTAGCGGCTGAATAGAGAGACTTTCATGACAGCTCCTGTCGTTTTATCTTGCGGATGCAGTTGTCTACTGCTTAACCACAGAGTACTGACAGGAGCCGAATGTTATTTGATTGTTAGTGGCAGATTGCTTTTAGTTACATTTAATTAACTTCTATTCATCCAAAAACAGTTCCAGCAAGGAGTTGAGGAACAGCTTGCCGTGCTCGGTGATTTGCCAGTGTGAATCCGTTTCGAGCAGATAATTCTTGGCGATAGCCTCATCCAACTGCGGGCGAATGGTGGATTCGTCCAAACCGGTATAAATTGCAAACTCCTCGCGCGGCGCGGCTTCCAGCAGGCGAAAACGGTTCATAAAGAACTCAAACGGCAGCTCGGCGGTTTCCACCTGATGCTGTTTATCCATGTAGCGCCCTTGCATATAACCCCGTGGATGCTTGGTTTTCACGGTACGCAAAATCTGCCCGTCGGGTTGAGTGAGCTTGCCATGCGCGCCACAGCCAATGCCGAGGTAGTCGCCAAAACGCCAGTAGTTGAGGTTGTGCTGGCACTGATAACCTGGCTTGGCGTAGGCCGAGGTTTCATACTGCTGGTAGCCCGCGGCGGTCAGCAGCTGGTCGCCCTGCTCGAAGATATCCCACAGCGCGTCGTCGTCTGGGAGCTTTGGCGGGCGCGAAGCGAACATGGTATTAGGCTCGATGGTGAGCTGATACCAAGAGAGGTGCGGCGGATTGAGAGCAATCGCCTGTCGCAAATCGTCCAGCGCCTCTTCCAGCGTCTGATCGGGCAAACCGTGCATTAAGTCGAGGTTGAAGCTGCGCAGCCCGAGGCCGGTTGCCAGATGCGCGGCGCGTTTAGCCTCATCAGGGCCGTGAATGCGCCCCAGACGCTCCAGCTTTTGCGCACTAAAGCTTTGCACACCAATTGAGATGCGATTGACGCCGGCGCGCTGGTAGCCGCTGAAGCGGTCTGCTTCCACCGTGCCGGGGTTGGCTTCCATGGTGATCTCAGCATCAGCCGCCAACGGCAGGCGCGCGCGCACGCCGTCGAGCAGGTTTTGCATCGCTTGCGCGCTGAGCAAACTTGGGGTTCCGCCGCCGATAAAAATGGTCTTCACCTCGCGGCCCGCGGTCAGATGCAGGTCAGCATCCAGATCTGCCAGCAAGTGCGCCACATAATCGTCGTGCGGCACTTCGCCTTTCAGCGCGTGTGAATTGAAATCGCAGTACGGACATTTCTGCACGCACCACGGGATATGGATGTAAAGACTTAGCGGCGGTAACTTACGCATTCTTCTGGGTTTTCTCTTTCATAGCGGCAAGCAGTAATTTCAGTGCCTGCCCGCGGTGGGATACCGCGCTTTTCTCTTCACGGGTCAGTTCGGCGGCGGATTTACCCAGCGCCGGAACCTGGAAGATAGGGTCATAGCCGAAGCCGCCTTTGCCCGCTTCCGCAAACAGGATTTCGCCGTCCCAGCTGCCGTGGCAGACGATGGGCGTCGGGTCTTCGGCGTGGCGCATATAAACCAGCACGCAGTGGAACTGGGCGCTGCGCTGGCCCTGCGGCACGTCTTTCAGCGTGACCAGCAGTTTATCGAGATTCTGCTGATCGCTGGCTTCTAAACCGGCATAACGTGCCGAGTAGATGCCCGGTGCGCCGCCCAAGATATCCACGGCTAAGCCGGAATCATCGGCGATGGCAGGCAGGCCGGTGATGGCGGCGGCGTGGCGCGCTTTCAAAATGGCGTTCTCAATAAAGGTCAGGCCGGTTTCCTCGGCTGACTCCACGCCAAGCTCGGTTTGAGCCACAACATCAAGGCCGAAGTCAGCTAACAGGTGGGCGAGTTCGCGCACTTTGCCGGGGTTGCCGGTCGCTAAGACTACTTTTTGCATGAGATTTTATCCTGATAAAGCGGCTTACTTACCCTTTGCGGGCGTCAGTCCGGCTTTATTGTCCTGAGAGTTAACGATTATTTTGCGAGCAACGTCGCGACTTCGGTCGGTATCTGTTGCGGATTTTCAATGCGGACTTGTTTGTGACGGCCCAATTCGCCTTTCTCAATACTGACCTGACTTTTGGCGACTTTAAACTGTTTGGCGAGGTATTTCACCAGATGCGTATTCGCTTGACCATCAACGGGCGGGGCGGTGATGGCGACTTTGAACTCGTCGCCATGCAAACCTATCAGGCCGTCGCGGCTGGCTTTCGGCTGAATAACTAGCCGTAAAACCAGTGCGTCGGCCTGCCAGCAGACCGGGTTTAGAGCAGGAACCACAGCTCACCCAGCAGATCCATACCAAGATAATTCAGCATATAGAGGATAAGGATCACCACCATCGCTGAGAAGTCGATACCGCCCATCGCGGGCAAAAAGCGGCGAATCGGCGACATTAGCGGCTCGGTCAGCTGCATCAATACATAGTCCATCGGCCCACGGCCCTGGCTGACCCAGCTCATCAGCGAGCGGATAATGATAAGCCAGAACACCAGATAGCCCGCCGACTTCACCAGCGCAATCAGGCCGAACAGCAGGTTATAAGGGCTAAGTGAAATTCCTCCGCCCTGAATCAACAGCAGCAGTGGATATTTGATAGTCATCAGCAAGAAAGCCAGCAGCAGCGAGGCGCTGTCAATCGGCCCCAGCGGCGGAATAATGCGACGCAGCGGCCCAATGATTGGCTGGGTGATTTTCACCACGAACTGTGAGAACGGATTGTAAAAATCGGTCCGCGCCCACTGCATCCAGATGCGTAATAGTAAAACCATGACATACAGGTCAATCAGGGTTTTAACCAAGAAAGTCAGCGTTAACATGCGTTACCCTTGTGTTTGCCCGGCATCGTGCGAGACGGCTCGCAGGAGCTAGGGCATCAATATTTTTATGTGTTCAGAATGATGAATTAGAACAGTTTTTCCATTTCCTGCGCGCGTTTAATGGCAGCTTGCATGGCTTGCGAAACAATTTCTGGCAACTTCTGATCGGTAAGGACTTTTAGCGCTTCGAAGGTCGTGCCGCCTTTTGAGGTGACGTTCTCGCGCAGGGTGGACAGCGGCGTGTCCGGGCTGGCGGCCACTAGTGCTGACGCGCCCCTTGCCGCTTGCTCAACCAGCATACGGGCGGTGTCGGTACTAAAACCTAAACGCTCGGCTTCGGCTTGCATCGCTTCCATAAACAGGAAGAAATAGGCCGGCGCACTGCCCGCGGCGGCGATAACGTGGTTAATACCTTCTTCGCTATCAACCCAGCACACTTTGCCGACGGCGGTCATCAGGTCGCTGGTGTAGTCGCGATCCTGCTGGCCCACGTCTTCTGGCGCATACAAACCGCTCATGCCCTGACCGACCAGCGACGGGGTATTTGGCATAATGCGCACGATCTTCAGATTGTCGCCAAGCAGCTCTTTGAAGCGCGCGACCTTCACGCCTGCGGCGATTGACAGTACCAGTTTCCCGCTAAAATCCACGTCCTTTTGCAGTGTTTTACATACATCTGCCATCAGTTGTGGTTTAACCGCCAGCACAACAACCTCGGCTTCTTTGGCGCAGCCAATATTGTCGTCGCTGCTTTTTACGCCATATTTTTCCGCCAGTGGGTCACGGTTTTTGCCCGAAGGGGCGCACACGCTGATTAAGTTTGCCGGATAGCCGCTTTCGATCAGGCCAGAAATGATGGCACCTGCCATGTTACCGGCGCCGATAAAACAGAGTTTGCGATGTTGCATGAGGCTCCTTGCTAGCTTGATGCTGGATTTTTATAGGATATGGGGATGAATGTGACTAAGCGTAGTCACGCGCACCAAATATTGCGGTACCAATTCGCACCATGGTACTGCCAGCGGCAATCGCGGCGGGCATGTCATCGGTCATCCCCATCGACAGCGTGTCGGCCTGCGGGTAGCGCTGGCGCAGGGCGTCAAAGGCTTCGCGCATCTCGGTGAACACCGCCAACTGGCGCTGATAATCGGTTTCTACAGCCGGAATGGCCATCAAGCCGCGCAAAACAAGATTGGGCATCTGGCTTATCTGTTCAGCCAAGGCATCGACTTCACTTAGCGCAATGCCAGACTTACTGGCTTCATCGCTAATGTTTACTTGAATCAATACGTTAAGCGGCGCTAAGCCTGCCGGACGCTGTTCATTTAGTCGCTGGGCAATTTTTAGACGATCGACGGTGTGGCACCAGTCGAAATTCTCAGCCACCAGACGGCTTTTATTGGATTGCAGCGGGCCGATAAAGTGCCATGTCAATGCAGGCTGATGTCCGGCAAAGTGCGCAATCTTCTCCACGCCTTCCTGAACGTAGTTTTCACCGAAGGCCAACTGCCCGGCTTCAATGGCTTTTTCGACGTCGCTCGCAGGTTTAGTTTTGCTGACTGCAAGCAGCGTAATTTCTTCCAGAGGCCGCTCGCAGCGCTTTGCAGCGGCTGCGATTTTCTCACGGACATCCTGTAGGTTCTTCCCAATAGCGTTGTGCTGACTAAGGCTCATAGTGACTCAGGAGGTTTTAAAGTGGATATCAATGGATTTGTGGAGCGTAGTGTAAAGCAAAATGCGTCAGATCTGCACCTCTGCGCCGGACATCAACCGATGTTACGCACGCAGGGAGAATTACAGCCGTTGCAGGGGACGCCCAAAATCAGTGCCGAAAACATGCGCTGGCTGAGTGACATCTGGCTGGAACCCCAGCAGTTGGAGGCGTTACAGCGAGAAGGGCAGGCCGATTGCGCCATCACTCTTGGCACGGGCCAGCGCATCAGGGTGAATTTCTTCAAACAGCTGCACGGCTTGTCAGCCGCGCTGCGCCGCGTGCCGGAGAAATGCCCGCAGCTGGAGCAGCTCCACGTGCCGCAGGTCTTAGCCGAGCTGGCAACCCAAGAGGACGGGTTGATTCTGGTCACCGGCGCTACGGGCAGTGGCAAATCCACCACCCTTGCGGCGATGATTGATTACCTTAATCGCAGCCGGGCGCGGCACGTCATCACGCTGGAAGACCCGATTGAGTTTATTCACCACAGCAAGCGTTGTCTGATTCAGCAGCGCGAGTTGGGGCGACATACGCGATCCTTTATTGAGGCGATACGCGGGGCGCTGCGTGAGGACCCGGACGTGCTGCTGCTTGGCGAATTACGCGACGCAGAAAGCATCCGTCTGGCCCTGACTGCCGCCGAAACCGGCCACTTGGTGCTGGCAACCTTGCATACGCGCAATGCCACTCAGGCCGTCGACCGGCTGGTGGATGTTTTCCCGGCGGAAGAGAAAAACTTTGTGAGAACTCAGCTGGCAGGCAGCCTGCGCGGGATTATCGCGCAAAAGTTGGTAGCCGGAAATGAGGGGAAAAGAGTGGCGCTGTTTGAAGTGCTGACCTCGACGCCAGCCGTAGCCAATTTAATTCGTGAAGGGAAGACACATCAACTGGCGGATGTTTTGCAAACCGGCGGTAAGGCCGGAATGCAAACCTTCGAGCAGAGTCGCTTGCAGCGCGTCGCTACCGGGCTTATTGCTCCGCCGCGGGTTGACTCCACTGCTTCTCAAACCAGCTTTCCAAAATGATGACGGCGGACGCGGCGTCCACGCTGCCTTTGTCTAACGCACGGAATCCGCCGCGATCGAACAGGTCGGCACGGGCTTCGACGGTGCTCAGGCGTTCGTCATGTAGCTCAACCTGAACGCCAAAACGGCCATGCAGGCGATTAGCAAACTTGCGGGCGCGGGCGGTCAGGGGCTGCTCGGTGCCGTCCATATTGAGTGGCAGGCCAACCACCACCAGATCGGGCAGCCACTCTTTCAGCAGCTTCTCAATCTTTTGCCAGTCGGGGGTGCCATCTTGGGCTTTGAAGGAGGTCAGCGGGCGAGCCGTGCCGGTGACTTCTTGACCGATAGCCAGACCGATGCTTTTGGTACCGAAGTCAAAGCCGAATACCGTGCGGTTAGCCATTATGCGTGACCTGCGTGGGTGGCGAGCTGGCTGACGTTGATACCAATCATCTTGGCCGCTTCGCGCCAGCGCTCGGCAATCGGCGTGCGGAACAGGATGTCGCTGTTGGCTTCAATGGTCAGCCACGCGTTGTCCAGCAGCTCTTTCTCCAGCTGGCCCTGCTCCCAGGCGGCGTAGCCCAGCGCGACTAAAACATCTTTCGGCTGATCGGGCGTGCCCAGAGTCTCAAGGACGTCCTTGGAGGTCGTGATCATGGTGGTGTCTGAAATCTGGATGCTGGAGCCAAATCCGGCGCGCGGCGTGTGCAGAATAAACCCGCGATCGTCAGCCAATGGGCCGCCAGAAAATACCGGGCGATCTAAGCGGATTGCAGGATCGCGCGGTGAAGGCGTTATCTCTAATTTATCGAGGACGTTTTCGACGGTGAAATCTTCCACCAGTTTATTAATCACCAGACCCATTGCGCCGTCTTCGTTATGTTCGCAAACATAAACGACCGAACGCTTGAACGTGGGTTCATCTAGTCCGGGCATGGCAATAAGGAAGTGATGTTGTAAGTTCATGGTATGTAAGATTTAACCTTCTAAAATAAGCGCCATGGCGTAGGAGTACGCCATGGCTTAGGTATGACATTAAAGCAGAATGGCTGAAATTAGCGATTTGCCAAACGCTTTTCGATAGCGTCCATCAGCATTCCGGTAACGGAAATCGGGAATGCGGCTTCAATTTCACGGGCGCAGGTCGGGCTGGTCACGTTAATTTCCGTCAGGCGGTCACCAATGATGTCCAGACCGACGAAAATCAAACCTTTCTCTTTGAGAATTGGCGCGACTTTGCGAGCAATGGCCCAATCGCTTTCGCTTAACGGACGGGCTTCGCCACGGCCACCGGCGGCCAGATTCCCACGGGTTTCGCCCTGAGCCGGGATACGCGCCAGGCAGTAAGGCACAGGTTCGCCGTCGACCACCAAGACGCGTTTGTCACCGTCTTTGATGGCCGGCAGGTAGTTTTGCGCCATGCAGAAGCGGCTGCCGTGTTCGGTCAGGGTTTCAATGATAACCGAGACGTTGGCGTCTTCTGGTTTCAGACGGAAGATTGACGCGCCGCCCATGCCGTCCAGCGGCTTGAGGATCACGTCAGTGTGCTCTTTATGGAAAGCTTTGAGTTGTGCCGCATTGCGGGTCACCAGCGTGTCTGGCGTCAGCTCTGGGAACCACGCGGTAAACAGCTTCTCGTTGCAGTCACGCAGGCTCTGCGGTTTGTTCACAATAAGCGTGCCTTTCTCTTCAGCGCGCTCAAGGATGTAAGTGGCGTAGATAAATTCGGTATCAAACGGCGGATCTTTACGCATCAGGATCACGTCCAGATCTTGCAGCGCGATATCCTGCTCTGAGCCGAACTCATACCAATTGTCGTAGTCCTGTTTCACGCTCAGCTTGCGGGTCAGAGCACGACCTTCACCGCCGCGCAGATACAGAGAGTTCATCTCCATATAGTGCAGTTCATAACCGCGACTTTGTGCTTCCAGCAGCATGCCGAAGCTGGTGTCTTTTTTGATATTAATGGACGAAATTGGGTCCATTACGATGCCAAGCTTGATCATGGGTATTCTCCGACACGTTTGGGTCTGTATGACTTGCCATTTAATCTGGCTGCGATTTTGCGTAATAGGACAGTGATGAAGCCCGAACTTAGCGAATTTGTCTATGCCCCTGATGCTTCAAGCGCATAGACCTCGCTTAACCTAAGTCGCCGAAGCGAACTTGCAAAGCGGTGATTGCGGTCAGCGCCGTGGTTTCCGTGCGCAGCACGCGCGGCCCGAGCAAGATATCTGTGAAGCCGTAGCCGCCGGTCATGGCGATCTCTTCGGCGGACAAACCGCCCTCCGGGCCAATCAGCAGGCGGACATTATCCACCGGCAGCGGCAGCGTATTGATGCTGTGGCTGGCGCGCGGGTGCAGATTGAGCTTCAGGCTATTGTCCTGCTCGGCGCACCAGGCTTCTAGCTGCATGGCTTCGCGAATTTCTGGAATACGGTTGCGGCCACACTGCTCGCAGGCCGCGATGGCAAT
Organism: Ewingella sp. CoE-038-23; assembly: GCF_040419245.1. NCBI lineage: Bacteria > Pseudomonadati > Pseudomonadota > Gammaproteobacteria > Enterobacterales > Yersiniaceae > Ewingella > Ewingella docleensis. The sequence goes on along the minus strand of NZ_JAZHOH010000001.1, from coordinate 3,864,643 downwards.
TTTCTGCCACTGCTGGAGCTTCTTCTCCAGCCGCTCGCCGTCGAGTTTAACGCCACAACGCTCTGAAAACAGCGGAGTGATGGTGTTCACGCCCAGCTCGATAGATTTCTGAATGGTGAACTCCATCTTTTCGCCGCGCGAAATCACCTGCCCGAGATGTAAATTCAGCGGAGATTCATTATCGGCCAGCACGCCTGCTCCGACGCTCACGCGAACGCTCTTCTTATCAACGTGGGTGATCGTGGCTTCAAAGGTCTGGTTGCTGCCATCGAACAGCTGAATAGTCTGCCCCGGCTGCATACGCAATACGCGGCCAGTGTGGTTTGCCGCATCTTCGCTAAGCGCAATGTCGCTGTGGTCGATAATAGGTTGCGGGTGAAAAATGCGAGGTATGCGCATGTCGGGCTGCTGTCCTTAAAGTCTTCAGTAAGTGGGTATCTTAGGTTAGCCCTTTTGCTGCATGCAAGCCTGCTGCACGTAAGGATTATGATTTCCCTGTACTTGTGCAATGCGATTATCGCGTAAGCATTCCCACGAGGTCACCGGATACTGCTTGTTCCACGCGGTAAATAGCTGAGTCTGCTGGCGCGATAAGTTGAGCTGGTAGCGATCGCGCATATAAAAATAGGTGCGGGCAATGGCACCACGGGCGCGGGCTGGCGGCTCGGCGGCCTTGGCTTTGAAATCCACCTTCATCTCGCAGCGACCGTATTGGCCTTCGCCACCGTTCCACTGGCTGTACATAAAGTTATTGCGGTCGCCATTCACCTCGCCAATCGCCGGTTGCAGGTTATGCAGGTCAGTTTCAATTTGGCGATAGCCCGCGTCTTTCGCGCAGCTTTTGCGCCCGCCGTCCTGCCAGCACTGGCGTAAGTGGCCGAATTGCCAAGCTGGCATCACGTGCTCCCACTCAATGCGTTCCGCACGAGACAGATTCTTGCGTGGCTGATAGCCGCAGGATTTCAGGTCTGGCGTGCCTTTCTTACCTTGCCAATTGATGTCGCAGCCGCAGTAAAAGGTCGGCGCGCCCTGATTGATCTTCACCGCCTCGGCCTTGGCCTGGCTGAAGTTGTTAATGCCTTTGCTGATGGCGAGAAAAGGGAAAAATGCGGCGATGAGCCCCAGTGAGGCAATGAATTTGCGAGACATATTTATGATTAACCTGGTGTGCAAAGCAATCTGATGCGAAAGGCGGGCAGGGTACCCAAAGCTGGCGGGGCTGACAATCAGGAAATGCTGATTTTATTGTTTAATAATCAAACGATTAACCCGATCCTTTGACGTGAAATCTTAGCAGTTCGCCACAGTGGCGACAGCGATATTCCGACTCTTTGCGCATGACGCGGTTGTGGCGTCTGACCGTCAACTGGTGCTCCTGACAGGCGCAGAGATAAGGGTAGGTTTTGCTTTGAACCGAGGCCGTTTCGAACTTATGGGTGCGACTGGCGGAAACGCCGAGCACCTGTTCCATCATCCAGCGCCACTCTTTGCCGTGGGGCGCGGCGGCGCGGCCAAAACGCCGGTAAACCAACAGGTGCGCCAGCTCGTGCGGCACCACTTCGTCAATAAACGGCTGCTGGTTTTCAATCAGTAAGATTGGGTTAAGGCGGATTTGCCAGTGTTGCAGGTAGGCACTGCCCGCACTGGTTCCACGCTGCTGATAGCTGATTTCTGGCTCTGAATAGTCAGTACCGAAATAGGCGTTAGCGAGCTGGAGTTTTTCCCGCAGGCAGCGCATAACGGCTTGTTGCAGGGCGATAGGGAGGCGTGGGTTTTTCATCAGGCGAAGAATAAATCGCGGCGCGGGGAGATGCAAACAGTTAGTGAAAGCTCCCCCCGACGGACGGGAGGAGCCGTTTTATGACTTATTTATTTACCGATGTCGCGCAGTGCTTCGCCTTTCATCAGATTGCGTTCGATGTGTTCCAGAGAAACGTTTTTCGTTTCAGGAATCAACGCAATGGTGATGAAGATGAACACCACGTTCAGCGCGGCGTAGACCCAGAAGGTATTGGCGTTGCCGAGGCTGTCCAGCATGGTCAGGAAGGTGGCACCGACAATCATGTTGGCAATCCAGTTGGTGGCGGTGGACACGGTGATACCAAAATCACGACCGCGCAGCGGCTGGATTTCAGAACAAAGTACCCAAATCAGCGGACCGGCGCTCATCGCAAAACCGACGATAAACATCAGCAACATGGCGATGGAGAAGTATTTCGCCGCGTCGGATTCTACGCCGATATGCAGCATGGTGCCGAGAATACCCATACCCAGCGCCATCACCAGGAAGCCCAGTTTCAGCGTAGGTTTACGCCCCCAGCGGTCAACCAGACCAATGGCGATAAAGGTGGCGAGAACGTTAACCAAACCGACGATCACCGTGCCCCACATCTGCTGAGACGTGCTGGCAAAGCCCGCGATCCCGAAGATTTTTGGCGCGTAGTACATGATGACGTTCATCCCGGTGAACTGCTGCATTACCTGCAACAGGATGCCGAGGAACACCGCGCGGCGGAAGTTCTTGTTACTGGTGAACAGGCCCCAGCCACTCTGTTTGATCTTCAGGCTTTCGCGGATTTCATCCAGCTCGTTTTTCGCTTGAGCACTGCTATCACGCAGTCTTTCCAGCACCCGTCGCGCCTTGTTGTCATCGCCACGCGCCGCCAGCCAGCGTGGGCTATCCGGCAGGAAGAACACGCCAATCAACAGCAGCAGGGCAGGAATGGTGATCACACCCAGCATCCAGCGCCATGCGCCAGTGTAGCTGAAGGCGGTGTCAGACAGGTAGGCTGCCAAGATACCGATGGTGATCATCAACTGGTACATGGAGATCATGCTGCCGCGGATTTTCTCTGGCGCGATTTCTGACAAATAAATTGGCGCGGTGTAGGAGGCAATACCCACTGCCAGACCCAATAATACGCGTGCGACGATCAGCACCTCGGTATTAGGCGCGAAGGCAGAGCACAGGGAGCCGACCACGAACAGCACGGCGCCAATCATCAGGCTGAATTTACGACCAAGGCGGAAGTTCAGCCAGCCACTGCCGATAGCACCCACGGCTGCACCAAACATCATCGAGCTGACCACCCATTCTTGCTGGTGGCTGGTGATTTGGAATTCATGACTGATGAAGGGAAGAGCGCCAGCGATGACCCCGATATCAAGGCCGAACAGCAGCCCCGCTAGTGCAGCGAGAAAACAGACAAAGAAGGTCACGCTTTTATTCGAGCGTTTCCCTTTGCTAGACGTTGAGTTACTCATACTGCCTCCGAAAGATAGCAATAATGCTTAGCTTGTTATGTTATTTACCCTTGCCCACGCATAAAGTGAGCCGGATCACAGCGTTGTAATCGTTTACACTTATCGAATCAATTGCATATCAGGTTCGTAAAGCTTTTGCGAGGAGCCATGCCGGGGAAAGGGTTTGCGTTGAAGAGTAATACGGAATTCTTTGACTTTAATCAATCAGTATTGACTTATAAGTCACTGATTTTAACTATAATCCCATGATTGTAAAGAAATTATAATTTGTAATCGCTTCCATTTTAATGATTTTTTCGCTTGCCACCCCGGTATTCGCTTTTTAGTGTAGTCGCTAATGCTTAGTGCGCTTAGTTTACGGCGCAGGGTAACCGGCAGGGGGCGATGAAAATTCAGGCATAAAAAAGCCCGATGCGTTAACACCGGGCTATTTGCACTCTGTAATGAAAAGCGATTACAGGTTGGCGGCTTCGCGCAGTTGCGCTGCCTTGTCAGTTTTTTCCCAAGGGAAGTGCTCGCGGCCAAAGTGGCCGTAGGCTGCAGTTTCTTTATAGATTGGGTGCAGCAGGTCCATCATCTGGATCAAACCGTATGGGCGCAGGTCGAAGAATTCACGCACCAGCAGCGTTAACTGCTCGTTGGAAACTTTACCGGTACCGAAGGTTTCAACCATGATTGAGGTAGGTTCTGCTACGCCGATAGCGTAAGAAACTTGGATCTCACAACGGTCTGCCAGGCCCGCTGCCACGATGTTTTTCGCCACGTAGCGCGCAGCGTAGGCCGCAGAACGGTCAACTTTAGACGGGTCTTTACCAGAGAACGCCCCACCGCCGTGACGCGCCATGCCGCCGTAGGTATCAACGATGATTTTACGGCCAGTCAGACCACAGTCGCCCATTGGTCCACCGATAACAAAGCGGCCTGTTGGGTTGATGTGATATTTGGTGCTGGCGTTCAGCCATTCTGCTGGCAGAACGGGCTTGATGATCTCTTCCATCACGGCTTCTTGCAGGTCTTTCAGCGCGATGTCTTCAGAGTGCTGAGTCGACAGTACAACGGCGTCGATACCGACGATTTTGCCTTCGTCATACTGGAAAGTGACCTGGCTTTTCGCATCCGGGCGCAGCCATGGCAGCGTGCCAGATTTGCGAACTTCAGCCTGACGCTGAACCAGACGGTGTGCATAAGTCACGGGTGCAGGCATCAGCACGTCGGTTTCATTGGTCGCATAACCAAACATCAGACCCTGGTCGCCTGCGCCCTGTTCCAGCGGATCAGAACGGTCAACACCCTGATTAATATCAGGAGATTGCTTACCGATAGCGCTGAGAACGGCGCAAGAGTTGGCGTCAAAGCCCATTTCTGAATTGACGTAACCAATCTCACGGATGGTCTGACGGGTAATTTCTTCTACGTCTACCCAGGCGCTGGTGGTGATTTCGCCACCTACTAATACCATGCCGGTTTTAACGTAAGTCTCACACGCCACGCGTGCTTTTGGATCTTGCTCTAAAATCGCGTCGAGGACGGCATCGGAGATTTGGTCTGCGATTTTATCTGGATGTCCTTCTGAAACAGATTCGGACGTAAAGAGGTGTTTAGCCATTATCTTCTTTACCTTCATACGACGGGTTAGAAATCACTGCATAGCGATGGGAACACGGCAGATAAAGAGTCCGGCTCTTATATCGTCGAATGCATCCTGCACGTCCCCACAAGGCAAAGACCTTCAGCAGTTTGACAGTTAATCCACAACATCGTGTAAGAATAATCCATAAGAAGGATATAGACGGATTAACATCTGGACGGCTATTTTAGGATAGCAGCTGTTACAAAAGCCAGTCATTTTTGTGATAGAAGTAGCCATTATGTGCGGCTTTAGCGTGACATTCACGGATCGAAACAATCCTCTGCGCAATTTCATTTTGCAATTACAGCGGGTTGTCGGTATAACGGCCCGCGCACTGAATGTTTCATTCATCCAGCGTATTCCAGTGTTTACTGTTTCTCAGCAAGACTGCCCGCCGGTGATGCGTGGCACGTGTGGAGGTGGTTAGATTAATGACCCACTTTTTACCGTTTGTAACATTTCTACAGCATCCCCTGCAGGCCGGTTTAATTGCTGCAGCACTCCTTTCTGAAAAATTTCTGTCATCTATCCGATGTTATAAACAGCTGGTCCGTCATTCGGCAGCGTTTAGACAGCCTGACTATAGACAGCTCAGTCCAACATTTCTGAGCGCTACTCAGCGACATCGGGCCGGTTAATATCTTTTCTCCCGTTAAAACTGACGTAGCCCGCCATTGAGGGGCGATAGCCCTATGGGTGGGTTCTGGCTCGTTCACCGGAGTCCGGCATCATGTTTACAAGCAAAAGAATTCTATAATCATATGAGTGATAAACAGTTTGCGAACGCGGCTTTGCAGGGTTTTCTCCTGTCGCAAAGCCCGCTGTTTGGGTTGTTCTCACTTGTTGTTACTGCGATAGTGGCTGGCGATGTGGTCAGTGTTACAAGAGGATTTACTTATGTCTGATGACATCCAGTCCCACCGTCCGTCACATGCGGGCGATTCTGTTTCTTTGCGCTCCATGCAGGAGGTTGCCGTGAACGATCGTGATGCCAGCAAAATGCTGCGCACTTACAACGTTGCCTATTGGGGTAACAATTATTATGACGTCAACGAACTGGGCCACATCAGCGTCTGCCCGGATCCAGATGTTCCGTCTGCCCGCGTGGATTTGGCGAAGCTAGTAAAAGATATGCGCGAGCAGGACGGCCAACGTCTGCCAGCGCTGTTCTGTTTCCCACAAATTTTACAGCACCGTCTGCGCTCGATTAACGCCGCGTTCAAACGCGCCCGTCAGTCCTTCGGCTATGAGGGTGATTACTTCCTGGTTTATCCGATTAAGGTCAACCAGCACCGCCGCGTCATTGAATCACTGGTTGAATCCGGTGAGCCGCTGGGTCTGGAAGCCGGTTCTAAAGCCGAGCTGATGGCCGTTCTGGCCCACGCAGGCATGACCCGTTCGGTGATTGTTTGTAACGGCTATAAAGACCGCGAATACATTCGTCTGGCGTTGATTGGCGAGAAGCTGGGCCACAAGGTTTACTTGGTTATCGAAAAGATGACTGAGATTAAGCTGGTGCTGGAAGAGGCTGAGCGCCTGAACGTGATCCCACGTCTTGGCGTGCGCGCGCGTCTTTCCTCCCAGGGTTCCGGCAAATGGCAGTCGAGCGGCGGCGAGAAGTCTAAATTCGGTTTGGCGGCCTCGCAGGTTCTGCAACTGGTTGAAATGCTTCGTGAGGCTGGGCGTCTGGAAAGCCTGCAACTGCTGCACTTCCATTTGGGTTCCCAGCTGGCGAACATCCGTGATATCTCCACTGGCGTACGTGAATCTGCCCGCTTCTACGTCGAGCTGCACAAGCTTGGCGTGAACATTCAATGCTTCGACGTGGGCGGCGGCCTCGGCGTGGACTATGAAGGGACGCGCTCCCAGTCAGATTGCTCGGTCAACTATGGCCTGAACGAATACGCTAACAACGTGATTTGGGGTATCGGCGACGCCTGTAATGAGCACGGCCTGCCGCACCCGACGGTGATCACTGAGTCTGGCCGCGCCGTGACTGCGCACCACACCGTGCTGGTGTCCAACGTGATTGGCGTTGAGCGCAACGAGTTCCGTGATCCGGTAGCGCCGGGTGACGACGCGCCGCGCGCTCTGAGCAGCATGTGGGACACGTGGAATGAAATGCATGATCCGGAAAATCGCCGCTCTCTGCGCGAATGGCTGCACGACAGCCAGATGGACCTGCACGACGTCCATAGCCAGTACGCGCACGGGATTTTGGATTTGACTCAGCGCGCCTGGGCTGAAGATATCTATCTGAATATTTGCAATATGATTCAGGATCAGCTGGATCCGAGCAACCGCGCGCACCGCCCGATCATTGATGAGCTGCAAGAGCGCATGGCGGACAAGCTGTACGTCAACTTCTCGCTGTTCCAGTCAATGCCGGACGCGTGGGGTATCGATCAGCTGTTCCCGGTTCTGCCACTGGAAGGGTTGGATAAACCGCCGGTAGGCCGCGCGGTGCTGCTGGACATCACCTGTGACTCCGACGGCACCATCGACCATTACATCGACGGTGACGGCGTGGCGACCACCATGCCAATGCCGCCGTATGATCCAGAGAACCCGCCAGTGCTGGGCTTCTTCATGGTCGGCGCTTATCAGGAAATCTTGGGTAACATGCACAACCTGTTCGGTGATACCGCCGCGGTTGACGTGTTTGTCTTCCCTGATGGCAGCATTGAAGTTCAGCAATCAGACGACGGCGACACCGTGGCTGACATGCTGGAATACGTGCAGCTGGACCCTAATGTGCTGCTCGCCCGCTTCCGCGATCAGGTGAAAGAAACCGATCTGGATGAGGCTCTTCAGGCGCAGTTCGTCGAAGAGTTTGAATCCGGCCTGTACGGTTACACCTATCTTGAAGAAGACGAGTAAGGCGGCTGATATTCCGGCTTGAAGGTAAGCCGGAATAGGGTAAAATCCGCGCCATTAGCAAGACATATTGATTCTGAAGATCCCTTCCTCGTCGGGTAAACGACGCGGTGGGGATTTTTTTTCATCTATACTTCACCACTCCGTCATGGCTGCCGCCCTGCGGCGTAGCAAAAGAGGATCGTTTAATGAGCACTTTAGGTCATCAACCTGATAACTCCCTGGTTTCCAACGCGTTTGGTTTCCTGCGCTTCCCACTGAATTTTCAACCTTATGAAGCTGATGCTGATTGGGTTATCACCGGCATTCCTTTCGACATGGCGACTTCTGGCCGTTCTGGCGCACGTCTTGGCCCGGCGGCAATTCGTCAGGTATCTGTGAATCTGGCGTGGGAAGGCAAACGCTGGCCGTGGGATTTCGACCTGCGTGACCGTCTGAAAGTGATCGACTGCGGCGACGTGGTGTTCAACTTTGGCGACGCACAGGACCTGACCGACAAGCTGCAACAGCACGCTGAAAAAGTGCTGGCCTCCGGCAAACGCATGCTCTCTTTCGGTGGCGACCACTTCGTGACTCTGCCACTGCTGCGCGCCCACGCGAAGCACTTTGGTAAAATGGCGTTGGTGCATTTCGATGCCCACACCGACACCTACTCTAACGGCAGCAAATTCGACCACGGCACCATGTTCTTCCATGCGCCGAACGAAGGTCTGATCGATCCAAACCACTCGGTGCAGATCGGTATTCGTACTGAGTTCGACAAGGATCTGGGCTTCACCGTGCTCGACGCCGCGCAGGTTAACGATCGCACCGTTGACGACATTCTGGCGCAGGTTAAGCAGATCGTTGGCGATCTGCCGGTGTACCTGAGCTTCGACATCGACTGTCTGGATCCGGCACATGCTCCAGGCACCGGCACCCCGGTGATTGGCGGCCTGACCTCAGATCGCGCGCTGAAACTGGTTCGCGGCCTGAAAGATTTGGATCTGGATATCGTCGGCATGGACATCGTTGAGATTGCCCCCGCTTATGACCAGTCGGAAATCACCGCGCTGGCTGCCGCCACTTTGGCGTTAGAAATGTTGCACGTACAGGCTTCTAAAAAAGCGTAATTGTTTAAGCTAGAAAGCTAAGCTATTGCAAAATAAGCTGTTTTGAAGCCCGGTCTTTACCGGGCTTTTTTTCTTTGTGATCTTCGCCTCACTATAAGTTTTTCCTCTTTGATTAATACCTTCAAATAAATGAATATTTAAATCATCAAATTGTTGAAGATTTTTATGTTATTTTCGACCTCTCTAGTGCGTCGCGGAAATTGCCAAAATGAGTATGACATTCATCAAGAAAGAAGGTATTGCCCTCGTTAGCCTCGCCAGATATTTGCTGGTTATGAAAGGAGGCGAGCGTCTTAGAACCATTGATGAGATGTCGGATGAATTCTCGCTATCAGTCGGAGTGGTGCAGAACGCGCTGAAAACCCTGGAAGCGAACGATTCAATCAAGCTTGAGCGTCGCGGGCGTAACGGCACCATTTTGAAAGAACTGGATATGTCCAAGCTGCTGCAACAGGCGGATTTAGGCAATCTGGTTTGCGCCATGCCGTTGCCGTACACCAAATTATATGAAGGGCTGGCCAGTGGCCTGAGATCGCAATTCACCACTTTGCCGCTGTTTTTTGCCCATATGCGCGGCGCCGAAGTGCGTATCAACTGCCTGATCGAAGGTATTTATGATATCGCCGTGGTGTCCCGTCTGGCGGCTGACAGTTACATCGAGCAAGGCAAAGTGGTGACGGCGGTGAATCTTGGTCCGCGTTCATATGTCGATGGCCACCAGTTGATTTGCCGCCAAGGGGCATCGGGCGAAATTCGCCGCGTAGGCTTTGACCCAAGCTCCCCTGACCAGCGGCTGCTGAATGATATCGCTTTTGCTGGCAAAGAGGTGGAGTGGGTCGAGACGCCTTATAGCGAATGTTTGCGCCATATTGAAAACAACATGATTGATGCCGCGATTTGGAACGTCAGCAATGCCCAGCCGAATCCGATGCTGGAAGCCCACCCGCTGACCGGCGATCCGCGTTATCAGCAGGCGTCGGAGGCGGTGATTTTGGTGCGAAAAGACAATGCGCCGATCCTGCGATTGCTCACCACCCTGGTGGACACTTTTGCCCTGTTGAATCATCAGCAGGCCGTTGAACGAGGCGAGATCGAACCTCGTTATTAGTTTTTAGACTACAGGCGCTTAGGTGCTATACACAAAGAGGAAGTTATGGAAACAAGACTCGCTATTCTGGCCGAGGCCGGGGTGATTGATGAAGACATTCATCAGGCAATGAGATTAGTCACATTGCGTCTGGAGCGTCACTGGCAGTTGCCGGTGAGAACCGAGCAGGGGATTTTGGCACTGACCCACCTGGCTAACGCCGTGATGCGTGCGCGTCGTGGTGAAGAGATTCAGGGCATTGATGACGAACTGCGCGCCGAGCTGGAAAGTCTGGAAGAATTCAACCAGATAGCCGTTATCCATCAGGACGTAATGGGCCATTTTCCATTGAATGTGCCGGAGCATGAAGTGGGTTACCTGCTGGTGAACATTGCGGGTTTGTATCAGAACCGCTAAGCGAGTGGCACTGACAAGTTGTCGCTATTTTTCACGATTTAAATATTCAAAAAAATGATTATTTAGACTGTAAGCAGAAAGGGAAAGCCAACTCATGTTTTTACACGCTTTGGAAAAACAGAATCCAGCTCTCATCGACGCCGCCGTCGCGCTGTGGCGCAAAGGCGAAATTGCACCGGATACCTGTGTGATTGATGTCGATCAGATGCTCAGTAATGCCCGACTTTTGCTGGCCGAGGCAAAGCGTTTAGGCATTACGCTCTATGCGATGAGCAAGCAGGTCGGGCGCAATCCGCATCTGTGCCGTTTGCTGATTGAAAGTGGTTTTACCGGCATTGTGGCGGTGGATTTTAAAGAAGCACGCCAGCTAATGCGCCACGGCATTCCGGTTTCTCACGTGGGGCATCTGGTTCAGCCGCCGGAAAGCATGATTGCCGAAGTGCTACGCCATCGCCCGGAGGTGGTAACGGTATTTTCGCTGGAGAAAGCCCGCAGTATTTCTGCCGCGGCCCTTGAGGCCGGGATTGTGCAGCCGTTGCTCTTAAAGGTTACTCATGCCGGTGACGCTTTGTATAGCGGCCAAGAGGGCGGTTTTGAACTTAGCGAGCTGCCGCAGGTTGTGGCGCAATTAAATACGCTGGCGGGCGTGAGCATCGCCGGTGTGACGCACTTCCCGTGCATGCAGTATGACCCTAAACAGCAGCGCACCGTGCGCACCGCCAACATGGACACTCTGCTGTCGGCTCGCGACATTTTGGTCGAGCAGGGCGTGGACGTCATCCACGTCAACGCCCCGAGTGCCTCGAGCTGTGAAACCTTTGCCGAGTTGGCACAGTTGGGTGTCACTCACGCCGAGCCGGGCCACGCCTTAACCGGCACGACGCCAGCTAACCAGCGCGGCACCTGTCAGGAAAAAATTGCCATGCTGTATCTCACCGAGGTATCGCATCAGTACGAAGGGCGCGCTTACTGCTTTGGCGGCGGATATTACCGCCGTGGCAATCTGGAGAATGCGCTAGTCATTGACGGGGATGACCGCCGCCGCGACCGCGTTATCGCACCGGACATGACCAGCATCGACTACTGCTTACAGCTTACCGAGTCACACCCTATCGGCAGCGCGGTGGTGATGTGTTTTCGAACCCAAGTGTTTGTCACCCGTAGCGATGTGGCATTGATCAGCGGCGTTTCAACCGGAAAGCCGGTGTTAATCGGCCTGTACGACAGTGTGGGTAATTCCATTAAGGCGGAGGCGAAATGAGTAAATATATTGTTTTGGTGATCGACAGTTTCGGTATCGGTGAGATGCCCGATGTGCCAGACGTTCGCCCGCAGGATATCGGTGCTAACACCTGTGGTCATATCCTTGAACGCCTGCCTGAACTGAATTTACCCGTGATGCGCAGTATGGGTTTGATGAATGCGCTGGGCTATCCGGTGGGTTGTATGACCCCTTCTGAGACCGCGACTTTTGGCCGTATCGGCTTGCAGCACGAGGGCGGAGACACCTTCGTCGGCCATCAGGAGATCATGGGCACGCTGCCATTGCCGCCGTTGACCATGCCGTTCTCGGCGGTGATTGATGAAGTCGAACAGGCATTGCGGTTGAAAGGTTTTGTGACAGAACGTATTGTTCTCAACGATTTAAGCTACCTGTGGGTGAACAACGCGGTGGCAATTGGCGACAATCTGGAAGCCGATGTAGGTCAGGTTTATAACATCAGCGCCAATTTGTCGCAGGTCAGCTTCGCGCAAACGCTGGACATTGGCCGCTGCGTTCGCGCCTGTGTCAAAGTCGGGCGGGTGATTGCTTTCGGCGGTGAAATCGACGATAGCAGCTCGATTCGCGATGCTGCCGAAGTGCGCGATGGTAAATACATTGGCATCAACGCGCCGCGTTCCGGTTTGTATCGCAAAAACTTCCAGGTGGCCCATTTGGGTTACGGCGTTGACGAAAAGACTCAGGCTCCGGCGAAATTGCACGATGCAGGTATCAAAACGGTACTGGTGGGCAAAGTGGCGGACATTGTCTCCAATGAGCATGGTACGAGTTACATGCAACTGGTTGACTCGCAAACCATTCTCGACATCACGCTACAAGAAATCAGCCAGTCGGGCGACGCTTTTATTTGTACTAACATTCAGGAAACGGATTTGGCAGGGCATGCAGAAGACGTGGAGCGTTACGCCGATCGCCTGCAAGTCGTCGATAAGTCGCTGGCGCAGTTTATTGACGCCATGCAGCCTGAAGACTTACTGGTGGTGATTGCCGATCACGGCAATGACCCAACCATTGGCCATAGCCGCCATACCCGTGAGCAGGTTCCCTTGTTGGTCTATCAACATGGATTACCGCCGGTTGAGCTGGGCTGGCGCACTACGCTTTCAGACGTAGGCGCTAGCGCCTGTGACTTTTTCGGCGCTGAACCGCCGCAAAACGGTCGCTCTTTCTTGCCTTTAATGTCGCTTAAAACCACGACGAGTACTTCGCCAACACCGGAGAAAAAACCATGATCAATCCACTGGGATATACCTATGCTCACGAGCATTTGCATATCGATTTGTCCGGTTTTAAGGACAATATCGACTGCCGTTTAGATCAGTACGAACCTCTGTGCGCCGAGATGCGCACTCTGGTGAGCAAAGGCGTGCTCAATATTGTCGAAGTGACCAACCGCTATATGGGGCGCAATGCTCAGTTTATGTTGGATTTAATGCGCGATACCGGCATTAACGTTTTGGCTTCAACGGGTTATTACACCGACAGCTTCTATCCGGGCCACGTGCGTAATACCAGCGCCCAGCAGTTAGCGGCAGAAATGATTGGTGAGATTGAAAACGGTATCGATGGCACTGCGCTTAAGCCTTGTGTCATCGCCGAAATCGGCACCAGCGAAAACCTGATCACCGATGATGAGGCCAAAATGTTCCACGCTGCGGCGCTGGCTCATCATGCAACAGGTTTGCCGATTTCAACCCATACCAGCTTCAGTACCATGGGGCCGGAGCAGGTCGTGATGCTGGAAAATCATGGCGTTGCGTTAGAGAATGTGGTGATTGGTCACTGTGATCTGAAAGACGATCTGGACCAAATTTTCCGTATGCTCGACAAAGGCGTTTATGTACAGTTCGACACAATCGGTAAAAACAGCTACTTCCCGGACACCCGTCGGGTCGAAATGCTGCACGCGCTGATTGAACGCGGATTCTGCGACAAAATCATGTTGTCGATGGACATCACGCGTCGTTCTCATCTGCAAGCCAATGGCGGCAGTGGCTTTAGTTATTTGGTTGATACTTTTGTTCCCATGTTACTCGGCGCGGGCATTACTCAGCGTCAGGTTGACACTTTACTTCGCGATAATCCGGCGACTTTCTTTGGTCGTGCCGGCGCACTCTGAGCATTAAGGTAAATAAAATGAAAAAAATTGGTATTGCAGGACTACAGCGCGAGCAGATTCAAAAACTGGTAGAAGCCACAGCACCCGGCGAATTCGAATGTCACATTTTAAGTGATATGGAAGCCGCCTCAAAAGTGAAAAAAGGCGAGCTGGATTACTACATTGGCGCCTGTAACACCGGCGCGGGCGCGGCACTGTCGATGGCCATCGCCATCATCGGGTACAACAAAAGTGCCACCATTGCTAAGCCGGGTATTCAGGCGAAAGCCGATCAGGTTGCGAAATTTATTGCTGAAGGCAAAGTGGCTTTCGGTCTGTCGGTCGAGCACGTGGAACACGCAATCCCACTGTTGATCACCCAGTTACGTTAATCGTGAGATAACCACTATGGAATACGTACACATTGTTGTGGTGGCGTTATTAACCGGGATGACCGCCTTACTGGCGCACAAATCGGTTGCAGTGTTTCATGACGGTATCCGACCAATTCTTCCGCAACTGGTAGAAGGTAATATGAGCCGCCGTGAGGCGGGCAGTATTGCATTTGGTCTGAGCGTGGGCTTTATCGCGTCAGTGGGGATTTCCTTCACCCTGTCGACCGGCCTGCTTAACTCATGGTTACTGTTCCTCTCCACCGATATCATCGGCGTGCTGGCGATTAACGCCTATCTGGCCTTCGGCTTAGGGGCTATCTGGGGCGTGTTGGTGTTCACCAGCCTGCCTGCGGTAAACAGCGTGCTGACCTCGCTGCCGGTTAACTTTATCGGTTCGCTGGGTGAGCTGAGTTCGCCCGTTATCTCCGCGTTTGCACTCTTCCCGCTGGTGGCTATTTTCTATCAGTTTGGCTGGAAGTCGGGCGCTATCGCGGCGCTGCTAGTGCTGCTGACTCGCCTGCTTATTGTGCGATTCACGCCGCTCTCTCCAGAATCTATCGAGATTTTCGTCGGTATGATTTTGCTGATTGGCATCGCGATTTACAAAGATATCAAGGCCAAAGCACACCTCGGCGGTGGTGGCGAGTCGATGTTCGAAGAGCGAACCTCGCGCATTATTAAGAACTTGCCGCTCATCGCGATTGTCGGTGCACTGATCTCTGCGGTGGCCAGCATGAAGCTGTTCGGCGGCAGCGAAGTGTCGATTTACACCTTGGCAAAAGCCTATGCGCCGGGCGTGTCTCCGGCGGACTCTGCGAGCCTTATCCATCAGGCAGCACTGGCTGAATTCATGCGCGGCTTGGGCTTCGTGCCAATGATTGCCACCACGGCGCTGGCGACCGGGGTCTACGCCGTAGCCGGTTTCACCTTCGTCTTCGTGGTGGGTTATTTGGTGCCGAACCCGTGGTTAGCTGCACTGCTGGGCGCAATTGTGATCAGCTTAGAAGTGCTGTTGCTGCGTTCAATTGGTAAATGGATGGGGCGTTTCCCGTCGGTGCGTAATGCGTCTGACAACATTCGTAATGCCATGAACTTGCTGATGGAATACGCGCTGCTGATTGGTGCCATCTTCGCCTCGATTAAAATGGCGGGTTACACCGGTTTCACCATGACCACCGCGATTTACTTCCTCAACGAAGCCTTGGGTCGCCCAGTACTGAAAATTGCAGCGCCAGTGGTTGCGGTTATCATTACCGGTATCGTGCTTAACTTGTGCTTCTGGGCGGGTATTTTTATCCCAGCATAAGATAAAGCCAGTAATGCAGATATCAACCTGGTCACGTCATTGAATGGCGGGAAATCAACAGGTTGGAAAGGCAAAGGCGCGGATCACACCGCGCCTTTGTGCTTTTGGTGCAGAGCTGTTGTGAGGCGTTACTGTCCGGCAGCAATGCGTTCGCGAATGTGCTTGGCGCGAGCTTCGGAAGAAGGGTGGTCGTCAAACCAGCCAATGCTGCTGCCTTGTTCCATTTTTGCCAGTTTTTCGAAGCTGGTGGCGAGGCCAGTCGGGTCGATGCCGCGTTTCTTCAATAAGTCGAAGGAGTAGTCATCCGCTTCTGATTCTTGCTTTTGCGAGAACTGGGCGTTGACATATTTTTCACCCAGATCGGCGAGTTGTGACTGTGACAGCGTGGCGCTGATGCCGCCCAGTGACGAAGCCGCGGAGCGCGCGGCGGTGGCACCGTAGGCAACCTGCATCGCTTTGCGGGTATGGCCGAGGGCGACGTGGCCCATTTCGTGGCCCAGCACGCCTTCTACTTCGTTGTCATTCATCATGTCCATCAGGCCGCTATAAACGCGAATACAGCCGTTGGCCATGGCCCAGGCGTTGACGTCTTTGGTCAGGTAAACCTTATAGTTGGCGGGCGTGCCGTTGATGTTGTCACCCAGCGCGGCAGAAATTTTCTTCAGGCGTTGAGCGTATTCGCTATTGTCTGGCGCGATTTGGGCTTTCTTGTCCATCTCTTCGCAAGACTGCACGCTGAGGGTTTTAACATCAGCGTCAGACAAGGTGGCAGCCTGATAAGCCTGAGAGCCGGACTGCATCAGGGTGTCGGTATTCAGATTGGCGCAGCCAGCCAGCAGGGTCGCAAGGCTTAGGCTCAACAGCGCAGGAGTCATTTTCATCAGTTTTGGTTCCCAAAAGTAACAATCAGAAGCAAAGAAAAAGCCTTAAAAAAGGCCTTAACGACAAGGATAGCGGTAAATTAGGCTTTTAGGGCTTGCCGTTCTATAGTTGATATCCTAAAAATTGCACTGATTCAAAAGTCTTTTTTGTGAAGTTCATCACGCGTGTGAATAGAGATTGCCGTTTTAATGCCTAGTCTGAGAAAATGATTTTCTTGACTGCTTTTTTAATCCGACCTGGAGTAGAACATGTCCTCTCGTAAAGAGCTTGCGAACGCTATCCGTGCATTGAGTATGGACGCCGTGCAGAAAGCGAATTCCGGCCACCCTGGCGCCCCTATGGGCATGGCTGATATTGCCGAAGTCCTGTGGCGTGACTACCTGAACCACAACCCAACTAACCCACACTGGGCTGACCGCGACCGCTTCGTGCTGTCTAACGGTCACGGTTCTATGCTGATTTACAGCCTGTTGCACCTCACTGGCTACGACCTGCCAATCGGCGAGCTGGAAAACTTCCGTCAGCTGCACTCTAAAACCCCGGGCCACCCAGAATACGGCTACACCCCAGGCGTTGAGACCACCACCGGCCCGCTGGGGCAGGGGATTGCAAACGCAGTCGGTTTCGCCATCGCAGAACGCACGCTGGGCGCGCAGTTTAACAAGCCGGGTCACGACATCGTTGACCACCACACCTACGCCTTCCTGGGCGACGGTTGTATGATGGAAGGCATCTCGCACGAAGCCTGTTCACTGGCTGGCACCATGAAACTCGGCAAACTGACCGCGTTCTATGATGACAACGGCATCTCCATCGATGGCCACGTTGAAGGCTGGTTCACTGATGACACTGCTAAACGTTTCGAGTCTTACGGCTGGCACGTAGTGCGTGGTGTTGATGGTCATAACCCAGACTCCATCAAAGCGGCTATTGAAGAATCCCACAAAGTAACCGACAAGCCATCCCTGCTGATGTGCAAAACCATTATCGGTTTCGGTTCACCGAACAAAGCCGGTACCCACGACGTGCACGGTGCTGCGCTGGGTGCTGCGGAAGTGGCTGCAACGCGCGAAGCGCTGGGCTGGAAATACGCCGCCTTCGAAATTCCACAGGACATTTATGCTCAGTGGGATGCTAAAGAAGCCGGTAAAGCGAAAGAAGCCGCGTGGGACGCTAAGTTCGACGCGTACGCGAAAGCTTACCCAGAACTGGCAAAAGAGTTCAAACGCCGTATCAAGGGTGAACTGCCAGCTAACTGGGAAACTGAAGCACAGAAATTCATCGAGCAGTTGCAGGCTAACCCTGCCAACATCGCAAGCCGCAAAGCGTCACAAAACGCGCTGGAAGCTTTCGGTAAAGTGCTGCCAGAATTCCTCGGCGGCTCTGCTGACCTCGCGCCAAGCAACCTGACCATGTGGTCTGGTTCTAAGTCTATCGGCGACGATCAGGCGGGTAACTATATTCACTACGGCGTGCGCGAATTCGGCATGACCGCAATCACCAACGGTATCGCTCTGCACGGCGGTTTCCTGCCGTACTCTGCGACCTTCCTGATGTTCGTTGAATATGCCCGTAACGCGGTGCGTATGGCGGCACTGATGAAGATCCGTAACGTGTTCGTCTACACCCACGACTCTATCGGTCTGGGCGAAGATGGCCCAACGCACCAGCCGGTTGAGCAAATTGCCAGCCTGCGCGTTACGCCAAACATGAGCACCTGGCGTCCAGCGGATCAGGTTGAATCTGCCGTAGCCTGGAAATACGCTATCGAGCGCAACGATGGCCCGGTTACTCTGATCTTCTCTCGTCAGAACCTGACCCAGCAACCGCGTACTGCCGAGCAATTGGCAAACGTGGCGCGCGGTGGTTACGTGCTGAAAGACAGCGAAGGCACGCCAGACGTGATTCTGATCGCGACCGGTTCAGAAGTGGGCATCACCGTAGAAGCCGCTGACAAGCTGGCCGCTGCGGGCACCAAAGTGCGCGTAGTGTCTATGCCTTCTACCGACGCCTTCGACAAGCAGGACGCGGCTTACCGTGAATCTGTACTGCCGAAAGCCGTTACTGCTCGCGTAGCAGTAGAGGCGGGTATCGCTGACTACTGGTTCAAATACGTTGGCCTGAACGGCGCTATCGTGGGTATGCACAGCTTCGGCGAGTCTGCACCAGCTGATCTGCTGTTCAAAGAGTTCGGCTTCACTGTCGACAACGTCGTAGCTCAGGCTCAATCTTTGCTGAAGTAATTCGCTAAAAGACCGAGCCAAAAGGCATCCTTCGGGATGCCTTTTTTATGGCGGGTTTGCAATGAAAGAGTATGACCCGGCTCGCAGTTCTCGTTAGCAATGACGTAGGTCAAACTGCGTGGCCGCCGCCTCGGCTACACTCAAATTCCCTAATCAGTATTTAATGTTGTCCGTTGAATGATAAAAAGGCTGACGTAAATACGATGTAAACGTTAAAGCGGGGGAGCGAAGGGCTTGGCTGTGGCGATTTTTTCAGCGATCGCTTCAGGAAATGCGCCGAAATCGGGCGGATTATTCCTTTTGCATACGCTTTCGTTTATGCTCTGCTGAACCGTTTCAGTTGCAAAGTTAGTGGTTAACGTCGCCGCTGAGTGGTTAACGTGTTTTTACAATAATAGCGAAACGCCGTCCCGGCATGCAGAAACGTTGTTGAGAATGATTCACCGTTACTGCGCACTGCATTACTATAGGGTTACCACCATTAGGTAACAACCGTGTAACAGGGAGAAGTATGCCAATACGTATTGCAATTAATGGCTTTGGTCGCATCGGCCGTAGCGTATTGCGCGCGTTATATGAATCCGGGCGTCGGGCAGAAATTAGCGTTGTCGCTATTAATGAACTTGCCAGCCCAGAAGGCATGGCTCACCTGTTGAAGTACGATTCCAGCCACGGGCGTTTCCCATGGGATGTCAGACAGGAAGGCGAACAGCTCTACGTGGGCGATGACAGCATCCGCCTGTTACACCAACCCGATGCAGCCAAGCTGCCGTGGGGTGAACTGAGCGTTGATGTGGTGCTGGATTGCACCGGCGTCTACGGCAGCCGTGAGGATGGCGAGATTCAGCTCAAAGCCGGTGCCAAGAAAATCCTCTTCGCCCACCCAGGCGGACACGATCTTGATGCCACCGTGGTCTATGGCGTCAACCACCAACTGCTTGAACGCCAGCACCGTATTGTCTCCAATGCTTCCTGCACTACCAACTGTATTATCCCAATTATCAAGCTGTTGGACGATGCTTATGGCATTGAGTCCGGCACCGTAACCACCATCCATGCGTCGATGAATGACCAGCCGGTCATTGACTCTTACCATGCCGATTTACGTCGCACCCGCGCAGCAAGTCAGTCAATTATCCCAGTAGATACTAAACTTGCTGCTGGTATCACGCGCATCATGCCGAAGTTCTGCGATCGCTTCGAAGCTATCTCAGTTCGCGTGCCGACCATCAACGTGACGGCGATAGATTTAAGCGTTTTTGTCGAGGGAAGTGTGGCGGTCGAAGAGGTCAACCAGCTGCTGCAAAAGGCCGCACAGGGTGCTTTTCGTGGTATAGTTGACTATACCGAACTACCATTAGTCTCGACAGATTTTAACCATGATCCACACAGTGCCATCGTGGATGGCACCCAAACGCGGGTCAGTGGTCAGCACCTGATTAAGACACTTGTCTGGTGCGACAATGAGTGGGGTTTTGCTAACCGAATGTTGGATACAACATTGGCAATGTCCGCTAGCGGTTTCTAGTACGGCACTCCCAGCTTGTTGCTGGAATTGCCCTCAAGCAACTTTAAAGAGAATCAACGAGAGGATTCACCATGTCTGTAATTAAGATGAGCGATCTGGATTTAGCGGGTAAACGCGTACTGATCCGTTCAGACCTGAACGTACCAGTAAAAGACGGCAAAGTGACGTCTGATGCCCGTATCCGTGCTTCTTTGCCTACTATCGAAGCCGCCCTGAAACAAGGCGCTCGTGTGATGGTAACTTCGCATCTTGGTCGTCCGACTGAAGGCGAGTACAACGAAGAGTTTTCTCTGCTGCCAGTAGTTAACTACCTGAAAGATAAGTTGTCTTCTCCTGTTCGTCTGGCTAAAGATTATCTGGACGGCGTTGATGTTGCTGAAGGTGAGCTGGTTGTTCTGGAAAACGTTCGCTTTAACAAAGGCGAAAAGAAAGACGACGAAACCTTATCTAAAAAATACGCTGCCCTGTGTGACATCTATGTGATGGACGCATTCGGTACTGCGCACCGCGCGCAGGCATCTACTCACGGTGTGGGTAAATTCGCACCAGTAGCCTGTGCAGGTCCACTGCTGTCTGCTGAGCTGGAAGCACTGGGCAAAGCGCTGGGTAATCCAGCTCGCCCAATGGTTGCTATCGTGGGTGGTTCTAAGGTTTCTACCAAGCTGACTGTGCTGGAATCCCTGTCTAAAATCGCTGATCAGCTGATCGTAGGTGGTGGTATTGCTAACACCTTCGTTGCCGCGCAAGGCAACAACGTGGGCAAATCCCTGTACGAACCAGACCTGTTAGACACCGCGAAAAAACTGCTGGAAACCTGTGATATCCCAGTTCCAACAGACGTTCGCGTAGCGACTGAGTTCTCTGAAACTGCAACGGCTACCGTTAAGCAAGCTTCAGAAATCAAAGACGACGAACAAATTCTCGACATGGGCGACGTTTCTGCAAATCGTCTGGCCGAGATCATCAAAAACGCGAAAACCATTCTGTGGAATGGTCCGGTTGGCGTATTCGAGTTCCCTAACTTCCGTAAAGGGACTGAGATTGTCGCGAACGCGATTGCTGACAGCGAAGGTTTCTCCATCGCAGGCGGCGGCGACACTCTGGCAGCTATCGACCTGTTCGGTATCGCTGACAAAATTTCCTATATCTCCACTGGCGGCGGCGCATTCCTTGAGTTCGTTGAAGGGAAACAACTGCCAGCTGTTGTGATGCTAGAAGAGCGTGCTAAGAAGTAATGAACTTGAGTAGGCGGCATAAGGCTGCCTACTTTTCTATTTCGCGCGAGGGGCTGCACAGTGGAACTCAGGCGAGATAGCAACCGATTCAAATCCATCTACGGCCGACGAAAAAGGACACCGAACTATGTCTAAAATTTTTGATTTCGTAAAACCTGGCGTCATCACTGGTGATGATGTGCAGAAAGTTTTCGCTATTGCTAAAGAAAACAACTTTGCTCTGCCAGCAGTTAACTGCGTAGGCACCGACTCTATCAACGCCGTTCTGGAAGCTGCTGCTAAAGTTCGCGCTCCAGTTATCGTGCAGTTCTCTAACGGTGGCGCTGCGTTCATCGCGGGCAAAGGTCTGAAAACTGACGTGCCACAAGGCGCGGCAATCCTGGGTGCAATCTCTGGCGCACACCACGTTCACCAGATGGCTGAGCACTACGGTGTTCCAGTTATCCTGCACACCGACCACTGCGCGAAGAAACTGCTGCCATGGATTGACGGTCTGCTGGACGCTGGCGAAAAACATTTCGCGAAAACCGGTAAGCCACTGTTCTCTTCTCACATGATCGACCTGTCAGAAGAATCTCTGGAAGAAAACATCGAAATTTGCAGCAAGTACTTAGCTCGCATGGCAAAAATCGACATGACTCTGGAAATCGAACTGGGTTGCACTGGTGGTGAAGAAGATGGCGTTGATAACAGCCATATGGACGCATCAGCTCTGTATACTCAACCACAAGACGTTGATTACGCTTACGAAAAACTGAACGCCATCAGCCCGCGCTTCACTATCGCTGCGTCATTCGGTAACGTTCACGGCGTGTACAAACCAGGTAACGTTAAACTGACTCCGACCATCCTGCGTGATTCTCAAGAGTACGTTTGCAAGAAACACAACCTGCCACACAACTCCCTGAACTTCGTATTCCACGGCGGTTCTGGTTCTACTGCTGCTGAAATCAAAGAGTCTGTGGGTTACGGCGTGATCAAAATGAACATCGATACCGACACCCAATGGGCTAACTGGGACGGTATTCTGCAGTTCTACAAGAAAAACGAAGCTTACCTGCAAGGTCAGTTGGGTAACCCGGAAGGCGCGGACAAACCTAACAAGAAATTCTATGACCCACGCGTATGGCTGCGTGCTGCACAGTCTTCCATGGTGACTCGCCTGGAACTGGCATTCAAAGAACTGAACGCCATCGACCGTCTGTAATTCAACCATTCTGATCTTTGGATCAGAGAGTGAGAATTACCTTAAAAGGGGCTTCGGCCCCTTTTTTTATTGTCTATAATCCGGCAAACATATGCCTGACTCTCCACAGGCTGGCTCTTTATAGGCACTCCACAGGCTCTCCATAGGAAAACAGGAAAATGCGTCTTACCGTTCTGCTGACTTTGTTAGCTTTGACCCCGCTGGCCCACGCCGCCGAGGTTGATTGTAAAAATGCCAACACCCAAATTGACATGAATATCTGCGCCGCGCAGGAATTCAAACACAGCGATGCCCTGTTAAATCAGGCCTATAAGCTGAAGATGTCGCAACTCAATGCTGACCAGCAGAAGAAGTTGAAAGTGGCGCAGCGCAGCTGGATTGCTTTCCGCGACAGCGACTGTGACTTCCAATCTTCTGGCGTTGAAGGCGGCTCAGCGCAGCCGATGGTGTATTCCCAATGTCTGCAAGCGAAGACCGAGCAGCGCACCAAAGAAATTAATGACATTATGCACTGCGAAGAAGGTGATTTAAGCTGTCCATAACATGAGGTCCGAAGGTAGAAAGCCATGAAGCCAAAATCTGTCACTCTTGATGATGTCGCGCGCCATGCGGGTGTGTCCTATCAGACCGTTTCTCGCGTCCTGAATCAGGCGGCGCACGTGTCCGTCAGAACGCGCGATAAAGTCGAACAGGCGATGGCTGAGCTGAATTACGTCCCAAACCGTGTTGCTCAGCAACTGGCGGGCAAAAAAAGCTTCACTCTCGGGCTGGCGACTACCGAACTGGCGCTGCACGCACCTTCACAAATCGCATCTGCGATGAAAACTCGCGCGAATCAGTTGGGTTTCAACGTTGTGATTTCGATGATCGACAACTTGAGTCTGGCCGCCTGCCGTACGGCGGTGAACGAACTGATGTCACAGCGGGTGGATGGGATTCTGATCAACGTGCCGCTGTCAAATGATGATGCGACAGCAATAGCTCAGCTTTGTGGCACTTTGCCGGCGCTGTTTCTGGATGTGGATCCCGAAGCAGACGTCTTCAAAATTCTGTTCGATCCGCATTGCGGGGCTGAGCAGGGGGTGGAACATTTGCTGGCGCTTGGACATCAGCAAATCGCGGTGCTGACTGGTCCGCTCGAATCTATCTCTGCGCGTTTGCGTTATGAAGGCTGGATAAATACGCTGGCTACGCGTGATATTACACCCTGTGCGATTCAGCACGGCGACTGGAGCGCGGCGTCGGGTTATCAGCAGGCGTTTTTACTGCTCAATCAGCCGAAGCGCCCGACAGCCATTCTGGTCGCCAATGACCAGATGGCGCTCGGTGTCCTGCGTGCCGTGCATGAGTTTGGTCTGCGGGTGCCGGAACAAATTTCGGTGATTGGCTATGACGATACTGAAGACAGTGCCTTTTTCTTCCCGCCGCTGACCACCATCAAACAGGATTTTCGCCTACTGGGGCATGAGAGCATCAATCGCCTGCTGGGTAATCTGCATAATCATGACAATCATCACGGTGGCTCCCTGTTGTTGCCCACTTCTTTGGTCGAGCGCCATACCACTGCCAGACCAGGCGCAGAAAATGTCTCACAGGAAACGTTGTCTCAGGAACTGATCCGGATCGCGCATCAGCTTAGTGCCCTGTAAACCTTCTTTGTAAACACTGACTGGCGCGGAATTTGTGATCCGCGTCCCTTTCCTGAATTCCTCCGCTTTACTTACTCTCTTCAGATAAGCATGTTTACATTATTGTGAGCGTATAACAATTTGCCGAGAAGAGAGTATGAACCCATCTGCTGAAGATAAATTATCATCGCTGGCCACCGTTCTGGCCCGCCGTGACTGGGAGAAACCTGCCTCGACGCAGTGCAATAGATTACCTGCGCATCCGCCGTTTAGCAGTTGGCGTGATGCTCAGGAAGCCAGAAAAAATCAGCCTTCAGCAAAAATCCGCTGCCTCAATGGCGAATGGGGTTTCAGCTATTTTAACCGCCCGGAGGCAGTTCCTGAGCAATGGTTGCAACAGGATCTGGTTGACGCCGATCGCCTACAGGTGCCATCAAACTGGCAGCTGGCAGGCTATGACGCGCCAATATATACCAATGTTCAATATCCGATCCCGGTGGATCCGCCGTTTGTACCCGAAGAAAACCCCACCGGTTGTTACTCGCTCACATTTTCTGTGGATCATGACTGGCTGAGCAGCGGACAAACGCGCATCGTGTTTAACGGCGTCAATTCGGCGTTCTATTTATGGTGTAACGGCAAGTGGGTCGGTTACTCACAGGACAGCCGTTTACCGGCTGAATTCGATCTCAGCAATGTTTTACACACTGGAGAAAACCGTCTGGCTGTGATGGTGCTGCGCTGGAGTGACGGCAGCTATCTGGAAGATCAGGATATGTGGCGCATGAGCGGCATTTTTCGAGATGTCACGTTACTGCATAAACCGGTGGAGCAAATCACCGACTTGCAGGTGCGCACGCATCTATTCCACGGTTTCACGCAGGCGGAGCTGGAAGTCCAGGTCAGTGCCGCCGTGCCGCAGGAAACTGCGACTGATTATCAGGTACGCGTCGAACTTTGGCAGGGCGATAAAGCGGTAGCAGAACATCAGCAACCGCTAGGCAGCGAAATTATTGATGAGCGGGGTGCAGTGTATGACCGTACTACGCTGCGCCTGCCAGTTAGCCGGCCGAAATTGTGGAGCGCAGAACAACCAGCGCTATATCGCGCGGTGATTTCACTGATTTCACCGACAGGCCAACTTATTGAAGCCGAAGCGTGCGATGTCGGTTTCCGTCAGGTTGAAATCAGCAACGGATTGCTGAAAGTAAACGGTCAGCCAGTGCTGATCCGAGGCACCAACCGTCACGAGCATCATCCTGAAAACGGTCAGGTTATGGATGAAGCCACCATGCGTCGCGATATTGTGCTGATGAAACAGCACAACTTTAATGCCGTGCGCTGCTCGCATTATCCGAATCATCCGCTGTGGTACAAGCTGTGCGACGAATACGGCCTGTACGTGGTGGATGAAGCGAATATCGAAACCCACGGCATGCAGCCGATGAATCGCCTGTCGGACGACCCGCTGTGGTTTAACGCTTTCAGCGAACGCGTCACGCGCATGGTTCAGCGCGACCGCAACCATCCCTGCATCATCATCTGGTCACTGGGCAACGAATCAGGGCATGGCGCAAACCACGACGCGCTCTATCGCTGGATCAAATCTGTCGACCCTACCCGTCCGGTGCAGTACGAAGGTGGGGGGGCTAACAGCGCAGCAACCGATATTATCTGTCCGATGTATTCCCGCGTTGAACAGGATCAGCCGTTCCCGGCGGTACCAAAATGGTCGATTAAAAAGTGGATCAGCATGCCGGATGAAACACGCCCGCTGATCCTCTGCGAATACGCTCATGCTATGGGCAACAGCTTCGGGGGATTCGATAAATACTGGCAAGCTTTCCGCCAGTATCCGCGTCTGCAGGGCGGTTTCGTCTGGGACTGGGTTGATCAGAGCCTGACCAAAACCTCGCCGCAGGGCAAAAGTTATCAGGTTTACGGCGGCGACTTCGGCGACACGCCGAATGACCGCCAGTTCTGTATGAACGGTCTGGTATTTGCCGATCGTACGCCGCATCCGTCCTTATTCGAAGCGCAGCGTGCACAGCAATTCTTCCAGTTCTCGCTGATCTGCACCTCACCTTTGACGATCGAAATTCAAAGTGAATATCTGTTCCGCGACAGTGATAACGAGCAGTTAGTCTGGCGTATTGAACATGACGGCGAAGTGATTTCACAGGGGGAAGCGGCGCTGAATATAGCGCCAAATGGTAAACAGACGTTAGAGCTGGGTGATATCCCGCAGGCCGAAGGTGATGTGTGGCTGAACGTTGCTGTACATCAGCCGCAGGCGACCGCGTGGTCTGAAGCCGGACATCGCAGCGCTTGGGATCAATGGCAGTTACCACAACCTCTGAGCCTGCCGGTGGCGGAGAGAATCCCCGCAGCTGCGCCGGTTTTGGATCAGCAGGGCGATCTGATTTCTGTGGCACACGGCGCGCAACGCTGGCAGTTCAGTCAGCAAACTGGGCAGCTTGAACAGTGGTTTGATGGCGAAACGCCGCGGCTACTATCTGCGTTGCGCGACCAGTTTGTCCGCGCGCCCGTCGATAACGATATCGGCGTCAGTGAAGTGAGCCGTATTGATCCGAATGCCTGGATTGAGCGCTGGAAAGCCGCTGGAATGTATCACCTGGAATCGCGGCTGCTGAATATCAGCGCCGATCAGTTGCAGGACAGGGTGGTGATTACTACCACTCATGGGTTTATGACCGATGAAGAAACGCGCCTGCTGAGCCGCAAAATTTTCAGCATCAATAATCAGGGCGAGTTGCATATCAGTGTCGACGTTCGTGTGGCGTCAAACGTGCCGTCACCGGGACGCATCGGCCTGACCTGTCAGTTAGCGGACAGCGCTGAGAACGTCAGCTGGCTGGGGCTAGGGCCGCACGAAAACTATCCCGACCGCCGTCTGGCGGCGCAACACGGTCGCTGGGATTTGCCGCTGGCTGAGTTGTATACGCCATACGTCTTCCCAAGCGAAAACGGCCTGCGCGGTGAGACCCGCGAGTTGGATTACGCCGGATGGAAGTTACGCGGCAATTTCCACTTTGGTCTGAGCCGCTACAGTCTGCGCCAGCTGATGGATACCAGTCATCGTCACTTATTGCGTGAAGAAGAGGGCACATGGCTGAACATCGACGGCTTCCATATGGGCGTCGGCGGCGATGATTCATGGAGCCCAAGCGTCAGCCCGGAGTTCCTGCTGACAGCCGGCCAGTACCATTACTCGTTCATTTGGAAACGTGCCTGACAGCCTGTGCCGCTGGGTTAACTCCCAGCGGCGCAATATTCAGACGTAAGGAAACTGCTTATGTATTACCTGAAAAACACTAACTTTTGGATGTTCGGGCTGTTCTTCTTTTTCTACTTTTTCATCATGGGCGCCTACTTCCCGTTCTTCCCTATCTGGCTACATGACATCAATCACATTAGCAAAAGCGATACCGGCACTATTTTCGCCAGTATTTCGTTATTCTCGCTAATGTTCCAGCCGGTGTTTGGTTTACTTGCCGATAAACTCGGGCTGAAAAAACATCTGCTATGGATCATCACCGGCATGCTGGTTTTGTTCGCGCCGTTCTTTATTTATGTTTTTGGCCCGTTACTGAAAATAAACATTTATCTTGGCTCGGTGGTTGGGGGGATTTACCTCGGACTGATTTACAACGCCGGTGCCCCCGCTATCGAGGCTTACATCGAAAAAGTCAGCCGTCGCAGCAGCTTTGAATTTGGCCGGGCGCGTATGTTTGGTTGTGTCGGCTGGGCGCTCTGCGCATCAGTGGTCGGCATCATGTTTACCATCAATAACGAATTCGTGTTCTGGCTCGGCTCCGGCTGTGCGGTGATCCTCGCCATTCTGTTACTGCTCGCCAAACCGGAGGTGACATCAAGCGCCCGGGTGGCCAACGAACTGGGAGTGAACTCCAAATCGTTCAATCTCAAATTGGCGCTTGAGCTGCTGAAAGACAAAAAACTGTGGTTTCTTGCCCTGTACGTGATTGGCGTTTCCTGTACTTATGACGTATTCGATCAGCAGTTTGCCAATTTCTTTACCTCGTTCTTTTCTTCATCTTCAGAAGGGACGCGCGTCTTTGGCTACGTCACTACCCTGGGTGAATTGCTGAATGCCTGCATCATGTTCTTCGCGCCGCTGATTGTGAACCGCATAGGTGGTAAGAATGCTTTGCTGCTAGCCGGGATGATTATGTCGGTGCGTATCATCGGCTCTTCATTTGCTTCTTCACCGCTGGAGGTGGTGGTACTGAAAACGCTGCATATGTTTGAAATACCTTTCCTGATTGTGGGCTGTTTCAAATACATCACGTCGGTGTTTGAGGTGCGTTTCTCGGCAACGATTTATCTGGTCACCTTCTGCTTCTTCAAGCAGCTGGCAATCATGTTTATGTCCGTCTTTGCCGGGAACATGTATGACCGTATTGGTTTTCACGGAACGTATCTGATCCTTGGGTTGATCGCACTGACCTTCACGATAATCTCAGCCTTCGCGCTGAGTGGTCGCGGGCCACTGCAGGCCTTTAAATCTCCTGAACCGCTGAAAAACAACCATGCAAATTCCTAATTTTACTGAAGTCTTTCCCGCAGGGTTGGCACTTCAACGCATTGTTAGTTACCCTTAAAAGCTTGAGGAGTCCATCCGCTGGTTTTTTCAGCGTGGTTTTTCTGGTTACCCGCGTGGGTACTTTTAGGGGTGTTTCGAATGGAAGATTTGAACGTTGTAGGCAGCATTAACAATGCTGGAAATTGGCTAGTGCGCAATCAGGAACTGTTGCTGCACTATGCCGTGAATATTGTCGCCGCGATCTTTATCCTGATTGTCGGTTTGATTATTGCTCGCGTGCTGTCAGGTGCAGTGAGCCGTGTGATGAAACTGCGTGGCATTGATCTGACGGTGTCAGACTTCCTTGCTGCGCTGGTGCGTTACGCCATCATCGCCTTCACGCTGATTGCCGTGCTGGGCCGTATTGGCGTGCAAACCACCTCCGTCATCGCGGTTATCGGTGCCGCCGGTTTAGCCGTAGGTTTGGCGCTGCAAGGCTCGCTGTCGAACTTCGCTGCGGGCGTGCTGCTGGTTATCTTCCGTCCCTTCCGCGCCGGTGAGTATGTCGATTTAGGCGGCGTTGCGGGTACCGTGACGCAGGTGCAGATCTTCTCCACCACGCTGCGTACCGTTGACGACAAAGTGATTGTGGTGCCGAACGGCAAAATTATCGCGGGTAACATCATCAACACCTCTCGCGAGCCAAACCGCCGTACCGAGATCATCGTTGGCGTCGGTTATGACTCCGATATCGACACGGTGAAGAAGGTGCTGGGCGACATTATTGCGGCCGACAAGCGCATTCAACACGACAAAGGCGTAACCGTTCGTCTGAACGAAATGGCGGCTTCCACGCTGAATTTCGTGGTGCGCGTATGGACCACTAACGGCGATGCGCAGGAAGTGAACTGGGATCTGCTGGAAGCTTTCAAGCGCGCGCTGGACAAAAACAACATCAATATTGCTTACCCGCAGATGGATGTTCATCTCTATCACGTGGCCGATGCCGCCGCGAGCCAGCAGGAAGATCAGCGTTCAATCGGGCAAAAAGGCGTGGCGGAATAAGCCTCCTTCAGCTCGAATCCAACAGGCGCCTGCGGGCGCCTTTTTTATGCCTGTGACTCAGGCAATTAGGTAATTAGCGGAGCTTATGAAGGATTAGAATTATCAATTTCCGCTAATGACCAAGCTCGCATAAACTGCGCGTCATTCCACTTTGGATTTTTAAGGATTTCGACGTGCTGGCAATATTTTTTCAAGGGTTAGCGATGAGCGCGGCCATGATCTTACCCATCGGGCCGCAAAACGCTTTTGTAATGAATCAGGGGATTCGTAAACAATATCACCTGATGATCGCCTCGCTCTGCGCCATCAGCGACGCCCTGCTGATTTGCGCCGGCATCTTCGGCGGCAGCGCGCTGCTCAGCCAGTCACCGACTATTCTGGCGCTGGTGAGCTGGGGCGGGGTGGCCTTCCTGCTGTGGTACGGCTGGGGCGCGTTTCGCACCGCCTTTGCCAAAAATCCTGAACTCGCACAGGCGGAAGTGGCGAAGCAGAGCCGCTGGAAAATCGTGGTCAGCATGCTGGCCGTGACCTGGCTCAATCCGCACGTCTATCTCGATACCTTCGTGGTGCTGGGCAGCCTCGGCGGCAGCCTGAGCAGCGACGAGCGCTCGTGGTTTGCGCTGGGTGCCGTGATGGCGTCGGGTATCTGGTTCTTCGGCTTGGCCATACTGGCCGCGATGCTCTCCCCTTGGCTCAACAGTGGCAAAGTGCAGCGAGTGATTAACTTCGTGGTCGGCGCGATCATGTGGGGAATTGCCGTTCAACTGGCTCGTCAAACGCTGCACATGTAAACTTTCCCGCCGGGCATTTTTAAGATTTTGTCCCTAATCTTCCCCTGTTAATTGCTCTACTATGCTAGGGTTTTGAGGTTAGTGAACGAGTTTAATGCCAAATCTGGAATGATTAATGGAGGCACTGTGAAATTAAAAGCATTGGCGATGGCTGCAATGTTGGGATTAGGGACGTTACCTGCTGCACTTCAGGCTGCTGAGGTACCTGCGGGTCCCCACGTAGTAACGTCAGGGACTGCCAGCGTGGACGCAACGCCGGATATTGCGACACTGGCGATTGAAGTCAATGTATCGGCCAAGGACGCCGCGTCAGCGAAGAAACAGGCTGACCAGCGCGTGGCAGAGTATTTTGCATTCCTACAGAAGAACGGTATTGAGAAGAAAGATATCAACGCCGCTAACCTGAGCACACAACCCGAATATAACTACCTGAAAGATGGCGGCACCGAGCTGAAAGGCTATCGCGCCGTGCGTCAGGTTCAGGTGACTTTGCGTCAATTGGATAAGCTGAATGACCTGCTGGACGGTGCGCTAAGCTCCGGCCTAAATGAGATTCGCTCGGTAGAGCTTGGGGTGGCGAACCCAGCAAGCTTCCGCGATCAGGCTCGTCAGAAAGCGATTGATAACGCAACAGAGCAGGCTAAATCACTAGCCGAAGGCTTCCACGCCAAGCTCGGCCCGGTTTACAGCATTCGCTACCACGTCGCCAACTACCAGCCAATGCCGGTAGCGCGTATGTACAAAGCGGCTGAAGCCTCTGCGCAAAGCGACGCGGCGCAAACGTACGAGCAGCAAAGCATCCACTTTGACGATCAGGTCGACGTAGTGTTTGAGCTGCAACGCTAAGTCGTTGATTGCTTAAGCTGATTATTTAAGTTTAATGCTTAAAAAGAAAAACCCGCCTCGGCGGGTTTTTTATTGGCTAGAATGCCAATCAATCCTGACGCAGCACCTGACGGCCGTGGGCCAGCAGGGCGTCAGTGACTTTACGCATCATGCGGCTTTCTGGCGCGAAACGGTGCCAGAACAGCATCCGGCGCTGGAACAGGCCCGGCGTCAGGTCGATCAGTTCGCCGCTTTCCAGCTCTTTCTCGATTTGCAGATGTGGGATCATACAGCAGGTGGTTCCCTGACGAGCCAGCTGCACAAAGGCTTCTGACGAGTTAACGATGTGGCACGGCACGCTGCCCGGCGATAAATCGAAGTTCTGCTGCAAGAAGGCTTGATGCATATCGTCGAGATGGTCAAAGGCCACGGCCGGAGCTTTGAGCAGCGCCGAGCGGGTCACGCCGTTGGGGAAATAGCGATCGGCAAAGGGCTTGGAGGCGACAAACAGATAGTCCAGCGCGCCCAGTTGGTCTACCAGACAGCTCGGTAAAGGCTGCGGTTGAATACTCACTGCGCCCACCACTTCGCCGCGACGCAGGCGCTCTTGGGTGCGGGTTTCGTCTTCCACCTGCAAGTTCAGGCGAATGGGCGAGTCGACCAGCACGGATTTCAGCGCGGGCAGCAGCCAGGTCGCCAGACTGTCGGCGTTGACCGCCAGCGACAGCAGCAGCGGCGTGTCATTGCTGTCGGTGCCGCTGTCATTGCCCAGCCACTCCTCCTCCAGCAGTTCCACCTGATGTAACAGCGCCAGCAATTTTTGCCCTTGCTCAGTCGGGCGCGGCGGTACGGTTCTGACCAGCAGAGGCTGGCCGAACAAATTCTCGAGCTGCTTGATACGTTGAGATACCGCCGATTGAGTGATGCAAAGCTTCTGCGCGGCGCGCTCAAAACCGCGCTCGCGGATCACAGCGTCCAGCGCCTGAAGCGTTCTATAGTCTGGGCGTTTCATCGGAGTTCTGTCCCTTGGATTTAATTTATTCAAACACTATGCCACAGATTTAGCGCATTTGGGGTGGACTAAAACGGCTCTCCCCGCAAGTTATTGCCAGCCGACGCTGCGCCATAACTTGCCCTGCCGACTTATATAAGTGTGATCTGGCTCGGAAGGCGACTGCCCAATTTGCGGGGACATGCTTTATAATCATTGGCGTCGTTCCCCGTATGCAAAACAGCAGAGAAGCCATGATGACTCAGGAAGAATTAAAGAAAGCAGTTGGTTGGGCCGCGCTTGATTACGTGACTCCAGGCACCATTGTTGGCGTTGGCACCGGCTCTACCGCCGCCCATTTTATTGACGCATTAGGCTCCATCAAACATCAAATCGAAGGCGCGGTTTCCAGCTCAGACGCCTCCACCGCGAAACTCAAAAGCTTGGGCATCCACGTTTTCGATAGCAACGAAGTGGATGAACTGGCGGTGTACGTTGACGGTGCTGATGAAATTAACCATCAGATGCAGATGATCAAAGGCGGCGGTGCGGCACTGACGCGTGAAAAGATTATCGCAGCGATCAGTAAGAAGTTTGTTTGTATCGTTGACGCGTCCAAACAGGTCGACGTGTTGGGCAAATTCCCACTGCCGGTCGAAGTGATCCCGATGGCGCGTTCTTACGTGGCGCGCGAATTGGTCAAGCTGGGCGGCCTGCCAGAGTATCGCCAAAATGTGATCACTGATAATGGCAATGTGATTCTGGACGTGCACAACTTGTCGATTCTCGATGCCATCGCGCTGGAAAATAAGATCAACAGCATCGCGGGCGTGGTTACCGTCGGTCTGTTTGCTAACCGCGGCGCAGATATCGCGCTGGTCGGCACCGCAGACGGGGTCAAAACCGTCACGCTCAAGTGATCTGACTGCCTGAGCGATAAGTAGAAGATCTGGCTGCGCGAGTTTCGTCGCAGCCAGTCATGCTGCGGTCATAATGCAATGTTATGAAGATGATAATTTACCGCCTGAATCATCTTTTCTTCGCAAGGCCGAATTTGGTGACTTATGTCACATTCCTGCCCCATACCTCGGTAACATCCGGCTGCAAATTTCTTCCTCAGCATTAAATTCTGTAAAGCCCTCGGCTGACTGAGGCTTCTGCTAGCCACGAGGCAATCGTTTGTATTGATGATGGCGAATTTTTTGTTATGTTGGCTATGTTGCTGCCTCACGGCCGCCACGTCAGCTTTAAAAACACCATCGGTTGCACACGTCGTCAGTCAGAATAATCAGTCAGAACAAATAGGGTCGGGAAATGGCAAAAGTATCACTTGAGAAAGACAAGATTAAATTTTTGTTAGTGGAAGGCGTCCACCAAAGTGCGGTTGATACACTCCGCGCCGCGGGTTACACCAATATTGAATTTCACAAAGGTGCTTTAGATAACGAATCGCTGAAAGAGTCGATCCGTGATGCGCACTTTGTTGGACTCCGATCGCGTACTCAACTGACTGAAGAAGTATTCGCCGCTGCTGAAAAGCTGGTTGCCGTAGGCTGTTTCTGCATCGGGACCAACCAGGTTGACCTGAATGCAGCCACTAAGCGCGGTATTCCGGTCTTCAACGCGCCGTTCTCTAACACTCGCTCAGTGGCTGAAATGGTGCTGGGCGAAATGCTGCTGATGATGCGCGGTATTCCGGCTGCCAACGCCAAAGCACACCGCGGCGTGTGGCACAAACTGGCCGTCGGATCGTTTGAAGCGCGCGGTAAGCGTCTGGGTATCATTGGTTACGGCCATATCGGTACACAGCTGGGTATTCTGGCCGAAGGGCTGGGGATGCGCGTCTTCTTCTACGATATCGAAAGCAAACTGCCACTGGGCAATGCGCAACAGATCGCCAGCCTGAACGAACTGCTGCAAACCAGCGACGTCGTCACGCTGCACGTACCAGAAACCCTGAACACCAAAGATATGATCGGTGCCGATCAACTGGCACAGATGAAGCCGGGCGCACTGCTGATTAACGCCTCGCGCGGCACGGTGATTGACATTCCGGCGCTGTGCGACGCTCTGCGCAGCAAGCATCTGTCCGGCGCGGCTATCGACGTTTTCCCGGAAGAACCAGCCACCAACAGCGACCCGTTCGAGTCTCCGCTGTGCGAGTTTGATAACGTGATCCTGACTCCGCACATCGGTGGTTCAACCATGGAAGCGCAGGAAGGTATCGGCCTGGAAGTGGCGGGCAAACTGGCGAAATACTCTGACAATGGTTCCACCCTGTCAGCCGTTAACTTCCCAGAAGCCTCTCTGCCAGCACATGGCGCAAACGTCAGCCGTTTGCTGCATATCCATGAAAACCGTCCGGGCGTGCTGACCAGCATCAACCAGATCTTCGCCGAGCAGGGTATCAACATTGCCGCGCAGTACTTGCAGACCAGCCCACAGATTGGCTACGTGGTTATCGATGTTGAAACCGATACCGCGACGCTATCGACTGCGCTTCAGCTGATGAAGGCCATTCCAGGCACCATTCGCGCGCGTCTTTTGTACTGATTTGATTGGCTGAAATGAATAACAAAGCCGCCGCAAGGCGGTTTTTTTATGTCTAAAATTTGGCGAGTTTTGGGTTTGGAGAGAGGGGAATTGCGGGAAAAGCGAAAGCTGAGTATTAGAGCACTTCGAACTGCATCAGGAAGGAGAGGGTGATTAGACCGCAGAGGATCAAAGAACTGAGTGTGATTTCAAAAAGGTAGCGGCGCAGCATCATTATCAGCCCCTCAAGATAGTAAACCAGAGAAAAAAACACCCGGCGAACCGGGTGTTGAATAATCAGTCTTACTAACAGTGAGTGAATACTCTCACCAAGACTTCTTACTTATTTAGCTGCTGGAGCAGCTTTTTTAGCATGTTTCACGTGTTTTTTAGCAGCCTGAGCTTTCTGTGCTGGAGCAGCTTTTTTAGCATGTTTCACGTGCTTTTTAGCAGCCTGAGCTTTCTGTGCTGGAGCAGCTTTTTTAGCGTGTTTTACGTGCTTTTTAGCAGCCTGGGCTTTCTGAGCTGGTGCGGCTTTCTTCGCTTTTTTGTGTTTCTTAGCAGCCTGGGCTTTCTGGGCAGCTTTCTTGTGTGCTTTCTTATGCTTAACAGCATGCTTAGTTGGTGCTTTTGCAGCTGGAGCAGCAGCCGCTGGAGCAGCGGTAGTTGCAGCTGGCGCAGCAGCAGGAGCTGGTGCAGCAGTAGTGTCAGCAGCGAAAGCTACAGAAGACAGACCCATTGCAGCGGCAACAACCAGAGCTAATACTTTTTTCATGTTTAATTCCTCAAGAATTTCGGTTTAAGTGTCTACCCCACTGCGGGGCCGATGGAAGAATAATAGGCGTGTCGAACCGCGTTGTCCGTGAGTGATTGGTTTCGGCGTGTAACGCTCTGTACAAGTCTAAAAAAACATTAATATCAATAAATTAAAGTTTTCATGTGACTTCGGTAATGTACAAAATACTAGCTTAGTTACAACATACTGAACTTATTGCATACATAAGGAGAACATAAAGGGTTAGAACCAGGGGGAGGGGGCGAAAAGATGAAGGTTAAACCGCGGGATTAGACGAGGCTTACCACTGCCACACTTTGCCAGGGGTGATCACTTCAGGCAGAGGCACGTCCCAATGCTCTACCGGCAGGTTGTCGACCTGCTGGCAATCGTGCGCCAGCCCGATGGGATAGGGACCGCCGTCCTGCCAATTTTCCAACGTGCGGTCGTAGAAGCCGCCGCCCATGCCTAAACGCTGCCCGTGGCTATCAAAGGCGACCAGCGGCGTAAGGATAATGTCCAATTCGGATAAAGGCACAATCTGCGTGGCGTCGAGGGCCGGCTCGAGGATCTTCAGCTTATTGCGTACCAGAGTGGTGTCGGGGTCATAGCGCAGAAAAAGTAAGTTGCCGGGTGTGAAAGGGTGCAGCACCGGCAGGCAGAGCTGTTTGCCATCTGCCCACAGTCGCTGAATCAGCGGCGCGGTATCCAATTCGCCATCAAAAGAGAGAAACACCGAAATCGTACTGGCACCTTGAATACGCGAATGTGTCACCACGCGATCTGCGGCTTGAAGCGCAAAAAGACTTTGCTGTTCGGACGTGAGATTGTTTCTGCGTTGACGGACTTCAGTGCGAATTTGTTGGCGGATTGATGCGTGCTGGGGAGTGTTCGACATAGATACAACAACCAAAATGGGGTGTACCGGCTAGAAAGGGGAATCTCCGAGATGCCGTCGCAGGCTGTAACCCTTGAACCCATGGTTCAAGGTGAACGTGCTGTCGCAATCTTTAGGCTTCTCGGACGGACCGAGCATGCGCACCGATTACGGATCATCACATTCTGTTGGTACTAATTATCGGCTCAGGGGACGGGCCCGCTGGCGAACATCTCAGAGAAATTTTTTTACTCATTGCTGACTGCCTGTGACGAGCAAATCAACAACTTAGTATGAGTCATCGAACTTATTCGAAAGGAGCCCCTTCGCGTTCCGATATCTTACCTTGTTCGAGCAAAGCTTGCTCGATGGTTTGTTGCAGCATCCGAATACGTTGTTCCATATTGGAGGCATAGTCACGGGTTTTCAACCGTTCTTGAGCAAGTTCGTGACACACATTCAGTGCCGCGATGAAAACTAACTGCTCTGTATTGGTGACTCTAGTGCGAACTTTAAGATCTTGCAACCGCTGATTAAGATCCTCAGCAGCCATGTTCAATGCTTCTTGTTGTTCTGGCGGACAATTCACTCTTAACGAGCGGCCAAAAATTTGAATATCTACCGGTTGTGCAGACATGCCACCTTCCTGCCTTCTTTGAACGCCGCGCCAACACAAGCACTGT
This sequence comes from Ewingella sp. CoE-038-23, assembly GCF_040419245.1. Lineage (NCBI taxonomy): Bacteria > Pseudomonadati > Pseudomonadota > Gammaproteobacteria > Enterobacterales > Yersiniaceae > Ewingella > Ewingella docleensis. The sequence goes on along the minus strand of NZ_JAZHOH010000001.1, from coordinate 3,827,349 downwards.
AACTCGTACAGGTCGTTGGAAGCGGCCTCACTATAACTATCTCAATACCAGGTTACAACCCCATGACGAACTGATTGCTGGATGTTTGTCCAGTGCATTTGCCGGCCAAAGAGAGGCTCAACAACTGCCATTCGCTGGTCTGCTAATCTGGTACTACGACTGACCTTGGTGGTAGCATAACACGAACTTAACCGACCAACGATGGCGAATACGCATGTCTATTGAGAATACTTATCCTACTTATGATTCGTTGGATCACGCGCTGAAACAGCAATCTGTCGCGCTGACCGCGGCGGAAATGCACGGACTTATCAGCGGCCTGCTGTGCGGCGGTAATCGTGACGGCAGCTGGCTGACGCTGGTGCATGACCTGACCAATGAAGGCATGGCCTTCCCCCACACGCTAGCGGACCTGCTGCAACAGCTGCGTAAAGCCACGGCTGACACGCTGGAAGATGACAGTTTTGAATTCAACATGTTAATGCCGGACGACGAAAAGCACATTTTCGAACGCGCTGACGCCTTAGCTGGTTGGGTAAATCACTTCTTGCTGGGTCTGGGCATGATGCAGCCGAAGCTCGCCAAAGTGAAAGGCGAAGTGGGCGAAGCCATTGACGACCTGCGCAGCATTGCCCAGCTCGGTTATGAAGAAGATGAAGACCAAGAGCAGCTGGCTTCTTCTTTGGAAGAGGTGGTCGAATACGTTCGCGTGGCGGCTATCTTATGCTTCGGCGAATTTGGTCACAGCCACCCGCTGGCACCGGAAAGCCCGCGCACGCTGCACTAATTAGTCATATAACAATAAATTAAAACCGTTTCGGGAGATGAAGTGATGACTCAGCAGGAATTCGAAAATCGCCGTCAGGCTCTGTTAGCCAAGATGGCACCGGGCAGCGCGGCAATTATCTTCGCTGCCCCAGAAGCATTGCGCAGTGCTGACAGTGATTATCCTTTCCGTCAAAACAGTGACTTCTGGTATCTCACCGGGTTTAACGAGCCGGAAGCCGCGCTGGTGCTGGTGAAAAGCGATGAGAATCACAACCACAGCGTGCTGTTTAACCGCGTGCGTGATTTGACTGCTGAGATCTGGTTCGGTCGCCGTCTGGGTCAGGACGCGGCACCCGCTAAGTTGGGCATCGACCGCGCACTGCCGTTTGATGACATCAACACGCAACTTCATCTTCTCTTTAACGGTCTTGACGCGCTGTATCACGCGCAGGGCGAATATGCCTATGCTGACGAGATCGTCAATCGCGCTATGGACAAGCTGCGCAAAGGCTCACGCCAGAGCCTGAGTGCGCCGGATACCGTCATCGACTGGCGTCCTATCGTGCATGAAATGCGCCTGTTCAAATCGCCGGAAGAGATTGCCGTGATGCGCCGCGCCGGTGAAATCACCGCCATGGCCCATACTCGCGCCATGGAAAAATGCCGCGCTGGCCTGTTTGAATACCACCTTGAAGGCGAAATTCATCACGAATTTAACCGCCACGGCGCGCGTTTCCCTTCCTATAACACTATCGTTGGCAGCGGCGAAAACGGCTGCATCCTGCACTACACCGAAAATGAATCCCAGCTGCGCGACGGCGACTTAGTGCTGATTGACGCGGGCTGTGAGTTCCAAGGCTACGCAGGTGATATCACCCGCACCTTCCCGGTTAGCGGCAAGTTCAGCAAAGCGCAGCGCGAAATCTATGACATCGTGCTGGCTTCAGAATACAAAGCGCTGGAAGTGTTACGTCCGGGCAGCAGCATCCAAGAAGCCAACGAAGCCGCCGTCCGTGTGATGCTGGAAGGTTTGGTCAAGCTCGGCATCCTGCACGGCGACGTCGACACCCTTTATAGCGAGCAGGCGCACCGCCCGTTCTTTATGCACGGCCTGTCCCACTGGCTGGGGCTGGATGTGCATGACGTCGGCAACTACGGCAGCCCTGAGCGCACCCGCACTCTCGAGCCGGGCATGGTCCTGACCGTCGAGCCGGGCCTGTATATCGCGCCAGACGCCGATGTCCCTGAGCAGTATCGCGGCATTGGTATCCGTATCGAAGATGACATCCTGATCACCGCCGACGGCATTGAAATCTTCACCGGCGACGTGGTGAAAGAGGCCGATGACATTGAAGCCCTGATGGCGGCGGCCCGTAAATAATATGAGCATTATTATTGTTGGCGGCGGGATGACCGGCGCCACGCTGGCACTGGCCATCTCCGCGCTGACTCATGGCCAACTGCCGGTGCATCTGATTGAGGCTTCTTCGCTGGGTGGCAATGGTCATCCGGGGTTTGACGCCAGATCCATCGCGCTGGCCCAAGGCACCTGCCAGCAGCTGGCGCGCATCGGGCTGTGGTCTGTCTTATCCGATATCGCCACGCCAATCAGCGACATTCATGTTAGCGATCGCGGCCATGCGGCCTTTGTGAATCTCAATGCCGGGCACTACGGCGTAGAAGCGCTGGGGCAGGTGGTTGAACTGCACGGCGTGGGCCAACGCCTGTTTGCCAAGCTGCAAGAGGCTCCCGGCGTGACGCTGCACTGCCCGGCGAAAGTCACCGACGTGCAGCGCACGGCTGACGGCGCCAGCGTGACGCTCGACAACGGCGACGTGCTCGACGGCAAGCTGCTGGTGGCGGCAGACGGCTCTCACTCCATGCTCGGCAAAGCCTGCAACATTCGCTGGCAGCGCGAGGATTACGGCCAAATTGCGGTGATCGCCAACGTCGTCACTGGCGAACCTCATCGCGGCCGGGCTTTTGAGCGTTTTACCGAGCACGGCCCGCTGGCGCTGCTGCCGATGTCGAAAGGGCGCAGCTCTTTGGTCTGGTGCCACCCGCGCGAGGCGCAGGCTGACATTGATAGCTGGAGCGAAGAGAAATTCCTCGCCGAGCTACAGAAAGCCTTTGGCTGGCGCTTGGGTAAAATGCAGCAGGCGGGCAAGCGATTCAGCTATCCGCTGCAATTGCAGACCGCCAACAGCCATATTAGCCATCGACTGGCGCTGGTAGGCAACGCCTCGCAAACCCTGCATCCGATAGCGGGTCAGGGCTTCAACCTTGGCCTGCGTGACGTCATGACCTTAGCCGAAACCGTGGCGACGGCGCATCTGGCCGGCAAAGACATTGGTAGCTACCGAGTGTTGAGCGGCTATCAGCAACGCCGCCAGCCAGACCAGCAGGCGACGGTCGGCGTGACTGACGGCCTGATCCACCTTTTCGCCAATCGCTATGTTCCCTTGATGGTCGGGCGCAATCTCGGCCTGATGGCGATGGAAGGCATTACACCTTTACGCGACGCCTTTACCCGGCGCACGCTAGGTTGGGTAACCCGCTGAACCTCTTCCCACAGGAAAATTTATGCAATCTTTTGATGTAGTTATCGCCGGTGGCGGCATGGTTGGCCTAGCGCTGGCCTGTGGGTTACAGGGCAGCGGCCTGCGCGTTGCCGTGGTGGACAGCCACCAACCCGATCTCGACTCTCCTCTGCCAGCAGCGCCGGGTCTGCGCGTGTCGGCCATTAACGCCGCCAGCGAGCGCCTGCTGAAATATATCGGCGTATGGGACAACATCACCGCCCAGCGCGTCAATGCCTATCAAGGCATGGAAGTGTGGGACCGCGACAGCTTCGGGAAAATTGCTTTTCGTGGCGAAGAGTATGGTTTCAGCCACTTGGGGCACATCATTGAAAACGACGTGATCCTGCGCGCCCTGTGGCAAAAAGCCGAGCACTCCTCTGACATCACTTTGCTCTGCCCGGCGACCTTGAAAAACGTGGCCTGGGGCGAAAACGACGCCTTTATTACCTTGAACGATGACCGCCAGCTCAGCGCCCGCCTAGTGGTTGGCGCGGACGGCGCGCAGTCCTGGCTGCGCCAGCATGCGGATATCCCGCTGACCTTCTGGGACTACCGCCACCATGCGCTGGTCGCCACTATTCGCACCGCCGAGCCTCACCAGTCGGTGGCGCGGCAGGTGTTTCATGGCGAAGGCATTCTGGCATTCCTGCCGCTGGCTGACCCGCACTTGTGTTCCATCGTGTGGTCGGTTTCTCCGGAAGAGGCCCAGCGTCTGTCGGCGTTGTCCAAGGAAGCCTTTAATAAAGTGCTCGCCAGCACTTTCGACCTGCGTCTGGGGCTGTGTTCCGTTGAAAGCGAACGTTTGACCTTCCCACTGACCGGCCGCTACGCGCGCAGCTTTGCCGCCCAGCGTCTGGCGCTGGTGGGCGACGCTGCGCACACCGTACATCCGCTAGCCGGGCAGGGGGTGAACCTTGGCTTTATGGATGCCGCCGAATTGGCGTCTGAAATCAGGCGTTTACAGCGCGCGGGCAAAGACTTCGGCCAGCACATGTATCTTCGCCGCTACGAGCGCCGCCGCAAACACAGCGCCGCGCTGATGTTGGCGGGCATGCAGGGCTTCCGTGAACTGTTCAATGGCGATAACCCGGCGAAAAAATTGCTGCGCGACATCGGCCTGACGCTGGCGGACTCCCTGCCGGGCGTGAAGCCAAAACTGGTGCGTCAGGCAATGGGACTGAATGATTTACCCGAATGGCTGGAGCAGGATCCTGTTCGATTGAAATAATCTAATTTCAGCACCTTTTTCCCATTACTTTTTATAATGCGAGGCCGGATATCCCATTCTGCAAATGGTGAGATATCCGGCCTCTTCGTTATATAACATCGAGATTTTTGTGGTTCATTTGTAGATTTTGCGCCATAAACCCCATTTTTCTAGTCAGAAACTCTGCACAATACTCCTCGCTTATCCCTGCTGTTTCTCCAGATACTGATATTTTAACTTATGGTTAGCAGGGGGATTCGGTGATAAGTTCGACCTATAGGATAACGTTTGCGTCACCCTGTGATCCTTCACGCTATTTTGGCGTTGGCTGCTCTTATTCGGCCCAGTCACATACTTGAGTAAGCTTTTAAGACTCGCTCAGTTGCCGCCTTGATACAGCGCGAATGATTTAGGGGAAACGAGAGCAATTTATATTCCGATATTCCGACTTCGTTTTTGCATTCGCAGGTTAATGAGGATCAAGATGGTTAAGCAGACTCAGCTTTATGAACAACACGTGGCGTGCGGTGCGCGCATGGTGGATTTCCACGGTTGGATGATGCCGTTGCACTACGGCTCACAGCTTGATGAGCACCACGCGGTGCGTCAGGACGCTGGCATGTTCGACGTCTCCCACATGACGATTGTTGATCTGCACGGCGCCCGCACTCGTGAATTCTTGCGCTATCTGGTGGCCAACGACGTCGCCAAACTGACCGTCCCCGGCAAAGCGCTTTATACCGGCATGCTTAACGCCTCCGGCGGCGTGATTGACGACCTGATTATCTACTTCTTCACTGAAGACTATTTCCGCCTGGTGGTGAACTCTGCCACGCGCGACAAAGATCTGGCATGGATTTCGCAGCATGCAGAAGCCTATGGCGTTGAAGTCACCGTGCGCGATGATCTGGCGCTGATCGCCGTCCAAGGCCCGCAGGCCAAAGAACGCGCTGGCACGCTGTTCACTGAAGAGCAAAAACAAGCCGTCGCTGGAATGAAACCTTTCTTCGGCGTGCAAGCCGGTGACCTGTTTATCGCTACCACCGGCTACACCGGCGAAGCGGGCTACGAAATTGCCGTGAAGCAAGAACAAGCCGCTGACCTGTGGCAGAAACTGCTGAAGGCTGGCGTCAAGCCTGCCGGGCTGGGGGCGCGCGATACCCTGCGTCTGGAAGCCGGCATGAACTTATACGGTCAGGAGATGGATGAGGGCGTTTCTCCATTGGCGGCCAACATGGGCTGGACCATCGCCTGGGCGCCGGAAGATCGCGATTTCATCGGCCGCGCCGCGCTGGAAAAACAGCGTGAGCAGGGGACCGAAGAACTGGTCGGATTGATCATGACCGAAAAAGGCGTATTACGTAATGAGCTGCCGGTGCGTTTCACCGACGCTGCGGGCAACCAGCAGGAAGGCGTTATCACCAGCGGCTCATTCTCACCGACTTTGGGTTACAGCATCGCGCTGGCTCGCGTTCCGGCTGGCATCGGCGAAAACGCCATCGTGCAAATCCGTAACCGCGAAATGCCAGTAAAAGTGACCAAACCTGGTTTTGTTCGTAACGGTAAGCCGTTGGTTTAATAACGAATTCATTAATACCTGAAAATTTTTGGAGATTCTTTCATGAGCAATGTTCCATCAGAATTGAAATACGCCGCGTCGCACGAATGGGTTCGTTCAGAGGGTAACGGCGTTTACACCGTAGGCATTACCGAACACGCGCAAGAATTGCTGGGCGACATGGTTTTCGTCGACCTGCCAGAAGTGGGCCGCGAAGTGACGGCCGGTGAAGACTGCGCCGTTGCCGAGTCGGTTAAGGCGGCGTCTGACATCTATTCCCCAATCAGCGGCGAAATTATTGCCGTTAACTCTGAGCTGGAAGGCTCACCTGAACTGGTGAATAGCGCGCCCTACGGCGACGGTTTCCTGTTCCAGATTAAAGCCTCTGACGAAAGTGAAATCGCTAAGTTACTCAGCGCTGACGCCTATCTTTCAGGTATCGACGAGTAATGATGTGCTGCCCCGTAAGCCGTTTACGGGGCAGGTTTAGTCCCCGCTTGCCCGTTATCGGTTGTCCTTCGACACCACCATGCAGATTCAGGAATGCGTAGCAAATGACTCAGACTCTCAGCCAACTCGAACACAGTGAATCCTTTATCGGCCGTCACATTGGCCCGTCTTCTCAGCAGCAACAACAGATGCTGGAGACGGTCGGTGCCGACTCGTTAAATGCCCTGATCCAGCAAATTGTGCCGGTGGACATCCAATTGCCGGGCCCGCCAGCCGTGGGTGATTCCGTTACCGAACATCAGGCACTGGCTGAGCTGAAAGCTATCGCCAGCCAGAATCAGCGCTACAAATCTTACATTGGTATGGGCTACAGCGCGGTGCTCACCCCGCCAGTTATCCTGCGCAACATGCTGGAAAATCCGGGCTGGTACACGGCGTATACCCCTTATCAACCAGAAGTTTCTCAGGGCCGTCTTGAAGCCTTGCTGAACTTCCAACAGTTGACCCTCGACCTGACGGGTCTGGACCTCGCGTCTGCTTCTCTGCTTGACGAAGCGACCGCCGCTGCCGAAGCCATGGCTCTTGCCAAACGCGCCAGCAAACTGAAGAACGCCAATCGCTTCTTCGTGGCTGACGACGTGCATCCGCAAACGCTGGACGTGGTTCGCACCCGCGCTGAAACCTTTGGTTTCGACATCATCGTGGATAAAGCCGAGAAAGTGCTCGAGCTGGAAGGCGTGTTCGGCGTGCTGCTGCAACAGGTGGGCACCACCGGGCAGGTTCACGACTATCGCGCACTGCTGGCAGAGCTGAAATCACGCAAAATCATCACCAGCGTTGCCGCCGACATTATGGCGTTAGTGCTGCTGGCCGCGCCGGGCGCGCAGGGCGCGGACGTGGTGTTCGGTTCCGCCCAGCGCTTCGGCGTGCCAATGGGCTACGGCGGCCCGCACGCGGCATTCTTTGCCTGCGTTGACGAATTCAAACGCTCCATGCCGGGCCGTATTATCGGCGTATCGCGCGACGCCGCGGGCAACACCGCGCTACGCATGGCGATGCAGACCCGCGAGCAGCATATTCGCCGCGAGAAAGCCAACTCCAACATCTGTACTTCGCAGGTTCTGTTGGCGAACATCGCCAGCCTGTACGCGGTATTCCACGGGCCTGTTGGCCTGAAACGTATTGCCAGCCGTATTCACCGTCTGACCGACATTCTGGCCGCTGGCCTGAAAAAAGGTGGCCTGACGCTGCGCCATGACACCTGGTTTGACACCTTAACGGTTGAAGTGAAAGACAAAGCCGCGACGCTGGAACGCGCCCTGAGCTTCGGCCTGAACCTGCGCACCGACATCCACGGCGCCGTGGGCATCACGCTGGACGAAGCTACTTCACGTGAAGATGTGCAAGTGCTGTTCGCCGCCCTGCTGGGTGACGATAACGGCCTGGACATCGATCAGCTTGATAAAGCCGTGAGCAGCGATAATGCCTCGATCCCTGCCGCTATGCAGCGCGTAGAGCCGATCCTGACTCACCCGGTGTTCAACCAATACCACAGCGAAACCGAGATGATGCGCTACATGCACCGTCTGGAGAAAAAGGATCTGGCGCTGAATCAGGCGATGATCCCGCTGGGTTCTTGCACCATGAAACTCAACGCCGCTGCCGAGATGATCCCAATCACCTGGCCTGAATTCTCCGAGCTGCACCCGTTCTGCCCGGTTGAACAAGCTGCGGGCTACCAGCAGATGATCGGCCAGCTCTCCCAGTGGCTGGTGCAGCTGACGGGCTACGACGCGGTTTGTATCCAACCAAACTCCGGCGCGCAGGGCGAATATGCTGGCCTGCTGGCTATCCGCCGTTACCACGAAAGTCGTAACGAAAGCGGCCGCCACATCTGCCTGATCCCAAGTTCTGCTCACGGCACCAACCCGGCATCGGCGCAAATGGCCAGCATGAGCGTGGTAGTGGTAGCTTGTGACAAGCAGGGCAACATTGATTTAAGCGACCTGCGCGAGAAAGCCGCTCAGGCCGGTGATGAGCTGTCGTGCATCATGGTGACCTACCCGTCTACCCACGGCGTGTATGAAGAAACCATCCGCGAAGTGTGCCAGATTGTTCACCAGTATGGCGGTCAGGTCTACCTCGACGGCGCGAACATGAACGCACAGGTGGGGATCACCACGCCGGGCTACATCGGCGCGGACGTTTCGCACCTTAACTTGCACAAAACCTTCTGTATCCCACACGGCGGTGGCGGCCCGGGCATGGGCCCAATCGGCGTGAAATCGCATCTGGCTCCGTTCGTTCCGGGTCACAGCGTGGTGCAGATTGACGGCGTACTGACTCAGAATGGCGCGGTTTCTGCGGCTCCGTTCGGTAGCGCTTCTATCCTGCCAATCAGCTGGATGTACATCCGCATGATGGGTGCGCAGGGGCTGAAGCAGGCAAGTCAGGTAGCGATTCTGAATGCCAACTACATCGCCACTCGCCTTAAAGATGCTTACCCAGTGCTGTACACCGGCCGCGACGGTCGCGTGGCGCACGAATGCATTCTGGATATCCGCCCGCTGAAAGAAAGCGTCGGTATCAGTGAAATGGATATTGCTAAGCGCTTGATTGACTTCGGTTTCCACGCGCCAACCATGTCATTCCCAGTGGCGGGTACGCTGATGGTTGAGCCAACCGAGTCTGAAAGCAAAGTGGAAATCGACCGTTTTGTTGATGCTCTGCTGGCGATCCGCGCTGAAATCGACCGCGTAGCTAAAGGCGAATGGCCGCTGGAAGACAACCCGCTGGTCAACGCGCCACACGTACAAGCCGAGCTGGTCAGCGAGTGGTCCCACCCGTACAGCCGCGAGCTGGCGGTATTCCCGGCGGGCAGCGACAACAAATACTGGCCGAGCGTGAAGCGTCTTGATGACGTTTACGGCGACAGAAACCTGTTCTGCTCCTGTGTACCGATGAGTGAATATGAGTAATTAGCCAAAAGCCGTTTTGCTCCTCTCCGGATAAAGGGGGGGAGCAAAAAAGCAATCAAAACAACGCCCTTCAACCCCGCAGCAAAGCATCCCTAAACGACAAAATATGCGCCTCGGCGGCAGCTGCGGCGGCGGCGGGATCTTGCGTTTCCAGCGCGGAAATAATGGCGCGATGCTCCTCGATAACCTCAATCATATGCCCCTCTTTCGACAGCGAACTGGCCCAGAAGCGTTGCGCTCTGGCGTGTAGCACGCTGAGGATATCCTTGAGCATCAGGTTTCCGGCGATCTCGGCCAGAAGCTGGTGAAAATGGTGGTCCAGCGACACCATGCGGTTGCGATCTCGCGCCTGCACGGCGATATTCATCTCTTCATTCACCGCCGTTAACGCCGCAATGTCCTGCTGGGAAACGTGCTTACAGGCCAACTTCATGCACAGCATCTCATTCGCGAGACGCACTTCGATCAGCTCCAGCGCATCATCAATCGACAGAGGGGAAACCATCACCCCTTTGCGCGGGATTATCTGCAATAAACCTTCATTGGCCAGCCGGTGGATCGCCTGATTAATCGGCGTGCGGCCCATTTCAAGCTCCGCCATCACCTGCGCGGTATTCAAATATTCACCCGGCTTATAGCTCAGAGTGACCAGCGCCTGCTTAAAACGACGATAAGCCAGCTCATTTTGCGATAAACCCGCGTCATCCAACGCCGGCTGTGGGCGGCTTTCTGCTGCAACAGATTTCACGCATAACTCCTGCGAAGGAAATTTTTAGACATTCTACACAAAATCATGGCACGGAAATCGCTTATTTAATAACTGAAGCTATAGTGAAATTTCACTGTGCTTTCTAATAAAACAGTTAATAAGCGAGCCTTAAAAGATGAAATTAACCTTTACCTTACCTGCAAACACTGGCGAAACCTCACTAAACGTTCAGATTGATCAACTGGTGATCGCTGGCTGGACCGGGCGCGATCACGATGCCATCTTGCACCATATCAGTGAACTTGAGGCGCTGGGCGTGCCCCGTCCGAGTGCAGTTCCCCTGTTTTATCGCGTCGCGACCAATCAGCTCACGCAAAGCGAAACTATCGAAGTGGTCGGCAGCGCCACGTCTGGCGAAGCCGAACCTTTTGTTTTCACTCACCAGGGCGAGCAGTTTGTTTCGCTGGCCTCCGATCATACCGATCGCGAGCTTGAAGCCCATAGCGTGGCGCTTTCCAAACAGATTTGCGTCAAGCCCGTCGCCCGCCAGGCATGGAAAATGGCCGATGTCGCCGATCACTGGGATCAACTGATCCTGCGCTCGTGGATCAAAGAAGAGGGCGAATTCCGCCTGTACCAAGAAGGCCGCTTGTCCAGCCTGCGTAAGCCCGATGACCTGCTGGGCCGCTATCTCGACGGCAGCGCCCAGCCGGAAAACGGGCTGGCGATGACCTGTGGCACGGTGGCGGCGATAGGTGGCATCCGTCCTGCAACGGAGTTCCGCATGGAGCTGGTGGATGAAGTGCTGGGCCGCACCATCAGCCATGCCTACCAAAGTGCTGAATTGCCGGTGGTGGCGTAATGACGAAGGAGTTGACGATGAAACAGCTCACCCTGAGTCAGGCGCTGCAACAGCTGGCGGCGCAGGAAACCTCCTCGCTGGCTTTGACCGAGGCGGCGTTAGCGCGCAGTGAAGACCCGCAGGGGGAAGGCGCGAAGGTCTTCACCCACGTTTATCATCAGCAAGCCTTGCAGCAGGCGGCGGCGTCCGACGCGCGTCGCAAAGCGGGCAAGCCGCTGTCCGCGCTGGATGGCATTCCAGTCTCCATCAAAGACTTGTTCGACGTGGCGGGCGAAAGCACTACGGCTGGCTCGAAAGTGCTGCGCGATGCCCCGGCAGCGGAGACGCATTCCGCCGTGGTCCAGAAGCTGTTGGACGCGGGCCTGGTGATCATCGGCAAAACCAATATGACCGAATTCGCCTACTCGGGGCTGGGGATCAACCCGCACTACGGCACCCCGGCTAACCCCTTTGATCGCGCCACGCGCCGCATTCCCGGCGGATCGTCTTCCGGCGCGGCGGTGTCGGTCAGCGACGGCATGTCGCTGGGGGCGATTGGCAGCGACACCGGCGGCTCGGTGCGCATTCCGGCAGCCTTCTGCGGCTTGACCGGCTACAAGCCGACGGCGCGACGCATCTCGCAACAAGGCGTACTGCCGCTGTCGGCGGCGCTGGACTCTATTGGCGTGATCGCCCATGACCTCGCCTCCTGTCTGGCACTGGACGGCGTGATTGCCGACTCGCCGGTGAAAACCAGTGAGAAATCTCTGGCGCGGGTGCGTTTTGCGATCCCGCAAACGCTGGTATTAGACGGCGTCGACGCCGACGTGCAGCGCGCCTTTACCCGCGCGGTTGAGAAGCTAAAGCAGGCGGGGGCGCAGGTTGAGGAGATCCCCTGCCATGAGTTCGCGGAGCTGGCGGAGATCAACGCCACCGGCGGCTTTACCGCGCTGGAGTCATGGGCGTGGCATCAGAAATATATCGAACAGCAGGGCGAGCAGTATGACCCGCGCGTGGTGTCGCGCATTCGCCGCGGCGCGGCGCTGGGGCTGGCGGACAGAGAGCGTCTGGAGCAGCAGCGCGCCGACTGGCAGCAGCGGGTGGCAAAAACCATCGGCCAGTTTGATGCCCTGCTGATGCCCACCGTGCCGATGATCGCCCCGAGCATCGCCGAACTGGCCGCCGACGATGAGACCTATTTCAAAGCTAACGGCGCGGCGCTGCGCAACCCTTCGGTGATCAACTTCCTCGATGGCTGCGCGGTTTCACTGCCTTGCCATCAGGCGGGAGAGGCGCCGGTAGGACTGATGGTGGCCGCGCTGTCCCAGCAGGATGACGCCTTGCTGAGCTGGTCACTGCAAATCGAACGCTGCCTCAAAGCCCAATAACAGGAGAAAAATCATGAGCACTTTACCTAATGGCATGCTGTTTGTTGCGACCAACGTCGCCGAGCAAGACGAAGCGGATTTCAACCAGTGGTATGACCGCGAGCACGTGGAAGAGCGCGTACGCATTGACGGTTTTTTGTCCGGCACGCGATATCAATTGATCGGCACTGCGGGACAAGGGCGCAAGTATCTGGGGCTGTATCAGACTGAATCTCTCAACAGCTTCTCAACCGACGCTTATCGCGCGGCCTTCACCCGCCAGACGCCTTGGTCCGTCGCCAGTCTGGATAAAATGGTTAACCCGATGCGCCGCGTTTGCGCCGTCGAAGCGGTGACTGGTTTTGGCAGCGGCAGCCATCTGGCGATCATCCCGCTGGCGTCTCATGTCGCGGGAGAAGCCCTGACGGCGCGCATTGCCCATCTGGGCGAAACCCTGTTTGCTCAGCCCGGTTTTATCCGCTCACGGCTGTTAACGCCGGATGTTTCACTCAGTTCCCCTTTACCCAAAGAGTCGGCAGAAGACCGCCCGATGATCCCCATGATGTTGATTGACAGCAGCAGCGCCGAGTTCTGCCAGAAACTGACTGAACTGGCATGTCAGGCTTTGCATATTCCCAATACTGAGGCGCTGCACTACGGTCTCAGCTGGCAACTTACCGCGCAGGAGTTGAAATCATGAGCCTTTCCACCACTGAAAATGCAGGAATCAAGGGCAGCACGCATCAGGCCGATACCACTCACAGCCCGCCGAAAACCGGACGTTTGGCGGCTGCCAGCTCAATCGGCACCGCCCTGGAGTGGTATGACTTCACGGTCTATAACATCATGGCGGCGCTGATTTTCAACCACGTCTTCTTCCCGTCGTTCGACCCGCTGGTCGGCACGATTTTGGCGTTTTCCACCTATGCCGTGGGCTATGTGTCGCGGCCGATTGGCGGCATGGTGTTCGGCCATCTCGGCGATGTGCTTGGACGGCGTTTCGTGCTGGTCACCACTCTGGTCATTATGGGCGTGACTACCGCGCTGATGGGCCTATTGCCGGGCTATGCGAGCTGGGGGATTTGGAGCCCGCTGCTGCTGGTGACGCTGCGTTTTGTGCAGGGTATCGCCCTCGGTGGCGAGTGGGCGGGGGCAGTATTGCTGTCGATGGAGCACGGCAAGTCGCACCAGCGCGGGCGCAACGCCTCTTTCGCGCAGGTCGGTCCCTCTTGCGGCACCTTAATCGGCACCGGGTTAATTACCCTGATCACCGTGCTGCTCTCTGCCGATGATTTCCAGAGCTGGGGCTGGCGTATTCCTTTCCTGCTGAGTCTGGTGCTGGTGTTCTTCGGCCTGTGGCTGCGTCGCGGTATTGGCGAAACGCCGGCATTTCTCAAGCTGGAGCAGAGTAAAAACACCACCCATACGCCGCTGAAAGAGGTGTTCACCCAGCATCCGCGTGCTCTGCTGATTGCCGGTGGTTCGCGCATTGGTTCTGACGTGCTTTACGCGCTGGTGGTGGTGTTTACCCTGACCTACGTCACCACGGTTCTGCATTTACCTCGCCCGCTGGCGCTGACCGCGACCATGCTCGGTGCGCTGGGGAATGCCGTGACGGTGCCGATGTTTGGCGCGCTGTCTGACCGTTTTGGCCGTCGCCCGGTGTATATCTTCGGCGCCGTGGCGGCGATGATCTGGGCGTTTGTGTTCTTCGTATTGCTCGACAGTACTCAGCCCGTGCTGATCTGTCTGGCGGTCATCGGCGGATTGCTGATTCACGCCATTATGTACGGCCCGCAGGCGGCGTTTGTCACCGAACAGTTCCCAACCCGCGTGCGCTACGCCGGTTCCTCTTTAGCCTACACGCTGGCAGGTATTCTCGGCGGCGGCTTTGCTCCACTTATCATCACCACGTTGTTTAAAGAGTACAACAGCACGTTGGCAATCTCGCTCTACGTCGCGCTGGCTCTGCTCATCACGCTGGTTTCAGTCTTCGCCGCCAAAGAGACGGCACACAAACCGCTATAAAATGAAAACACATCAATTGATCGACAGAACGGGGAAGGATCCCTGTTTTGCGATACCCCTCGACAAATATAAGTATTAATTTGATAATATAAGTATTGAGCCTTATATTTCCTTGCTTGGAAATGGAGAAGGTTTAAGGAATCTAAGGGAAATTATGGCGACTCTGAATTGGTCCATGAGGTCGATTAAAGAGCTTAAAAAGGATGTTCCAGCCAGCCAAAGGAAAAAAATAGTGAGCATGGTTGCCGAGTTAGCTGATTTTCCCCATGTGCGACCTAACCTCGACATCAAGCCCCTCTCTGGCGCGAATGGAAGGTACCGAATGCGCGTTGGGGAATACCGAGTCTTATTTATCGTGGTAAAAGGCACGCCAATTATTCTCACCATTGAGCATGTGCTAAGGCGAACGTCTAAAACCTATCAATAGCCAGCGCGAGAAAGGCTATGAAGCTACTTGGCAGCTACCTTACTACTTGAAATATAAGCCATACACCGGAGCCAAAATCATGAGAGGTATTCAATTTATTACCGACGAGCAGGGCGTTAAAGTGTCCGCCGTGGTGCCGATTAACGTGTTTGAGCGGTTGATTAAACAAGTGGATTTAGCGGCGTTGGCACCAGAATTATATCAGGCTGAGGGAGGGCAAAATGATGAACTCATTCCGCACGAGGTAGTTGAAATCATGGTCAATAAAGATGTGACTATCCAAGCCGCGTGGCGACTGCACCGTGGGATGACGCAAAAAGAAGTCGCGGCGAAGCTGGGCATAAAACAAGCCGCCGTATCGCAATTTGAAAAGTCAGATAACCCGCGCCCAGAGAACCTACTTCGGCTGGCTGAACTCTACGGCTGTCGCCCGACTCAATTGGTCATGAGCTAAATCACATTGCATGTAAAGAAGCCGCCCCTTTCGGGCGGTTTTTTTGTTTTCCCTCCCCAAAACGGTCATCCCCACATAAACGGTCACACTCGGTCATTTTTTATCACGAGGATTTGTGACCGTTTGCTGAAATCTTTTTGTCCGTTTGCAAACCCAAACGCGATTTATTGCCGTGAGCGCCACAGATCTGAAATTTAACATTTCATCTTTTCATCGATTTTTTTGACAACTATCACATGGTCAGCGCAGCGCAAAGAGTGCGCGGCCGCTTTTGAGGAAGCCCGCATTCCACATGCCGTGGTCTGCGTATCCTATTGAACATCGGGAAGAGGAAAAAACCATGCTGCCTGTAGAACGTCACCGCTTTATTACCGAAGTCCTTGCGCAGCGAGGGCGCGTGCTGGTTCAGGAAGTGGCTGAGCTTTGTCATATCTCGCTGGAAACCGCGCGTCGTGATTTGGCTCTGTTGGAAAAGCGTGGGTTATTGGTTCGCAGTCACGGCGGCGCGGTGTTTGTTGAACACCCTCATGGCGAGAAGCAGTACGTTCCGTCGCAGATTGAGCAAGGTGAGTCATTCCGCGACCGCAGCAATCAGGCTCCAGACAGCAAAACGCGGATTGCCAAACGCGCCTTGCAGTTCATCAATCCGGGAGACTGTTTGCTGCTCGACAGTAGCTCGACTAGCTGGTTTTTGGCGCGCCAACTGCCGGATATTCCGCTGGTGGTGTTGACCAACTCGCTGCACATCATTCAGGCGCTGGCGGCGAAAGCCAACGTTAGAACCATCGGCTTAGGCGGCGAATACTCGGCCAAGTATGAAGATTTTATCGGTGTTTACGCCGAACAGATGCTGAAAGAGTTCGTGATTAACAAATTGTTTTTCTCCTGTCACAGCATCAGCCATGACGGGGGGATCAGGGAAAGTAATGAGCACCATGCGCGATTAAAACAGCAAATGCTGCTCTCCTCAGAACACAAAATTTTGCTGGCGGATGCCAGCAAATTCGGCCGCAGCTCGTTTGCGCGGATATGCCACTACCGGGAAATAGACACACTGATCACCGACCATCTGGATGATGAAGAGTTTCGGCAGGAGCTGGCCTGGAGCAACGTCAATGTCATTGAAGTCGCCCCTTTACCCCTACAAAAGAAAACCAAAAAACAACCGTAGCGACTGGGCATGTTGCTCAACGACTGCGGCATAAATTGAACATCTGTGGAGAAACATCATGAAAAAGTCTGTACTGGCCTGTTTGTTTGCTTCAGCTCTGTTATCCGTTTCAGCCGCGCACGCCGCGGACAAAATTCGCATGGGCGTGGTGGTCAAAGTGGGCGGCAACGCCTGGTTCAACGCCATGGAAGTGGGTATCAAAAACGAAGCTGCCAAAGAGGGTATCGATGCGTGGCAGGTCGGCCCAACCAGCGATGACCCAGCCCTGCAGGTGCGTGCGATTGAAGACCTGATTGCGCAGAAGGTAGACATCATCGGCGTGGTGCCAAATGACGCCAAAGTGCTGGAGCCGGTGCTGAAACGCGCCCGAGATGCCGGGATCAAAGTCATTACCCACGAGTCACCGGATCAGAAATACGCTAACTGGGACTTCGAAATGGTCGATGCCACCCAGCTCGGCGTGAGCCACATGGTGGCGCTGGCGAAATGCATGAAAGAGACCGGCGATTACGCGGTTTACGTCGGCAGCCTGACCGTGCCTCTGCACCAGAAATGGGCCGATGCGGCGGTCAATTACCAGAAAGAGCACTATCCGAATATGCATCAGGTCGGCGACAAGTTTGGCGTCGGCGAATCCCTCGATGACACCATCCGCACCACCAATGACCTGATGTCCAAAGACCAGAACCTGAAAGGCATTCTGGCGATTGGCTCCCAAGGTCCAATCGGTGCCGGACGCGCGGTGCAAAACCGTGGCAAAAACGGCGACATCTGCGTCTTCGGCCCGTTCAGCCCAGGTCAGGGTGCATCACTGGTTAAAAGCGGTGCCATTAACGGCGGCTACATCTGGAACCCAATGGTGGCCGGTGAAGTCTTCGTGCGCGTCGCGGGCATGATCTCCAAAGGCACGCCGATCACTGACGGCATGGAAATCGACGGCATGGGCAAAGTGAAGGTGGATGAAGCCACTCACACCATCCTCGGTAACAAAACCGAAAGTCTCGACAAGGCGAACCTGCCAAAACTGGTGAAAATGGGGCTGTAATGATGGCGATCTCCGAGACATTTGATACCCAAACGATGCCGCTGATTGATGTGCAGAATCTGTCGGTGACCTTTGGCGGTCAGCGTGCATTGAATGATATTTCACTACAGCTGATGCCCGGCGAAGTTCACTGTCTGGCGGGCACCAATGGCTGTGGCAAAAGCACGTTGATCAAGATTATCTCGGGGGTCTACCAGCCGGACAACGGTTGCAGCATCACCCTCGCGGATAAAAATTTTAACCCGCAAACCTTCAGCCGCCTTAGCCCGGAGCAGGCGCGCAGCTTTGGGGTTCAGGTGATTTATCAGGACCTGTCGCTGTTCCCCAATCTGAGCGTGGCGGAGAACATTGCCTTCGACCACAACCTGCACGGGCTGATGGGCTGGTATCGCCCGTCACGCCTGCGCGACACCGCCAAACGCATTCTCAGCGAGCTGAATTACCAGCTGGATGTGGACGCCAAAGTGGCGTCGCTGCCGATTGCCCAGCGCCAGCAGGTGGCTATCTGCCGCGCGCTGGTGGCCGATGCGCGGCTGGTGATTATGGATGAGCCGACGGCGTCTTTGACGCGCACCGAGGTCAACCAACTGCTGCGCACCGTGCATTACCTAAAAAGCAAAGGCATCAGCGTGGTGTTCGTCAGCCACCGACTGGACGAAGTGCTGGAGATTTCCGACAGCGTGACGGTTATCCGTGACGGCAAGCGCGTGGGCACTTACCCGGCCTCTGAAGTCAGCAGCGAACGCCTGACCGAGCTGATGACCGGCCTAAAACTCGACTATCGCCTGAAAGCCGCTAACCAGAATGACCAGCGCATCATGCTGGAGCTGGACAAGCTGAGCCGCGAAGGCCAGTACCACGACGTCAGCCTCAAACTGCACGCGGGCGAAGTGCTCGGCCTGTGCGGGCTGCTCGGCTCCGGGCGCACCGAGCTAGCGTTAAGCTTATTTGGCATGACCAAGCCGGACAGCGGCAAAATCTATCTCGACAGCAAACCGGTGCGTTTTCGCGGCCATGAAGATGCCATTAAGTCTGGCATTGGTTATGTCTCGGAAGACCGCCTGACGCTGGGGCTGATTCAGCAGCAGTCGGTGGGGGACAACACCGTGCTGGCGATCATGGATCAGCTGCGCAGCCGTTTTCATCTGATCGACGAATACCGCAAAAACAAAATTATCCAACAGTGGATCGAAAAGCTGGGGGTCAAGGTCGCCAGTCCGGATCAGGCCATTTCCACGCTGTCAGGCGGCAACCAGCAAAAGATCGTTCTGGCGAAATGGGTGCTGACTCAGCCGAAGATCTTGATCCTCGATTCTCCCACCGTCGGCGTGGATGTTGGGGCCAAAGCCAGTATTTATCAGTTGATCCACCAACTGGCGGAAGAGGGGATCTCCATCCTGCTGATTTCGGATGAAGTGCCGGAAGTCTACTTCAACTGTGACCGGGTGCTGCACTTCAGCGAAGGCACGGTGAAAGGCGAATACCTGCCCGCCAATATCAGCCAACAACAACTTGCGGAGGCGGTGAATGCTTAATCTCAACCGTTTACGCCCGTCCACCAACGAAGGCTATCTGGCCTGGGTGCTGGTCGTGGTGATCGTCACCTTCTCGCTGCTGACTAACCAGTTTTTGACCCTGCAAAACCTGCTGGACCTGTCTGAAAGCTACGCCGTCAGCGGCATTTTCGCCCTCGGGCTGTTTGTGGTGCTGGTCACAGGTGGGATCGACATCTCCTTCGCCGCCGTGGCCTCGGTGGTGCAATACACCATCGCCACGCTGGCGATCCACTACGGCCTCGCCAGCCCAACCGGCACGATTTTACTGGCGATCGCCATCGGCTCCGTCTTCGGCATGATCAACGCCATTCTGATCTACTGCCTGCGCATCGTGTCGATCATCGTCACCATCAGCATGCAGTCGCTGCTGTTCGGCATGCTGATGTGGCTGACCAATGGCACCAGCCTGTATGACTTGCCGGACTGGCTGGTGACGCCGCTCAAGGTGCTGCCGTTCAGCGTCGGCACTCAACACTATCAGATTGGTTTGCCGCTGGTAGTGATGCTGGCGGTCGCGGCGCTGACTTGGGTGCTGCTGAATAAAACCCATCTTGGTCGCCAGCTGTTTGCCGTCGGCGGCGATCAGGAATCTGCGCGGCGCATTGGTATTCGCGTCGGTGTACTGCACCTGTTCGCTTACGGCTATCTCGGCGCAATGGCGGCGATTGGCGGACTGGTTCAGGTTTATCGCGTGGGGGAAGTGGTGCCTAACGCGCTGGTCGGCGGCGAGCTGGACGTTTTGGCGGCGGCCGTTCTTGGCGGAGCCAGCCTGAATGGCGGCAAAGGCAGCGTGGTCGGAACCTTGATGGGCGTGTTCCTGATTGGAATTCTAAAGAACGGCCTGAATCTGATTGGCGTCTCCAACTACTTCATGAACATCGTTATCGGCGTGGTGATCGTGGTGGCTATCACCGTCACTCACTACAAAAAACGCAAAGAAACCGATGTCGGCTTCGCGTAAGGAATCTGCAATGTTAACCAAAACCAAGAGCCTAAAAATGAAGTCCGGCGGCGCGGGCCCGCGCTTCAAATTTGATAACACCACGCTGGGCCTGAGCCTGCTGCTGGTGGTGGTGATTGTCGGTTTCAGTCTGGCGATGCCCGGCCGTTTTTTCAGCAACTCTACCTTTATGAGTGTGGCTTTCCAGTTGCCGGAGCTGGGCCTGCTGACGCTGGCGATGTTCATCCCAATCCTCAGCGGCGGCCTTAATCTGTGCATTATCGCCACTTCCAACCTGACCAGCTTACTGATGGCGTGGGTGTTTCTGACCTACCTGCCGCCGGACGCTAGCCTCGGCCTACAGGCCGTCTGGCTGACGCTGGCGCTGGCCGGCGCGATGGTGCTGGCGATTGCCATCGGCATGCTGACCGGCGCGCTGGTGGCCTATGTCGGCGCGCACCCGATTTTAGTGACGCTGGCGACCATGACCATGGTTAACGGCATTGGTATCTATTTGTCACGCGGCGCGGCGATCAGCGGCATGCCGGACATCGTGCGCTACATCGGCGCGGATACCCTGCTGGGCATTCCGGTGCCGCTGATCATCTTCTTAGTCACGGCGGTGCTGATCGCGGTGTTCCTCGAACGTACCCGCCTGGGCAAATACATCTACATGAGCGGCAGCAACATCAACGCCACCCATTTCAGCGGCGTCAATACCCACCGCGTGCTGATCGCCATCTACGTGCTGTCGAGCATGCTCTGCGTGATTGCCGGGTTAGTGATGATGGCGCGCTTCAACTCGGCGCGCATGGGCTACGGCGACTCCTACCTGCTGCTCACCGTGCTGGCGATTATTTTGGGTGGCACCGACCCCTTCGGCGGCTTCGGGCGAGTGACCGGCGTGGTGCTGTCACTGGTTGTGCTACAGGTGATTTCCACCGGCCTCAATCTGTTGAACGTCAGCCCGCACTTCAGTCTGGCGATGTGGGGCGCGGTGCTGATTGTGGTGCTCGGCCTGAAGTTCTTCCGCAATCGCTATATGCAGAAAAGAGCAGGGCGGATGAGCGCCGCGAAGGCCCGAGCCGCCGCGCCTTAGACCTTATTTTTAATGACTTAACGACACGCATTTTCAATCTCTCTGAACCCAGGAACAGACTATGGAATACAAAATCTCCCCGTCGCTGATGTGCATGAGCCTGATCGACATTAAGCAGCAACTGGCGGTGCTGAACCGCCGCGCTGACATGCTGCACATCGACATCATGGATGGTCACTATGTGAAAAATATCACCCTGTCGCCGTTCTTTATCGAGCAGATCCGCCCGCACACGCCGCTGGTGCTCGACGTACACATGATGGTGGAAAACCCGACCGATTTTATTGAGCCGATTGCTAAAGCCGGAGCGGATTACATCTGCCCGCATGCCGAAACCATCAACCGCGACGCCTTCCGGGTGATCAATCAGATTCGCTCGCTGGGTAAAAAAGTGGGCGTGGTGCTTAACCCGGCCACCCCGGTGGAGTTTATCCAGCACTACATTCACCTGTTGGACAAAATCACCGTGATGACGGTGGATCCGGGGTATGCGGGTCAGCCGTTCATCCCTGAAATGCTGCATAAAATCGCTCAACTGCGCGATCTCAAGCAGCAGAAGAACTATCGCTATCTGATCGAAATCGACGGATCCTGCAACGTGAATACCTATCAGGATCTGATGGGCGCGGGGGCTGAAGTGCTGATCGTCGGCAGCTCCGGTCTGTTCAATCTGGATAAGGATTTGGACAGTGCGTGGGACAAAATGCTCGACCAGATGCGTCAGGCGCGTCAAGCGGCCTAAGGGCGGGAGAGGCTATGGAGCATTTTCTCGGCGTAGACATTGGCGGCACCAACACGCGGCTGATGCTGATGAACGACCAACAGGTTTTTCAGGGATATCAGAAAGTGCCGACCCGCTCTTGGGCCGAACTGGCTGACCCACTCGGCGGGCTTGAGCAACTGCTTGCCGCGTACCTGCAAGGCACTGCTGCACAGGTGTCTGGGGTGATGCTCGGATTGCCGGGGATTTTGTCCCGCGACCGCAATACCGTGTTATCGCTGCCTTTTATTCCGGCGCTCGATAACCAGCCGGTGGCGAAGCAGCTTTCGGCGCGTCTCTGCCTGCCGGTGAGTATGGATAAAGACGTTAACCACTTGATGTGGTGGGACTTAACCCGTCTCGATGTGCTGCCCGACGTCGCCGTTGGAGTCTACCTCGGTACCGGGTTTGGCAACAGCCTGTGGCTGAATAATGACTTTTATCACGGGGCCCACGGCGGCGCGGGGGAGATTGGTCATATCCCCTTAAAAGACAACCATTTGCTGTGCCCTTGCGGTAAGACGGGCTGTGTCGAAACCCTGACTTCCGGCAACTGGCTTAGCGGTTGGGCCAGCCATCACGCGCCGCAAACCGCGATGTCAGACTTGTTCGTCAAACACGGCGAACACCCGGATTTGCTGGAGTTTATTGAGCGTCTGGCGCGTACCGTCGCCAGCGAAATGAACATCCTCGACCCGCAATATCTGCTGCTGGGCGGCGGCGTGCTGTCGATGGCGGCTTTCCCTATCGAGAAGCTACAGCAGCTGATTCGCTCACATTTGCGCAGTCCGCATCCGGCCAACGGCTTAACTATCGCTATCAGCGGCGTCTCGGACGAAACGGGTTGTCGCGGAGCCTGTCTGGCGGCGCAGCGGCGTTTTGAGCAACAGCGACCTTCACCGCGACATTTTTCACTCAGGAGAGAGGCATGAACAGAGGCAAGGTATGTGTATTTGGATCATTCAACCTCGACATTGTCGCCGGAATGACCCGTTTTCCTCAGCCGGGTGAGTCGCTGATTGCCCGCAACAGCATGATGGGCGCGGGCGGCAAAGGGGCCAATCAGGCCGTCGCCGCGCTGCGCGCCGGTGCGCGAGTTCACTACATTGGTAAAGTCGGGCGAGATGACTTCGGCACCTTTGCGCGTCGCCATCTCGACAGCGCCGGGTTTGATGCCGTGACCCTGTTTTCCACCGCCGAATGTCCCACCGGCAACGCGCTGATTTACGTGGCAGGGGCCGATGCGGAGAACATGATTGCCGTCGACCCCGGCGCGAATCTCACCGTGACCGACGACGAAGTGGAGCAGTGCCGCCCGGCCATTGCCGCCGCCGACATCCTGCTGACCCAGCTGGAAAACAACCTGTCGGCGATTGAGAAGCTGATTGGCATCGCCAAAGATAACGGCACCTTTATTATTCTCAACCCCGCGCCTTTCCAGCCAGTACCTGACAGCCTGCTGGCGCAGGTCGATTTGTTGACGCCGAATGCCACCGAATGCACTTTGCTGACTGGCATTGAAGTGCACGACGTGGCCTCCGCCAAAGTGGCCGCAAAAGCATTGCACGCCAAAGGTATTAAGGCGCTGATCATCACCCTCGGCACCCAAGGTGCGCTGCTCTCGGTGGCGGGGAAAACGGACTTGGTTGCCGCGTTTCCTGCTGTTCCGGTCGACACCACGGGTGCAGGCGACGCCTTCAACGGCGCGCTCGCCTCCCAACTCGCCGCCGGAGCCGAGCTCGCCGACGCCGCGCAATTTGCCTCAGCCTACGCCTCAGTCTGTGTCGAACGAGCCGGCGCCGCCTCATCAATGCCAACTTACGCCGAAGCCAAAGAGCGGCAGATGGTGGTGGTTTGAGTTAACTGCCGATTTCCTGATTTGTCGCCTTTGGGGCGACAGATTAGGGAAGTTTAACACTTAGGTTTCCCCCACTTCGTTCAGTAACATTCGCTCGATTTTCATACAAAAAAGTATCATCTGACTGACACATGGCTGAAACACAGAAAGCTTAGCGTAACGGCTTATTTGACTGCCCGGTAATGAGAAATGCGCCGTTCGCTGTTCCCCTGGTTGGTGCTGATGCCCACCTTGATCTTCCTGTTTTTATTCACCTATTTCCCTTTATTCCGTTCTGCGGCCGACAGTCTGTATGACAGCCGGATGAACTCCGATAACCCGCCGTTTGTTGGTTTGCAGAACTATGTTCGCCTGCTGCAAGACGACGTGTTCTGGCGCGCGCTGCTTAATAACCTGTCTTACATTCTGATGACGGTGATCCCCGGTATCGTGCTGGCGCTGCTGCTGGCGGTGGCGCTATGGGAAAACACCGTGCTCAATCGCTGGCTGCGCACGGCCTTTTTCTTCCCGATGATTATCCCGCTGGTTAGCGCCGCCACCCTGTGGCTGTTTATCTTTATGCCGGGGCTGGGGCTTATCGACTATTACCTGGCGAAGTTTTTCGGGCCGATGAACAACAACTACCTCGGCGCGAGCGACAGCGCGCTGATTGCGCTGAGCGTGATTGGCGTGTGGAAATTCGCGGGTTACTACATGCTGTTTTTCCTCGCCGGATTGCAGTCGATTCCCGCTTCGGCGCGCGAAGCGGCGATGATGGAAGGGGCATCTCGCATCCAAACCTTCTTCTATGTCACCTTGCCACTGCTGCGCCCGACCATCAGTTTTGTGGTCACCATCGCGCTGATTTACGCCATCACCCAAATCGATCACGTGCCGGTGATGACGCAGGGCGGGCCGAATAACGCCACCACCGTGATGCTCTATTACATCCAAAGTTTAGCTAACGACACCCACGATTTAGGCAAAGCTTCGGCCGCGACCTTCCTGACGCTGATTTTGCTGTTTGGTTTCTCGGTGATGAACCTGCGAGTGCTGGAGAGAGGGGCGCACTATGAGCGTTGAAACGTCTGACAACCTGCTGGTGACCGGCACGAAGAACCGCAGCCGCCAGCCTTCCCTGCTACTGCGCGGCGCGCGCCGTTCTACGCTGCCGCTTCTGCTGGTGTGCGGCGCGCTGCTGTGGGTCGCCCCTTTTATCTGGATGCTGTCGGCCTCCTTTAGCGAAAGCAGTTTCGGGCCGGGCATGGCGTCGCTGCTGCCGCGCTTCCCGCTGACGCTGCAAAACTTCCGCGACGCGTGGGACAGTGCCGACTGGCTGCGGCTCTACGCCAACACCATCTTCTTCTCCTTCGGCACCTTCTTGGTCCAGCTGGTGACCATCACCACGGCGGGCTACGTCTTCGCCTACCACGAGTTTCGTGGCAAACAGACGCTGTTCTACCTGCTGCTGATCCAACTGATGATCATGCCGGTGGTGATGATGGTGCCGAACATGATGATCCTCAAACAGTTCGGCCTGCTCAATACATTGACCGGCGTGATGATGCCGTACTTCGCTTCGGCGTTCGGCGTGTTCTTAATGCGCCAGGCGTTTCTGAGCATTCCGCGCGAAATCGAAGAGGCGGCGCTGATGGAGGGCTGTCGCTGGTGGCAAGTGGTGTTCCGCGTGCTGATCCCGATGTCGTGGCCAGCCATTTTGGCCTTCGCCACTGTCAGCATCACCTATCACTGGAATGAATACCTGTGGCCGCTGATGGTGCTCAACGACCCGGATAAACAGGTGCTCACCGTCGGGCTGGTCTCCTTTGCCATGGGCGCGGAGTCGGGCGGGCAGTGGGGGCTTATCACCGCAGGCACGCTGATGGTGTGCTTGCCGCTAATGCTGGCATTCGTTCTGTTCCAGAAACAATTTCTTAAAAGCTTTGGCTTTTCAGGCATTAAATAAACTGCCGTTAAATAAAGGGGTTACCGATGTTTCTCGCTCAAATTTCCGATATGCATTTCCGTAGTCAGGGCCGCAAGCTGTATGACTTTATCGACGTCAACGCCTGCAATGCCGAGGTGGTAAACCAGCTAAATGCGCTGGAAGAGCGCCCTGACGCGGTAGTGATCACCGGTGACATCGTCAACTGTGGACTGCCCGCCGAGTATCTGGTGGCGCGCCGCACGCTGCAAAACCTGCATTACCCGCTGTACATCATACCGGGCAATCATGACGACAAAGCGCAGTTCCTCGAAGCACTGCACCCGCTGTGCCCTGAACTGGGCCACGACCCGCAAAACATGCGCTACGCGGTGGACGATTTCGACATGCGTTTGCTGTTTATCGACAGCAGCCTGGCGGGCGAGTCCAAAGGCTTTTTGACACCAGAAACCCTGTCATGGCTGGAAGAGCAGTTGAAAGCAGGCGGCGACAAGCCAACGGCGGTGTTTATGCATCATCCGCCAGTTAAGGTCGGTTCGGCGCAGATGGACTCTATTTCTTGCGAGAACGGCGACGAACTGCTGGCGCTAATTGACCGTTTTCCGTCGCTGTGTCGTGTATTCTGCGGTCACACGCACCGCCTGATTTTCACTCAGTATCGCCAAGCCATCATCACCACTATTCCGGGTACCGTGCATCAAGTGCCTTACTATCACCACAACCCAGCGCCTTTCTATAACCTCGAACCTGCGGCCTGCGTGATGCACCGTCTGGTGGAGAAAACTGGCTTAGTCAGCTACTTGCACCCGCTTTCGCAATATCCGGGACCGTACCTGTATGACGCCACCATCAGCTGCCCGGTGGATGACGAATAATGTCGCGAATTCGTCTTGAGAATATCTGCAAGCAGTTTGAAGGCAGCACGGCGGTGAACAACCTGTCGCTGGAGATCGCCGACGGCGAGTTTCTGGTGCTGGTGGGGCCGTCCGGCTGTGGCAAAAGCACCTTGCTGCGCCTGTTGGCGGGGCTGGAAAACGTCAGTAGTGGGCGAATTTTGCAGGATGGCGAAGACATTACCGCGCTGGAGCCGCGCGAGCGCAACTTCTCGATGATTTTCCAGAACTACGCGCTGTTCCCGCATATGACCGTTGAGCAGAACATCACCTTTGGCATGCGGATGCGCAATGAGCCGAAGTCGCAGCATCGAGCGCGCGTCGATCGCGTGGCTGCGCTGTTGCAGCTTGAGCCGCTGCTGGATCGCAAACCGGGGAAACTTTCCGGCGGCCAGCGCCAGCGCGTGGCAATGGCGCGCGCGATTGTGCGCGATCCCAAGCTGTTTTTGATGGATGAGCCGCTGTCGAACCTTGATGCGCGTCTGCGTACCGAGGTGCGAGATGGCATCATGGCGCTGCATAAGCAGTTGAAAACTAGCACAGTTTACGTGACTCATGACCAGATGGAAGCCATGACGATGGCCGACCGTATCGCGGTGTTGGACAAAGGCCACTTGCAGCAAATCGGCGCGCCGGAAACCCTGTATGCCCAGCCCGCCAATCTTTTTGTTGCCGGATTTATCGGCACGCCGTCGATGAACATCTTCAAACTGCCTTGCCAGCAGGGCGTGGTGCAGTTTGGCGATCACGCTATTGCCTTACCAGAGAGCGAGCACGCGCATGGCTTGAACGAAGTCTATTTGGGCATTCGCCCTGAGCACTTGAGCGACCAGCCGAATGAAGAACGCACTTTAGCCCTTAGCGTCACGCTGAATCATCGTGAGTTGCTGGGTGCTGAGTACCTGTGCCATGCCGACACGGGCTATGGACACATTCGTTATTTATTGAAAAATCAGAATGTTAAAAATCTGCGGCGTATTCAGGCCGAGGGAGAATCCACTTTGGTTATCCCACAACCGGGCGACCGCGTGACCTTGTACTTCTCTTTGCACGACCTTCATCTTTTTTCGGGCCAAAACCAGCAAAATCTTCACCAGGAGATCCAACATGCGTTGCACTATGCCTAAACTCCACGCGCTGACACTCGCCATCGGGCTGCTGTCGGCTGGCGCGGCGTCAGCAAAACAAAATATTGATTTCATGTTCCCGGCGCCGGTAGACGGCAAGCTGACCATGGAAATGACCCGTGTAATCAAAGAGTTCAACGATTCTCAAACCGATGTCGAAGTGCGCGGTATCTTCACTGGCAACTACGACACCACCAAAGTGAAAGCGGAAGCGGCGGCTAAATCAGGCCAGCCTCCGGCGCTGGTGATTATGTCTGCCAACTTCACGGCGGATTTAGCCATCAAAAATGAAATTCTGCCGATGGACGACCTGTTCAAATACGGCAACCAAAAAGCCACGCCTTTCCTGACTGAAAACTTCTGGCCCGCCATGCGCCAAAACGCGCAGGTTAACGGCGTGACTTATGCGATCCCATTCCACAACTCGACGCCAATTCTCTATTACAACAAAGACTTGTTCGCTAAAGCGGGCATTTCTGCGCCGCCGAAGAACTGGGATGAACTGCTGGAAGATGCCAAAAAGCTGACGGATAAAGCCAAAGGGCAGTGGGGCATTATGTTGCCATCGACCAACGATGACTACGGCGGCTGGATCCTCTCTGCGCTGACCCGGGCCAACGGCGGCCAATACTTCAACGCCGATTATCCGGGCGAGGTGTATTACAACACTGCCTCGACCGTGGGTGCATTACAGTTCTGGCAGAACCTGATTTATCGCGACAACGTGATGCCATCCGGCGTGTTGAACTCCAAGCAGATCAGCGCGGCGTTCTTCTCCGGCAAGCTGGGGATGACCATGCTGAGTACCGGCGCGCTGGGCTTTATGCGGGAAAACACCAAAGATTTCGAGCTGGGCGTGGCGATGATGCCGCAGAAGGTGCGTAACGGCGTAAGCATCGGCGGGGCAAGTCTGGTGAGCTTCAAAGGCATCACTGACGACCAGAAAAAGGCGGCTTATACCTTCCTGCAATATCTGGTTAGCCCGAAAGTGAATGGCGCGTGGAGCCGTTTCACCGGCTATTTCTCGCCGCGTATTGCCTCTTATGATTTGCCGGAAATGAAGGATTATTTGGCGAAAGACCCGCGTGCCGAAATTGCTCTGCAACAGCTGAAATACGCCTATCCGTGGTATTCAACCTATGAGACGGTGGCCGTGCGTCAGGCGATGGAAAATCAGCTCGGGGCCTTGGTTAATGACCAGAAAGTCACGCCACAGGCTGCTGCTGCCGCTGCGCAGGAAAAAGCGGATGCCATCATGAAGCCGTATGTAGACCAGACGGCGCTCAGCGTGCCGAAATAAGTGCTAAACACGCCTCCCTCTTCGCTAGGGAGGCGTAAACATTACTTCAACCAGCCCTGGGCATGAGCATGGTCCAGATGGCCGCGAATGTGTTGCCACAGCTCTGGATTGATGTCGCCAATGAAAGAATTGCGCGCCAGAACCTGCTCCAGACGGATATTGTTCTCCACCCAGCTTTGACCTTTATTGTTCAGGTTCATCACCACCGGCAGAATACGGTCAATCACCAGCGCAAAGCGCGCTTCCGGGGTTTCACCAGCTTCGTACTCATTCCACAAATCAAGGAACTGCTGATCGAGTGGCGCAGGCAGCATGCCGAACAGGCGTTTAGCCGCCAACACTTCTTGGTCATGCACGGCTTCGCGGGCGGCAAGGTCATACACCAGCACGTCGCCGGCGTCGATCTCCACGATGTCGTGTACCAGAGCCATGCGGATCACTTTCTGAATATCGACATCTTTAGGCGCGTAGGGCGCGAGGGACATAGCCGCCACAGCGAAGTGCCAGCTGTGCTCTGCTGAGTTTTCCTGACGCTGAGTGCCAAGCACCTTAGTGCGGCGTTGTACGCTTTTCAGTTTGTCGATTTCCATCAGGAACTGAAAAACGTCGGTCATTGAGCCGAAATTCAGCGCGGAAGAAGCTACAGACATAATCAAACCTCAGTCATTGGCAGGGAATTCCCCCCTACGATAATCCGATGAGGCCAAAAAATCATGTCTTTACATAAATCAGCCGAGATTTTTCTCGAATGATAATTCACCGGAATTATTAATAACTTGAACGATTAGAAGGGCTTCAGACTCGGGTTGTTCCGAAATGCTTACCAAGCTAAGAGTATGTTACAACAGTTAATACTAATTTTTGGCTTACACGTGTACACTGGAATTATTCTCAGTTACCCTACTGAGTAGGTAAATTTTTGACCAATTTTTCTTCTCAATCTTTTATCAAAATTACCTCGAGGGTTAGTAATTTATGACTAAATCGTTGCCTCAGGCTTATCCCTGGGCCGAAGAGATAGCCAACAGCCTGAGCCATGGCGTCGGGTTAGTGTTGGGTATCGTAGGACTGGTTTTACTTCTTGTTCAAGCTATGGCGACCAATGCTGGCGTGATAGCAATCACTAGCTATAGCCTCTACGGCGGCAGCATGATCCTGCTGTTTTTGGCTTCCACGCTGTACCATGCCATTCCGCATGAAAAAGCCAAATACTGGCTGAAAAAGCTCGATCACTGCGCCATTTATATCTTAATCGCCGGCACCTATACGCCATTCCTGCTGGTGGGGTTGAACTCGCCGCTGGCAAGAGGCCTGATGGCGGTCATTTGGGGACTGGCGCTGTTTGGCGTGATTTTTAAAATGGCCTTTGCACATCGGTTTGAAGTGTTGTCGCTGATCACTTATCTCACCATGGGCTGGCTGTCACTGATTGTTATTTATCAGCTGGCGGTACGTCTTTCTGCGGGCGGCGTGGCGCTGCTGGCTATCGGCGGGTTGCTATATACGCTGGGGGTGATTTTCTACGCCTCTAAGCGAATTCGCTTCGGGCATGCTATCTGGCACGGCTTTGTGCTGGGCGGGTGTGCCTGCCATTTCTTCGCGGTTTACTTCTATATCTGATTTACCTTCATCCTTCGCACTGTCTCAGCGTTGGCTGCGGGGATTCACCCTGGTCACTTACCAGTGTAAGCTCCCAGGGATTCATCCCCTTGCCGCCTTGATACAGTGCAAATGATTTAGGTAAATCCAGCGTCTGCTATTGGTGGAGAGAGATCTTTTTCAATTACGTCATCCTTCGCACTGTCTCAGCGTTGGCTGCGGGGATTCACCCTGGTCACTTACCAGTGTAAGCTTCCAGGGATTCATCCCCTTGCCGCCTTGATACAGTGCGAATGATTTAGGTAAATCCAGCGTCTGCTATTGATGGAGAGATGATCTTTTTCAATTACGTCATCCTTCGCACTGTCTCTGCGTTGGCTTCGGGGACTCACTCTGGTCACTAACCAGTGTAAGCTCTCAGGGATTCATCCCCTTGCCGCCTTGATACAGTGCGAATGATTTAGGTAAATCCAGCGTCTGCTATTGATGGAGAGAAATCTTTTTCAATTACTTCATCCTTCGCACTGTCTCAGCGTTGGCTGCGGGGACTCACCCTGGTCACTTACCAGTGTAAGCTCTCAGGGATTCATCCCCTTGCCGCCTTGATACAGTGCGAATGATATAGGTAAATTCAGCGTCTGCTATTGAGGGAGGAAAATATCTTTCCTCCATTATTTCGATTACTTCTCTTCCACCAACGAATACGGCAGTGGCTGAATGCTCAGCTGGCTTGCGGCGTCGTCGCGTACGCGCAGGTTGGCGTCGGCGTCGAGGTCATTGTTGAGCACGGCTTGTACCCACAGTGAACCGTCGTTGAGCTGGCTGGCGGCCAGAATGGTGCCGGTACGACGCCAGTTCTCACCCAGTTGTAACTCTAAATCATCCCCGGCAGCTGGAACCTTGCTGGCTTTACCCGCCAGCCAGTACAGAGCGCGTTTATTGGCTCCGCGGTATTTGGCGCGCGCCACCATCTCCTGACCGGCGTAGCAGCCTTTACTGAAGCTGATGCCGTCCAGCGCCTGAATATTGGTGGCCTGCGGGATGAATTGCACGGTGTTGACGGTATCAATTACCGGATAACCAGCTTCAATATCCAGCGCCAGCCACTGTTGGCTGTCATTCAACTGGGCCTGATCGCCAATCTCCGTTACCACTTGTTCCGCCTTTTCAGGGCTGGTGACAATCAGATAGCGCTCGGCCGGCAGCGGCAGGTACAGCAGGGTGCTTTCATCTTGCTGAACCACCGGCTGTTCGGCAGTAGGCAAGCTGGAGAATACGCCTTTCAGGGCGGCGTTGGCCTGGAAACCGGCCACGCCCAGCAGCACCACGTCGTCGTCTTCAGTGAACGTCACTTTCGAGAACACGGCGTACTTTTTCATTTCGGTCATCTGCTGGTTTCGCAGGTTGCGGCGCTCGATGAAAGCCATGCCGTCAC
Organism: Ewingella sp. CoE-038-23; assembly: GCF_040419245.1. Lineage (NCBI taxonomy): Bacteria > Pseudomonadati > Pseudomonadota > Gammaproteobacteria > Enterobacterales > Yersiniaceae > Ewingella > Ewingella docleensis. Next base: position 3,795,273 of record NZ_JAZHOH010000001.1, on the reverse strand, counting down.
CGCGCTTGAACAGACGCATATTGCTCCACATTTTGCCTTTCGCATCGCAGTGAGCACACAGGATGTGTTGGTCTGGAGAGAGCGCCTCGACGTCGGCCGTGACCTGACCTTGCAAATATTTCACTGTATCTGCGCCGGTCATGGTGACCATCGCCCAGTCTTCCAGTGAAATTAAAGTCAGCGGCAGATGTGATGAAGCTGAAGGTTTTTGCGGTGGAAACGGAAACTTGTACGCCATGATGCAATCCTAGGCTGAGGTAAATGGACAATTAACTTCATGGTAAAAGAGCTAGCCTGCTTTGCAAACTCAATTTATGCCATTTCCAAGACACCTCGCAGGAGAATGGCGCGTTACATCACCGTTGCTTGTCTTTATGCGAGGCGTGATGGAGATATGAACATTGAGGCATGTAAAGGTTACGCCTGAGGTGTGCAGGCTGGTAGAATCTTCCCAGACCGATTAAATAATCATTAATGTACTCCAATAAAGAGCCAGCCTATGGAAAGCAAAGCCCCACTGGATATTCATAACAAGTCCCGCATTCACTGGGCTTGTCGTCGCGGTATGCGCGAGCTTGATATCTCCATCATGCCTTTTTTTGAATATGAGTATGACAGCCTTGATGATACAGATAAGGCGCTATTTGCCCGTCTGTTGACCTGTGATGACCCTGATTTATTCAACTGGTTGATGAATCACGGCGAACCAAAAGATGCCGAGTTACAACGGATGGTGGCCCTCATTCAGACGCGAAATAAAGACCGTGGCCCTGTGGCAATGTGATTTACGGGTTTCATGGCGCTCGCAGCTCATCTCACTGGGGATCCACGGTGCGATAATGCTGCTTATTCTGCTGGCGCCTTGGTCTGCGGGCTATTGGCCAGTGTGGATGACGCTACTGCTGGTGGTCATTTTCGAATGTATTCGCAGCCAGCGGCGCATTACGTCGCGTCACGGTGAGATAAGCCTGCTCGATAACCAGCGGGTTATTTGGCAGCAGCAAGAGTGGGTTATCATCAAACCGGCGTGGATGCTGAAAAGCGGCATGCTTTTGTCATTGCAGCGCGAAAAGCGCAAAGGTGGCTTAAGGCAGGCGATGAAGAGTTCACGGCAGAAGCTGTGGCTTTCATCAGACAGCATGAGTCAGGAAGAGTGGCGGCGTTTGCGCCAGCTATTGCTGAGTGCTCAGCAGCAGGAAAACGGCCAGCAGTAACCCGCTTCGGATGTGCGCAAAGGGTATAGCCCAAGAGGCTCGAGTGCTGAGCCTCCTGTGGCGGGCGGCATTAGCCGAGTAGCGCGTCCATCTCTATCAAGATTTGGTCGCACCAGTCTTGCAGGCGTTCTTCGCTCAGGTCGTACTGGTTGACTTCATCAAGCGCCAGGCCGACGAAGTGCTTGCCGTCGGCACTCAGCGGTTTTGGACTGGTGAATTCAAAACCGTCAATCGGCCAGAAGCCAATAAACTGCACGCCTAGTGGCAGTAAGCGATCATAAAGCATGCCGAGTGCGTCGAGGAACCATTCCCCGTAGCCCAGCTGGTCTCCCATGCCGTACATGGCGATAATTTTTCCGTTGAGATCCAGCGTCGGAAGTTTGTCCCAAATGGCTTCCCAATCTTCCTGTATTTCGCCGAAATCCCACGTCGGAATGCCGAGGATCAGAATGTCATACTCTTCCATTTTGACCGGATCGACATCTTTCAAATTGTGCAAATCGACCAGCTCTTCACCCAGAATTTCGCGAATTTTCTCCGCGGCCATTTCGGTGTAACAGGTGCTTGAGCCGTAAAAAAGACCAATCTTCATGCTTGTTGCCGTAACGTCATAAGAATGTGAATGGCAGATAGTGTAACAGATTTGCTCAGCACTCCGTCACAATGGCAGGCATAATGAGGGCTAATCGCCGGACGCTGAAACCCTCGTTGAGGACGCAGCCGAATGAAATTAAGGAGTCAACGTGCCGAATGCTGACCATGATCAGGCTCTTTGCGAGCAGTTTTTGGATACGCTATGGATAGAGCGTAATCTCGCGGAAAATACGCTGGCGTCTTATCGTCTGGATTTGAAATCCCTGCTCGGCTGGCTGAGTCACCATGAAACCGACCTGACGAACGTGCAGGCTGCCGATCTCCAGGCTTTTCTGGCTGAACGCGTCGAGGGCGGCTATAAGGCCACCAGTTCGGCTCGCCTGCTCAGCGCGATGCGTCGCCTGTTTCAATATATGAACCGCGAATCGCTGCGCCACGATGACCCGACGGCGCTGCTCTCCTCGCCAAAACTGCCTCAGCGTTTGCCAAAGGATCTTAGCGAGGCGCAGGTCGACGCGCTTCTGGCTGCCCCCAACGTTGATATTCCATTGGAGCTGCGCGACAAGGCAATGCTGGAGTTGCTCTATGCCACCGGCCTGCGCGTCTCGGAGCTGGTCGGTTTAACGCTCAGCGATATCAGCCTGCGCCAAGGCGTGGTGCGTGTCATCGGTAAAGGCGACAAAGAGCGGCTGGTGCCGATGGGCGAAGAGGCGGTGTATTGGATTGAAAACTACTTCGAACATGGTCGCCCGTGGATGCTCAACGGGGCTTCGGTAGATGTGGTATTCCCGAGCAACCGCGCGCAGAAAATGACCCGCCAGACTTTCTGGCATCGCATCAAACACTATGCGATCCTTGCGGGTATTGATGCCGAGCGGCTCTCTCCGCACGTCTTACGTCACGCTTTTGCCACCCATTTACTGAACCACGGGGCTGACTTGCGTGTCGTACAAATGCTATTAGGTCACAGCGATCTGTCGACCACTCAAATTTATACCCATGTAGCGACTGAACGACTTAAACAGCTACATCAACAACATCACCCTCGCGGCTAACGCGCGAGGAGATAAAGGACGAAATGATGAAAAAAGGTTTAATGCTGTTAACGTTACTGGCTGCCTGTATTACTGGCGCGGCCCAGGCTGACGATGCGGCAGTCCAGGGAACCCTGAACAAGCTCGGAATGAAAAACGTTGAAGTTCAGCCCTCGCCGGTCGCCGGTTTGAGAGCGGTAACGACTGACAGCGGCGTGATTTATGTCACCGAAGACGGTAAACACGTTCTGCAAGGCCCGATGTTTGATGTCAGTGGCACCCAGCCTGTGAACGTTACTAACCAGATGCTTATCAAAAAGTTAGATTCGCTGAAAAGCGAAATGATCATCTATAAAGCGGCGAAAGAAAAACATGTGATCACGGTGTTTACCGACATTACCTGCGGCTATTGCCACAAGCTGCACCAGCAGATGCAGGACTATAACGATCTCGGCATTACCGTGCGTTATCTGGCTTTCCCTCGTCAGGGTCTGAATTCCAAAGCGGAAAAAGACATGCAGTCCATCTGGTGCACCGGCAACCGCAAACAGTCCTTTGATGCGGCGATGCGTGGCGACGATATTTCTCCAGCGAGCTGTAAAACCGACATCTCCAAACATTTCCAATTGGGCGTTCAGTTCGGCGTATCGGGAACTCCGGCGATTGTGCTTGAAAACGGCATGATGATCCCAGGTTACCAGCCGCCAAAAGAGATGGCCGCCATGCTCGACGCGCAGGAACCTTCACAAAAAACCGGTGGTTGATTTTAAGTGACTTTGCAGACCCAACTTCGTCGTCGTCAGGCAGCTGACGGCGCTAATCTCCCTGCCGAGCTTTCACCTTTACTGCGCCGCTTATACAGCGCGCGCGGTATTAAAGGTGCGCAGGAGCTTGAGCGCAGTGTTAAAGGATTGCTGGGATATCAGCAACTTGATGGCATTGATGCTGCCGTAGAATTATTGCAGAAAGCCCTGCGCGACCGCCTGCGCATTATGGTGGTGGGCGACTTCGACGCCGATGGCGCGACCAGCACCGCGCTAACCGTACTCTCGCTGCGCAGCATGGGATGCAGTGAGATAAAGTATCTGGTGCCTAACCGTTTTGAAGATGGTTACGGGCTTAGCCCTGAGGTGGTTGAACAAGCCGCCGCGCGGGGGGCCGAACTGATTCTGACAGTTGATAACGGCATTTCATCTCACGCGGGCGTCGACTTAGCCCACGAGAAAGGCATTCAAGTGCTGGTCACCGATCACCACTTGCCGGGCGACACCCTGCCTGCCGCTGAAGCCATTATTAACCCCAATCTGCACGGTTGCGAATTCCCCTCCAAATCCTTGGCGGGCGTTGGCGTAGCCTTCTACTTGATGCTGGCCCTTCGCGCCGCGCTCAATAAAAGCGGCTGGTTCGAAGAGCAGGGCCTTACCGCGCCAAATCTTGCCGAATGGTTAGATTTAGTGGCGTTAGGCACCGTGGCTGACGTGGTACCTCTTGATGCCAATAACCGCATTTTGGTTTATCAGGGGCTGAACCGCATTCGCGCCGGTAAGTGCCGTCCGGGCATTCGCGCCTTGTTAGAAGTGGCAAATCGCGAAGCGCGCACGCTGGCGGCCAGTGACCTCGGCTTTGCCCTCGGCCCGCGTTTAAATGCGGCGGGGCGCTTAGATGATATGTCGGTGGGCGTGGCGTTGCTGCTCAGTGATGACATTGCGCAGGCGCGGGCGCTGGCCAGTGATTTAGACGCTTTGAACCAAACCCGTCGAGAAATCGAGCAGGGGATGCAAGTCGAGGCGCTGGCGCTGTGCGACAAGCTGGAAAGCAGCAGCGACGCGCTGCCCTATGGTCTGGCAATGTATCACCCAGAGTGGCATCAGGGCGTGGTGGGCATTTTGGCTTCACGCCTCAAAGAGCGTTTCAATCGGCCGGTCATTGCTTTTGCTCCGGCTGGCGACGGCGTATTGAAAGGCTCCGGCCGTTCCATTGCCGGTTTACATATGCGCGACGCTCTCGAGCGTATTGATACCTTGCATCCGGGTCTCATGATGAAGTTTGGCGGGCACGCAATGGCGGCAGGCTTGTCGCTGGAAGAAGCCAAATTTGATGAGTTCCGCGATCGGTTTGCACAATTGGTCGGCGAATGGCTGGATCCCTCGCATCTGGAAGGCGTGATTTGGTCTGACGGCGAGCTGGCGGGTCAGGAGCTGACCATTGATACCGCCGAGCTGTTGCGCGACGGCGGCCCTTGGGGACAGTCCTTCCCCGAGCCAACCTTCGACGGGCGTTTCCGCATCTTGCAACAAAAGCTGCTCAAAGAGCGCCATCTAAAACTGATGATTGAGCCTATTGGCGGCGGGCCGCTGCTCGACGGCATTGCGTTCAACATCGATCCGACTTTTTGGCCGGACAGTAGCGTGCGAGAAGTTGAACTGGCCTATCGGCTGGATATTAATGAATATCGCGGAAATCGCAGCGTTCAGCTGATTATTCAGCATTTGTGGCCGAAATAGGCCATTTTCACCCCTGCCGATAGCCTTGGCGTCGTCAAACCGACGGCGCTAAAAAAACAGCAACTTGCTATAAAAGGGCCGCTAATTCCGCTAGAATCAGCGGTTCGAATGGCATTGGGCCAACTCCGAATCAACGTAAGACGCGAAAATCATGTTTGAAATTAATCCGGTAAAAAACCGAATTCAGGACCTGTCCGAGCGGACAAACGTCCTTAGGGGGTATCTTTGACTATGATGCCAAGAAAGAGCGCCTAGAAGAAGTTAACGCCGAGCTGGAACAGCCGGACGTTTGGAACGAGCCAGAGCGCGCACAGGCGCTGGGCAAAGAGCGTTCCGCACTGGAAGCTATCGTTGAAACCATCGACCAGTTAACTCAGGGCCGTGACGATGTGTCAGGCTTGCTGGAACTGGCGGTTGAAGCTGACGACGAAGAGACTTTCCACGAAGCCGTAGAAGAACTCGACCAACTGACCGCCAAGCTGGAGCAGTTGGAATTCCGTCGCATGTTCTCCGGTGAATACGACAGCGCAAGCTGCTATCTGGATATCCAAGCCGGTTCCGGCGGCACAGAAGCCCAGGACTGGGCCAGCATGCTGGTGCGTATGTACCTGCGCTGGGCCGAAGCCAAAGGCTTCAAAACTGAGATGATTGAAGAGTCCGACGGCGACGTCGCGGGCCTGAAATCAGCCACCATCAAAATAACCGGTGACTACGCTTTCGGCTGGCTGCGCACTGAAACCGGCGTCCACCGTCTGGTACGTAAAAGCCCGTTCGACTCCGGCGGCCGTCGTCACACCTCCTTCAGCTCGGCCTTCGTTTACCCAGAAGTGGATGACGATATCGAGATTGAAATTAACCCTGCCGACCTGCGTATCGACGTATACCGCGCGTCAGGTGCGGGTGGTCAGCACGTTAACAAAACGGAATCTGCGGTACGTATTACCCACCTTCCAACCAACATTGTGACCCAATGCCAGAACGACCGTTCTCAGCATAAGAACAAAGATCAGGCCATGAAGCAGATGAAAGCCAAGCTTTATGAGTTTGAGATGCAAAAGAAAAATGCTGATAAACAGCAGATGGAAGACAACAAGTCAGACATCGGCTGGGGTAGCCAGATTCGTTCTTACGTGCTCGATGATGCACGTATCAAAGATCTGCGCACTGGCGTTGAGACACGAAACACGCAGGCCGTTTTGGATGGCGACCTGGATAAATTCATTGAAGCAAGTTTGAAAGCCGGGTTATGAGGAACCAAAATGTCTGAGCAACAACCGTCCGCTGAACAGCAATCAAAAGCGCAGGGCGCTGAGCAAGTACCAGATCTGAACAACGAGCTGAAGGCGCGTCGTGAGAAGCTGGCTGCACTGCGTGAAACCGGCATCGCTTTCCCTAACGACTTCCGTCGTGACAGCATTTCTGACGAAATTCACGCCAAATACGACAGCAAAGAGAACGAAGAGCTGGAAGATTTAGGCGTTGAAGTAACCGTCGCTGGCCGCATGATGACGCGTCGTATTATGGGTAAAGCCTCTTTCGTTACCTTGCAGGACGTGGGCGGTCGTATTCAGCTTTACGTTGCTCGTGATGATCTGGCCGAAGGCATTTACAACGAACAATTCAAGAAGTGGGACTTGGGCGATATTCTGGGTGCTCGCGGTAAGTTGTTCAAAACGAAGACCGGTGAGTTGTCTATCCACTGTTCTGAACTGCGTCTGCTGACCAAGGCGCTGCGTCCGCTGCCGGACAAGTTCCACGGTCTGGCGGATCAGGAAACGCGTTACCGTCAGCGTTACCTCGACCTGATTGCTAATGACGAATCGCGCAAAACCTTCAAAGTGCGTTCACAAATCATGGCTGCGATCCGTACCTTTATGGTCAATCAGGGCTTTATGGAAGTAGAAACGCCTATGATGCAAGTGATCCCTGGCGGCGCTGCGGCTCGTCCGTTCATCACTCACCATAACGCGCTTGATATCGACATGTACCTGCGTATCGCGCCGGAACTGTACCTGAAGCGTTTAGTGGTTGGCGGCTTTGATCGCGTATTTGAGATCAACCGTAACTTCCGTAACGAAGGCGTTTCTCCGCGTCATAACCCAGAGTTCACTATGATGGAACTCTATATGGCGTACGCGGATTACAAAGACCTGATCATCCTGACCGAGAGCCTGTTCCGTACGCTGGCTGAGCAAGTCAATGACGGCAATCCGCAGATCGTTTATGGCGACCAGACCTTCGACTTCGGCAAGCCTTTTGCCAAGCTGACGATGAAAGAAGCCATCTGCAAATACCGTCCTGAAACCAACGTGGCTGATCTCGACGATATGGCGAAAGCCACGGCGATCGCGGAGTCCATCGGTATCAAGATTGAGAAGAACTGGGGCCTTGGTCGCATCGTGACTGAGATCTTCGAAGAGACCGCTGAAGCGCAGCTTATCCAGCCGACCTTCATCACCGAATACCCAGCAGAGGTTTCTCCGCTGGCGCGCCGTAACGACGAGAACCCAGAAGTGACAGATCGCTTCGAGTTCTTCATCGGCGGTCGTGAAATCGGTAACGGCTTCTCCGAGCTGAACGATGCAGAAGATCAGGCACAGCGTTTCGCCGATCAGGTTGCAGCGAAAGACGCAGGCGACGACGAAGCGATGTTTTACGACGAAGACTACGTCACCGCGCTGGAGCACGGTCTACCGCCGACGGCTGGTTTGGGTATCGGTATCGACCGTATGGTTATGCTGTTCACCAACAGCCATACCATCCGCGACGTTATTCTGTTCCCGGCGCTGCGCCCAACGAAATAAGTTCGCAACGGCGAGTGTGATAAAAGGGAGCTTCGGCTCCCTTTTTCATGCCAGAAGCAGTCGGCAAGGCTAATTGCTTAAATCTCAAGCGCATATCGCAAAACACGCCTTGCTCGCCGCACGTAACGGGTTATAATGCCCACGCACACCAAAGCGGGTGTAGTTCAATGGTAGAACGGTAGCTTCCCAAGCTGCATACGAGGGTTCGATTCCCTTCACCCGCTCCAAGTACTCTCTTTTATCCCTCTCGCCTTTCACAACGTTCGATAAAGCGTATGGCAATGTGCCCATCTCTTTTTGTACTCCATTGTGGGTTTGCCGAGATTCACTCGCATCGCTTTTTGCGCAGTCTGCGCCACAGTCTTGGCCTCTTGGATATTCAGCCACATGAGTATGCTGCCCAGGCTGAGGTGTTTGTATTTAGGATCCAGCCCGCCATTCACAACATCAAAATATAACCATTCGGGGGAGTCGGTTTTAACAATATAATCAATGGCGCACGGCTGGTTATCAATCAGCAGGACGTGCCCAAAAAGCATTTTCTGAAATCTATTTGAAAATAATTTGAGAGAGTTAAAATAATCATCTCTAAAGCTTTTCCCCCATCGCATAGCGAAGAGTTTCTTATAAATATGACAGATTTCATCGGGTGTGAAATCTTTTATGGAGCGAATTTCCCCGCCACTACGTTGAAAACTATGTATTTCATTTCTTCTGTTCTTTTGCGTCTTTGAACAGAATTTATCTTTTACCAGGCAAACGCTGCGTTTATTAAAAACGTTAGGCAGCAAATTGATAATATTTTCTTTATTAACGTCAGAGATGATTTTCGATTTGAAAGGTAAGATAAACCGCGAACTCGGTTTGGCAGGAAAAATCGTCTCATCGAAGTTAACATGCTGGTGTGATGATGCGGTTGGCGGCTGGCACAGGTCCATGTTGTCGTTAGTAAAGATGGCAGCGACCTTCTCGCCGTGTTCCTGTTTAGCAAAATAGCGCAGTTTATGGCGGTTTTCCGAATTAATGAAATCAATAATCTCTGGATGAGTATTACTACTGCCACCATAGAGCATATAGATATTGGCATAATCAGAAGCTGTACATTCTTTCCATCCACAAACGGATAATAATGATTCCCTGAGCATATATTCATTCCTTGAATAATGATTTTTAATATTATTTATATTTTATATGTATTTTGATGGCTATGATTTTATCTATTCGTCGAGTACTCCTTGCGCTAAAAGGTTGGGTTATTCCTAATTGGTTATAGAGTGAGAGAGTATAATCCTGCGAAACTAAATTAAAGGTAAATGAAATAGCGAGTATTTATCTCAGATGAATAAAGGGTAAATAAATCATTGGTATGAGTTTTTTTGTTTTTTTTTTTTTGGTTTTACTTAATCGTTTAGTTATTAAAACTAAAAGTTATTTAGCGATTCTCTTACTTAAAGAGGGGAGATATCCATTTATCTAGTATTCAGCACTTCACTTTCCCAATCGCAAAAAAGAACGCTATAGCCGTTTACGCTTTAACGCGGGGCGAAGGCCAAACTTTCTTTTCATAAAAATGATGGAGTTACTCTTTAGGTGCTGCAAAAGTTATCCAACGGAGAACTTTAGGCCTATTCTTACAGCGTATGCGGTAAAACGGGTTCATGCTGTTATCAGGTTGAAATAAACGTATCTGTCCAATGAGGGAGTATTATGAAAAAGGCAATTATTGCTCTGTCCGCGATTTTACTGGCTTCACCTGTGTTTGCTGCCGATACCGTCAGCCACGCAACTGATGAGACTGTCGCTGAAGCGCACAAAGGTGCAGATACCGCTAAAGAAAAACTGCACAAAGAGCAGAATAAAGGCGAAGAGCAGAAGCTGAAAGCTAAGCACGCCGCTGAAGGTAAGCGCGACTCTACCACCAGCAAAGTGTCAGAAGGCACTAAAAAAGGCTGGGATAAAACCAAAGAAGGTTCGGAAAAAGCCTGGGACAAAACCAAGCAGGGTAGCGAAGACCTGAAGAATAAAGTCACTAACTAATCGACTTATTCTCCACACTGAAGGCCGGTTATCCGGCCTTTTTTTATGGGCGTGGCGCTTGAATTTTCTTGCTGCAGACCATAAAAAAGCCCGCCATGTTCGGCGGGCTTTTTGCATTTCAGCTTCTCGCTAGCGAGCTTATTTCACAACGCACTTGGCGCACTGGTTGATGCGGATTTGCTCGAAGAAGTCGTTACCTTTGTCATCCACCAGAATGAACGCCGGGAAGTTTTCCACTTCGATTTTCCAGATAGCTTCCATCCCAAGTTCAGGGTACTCGACGCATTCGAGGCTCTTAATGCTTTGCTGAGCCAGCACTGCCGCCGGGCCGCCGATGCTGCCGAGGTAGAAACCACCGTGCTTGTGGCAGGCGTCGGTCACTTGCTGGCTACGGTTGCCTTTCGCCAGCATGATCATGCTACCGCCGTTGGATTGCAGCAGGTCCACGTAGGAGTCCATGCGGCCTGCGGTGGTTGGGCCGAGGGAGCCGGAAGCATAACCTTCAGGGGTTTTGGCCGGACCCGCGTAGTAAATCGGGTGATCCTTAACATACTGTGGCAGGCCTTCGCCGTTATCCAGACGCTCTTTCAGCTTGGCGTGCGCAATGTCGCGGCCAACGATGATGGTGCCGCTCAGAGAGAGGCGAGTTGAGACCGGATACTCAGACAACTGCGCGAGGATCTCTTTCATCGGACGGTTCAGGTCAACTTCAACCACACCGGTTTCACCCTGCTGGCGCAAGGCTTCAGGGATGTATTTGCCCGGATTGTCTTCCAGTTTCTCAATCCAGATACCGTCACGGTTGATTTTAGCTTTGATGTTACGGTCGGCGGAGCAGGAAACGCCCATGCCGACTGGGCAAGATGCGCCGTGGCGTGGCAGACGAACCACGCGGATATCGTGCGCGAAGTATTTGCCGCCGAACTGTGCGCCGAGGCCGAGATTATTGGCTTCCACCAGCAGCTCTTTTTCCAGCTGTACGTCGCGGAACGCCTGACCGTGCTCATTACCTTCGGTCGGTAGACCGTCGTAATAGTGGGTAGAGGCCAGTTTAACGGTTTTCAGCGTGGCTTCTGCTGACGTCCCGCCAATCACGAAGGCGATATGGTACGGCGGGCAGGCAGCCGTTCCCAAAGTACGCATTTTATCGACCAGATAATCTTTCAGCTTGGCCGGAGTGATCAGCGCCTTAGTTTCTTGATACAGATAGGTTTTGTTCGCCGAGCCGCCGCCTTTGGCGACGCAGAGGAATTTGTATTCGTCGCCATCTACGCTGTAGAGGTCGATCTGCGCTGGCAGGTTGGTGCCAGTGTTCACCTCTTTATACATATCCAGCGGGGCGTTTTGCGAGTAGCGCAGGTTATCTTCGATAAAGGTGTTGTACACGCCTTTGGAAAGCGCGGCTTCGTCGCCACCGCCGGTCCAGACGCGTTGACCTTTTTTACCCATGATGATCGCCGTGCCGGTGTCCTGACAGGTTGGCAACACGCCTTTGGCGGCGATTTCGGAGTTTCTGAGGAATTGCAGCGCGACGTAACGGTCGTTCTCGCTGGCTTCCGGGTCATCAAGAATGGCCGCCACTTGTTTCTGGTGAGCCGGGCGCAGCATGAAAGAGGCGTCGTGGAAGGCTTGCTGTGCCAGCAAAGTCAGACCTTCTGGCGCGACTTTCAGCACTTCTTCGCCATCAAACTGGCTAACGGAAACGTGGTCACGGGTTAACAGATAATATTCGGTGTCCTCTTTGGCGAGAGGGAATGGATCTTGATAATGGAAAGTTTTATTCGACATTGTTTTCTCACTTAATCCGTTATTGCCGCCATGGGTACAGCGATTTCCTGGAGTGATCTTCGGGTAGATCGGGGGCGACGTTTTTATTCGTGTGTATGTTGCCAGCCAAGGTGATTGGCTGGCAACAGGCTGGGGATGTTTTATTTGAGTAAAAGCTCTGTTAATGGCTTGAGTGTCAAATTAATCCTCCTTTAGAACAGCATGGCCATCCAAGGGTAGCCGATAAACAGCAGGGCGGCTAAGAACAGTGCGCCGAAGATGGTGCCTAGGCGCCAGTAGTCTTTGGTTGGCAGATAACCGCTGCCGTAGTAAATCGGGCTTGGGCCAGTACCGTATGGAGTGATGATCCCCATCACACCCAGAGACGTCACCATCAGCAGGCAGAAGACTTGCAGATTGATGCCTGGGATAGCGGCACCGATGGTCAGCATCGCAGGCAGCAGCGCCGTGGTGTGCGCGGTGGTGCTGGCAAACAGGTAGTGCAGCAGGTAGAACGCCAGCAGCAGCACGATGGTCGCTGTTCCCGGAGAGATGCCGCCCATCAGCAGCGCGCCTTCTTTACCTAACCAAGAGATGAAGCCGGTGCGAGATAAGCCGTCGGCCAGAGCCACCAATGTGGCGAACCACGCGAAGGTGTTCCACGCCGGTTTGTTGCTGGTGATGTCGTTCCAGTTCAATACGCCGGTCCACAGCATCAGCACCACTACCAACAGGGCAGCCATCGCAGGTTCAATGAAGCTGGCGGCGAAAATCCACATCATCAGGGCGCAGCATACAAAGACCAGCAGCAGGATTTCATGACGGGACATTTTGCCCAGTTTGGCCAGCTCGGCGGTGGCCCAGCGCGGCACTTCATCATTCACTTTGACTTCCGGCGGGTAGAGCCAGTAAGCCAGCAGCGGCATGGTCAGCAGTAACAACAGACCCACTGGCAGGAAGGCGAAGAACCACATTCCCCAAGAGATATTGATGCCGGTGATGCTGTTAACGATGCCCAGTGCCAGCAAGTTAGGTGCCAGCGCGGAGAGGAACATGGAGCTGGTGATACAGGCTGCGGTGATAGCGACCCACATCAGATAAGAGCCGATTTTACGCGCACTTGGGTCATTCGGTTTTGAACCGTACAGCGGCGGTAAGTTAGCAATGATTGGGTAAATAGTCCCGCCGCTGCGCGCCGTGTTTGACGGAGTGAAAGGCGCCAGAAGCAGATCCGCGAAGGCGATGGCGTAACCTAGCGTCAGGCTGCGGCGGCCAAGATATTTCACCAGAATCAGTGCCAGACGGCGACCGAACTGGGTTTTATCGTAGCCCGCGGCAAACATGAATGCGCCGAAGATAAGCCACACGGTGGAGTTGCCGAAGCCGCTCACTGCCCATTTAAAGGACTGCGCCGCCATTTTGAATTTCGGGTCAGCCAGCTCAGCCGGGCTAAACAGCAGCCACTGGCTGAACAGCGCAATCACCACCACGCCGGTCAGGCCAATCACCGCGCCAGGCAGAGGCTCAAAAATCAGACCGACAATGACACCGACGAACACGGCGAAGAAGTGCCATGCGTGAGGCTGCAAGCCTTCAGGGACTGGGATAAACAACAGAATTACGGTTACCAGAATGGGCATAAGCATCATCATCAGGCGGTTTTTTTTACCGCCTGAAACTTTGCTAACCGGAGGTGTCACCATCGTTTTAGAGATATCAGTCATAGGTTTGACCTAACAAGTAGTTGAGAATTCTGAGTACCCAAGATCTCGCGAGCGGCAGGGAGGTCACTGCGGGCTCTTAACGGCTCTGTTGGGTTGATGTGCGTAATAAAGTCAGCGTATTTTTGATTTTTTTAGTTACTTAACTTTCTTAAGCTATTTAATGGCGGCATTTACGTTGCTCCATTATTGATATTCATTATTTGGTAGGGTTATCCCCCTTAATGGGGAGAAGTTATTTATATAATGCGATTTTCCTGTTTATTACTTTTGATCTGGATCAAGAAAAGCTATTTATATTTTTCTTTTTAATCATGCACAAAAATAAAGGTTAATTTTGGTGGGAGTGATACTAAGTGAAATTAAGATAGGAATTTTAGTATGAAATGCTTGCTCCCGTAATCATTGGTCATACTCTGGGGAAGTGTGGTTGATTTTAGTTTTATGATTTTAAAGGGTTATTTTAATTGATGGCTTGTGTCGGGTTATTGCGTCTCATTCTTGATAAAGCATTTTTTCCTAATTAAATATAAAGCTGGTGAGTGTTTGATTAAATGTGATCATTCTATTTGTCATTTAACAATGCATTAATAAATGCAGCGGGATATTAATAGGTAAATAGTTAAATAACTAAGGTTAGAGATTATGAAACTAAAGAAAGTAATATATTAATACTATGAGAACGGAGACTAACTAAAAAGAATTAATTAATCCGATACCGAATTCACAAAATATTAAACACTTTAGGTTGGAGTTAATTATTATGAAAAATCGCGATCGGTTATTGAGTCCTATTACTCTGCCAAACGGCACCGCGTTGAAAAACCGTTTGCTGATGGCACCGATGACCACCTGCACCGGCTTTTACGACGGCTCAGTCAACAGCGAGCTGGTGGAATACTACCGCGCCCGTGCTGGTAGCATCGGCACGGTTATCGTCGAGTGCTGCTTTATCGACGACAAAGGTCTGGCCTTCCCCGGCGCCATTGGTATCGACACCGACAGCAAAGTGCCGGGGCTGGCTAAAATTGCGCAAGCAATCAAAGAGAAAGGTTCAAAAGCCGTATTGCAGATTTATCACGGCGGCCGCATGACCGAGCCAAAACTGATTGGCGGCCAGTCTCCGGTCGCGCCGAGCGCGCTGGCCGCGCCGCGTGAAGGTGCCGCCACCCCCATCGCGCTGACCACGGAAGAAGTGGACGGCATGATTGCTAAGTTTGGCGAAGGCGTGCGTCGCGCCATTGAAGCCGGATTCGACGGCGTGGAGATCCACGGCGCCAACACCTACCTGATTCAGCAGTTCTTCTCACCAAACTCCAACCAGCGCACCGACCAATGGGGCGGCAGCCGCGAAAACCGCGCCAAATTCCCGCTAGCGGTGCTGGAAATCACCCACCAGATGGCGCAGCAATACGCCGATCCTTCTTTCATTATCGGCTACCGCTTCTCACCAGAAGAGATTGAAGAGCCGGGCATTCGCTTCGCTGACACCATGTACCTGCTGGAAAAGTTGGCGGCGCGCGGTGTGGATTACCTGCACTTCTCCGTCGGCTATACCCTACGTCCTTCGATTGTTGATAGCCAAGATCCAACGCCGCTGATCGACAAATATGTCGCGATGCGCTCTGAGACGCTGGCTAAAGTGCCGGTGATGGGCGTCGGTGGCGTGGTGAATATGGAAGATGCCGAGCTGGCGCTGGAGCACGGTTATGACATGGTGGCGGTCGGCAAAGCCTGCATCGCTTATCCAGATTGGGCGGATCGCATCACCCAAGATAAGAAACTCGAGCTATTTATCGACAGCACCCAGCGCGAAGCTTTGACCATCCCGCAGCCGCTGTGGCGCTTCTCGCTGGTCGACGCGATGATCCGCGACATGAGCATGACGTCGAAAAAATTCAAAGCCGGCGTCTTTAATGAAAAAGTGCAGGACGATACCCATCAGCTGGCCATTAACGTCAGTCTGGAAACTGACCGCATTGCTGACATCGAGCTGGATGCCGATGCCGAGCTAGACGTGGCCTTCACCACCAGCTTCGAAATCATCCGCAGCCGCATTCTGGATGCTAACAGCCCGCACGTGGACGCCGTCACCGGCGCGACCACGCAAAGCGAAGCCGTGAAGAAAGCCGTTTCAAAAGCTATTGCTAAATCCTGCAAAGCCCAGCTGCTGGAAGAGGGCGGCAGCCCGTCAGCGCCGCAAAGCTATGACGTGGTGGTGGTCGGCAGCGGCGGTGCGGGTTTGGCCGCGGCGATCCAAGCCTGTGATGAAGGGGCGAAAGTGCTGGTGGTGGAGAAAATGTCCACCATCGGCGGCAACACCATCAAAGCCTCTGTCGGCATGAACGCGGCGGAAACGCGTTTCCAGAAACTCAAAGGCATTGAAGACAGCAAAGAGCTGTTCTACCAAGAGAGCCTGAAAGGCGGCCAGTTCAAGAACAATCAGGTCTTGCTGAGAGAGTTCGTCGAGCGCGCGCCGCAGGCCGTGGAGTGGCTAGCCGAACACGACATCGAGCTGAGTGATATCACCATCACCGGCGGGATGAGCATCGACCGTACTCATCGCCCGGCGGATCGCAGCGCGGTGGGTGGCTTCCTGATTAGCGGCCTGGTGAAGAACCTCAACAAACGCAATATCGACGTGATGCTCGATACCTCGGTGACTCAGATTCGTTATGAGCAGGGCGCAGTGCAGGGCGTAGAGCTGTTAAACGATGAAAACGAAGTGCTGACCATCAATGCTAAAAGCGTGATTGTGGCCACTGGTGGCTTCAGCGCCAACCGCGACATGGTGGTGAAATATCGCCCTGAGTTGGACGGCTTCGTCACCACCAACCATAAAGGCGCAACCGGCGGCGGTATCGCGATTTTGCAGAACATCGGCGCAGATACTGTGGATATGGGCGAAATTCAAATCCACCCAACGGTTGAGCAAACCACCTCTTACCTGATTTCAGAAGCCATTCGCGGCGGCGGGGCGATTCTGGTCAATCAGGCCGGTAAACGCTTCTTTAATGAGATGGAAACCCGCGACAAAGTCTCGGAGCAAATCATTGCCCAGCCGGAAAAATATGCTTACGTGGTATTTGATGAGCAAGTTCGACTGAACAACAAGGCTGCCGATGAGTATATCGCGCGCGGTTTTGTGATTAGCGCCGAGTCTCCGCGCGAGCTGGCTAACAAGCTGGAGATGGATTTCCACGCCTTCCTCGCCACCCTCGAGACTTACAATGTCGCAGTGGATAAGCAGCACGACGCCGAATTCGGCCGCACCACGGCGATGCGCCACCCAATCAATCAGGGGCCGTTCTACGCCATCCGCATCGCGCCGGGGGTTCACCACACCATGGGCGGCGTGACCATTAACACCGAAACCTGCGTGCTGGACAGCCAGCAGCAGGCGCTGAACGGCGCTTTCGCAGCCGGTGAAGTGGTCGGAGGCATCCACGGCGGCAACCGAATTGGCGGTAATGCCGTTGCGGATATCATCATCTTCGGTATTCTTGCAGGACGCAACGCCGCTCGCTTCTCGATGAAATAACGGCGAATAGCCTGTGTCGCCTCCCCGGCGCGCAGGCTTTATCCACTTGATTGACGAGATAACGCTATGACGCCAGACGATCGAATTTATGCTTACTCCGCCGTGCTGATGGGTTCCCCCATTCTGCTCAAGCTGTTTGAACATAATGAGAGTCTGGCGTCACGCGTTTTCCGGCTGATCAAACAGCAAGAGAACATCTTCACGGTCAATCGCCCGCACTCTGAAGTGATGACGATAAACCACGCGGCGGGCAGCCACCCGGTGGTGGTTAGCCCGCCGGTTTACGAGCTGATAAAACGCGCCAAGGCCGTGAGTTTGCTCGAAGACAGCCTGTTCAACTTCACTATCGGCCCTGTGGTAAAACGCTGGAAAATTGGCTTTAGCGGCCACAGCGTGCCCGCCGCCAGCGACCTGCAAAGCCTGCTCGCCCTGACCAATCCCCATGACGTGGTGCTCGATGACACCGCGCGCTCCGTCTTCCTGCAATACGCCGGAATGGAGATCGACTTAGGCGCGATAGCCAAAGGTTATATTGCCGACGTGGTGAGGGATTTCCTGCTGTCCGAGCAGGTGCCGCACGGGCTGATTAACCTCGGCGGCAATGTCCAGACGCTGGGCGCCAGTGGGGAACAGGGGTGGGGGATTGGGCTGAAAAAGCCGTTTGCCGCCGAAGATGCGCTGCTAGGCGTGATCCACGTCAGCAACAAATCGGTGGTTACGTCGGGTATCTACGAGCGTTATTTTGAGCTGGACGGCCGCCGCTATCATCATATTCTCGACCCGAAAACCGGGTATCCGCTGGATAACGAGTTACAGAGCGTGACGGTGATTTCTGAGGATTCCATCGACGGCGATATCTACACCACGCTGCTGTATGGCATGGGGGTAGAAAAAAGCCTCGAGTATCTGCAAGACCTTGCACATATCGAGGCGATTTTTGTCACTAAACAGCGGCAGATTGTCTGCTCATCACAGCGCCAGTTTGGCTTCACGCTGCTGGATAATAGCTACCAGCTGCTGCGCTAATTCCCCAATTACTACTGGCAATACTGTTTTAGCAGGGCGTGATGATCTTCTTGCAGCCGATAGCGATAGACCGGCCTTCCCGTCACCCCGTAGTGAATGCTGGTGAACAGGATATGGCTGTCAGCCAGCCAAATCAGGTATTTACGGCAGGAAACGCGCGAGATATTCACCGAGTGCGCCAGCTCATCGGTGGAGAACTCGGTGTCAGGATGGGCGTCAATCCACTGGCACAGGGTGCGCAGGGTCTGCGGCGTTAAGCCCTTCGGCAGCTTTTTGTTGTCAGACGTGGTCTGCGGCTCGCCGTGTATCAGGCGATCCACGTCAGACTGCTCATAATACTGATGGTGATCCATCAGCGTTTTCTTCTGCTGCCAGTGGGTCAGGGCCTCTTCAAAACGCGGGAACTGGAAAGGCTTGATCAGGTAATCCACCACGCCGTAGTTCAGTGACTTCTTTATGGTGGCGGCATCGGCGGCGGAGGAGATCACAATCACGTCGATTGGCCGACCGGCATCGCGCAGTACGGGAAGCAAATCCAGCCCGTTCTCCTGCTGCATATAGACATCAAGCAAAATAAGGTCGATAGGATGTTGAGGATTCAACACCAGATCTTTGGCTTGTTGTAAGGTTGAGGCCACGCCAGTGCAGGTAAACCCTTCAATCTGAGTCACATAACAGCGGTTAAGCTCTGCAACCATGGCATCATCATCGACTATCAGCACATTGATCATGCCGGTTTCCTCTCACTATCCCACGGGAGTTGTACAAAAAATTGGGTGTATACGTCAGGTTCTGACTCAACGCTTATGCTTCCGCCAAGGTTCTCAATTTGCTGTTTCGCCAGGGATAACCCGACGCCGCGCTCTTCACCTTTCGACGAAAACCCTTTCTCAAAAATAGCATCAATATGCTCAGGCGGAATGCCGGGGCCGTCATCGCTGACCACGCCAGCGAGCCAGCCATTCTGGTAATGCAGCAACACGCTTATCTCTCCGTTCGGCTGCTGGCCCAGAGCGTCCAGCGCATTCTCAATCAAATTACCTAGCGCGGTGATCAGCGCCGCCACCTGATCTTCATTGGCATTGTCGGGCAGCAGGCTATCATCGCTGAGCGTCAGCTGATGGTGCATATCCGTGGCGCGTTTCATCTTGCTTAACAAGAAACCGGCAATAACAGGCGATTTGATTTTTAACAGCAACGAGCCAATTTCTGTCTGATAGTTATTGGCCGTTTTGAGAATGTAATCCTCAAGCTTCGTGTAGCTCTTCATGTGCAGTAACCCGAGGATCACGTGCAGCTTGTTCATAAACTCGTGCGAGCGCTCACGCAGCGAATCGGCGTAGTTTACCATGCCGCTCAGGCGCTGCATCAACTGGCTGACTTCGGTCTTATCCCTGAAGGTACAGATAGCGCCGATAATCACCCCATTGCTGCGCACCGGCACGGTATTACTCAGCAGTAAACGGCCTTTGACATTGATCTCTTCATCCTGACGCGGCACGCCAGTTTGCAGCACGTCGTTAAGATTATGGATCAGTGGCTGGGAGCCGCCGATGTTTTCGACATTAATGGAAAACTCGGGGGCGGTTTCGCCAAACAGGTGGCGCGCTTCCTGATTAATCAGCGTCACCCGCGCGTCTTGGTCTACGGCAATCACCCCCTCTTTGATCGACTGTAACATCGCCTGCCGCTGTTCAAAAAGCGTCGATATTTCATAAGGTTCCAGCCCGAACAAGATGCGTTTGAGCATCTTCACCAAGGCGAAGGTCCCCAGTGCGCCGACCAGCGTACCAAACAGCACGGTCCACAAAATGCTCCAGCGGCTCTTATTGATTTGCTCGGTCACTTTGCTGAGGGAAATGCCAATCGCCACCACGCCAATTTGCTTGTGCTGGTCATCATAAACTGGCGTGAACACCCGCAGCGCCTCCACCAACACCCCGTGATTGATCGCCACATTTTCTTTGCCCTGCAAGGCTGGATTGATATCGTCACCAATAAAGCGGCGGCTGATCACCTCTTTATTTGGATGCGAGAAGCGAATGCCGCTCATGTTGGTCACCACCACGAACAGCAGGTCATTTCTCTTCTGCGCCGCGTCGGCAATTGGCTGAATGATGCCGCTGTCCGAAGGCTGAGTCAGCCCGCGCCTGATTTCCGGCAGGTCAGCCAGCGTGCGGGCCACCGCCAGCGCCTTCTCTTTCACGCCGTCGCGGGTGGTATCGCTGACCTGAATAAGATAGAGCAGATGTACAACCAGCAGGACGGAGAGGATCACTGCGCCAATCATCAAAATGACCGACGTCATCAGTTTCATGGGGCGTTTGCGCGTGGCAAAAGGTTGTTTGGTGTCTCTCATTGAAGTCTCAAGGAAAAGTGTCGTTAACCATAGGGGGTAGCTTATGGTCCACGTTTGTCAGCCGAGAGTCTAGCTTGTTACTCTATTGCCGCAAACTGAACGCGAAGCTTTCTCGCCTGATGGCTAAACGATTATTTTTTGCTCAACTCCCGTGTCGAGGGCGCGCAATTTATGTTAAAACGTTCGCTCTCAAAATTCGCACCCGCTCGACTCTCTCCACCAAAGGTTTCATGACATATGACAGATAATCTTCTCGAACGCATTTCGACAGCGTTAGAAGCAGAATATACGCTCGAAGGACTGGTTCGGCAGTTGCTGGAGATGCTCGAGCTGGTGACCAATATGGAGTCCACCTACCTGACTCGTATTGACGAAGATGGCGGGCAGCAGCACATTCTGTTTTCCCGCAATGGCAGCAATATGCATATCCCCGAGGGGCTGTCGGTGCCTTGGGGAGACACCCTGTGCAAGCGCGCGCTGGACGAAGGCCGCCGCTACACCTGCGACGTTGCTGGGATTTGGGGGGATTCAGAAGCCGCGAGGGCGCTGGGGATCACCACCTATGTCAGCACGCCGGTAACGCTGGCCGACGGCTCGCTGTACGGCACGCTGTGCGCCGCCAGCTCTGAACACCGCGAATTGTCCGAGCGCAGCGAGCAGGTGCTTCAGCTGTTCGCCAACCTGATTGCTCAACAGATCCAGAGCGAGCAGTTGTTGAAGAAATTACAGCTCGCCAACGACGCGCTGACCACCGCCAGCTATACCGATGAGCTGACCGGCTTGCCGAACCGCCGTTCGCTGTTCAACCAGCTGCCGACCCTGTTTTCTCAGGCCCACGCCACTTCGCGCTATGTGCTGATTGCCTTTGCCGATCTGGATGATTTTAAAGAGATCAATGACCTCCACGGCCATGAAGTGGGGGATGATTTTCTGGTGGCGGTGGGAGAGAGGCTGAAAGAGGGCGTGCGCGGCGATGAAGTGATGGCCCGCGTGGGCGGCGATGAGTTTGTGGTCGCGGGGGCCGGGCCGATGGAGTTTAGCGAAGCTCAACAGGCGGCGCAGGCTTTCAAAAAGCGCCTGTCCGAACTGCTGACCGGCGAATATCAGCTGCAATCTTGTCTGATTGATTACGCCGGGCCGAGCATCGGCGCGGTGGCCATCAACCCAACGGACAGCACGCCGGACATGGCGCTGCGCGAAGCCGACGCCCAGATGTATGAAGAGAAAAACCGCCGCAGAAGATGGCGCGTGGCCTGACTTTTTCCTTTCGCCCGGCAAAATCCCCCAAACCTCCCCAGTAAACGGGGAGGCATTGTTGATTCAATCAGTCGTTTTTCTTCTGGGGAATAAAGCCCGGCACGCCCGTCTCCACCACCGAGTTCAGGCGAATGCGGGTAGTAATCTCCTGCTTCATTCTGCTCAGCGCGCTCTCCGGCAGGGTCGAAATATCCCAGTTTTCTTCAATGTGGCTGCGGCGGGTAGACGTGGTCAGGAACGCTGTGCCGCGCTGCGCCGCCCAAGCCAAGGCCACCTGCGCCGGGGTTTTCTCCACCTGCTGAGCGATTGTGGTGATCACGTTATTCTCCAACACTCGCGGCTCCATGCCGTGCCCCAGCGGGGCGAATGCCAGCAGGATAATGCCCTGCTGTTGGCAAAACTCCAGCAGCTCCCACTCGGGCAGGTAAGGGTGGGACTCCACCTGCACCACCGCCGGTTTGATGCGCGCGTCGGCGACAATCTGTTTTAACGCGGGCAGGGTGATGTCGGACAAACCGATAGCCCTGCAGCGCCCGTCGTCCACCAGCTTCTCCATCGCCCGCCATGTCTCGAGTAAGGTCACGCCAGAGTCATAAATCACTTTCCCCTCGGCGTCGCGCGGGTCGAGATTGTCTCCCGGCTGGAAAGCAAATGGCGTGTGAATCAAATAACAATCCACATAGTCCACCTGCAAACGGCGGCAGCTGGCCTCCAAAGCCGGGGCGACATATTCCGGGCGATGGTGGGTATTCCACAGCTTAGTGGTGACAAACAGCTGCTCGCGGCTAACCTTTCCAGAGGCTAATGCCTGCTGAAACGCCGCGCCAACCTGAGCTTCATTTTGGTAGCGCTCGGCGCAGTCGAAGTGGCGGAAACCGGCCTCCAGCGCCTCTGTTACTGCCTGCGTGGTGACGCTAAGATCCTTAAATAGCGTGCCAAACCCTGCCGCTGGCATCGCGCCGCTGCCGTGTTGAATCGGGAATCTTGTCTCGCGGAGCCTGTCTTGGGTACTCATATTCTGACCTCTTGGGTTCTATTTACGGGCTGGGTTTTCGTAACAGCAGCACCAGTGGACTCACCACCAGCATCACCACCATTAACGTTTTGAACTGGCCGATCAGGGCGATAAACGCCGCCTGGCCGGTGATGGCTTCATTCAGCGCCGCCAGCTGTGGCAGATTGGCGGCGGGGATGCGATCAGCCGCGAAGTAATACGGCGTCAGGTGGCTGGCGAAAGCCAGGTGCAGCGCCTGCGTATGGTTGAAAAACAGCGCCTGCACCACGGCGACCCCCAGAGTGCTGCCATAGGTGCGGGCTAAATTAAACAGCCCGGCCCCTTCTGGGCGAAGCTGCGGGGCAAGGGTGCTAAAGGCGACATGGCTCAGAGCTGGCATTAACACCCCCAGCCCAAGGCCCTGAATCGCTCCGGCAATCGCCACCGGCGGCCAATCCATTAACGGCGAGTAATCGAGCATCGTGGCATTGGCATAAATCACCGTGGCGGTTCCCGCCGCTACCGCCAGCCGACGGTCAATCCCCCTCGGCGCGCGGCTCATCAATACAAACCCACCGACAATGCCGATGCCGCGAGGAAGGGTCAGCAGGCCGGTCGTCATGGGCGGGTAGCCCAGCAGCTCCTCGAGCATCGGCGAAGTCAGCGCCATGGTCGGCAGCAGCACAAAACCGGCGGCGAAAAACAGCAGTGTGCACAAGACAAAATTGCGATCGCGAAACAGCGCTTTGCTGAGGAAATGGCTTGGTGAAGTCAGCACGTGCACCACCAACCAACAGAACCCAAGCAGCGCCGTGGCGGCTTCCAGCCAAATCTCTGGCGAGTCCCACCACTCCAGCCGTTCGCCTCGATCCAGCACCATTTGCAGGCCGATAATGGCGGCGGTAAAACTGATAAAGCCAAAGAAATCAAAGCGTGCGGGCTGCGCGGATTTTTTCTCCAGCAGATCCAGACTGGTCACTAAGGCGATAAACGCCACCAAGGGAATGCTGGTGAGAAACAGCGACGGCCAGCCAAAGTCGTCGGCCAGCCAGCCGCCAATCGCCGGGCCGCTGACAATGCCGAGCAGCACGATGGCGGTCCAGCTCGCTGCAAAATGGGGGCGACGCTCCGGGGGCAGGGTTTCCAACGCAATCGCCATGGAAAGGGGCGCAATAATGCCGCTGGCCGCGCCCTGAACAATACGCGTGGCGATAAATCCCAGTGGGGTATTGGCCGTGGCCGCCAGCCATAGGCCGCAAGCAAAGGTGGCTAAGGCCGCCAGATAGGTCCTCTTCAAGCCAAAACGGCCCGCGAGCCACTGGGCAATCGGCAGGGTAATGCCGCTGGCGGCCAGATAAGAGGTGAAAATCCAGCCCGCCTGATCGTCCGCCATCGACAGGCCACCCTGAATAAAACGCAGTGCCGAGTTGGGGATGGACAGGTTCATCGCCTGAAGATAGGTCGCCAGCAGGGCGGCAAAACGCAGCGCGCGGCGACTCATTTTGCTATCAGCCCGCTTAAGGCTTGCCACCAACTATGCTTGCCGGTTTCCACTTGTACGCTGGCGCTGGTGCCGGAAAACAGTGGGATTTGCGTCGCTATCTCCTCCAGTTCCAGGCGCACCGGCACGCGCTGCACCACTTTGACCCAGTTACCCGTGGCATTTTCCGGCGGCAGCAGGGAAAAGTCAGACCCAGCTCCCGGACTCATGCTGACCACGCGGGCCTTAAAAGCCCGGTCTGGGTAGCTGTCGAGATGCACGGTCGCCGACTGCCCGGCGCGCATCTGGCTGATTTGGGTTTCGCGGAAATTGGCCTCAATCCACACGTGTTTCTTTGACAGCAGGGCAAAGGCCGGCGCGCCGCTATTGATAAAGTTGCCGACCTGTAAGTCGTCAACCTTGGTGACAATGCCATCTTCTGGCGCGCTGACGGTGGCGTAAGAGAGGTAAAGCTGGGCCTCGTCGAGCTGGCTCTGGGCCTCGCGTACCGCCGGGTGGCTGTCGACGTGGATATTTGGATCGCCATTCAGGGATACCAGAATATTCGCCACCTGCTGTTCAATGGAGGCGATGCGCTGGCGGGCGACTTTCAGGTCGGTATCGGCGCGCTCGTACATCGACTGCGACACAAACTGATTCGCCAATAAGGCTTTTTTACGGGCAAAATCCTTTTGCTCGAAATCGGCCTGTTCGCGGGCTGATTGCAGCTCCGCCAGCTGTTCGCGGTAGCTGGTTTTCAGCCCTTCAATCCGCAGGCGAGCCACGCTGAGCTGGGCCTGCGCCCGGTTTACTGCGATTTGTAATGGCTCTGGGTTTATCTGGAACAGCACCTGACCCTTGCGCACCGGCTCATTGTCCACCACGGCAATATTGACCACCTGCCCCGACACTCTGGCGTTAATGGCGGTTTTCGCCACTCGCGCATACGCGTTATCAGTGGAAACCGAATTTAGCGTTGCCAGAAAGTAGCCGCCGCCCACCAGCGTGAGCAGCACGGGCAATCCCACCAGCAGTATCGGGCGTGTAAAGTGGAGGCGTTGCCGGGTTTGAGTGGCAGTGTTATCAGCGGCTTGGGTCATGGTAACTATCACTTTTCTCAGAGTGCGTGGTGAAAACCTGGAGCGATTTCAGCTCAGACAGGCACAGTTTTTATTTTTGTGCGACAATGTAAGAATATCGATCCGCTAACCGAATTCAAGGAATTTTGTACAACATGGAACAAAATAAAGCGAAGGAGTCAAAAGGCCGCGGGCGTCCTCGCGCCTATAACCCTGAGGAAGCCTTAGGGCAGGCGTTGGGCGTATTTTGGAATACCGGCTTTTCAGCGGCGTCGCTGGACAGCATCGCCAGCGCGGCGGGCATGAATCGCCCAAGTTTGTATGCTGCATTTGGCGATAAGCACGCGCTCTACCTCAAGGCGCTGGGCCATTATTGGTCGCAGGCCGCCGCCGCCATGGACGCCGCGCTGGGCGATGACGGCCTCACGCTGCGGCAGGCGCTGATACAGTTCTACCAAGGCCAACTGGAGATCTATTTCTCGGGCGAGGGACAGCCTCGCGGCTGCTTTATGATTGGCACCGCCGCCACGGAAGCCATTGAAGATGCTGAGATTAAAGCTTTTCTGCTCGAGGGGATGGGCAAACTGGATGCTTTTCTTACCGGGCGAATTCAGACTGCCATTGACGCCGGAGAGCTAGGCCAAGAGGCCAGCGCCGCGACCTTGGCGATGCTGGCTTCATCGGTTTTACACAGTATTTCGATACGGGCGCGGGCCGGGCAATCTCGCGCAGAACTGACCGAGATTGCCGATGGCGCGGTGAAGATGATTTGCGGTTAGGAAGGCTTAAACCCGCCAGAACTTCTTCTTACTGGTTTTGCCGACCCCGGCGTTGAAACTGTTGGTTGGGTCAAGCTGGTGCATATGCCGCTCGTAGTCCGGCGAGGCGTGGTACTGGTTGCCGACATTGTGCTCGGCGGGGTATTTCGCCCCGCGCGTTTCGACATACTCCAGCACGCCGTGCTTGAAGGCAGTCGGGTCATAGCCGGGTTTGAGGATATAATCCTGATGATTGACGAAACAGAAGAAGTGGCCGCAGCAGGACTCCAGCAGCACCTGCTGTTGTAAATGAGCCGGTAGTTTCAGCCGCCATTCGGGGTCGTTGGAGCGCAGCGCTACGTCGAACGCCACCAGACGCTGGTTGATATCCAGCCCCTTGCCTTCGCAATAGTAGACGGTACAGGCCCCGACGCCGAAGCGAATCAAAAACGCATTCTTCTCTTCGGCGCTGCTGCACTCAAAGAATTTACCCTGCCGGCTGGCAAAGAAACTCTGCAAAAGTTCTTTCAGCTCCGGCGCGTCTTTTTGCTCGGTTTTCAGCATCAGGTGATGCTCAAACTGGTGGTGGAAATCCATGATGCGCGGCTCCACGCCGTCTGCCGTGACGCGATTGTAAAGCTGGATCAGGCTGTCAAACGCGTGGTTTGGCAGGATCGGGATGGCGCGAACGATTTTATCAATCTGGTTTTTTTGCGCGAACATTTCGGGGATCTTTGCCGCGCCCTGTTTGCCAATGGCCTTATACACGTGTTTGGCATAGCGAATAGTTAAATCAAAGGCCTGACGGTGAATGTATTCAGCCTGCAACGGCGAGGCTTTAAGGCTTTTTAGCAAGAAGCGGCGCAGCTCCACCAGCTCGGTTTCGTCATTGGCGCCGATGTAAAACGTGGTGGTGCCACGGCTGCTTTCAAAGGTCGGCAGGCGCACCGAGAATACCGCCAGCTTGCCGCTGGAGCCGGCACTTTCGTGCAGATATTCAGGGTTGCCGTTGTAGCGCGTCGGCTGGTCAGAATCGACATCGCGCAGCTTTTTCTCATAATCATCGGCCCAAATCCGCCCCTGCCAGTCCGCCGCGTCGCCGGTGGTGTATTTTTGGCTGACCAGATTGGCGAGGATCTCTTCGGGCGTTTCGCCCAGCTCAATGCCCAAATGGTTAATCAGCTGCAGCTGGCCCTGCTCATCAATGGCGGCATAGAGCGATTTTTCAGTGAAGGCAGGCCCACGGCGGATCAGCGAACCGCCAGAGTTATTGCAGATGCCGCCAATCACCGACGCCCCGATGCAGGAGGAGCCAATCACCGAGTGCGGCTCGCGTTGGTAAGGCTTCAGGGCATTTTCCAGCTCGGTGAGGGTCGTGCCGGGGAAGGCTAGCACCTGATTGGCATTATCCAGCAGATGCAAACCGTTAATTTTGCGAGTGCTGATAATCACGATATCGCGGTCATAATCATTGCCGTCCGGGGTGGAACCGCCGGTGACGCCGGTGTTGGAGGCTTGCATCAGAATGATCACATCATGGGCGACGCAGACTTTCAGCAGCTGCCACATCTCTATCAGTGAATTCGGCAGCGCGACGGCCAGCGCCTCGCCCTTGCCGACGCGAAAACCTTTGGTGTAGGGCACTTTGTCGTTGGCTTTGGTCAGCACGTGGCTATGTCCAACCACGTCTTTTAACTGGTTAATCAGAGAGGTAGTCATGATAAATGCTCGTTTTAGTTGATTTTCTTCCTACTGTATCAATTTATGACCAGATTGCATGTGAAAGTCAGCCAAGAAAATGCGCATAAAAAAAGAGGCTCGGGGAGCCTCTTGTCGAAGGGAGTTAGCCAGCGATTATTGGAAATCGGTTGAACGCGAAACGGCTTCCCACTCGCTGAACTCCTGCTGCAAAAACGCCAGCTTTTCGCCAACCAGTTTCACCGCGTCGCTGCCCAGCAGCAGGTGCATCGGCGGGTTTTCCGTGGCGATCAGTTTGAGCATTGCCTGCGCGGCTTTGACAGGATCGCCCAGTTGCTTGCCGCTGTACTCCTGACGGCGCTGGCGCAGCGGCTCGAAAACGTCATCGTAGTCGCCGATGCTGCGCTCGCCGCGGGTCATCGAGCGGCCCGCCCAGTCGGTGCGAAAGCCGCCCGGCTCCACGGCGGTGACGTGAATCCACAAGCCTTTGACCTCTTTCGCCAGACTTTCCGAGATGCCCTCCAGCGCAAATTTGCTGCCGTGATAGATGCCCAGGCCCGCCATGGTGATAATGCCGCCCATCGAGGTGACGTTGAGAATGTGCCCCGCGCGGCGCTGGCGCATATAGGGCAGCACGCCCTGAATCATCGCCACCGCGCCAAACACGTTGACTTCAAACTGCTGGCGCACGGCGTCCAGCGAAGCTTCCTCCACCAGGCCCTCGTAGCCATACCCGGCGTTATTCACCAGCACGTCAATCGGTCCGACCTCGGCTTCGATATCGGCGATGGTGGCGGCGATAAGCTCATTGTGAGTGACATCAAGCACATAGCCGAAGGCGCTGCCTGGTTTGAGTTGTTCGAACGCCTTGGCGTCCTGCATATTGCGCAGCGTGCCTGCCACTTTGTGGCCCTCTTTGAGCGCCTGCTCGGCCAAGGCGCGGCCAAATCCAGAGGAAACACCGGTGATCAGAAGCGTTTTTGCGGAAGATGAATCTGTCATTTTGCGACCTTATTTATCAGAAGGGATGCCTGTAGAACTCGTTACAGGCTACTCCTCAGGTCGCGGGGCGATAATCCGTATAATGGTTGTCGAGTCATGAAGAAAAACTTCACAATTAGAACTGATGGGCGAAGCTATCTTTGGCGATGGTCGAGCCGGAGGTGGCCAGCTCCTGCTTTAAGAAGTCGATAAACACGCGCAGTTTCAACGACATTTGGCGGCGGTCGGGATAATAGAGGCAAAAACCTGGCACCTGCGGGCACCAGTCGGGAAGGATCGAAATCAGCCGCCCCTCGGCGATCAGGTTTTCCACGTAGCCGCTGATCATCCATGAAACACCCACGCCGTCGAGGGTGGCCTGCATCATCGCCAGCGAGTCGTTGATAATAAAGCGACCATTGACCGGCAGAGTCAGCTCTTCGCCATCTTTGCTCAGGCTCCAGCGTTCGCGCTGGCCGCTGGTGTTGTGGCGGAAAACGATGCAGTCGTGATGCAGTAGATCGGTAGGTTTTTCGGGCATGCCGTGGCGTTCAAGATACTCGGGCGTCGCGACAATATAGGTTTTCAGCGGCGGCCCGAGCGGCACGGCCACCATGTCTTTATCCACCATCGTGCCGAAACGGATCCCGGCATCGAAGGCGCGACCGACAATGTCTACCAGCGCATTTTCGATCATCACTTCCAGCTGGATCCCCGGCCAGGCGTCAAGAAAACGGCGCAAAATCGGCTGGAGAAGAATCAGATGGGCACTGCGGGGAATGTTAATGCGCAGCAGCCCGGTGGGGGTTTCGCCAGACTGGCCAAGTTCTTCGCTGGCTGACACCAACTCCTGCACACAGGGCAGGGCGCGCTCCATAAACTGCTTACCGGCGTCGGTCAGCGACACGCTGCGCGTGGTGCGGTTGAACAGCGTGGCGCCCAGCCGCTGCTCCAAGGTGCGGATTGACTGACTAACGGCAGAAGGGGAAACACCAAGACGCGCCGCCGCCGCAGAGAAGCTGTACTCTTCCGCCACCACGATAAATGACACTATGCCGTCTAACTGATTTTGCCGCATATTTGTTCCTCTGACGCTCTTGCCCGGCGGCTACTATATCGCTGGCGCAGGCGTCATTACAGCCCCCGATTGAGCATATTGCGCAACACTGCCCGCTTGCCCACCATCGCGTGAAAACGGGCAGAACGCGCGCTGCGATTTTGCCGCTAAATCCCGGTTTTTAGTGATCCTTTTCACAGATTAGCCGCGCAATCACCCGATGAGGCGGGATGCCTCTTTCCAATCTTCCGCGAAGTGATAACCATCCCTACAGAGGATGCGCCGAGGTGAGGGGAAAAGATGCAAAAAGAGATCGTGATTGTTCTGGACTGTGGAGCCACCAATATTCGCGCGATGGCCATCGATAGCCAAGGCAATGTGTTGGCCAGCGCCCATGAGCAAAATTTTACGCTGAACCCGGCAGAAAACCCGCTGTGGCACATTTGGCCGCTGGCGAGAATTATGCAAAGCCTCGAAAGCTGCTGCCAGTCGTTGGTGGCCAAGCTGCCCGACCATCCGGTGCGCGCCCTGACCGTCACGGCCTTTGGCGTCGACGGCGCGCTGGTGGACCGTCAGGGCGAGCTGCTTTACCCGGTGATCAGCTGGAAATGCCCGCGCACCGAAGCCGTGATGAACAACATCGATAAATACATTCCCGCCGCCGAGCTTAAGGCCATTACCGGCATCGCGCCTTACAGCTTCAACACGCTGTATAAGCTGATTTGGCTGCGCGAAAATGCTCCAGACTTGCTCGACCGCGCCCACGCGTGGCTGTTTATGTCGTCGCTGATTAGCTTCCAGCTGACCGGCGAAATGACCACCGAAAGAACCATGGCGGGCACCAGCCAGCTGCTGGACGTCACTCAGGAAGTGTTCAGCCAGCGGCTGCTGAAACTGGTGGGCATCGACGCTTCGCTGTTCCCGCGCATGATTAATGCCGGAGATAAAATTGGCGAATTGCAGCCGCAGATGGCGGCGCGGCTGGGTTTGACGCCGGGCATTCCGGTGATTTCTACCGGCCACGACACCCAATTTGCCCTTTACGGCTCGGGCGTGGGCATCAACCAGCCGGTGCTGTCATCCGGCACTTGGGAGATTTTGATGGTCCGCTCGGCCAGCATCAATACGGATCTGCTGCAATCTCACCACGCGGCGACCTGTGAGCTGGACAGCGCCCATGGCTACTTTAATCCCGGTTGCCAATATCTGGCTTCCGGCGTGCTGGAGTGGATCCGCAAACTCTATTGGCCTGAGGTGCCCGCGCCGCAGGTTTATGAACAGATGCTGCTGGAGGCCGGGCGTATTCCGGCGGGGAGTGAAGGGGTGACCATGCGCAGCGACCTGATGGGTGATAAGCAGGCCGGGTGGCAGGGCGTCACGCTTTC
Organism: Ewingella sp. CoE-038-23; assembly: GCF_040419245.1. Classification (NCBI taxonomy): domain Bacteria; kingdom Pseudomonadati; phylum Pseudomonadota; class Gammaproteobacteria; order Enterobacterales; family Yersiniaceae; genus Ewingella; species Ewingella docleensis. The sequence continues at coordinate 3,763,983 of NZ_JAZHOH010000001.1, read as the reverse complement.
CACCCAGCGCGGCCATCTCTATCGCTCGGCGCTGGAGGCGCTGTCTGTGCGCCTGCGCGAGCAGTTGGCGATGCTGGAGCAGGTGGCCGGATTTAACACTCAGGAGCTGGTCTTAGTCGGCGGTGGCAGCCGCAATGCCCTGTGGAATCAGATAAAGGCTGATACTTTGCAACTGCCGGTGAAGGTGCTGGCAAAGGCGGAAACCACGGTGTCGGGCGCGGCGATGTTTGCCTGGGCGGGAATTGGTGTTTATGGCTCAGCCGACGAGGCGCGCCAGCAGGTCAGCTTCGATTACGATACCTATTATCCCCGTTAAATTATTGGCGGATAACCGTCGTCACGGCCGAAACCTGGCCGATAATCACCTCACCGCTGCGCTCAATTTTGCTGGAATCCACCAGCAAAATGCTTTGCAGGCTCTTCTTCAGCATAAATTTTTTAAACAGCGTGTTGCCGTTATCCGTGTCCCAGATATTGCCGTCGGCATCCACGCCGTCGCAGGAGAAAATGAATAAATCGATGTCGATATTGCGCACCATGTGCAGCGGCGAATCATTAATATAACTGGCGTATTTTCTGTCCAGCGTGCCGCCAGAGCATAAAATCTCAATCTGCGCTTTTTTCTCTAACTCGTGGCAAATTCGGTAGCTGTTGGTGTACACCGTCAGCGGTTGGTCGCGCAGTTTCTTCGCCAAGTGCCAGCAGGTTGAACTGGCATCCAACGCGATGCACATCCCCGGCGTTATCCACTCAATACCTTTATCCGCCAGTAGGCTTTTGCGCTGGGCGTGGCTTTTCGAGCGTGATTCAAAGGCCACGCTGGGGTCGTCGAAGGGGCGTTTCAGGCTTTTCGCTTTGCCATACTCCCTCACCAGCAGGCCTTTGAGTTGCAGATATTTGAGATCCCGGCGTAGCGTCTCTTTGCTGACATTCAGTGACTCAGCGAGATCATTGACCCGCAGAGAGGCATTGCCTTTGAGTAAGGCAACAATTTCATCCAGCCGTGCCTGCTTATTCATCTTCACTGCAAACCCTTATTCGACATTCGGCGGCTCAATAAATGGCACTTTTCGGCCCGCCAAGTCAAGGATGCGCTAACTGCCCGTTTGCCGCAAAGGCGCTGAAAACGGGCGCTGGAGAGGTTAATCGGCGTGGGTGAAATCGCGCTTTTTTCAGCGATATTTTGAAGACGGTCACACATCCACGCGGCCAACTGTTGCCAGCCGGCATCGCACCAGAAGATAGGCGCAACGTCACCACATCGCAGTTTGCCGCGCCGAGGAAATCACCATGGAAAGAAACGTTATTGCACGCCAGATAATCGACACCTGTCTGGAAATGAGCCGCATGGGCCTGAACCAAGGCACCTCTGGGAATATCAGCGTTCGCTTTGGCGACGGCATGCTTATCACGCCGACCAGCGTGCCCTACGAGCAGTTGAGCGAAGACGACATCGTGTTTGTCGATGGTCAGGGCAATGCCGAAAGGGGTAAAACCCCCTCCAGCGAATGGCGTTTTCATCTGGCGATTCTGCAAGCCAAACCGGCGGAAAACGTGGTGTTGCATAACCACGCGGTACACGCCACGGCGGTGGCGATTCTGAATAGAGAGATCCCGGCGATCCACTACATGGTGGCAGCGGCGGGTGGCAAAAAGATCCCCTGCGCGGGGTATGCGACCTATGGCACTCAGGCGCTGTCGGACCATGCGGTGACGGCGTTGACCGGCTATAAAGCCACGCTGTTGCAGCATCACGGCATGATAACCTGCGGGAAAACCTTAGAAAAAGCGCTGTGGCTGGCGCAAGAGGTCGAGGTGCTGGCGAGGCTCTATCTGCTGACGCTGGCCGTCACGCCGGAAGTGCCGTTGCTGAGTGATGAAGCCATTGATGAAGTGCTGCGCAAATTCCACGGCTATGGCCTGAGCGACGTGGCCTAAACAGCCATAAAAAAGGGCACGCGAGGTGCCCTTTTCCACTATCGGCCGTGATTACAACACCTTACTCAAGAACGACTTGGTGCGCGGATTGGTTGGATTGGTAAACAACTGCTCCGGCGTGCCTTGCTCTTGGATCACGCCCTGATCGATAAACACCACGCGGTCGGCCACTTCGCGGGCAAAGCCCATTTCGTGGGTAACGATCACCATCGTCATGCCTTCCAGCGCCAGCTGTTTCATCACCGCCAGCACTTCGCCAACCAACTCCGGGTCCAGCGCCGAAGTCGGCTCATCAAACAGAATCAACGCCGGTTCCATCGCCAGTGCGCGAGCAATCGCTACGCGCTGCTGCTGACCACCGGACAGGCTGGAAGGCCAGGCGTCGATTTTGTCGATCAGACCGACCTTTTGCAGCAGCTTTTCAGCGCGCGACACGGCTTCGGCTTTCGACAACCCTTTCAAAGACATAGGCGCCATGATCAGATTTTCCAGCACCGTCATGTGCGGGAACAGGTTGAAGCGCTGGAACACCATGCCCACGCCGGAACGCAGCGTGTTCAGGTTGGTTTTCGGGTCGTGCACCGCAAAACCGTTGACCACTACTTCGCCGCCGTTTGGCTTCTCCAGCGCGTTTAAGCAGCGCAGGAAGGTACTTTTGCCAGAGCCTGACGGGCCAATCACGCAGACCACTTCCTGCTCCGCGATATCGCAAGAGATGCCGCGCAAGACGTGAGTTTCGCCAAACTGCTTCTGTAAATCCTTAACGTGAATCACTTTTGCCGAACCTCTTTTCCATGTGTTGAACCAGCAGCGACAGCAGGAACGTCAGTACCCAATAGACTAAGGAGATAGTCAGGTAGGGTTCCCAATAGGTGGCATAAGCGCCGGAAACGGTACGCGCGGCGTAGGCCAGATCAGCCAGCCCGATAGCCGAGGCCAGCGAGGAATCTTTAACGATGGCGATGGCGTTGTTGCCCAGCGGCGGCAGAATGCGGCGAAACGCCTGCGGCAAAATCACTTTGCGCATGGTTTTGCCCCAGCCCATGCCGAGCGCGCGGGACGCTTCCATCTGGCCGTTGTCGATTGACTGAATACCGGCGCGGAAAATCTCCGACACGTAGGCACCGGCGTTTAGGGTGATCGCCACCACGCAGGAGAGGAACGCGCCGTAATCCGACCGCAGAGAGCGAGCGAAGTCCGAGGACATCAGGCCGTTGGCGACTAAAATGCCGTCACGCGGGTTAATAAATAATGGCACCAGTGCGAAGTGCACCACCATGATTTGCACAAACAGCGGCGTACCGCGGAAGGCGCTGACGTAAACGCGCACCGGCCACTGGACCGCGAAGCGCAAAATGAGTTTCCACGGACCATCATCGGCGCGGGCCATGCGACCCAGACCCAATAACAGCCCCCAGGCGGTGCCCAAAATAACGCAAATAATGGTGCATTTGATGGTCATCAACGCGCCCTGAACAAACAGCGGGGCATATTCGGAGATGATCTCCCAACGAAATCCGGTCATGCTTTTCCTTGATTGGGGGCCGATGAAGCCCCCTTTTTATGCGTAATTACTTAGTTGGCAGGGTAGGAACGTTGCTATCGAACCAGTTGGCGTAAATCTTGGCGTAGGTACCGTCGGCAATAATGGTTTTCAGACCGGCGTTGATTTTGCCCAGCAGCTCGGTGTTACCTTTCGCCACCGCGATGCCGAAGTACTGGCGCTGGAATTTGCTGTCCGGAACCAGCTTCAGCGCTTTCTCAGGATGGGATTTGATGTAGTACTTCACCACGCCCACGTCGCCAACCGCCGCGCCGATACCGTCTTCAGACAGCTCTTGCAGCATCAGCGGGGTGTTGTCGAAACGTTTGATATCTGTGCTGTTTTTGCCCAGCTCGTCAGACACCACGATGTCGCCGGTACTGGAGTTAACTACGCCCACTTTCTGGCCTTTCAAGGCCGCGACGGAGTCTACTTTTGAATCCGCTGGCACCACGATGGACTGCTCGGCCGGGAAGTAAGGAGTAGAAAAATCAACCATTTGCTGACGTTTGTCAGTGATAGTGATACCGGAAATGATGATGTCGCGGTCGCCAGAGTTCAGCGTCGCGAAGATACCTTCCCACGGCGTATTCACCAGTTTCACGTTGAAGTTCTCGGCTTTGGCGATGGCTTTAATGATATCAATATCAAAACCTTCCAGCTCTTTCTGGTTGTTTTCATATTCGAACGGACGGTATGTACCACCTGAGCCAACCACGTAGGTTTGCTGTGCCGCGAAAGCAGAAGTGGCGAGAGAGGAAAGCAGGCACCCGGCGAGAATAAAGGACTTAAACATGGTAACTCCTGTTGTGTTTGTTGTTTTATGCACTTAACTTGCATAAAAATACATAAATTGACGAATAGCTTCAACTAAAAACAACGGAGTTTTGTGTATTACATGGCGGGCAAGCGAGGTGGATTAAGGGTTCCAGCACCAATGCCAGGGTTCGTAAATGAAGCCCCAAGGGTTATTCGGCGGGAAGGAGAGGGTGAAACCAAAACGCGCCGCGTTGCCGCTAAGCCAGCGGAAAGCCTCGGTTTCGCCGAAAACGCCGGTGACTTCGTCACAATCGGGGGTATTGATGTCCACCGCACGGCCGGTGTGGTGTTCGCTACAACCTGGAGGGGCCAGCGAGCTGAAAATCTTCTCGGGCGAAAGCCCGGCTTGCAGCTTCTGCTCAATCAGCCCGGATTGATAAGCCACATCGCGCCATGCCGAAATCAGCACAATCTCCACGCCATCCAGCTCGGCGGCGCGCTTCATCGTCAGCCAGGCATCGGCAGCGGGGGCCGTCAGCCGATGGGCTTTGCCGGTTTGGTCCGTCTCGGCAATGACCAGCAGGCTGGGATCGATATCCTCGAAAAACGGCAACGCGCGGTGAGCAATCACCTGCGGGTCAATGCCCAACGCACGTAAGGCCTGTTCGGTGGTCGCAGCCAGTGGGCGGCTCATTCTTCAGCCTTGCCCAGACGGTTCATCGCCAAGGCCATGGCCCGGCCGCTGCTACGCATGTTCTGCTGATAATGGGTGGCGGCGCTGACGAAGGCGGCTAACAGCCGCTGGTCCTGCTCATGCTGCTGATATTCAGGATGCCACTGCACGCCAAGGCAAAAATCGTAGCCTTCGCACTCAATCCCTTCGATCACCCCGTCCGGCGCGACGGCGTTGACGCGGCAACCTTCGCCGACGCTTTTCACCGCCTGGTGGTGGGAGCTGTTGACCTCATAGCGAGCAGCCTTCACGCAGCGAGCAAGCAGGGTATCAGCCACAATGTCGACCTGATGGCGCGCGCGCTTTTTGCCGCCAGCGTTCTCAGTATCTACCGTGGTGCTGTGCTCGAGGGCGTCAGGCAGGGCGTCGGGAATGTGCTGATGCAGGGTGCCGCCGGTCAATACCGCCAGCAGCTGTTGCCCACCGCAAATACCCAGCAAGGGCATATTGCGGCGCATTGCCCCTTGGATAATGGCGATTTCGAACTCGGTTCTGGCAGGTTTCAGGCGAATCTGGTCGCTCGACTGCTGCTCGTTAAACAGCGCGGGGGAAACATCAAACGCGCCGCCCGTGACCACGATGGCGTCGCAGAGCGACAAATACTCTTCAGCCAACTCGCCGTGATGGGGAAGCGCCAGCGGCACCGCGCCGAGCGAAGCCAGACTCGTCATATAATTTTGCCGTAACGCATACCATGGAAAATCGGCATAGCCTCCAGCCTCTTCACTATCAAGTGTCACACCAATAACCGGTTTAGAGGGAAAATTCGCGCTCATAGCTCTCCGCCGAGTTCTGTTATTAACTCAAATTAAAATGATGAGAAAAACACTTTCCCTCAACATATCAACAGGGCGGCGCGTGAAACAATACAAATTATCAATGTTTTTGTTATTTGATATTTGGCTCTGTAATGGGTTCGTTACGCTGGCTGGAAAGGTTGGTTTAGAGTGGGGAAATTTCAAAGGCTGTCTTTGAGATCATTGAGCGTTGCCATCAAAATCATAGGGTCGGTCGGGGAAGGCGTGAAGCCGAGGGACTCATAGAAGGATTTCACTCGATTATTCAGTGCATGGATCACCATTGCACGTATCCCCAATGATTCTGCTGCGACCACTATCTTCAAAATAGCATCACGCACCAGTGCGCTTCCGATACCTTTCCCCTTAATAGCTTGGTCAACACCCAACCTGCCGAGGATCACCACAGGGATGGGATCTGGCATGTTACGTTTAACTTTGCCGGTGCTATGGGCACAAAAAAGAGCACCAGATGAAAGGGCATAAAACGCGACTACTCGGCCCGCGTTGCATACAACAAAAGTTCGTGACGCGCCGCTATATTGGTTGGCAAGAGCGCGTTTTATCAGCCATTCATTCAGGCTGTTTTCCCCACAATCAAAAGCGCGAATATTGTGCTTGTCCGTCAGCGGTACAGGGGCTTCCAATGCCATATTTATTTATCCCAAGGTGCCGGTGTATTCAGTAAAGCGCGCAAGCGATCATTGCTTTTTGCGGGCTGGTCGAGCCGAGCAACGAACTCAGCATAGGCATCTGGATCAACAGATATCATTACCTGATCCAGTAAAGCGGCTTCTGCAGCTTGCATCGCAGCTTCAAGAATAAAATCAGTACGATTTTTACCTTTTACTTCTGCGGCGCGATCAATCAAATCGCGCTCATCGGGATGGATACGCAGGTTCAGCGCTTCCCGTTTGCGCTTCACGTCGTCGCTGCCAGAGACAGCTCGTGTTGGCGTTCGATTCATTTTCTACCTCTCTTTGTTGAGGGTGAAAGTAGCACCACGTAACGCTAATGTCATTACATTTGAGCAAAATGCAGTCTAAAGATATGCTTGTCTAAGAATGTGTCTCAGTTTTAATCAACTTCCCCGTAGTGAAGAAGATGTTAGAATTCCACCCATTCACCCGAAATATACTTTCTTAATTGTTAACGCAATCTTTGCGTAGTCCTAAAACCGCCGGAGGTATTTTTCGGGATAATAAATGCCGGGTAACGGAACTCTCTGGTTGAAGGATCGTTTTCAGCTGCTTTCTTCTCATAATTAGTGCGAAGCCAATAACTTTATGCTGCCAAATACCTCTTCTCGTCCTAAGAACCGCAATAGATTGTGGTTAGTCATCGCGGTGATTATCGCGGCTATTCTGGTTTGGTATTTTGCCTTCCATCACAGCAGTTCGAGCGCGCCAGAAAAGCATGCCGGGCAGGGCCGTGGCGGTATGCGCGGTGCGGCCATGGCGGGGATGCAAACGCCAGTGCAGGCGGGGAAAGCGGAACAGGCCGACGTGCCGGTTTATTTGCGCGCGCTGGGGACCGTGGTCGCCAATGCCACGGTGACCGTCACCAGCCGGGTGGACGGTCAACTGATGAAGGTCTACTTCACCGAAGGGCAGAAAGTGGAGCAGGGGCAGCTCTTGGCGCAGATTGACCCACGCAGTTATCAGGCGACGTTGGAGCAGTATCAGGGCGACTTAGCCCAGAATCAGGCGCTGGCGAAAAGCGCCGAGCTGACCCTGGCGCGCTATAAGAAACTCTACGCGCAAGACTCCTTAGCCCGACAAGATTTAGAAAGCCAGATGGCGACCGCCGGTCAGTACGCCGGTGCGGTGAAGGCCGATCAGGCGCAGATCGCCGCCGCCAAGTTGAACCTCGAATTTGCCAAAATAACCGCGCCGGTCAGCGGCCACGTCGGCCTGCGTCTGGTCGATCCGGGCAATATGGTGACTAGCGGCAGCACCACGGGCATCGTCACCATCACCCAAACTCAGCCGATTGCCGTCACCTTTAGCGTGCCGCAAAGCAATCTGCAAACCCTGCTCAAAGCCCTGCGTGGCGGGCAACAGTTGCCGACCACCGCCTTTGACCAAGACGGCAGCGAGGTGCTCGGGCAGGGCAAGTTACAGTTCATCAGCAATGAAATCGACACCAGCACTGGCAGCATCAAGCTAAAAGCCCTGTTCGACAATCAGGATGAAAAGCTCTATCCGAATCAGTTTGTAAACGCGCGTCTGCAAGTTGGCACGCTGGAAAAAGCCACGGTGATTCCGGCGGCGGCCTTGCAGCTCAGTGCCAACGGCGACTTCGTCTATGTGGTGAAAGCCGACAACTCCGTCGAGCGCCGCGAAGTGAAATCTGGCCCGGCCTTTGGCGATGACAAAGTGGCGATTCTGTCCGGCATTCAGCTGGGTGAGCAGGTGGTGACGACCGGCATTGACCACCTGAATAATGGCAGCAAGGTGCAGGTGGTAACCGCCAGCGCCGAGGATGAAGCCACCGCCAGCAAGGCCGGAAGCTCGAAACAGCGCGCTGAACAAGGCGGCGTTGATAAGGCCACCACCGGCAAAGACAGCGGGTCGAAATGAATCCATCACGCCTCTTTATCCAAAGGCCGGTCGCTACCATCCTGCTGATGGTGGCGGTTATGCTGTCGGGCATTTTCGCCTACAACATGCTCTCTACCTCGGCCTTGCCGCAGGTGGATTACCCGACCATTCAGGTGACCACGCTCTACCCGGGCGCCAGTCCGGACGTGATGGCGTCGGGCATTACCGCGCCGCTTGAGCGCCAGCTTGGGCAGATGGCCGGGCTGAGCCAGATGTATTCCACCAGCGCCAGCGGCTCGTCGATTATCACCCTGAAGTTCTCGCTAGACCTCTCTCTCGACGTCGCCGAGCAGGAAGTGCAGGCGGCGATCAACGCGGCGGACAACCTGCTGCCAAAGGACTTGCCGAACCCGCCAACCTACAAAAAGGTTAACCCGGCTGATAGCGCGGTGCTGACCATGGCAGTCACCTCTGAGTCGCTGCCGCTGACCAAAGTGCAGGATCTGGTGAACACCCGCGTCGCGCTGAAGCTGTCGCAGATTTCCGGCGTCGGCATGGTGACGCTGGCCGGCGGCAATCAACCGGCAATTCGCGTGCAGGTCAATCCGCGCGCGCTGGCGGCCCACAATCTGACGCTGGAAGACATCAACACGCTGATTGGCAACAGTAATGTTAACGGCTCGAAGGGCGGTTTCGACGGCAAGCACCACTCCATCACCATTGACGCCAACGACCAGCTGCGCACCGCGGCGGAGTACGGCAACCTGATTGTCACCTACCAAAACGGCGCTGCGCTGCGTCTGCGGGACCTCGCCACGCTCTCCGAAGCGCCGGAAAACCAATATTTATCTGCCTGGGCCAACAAGCAGCCAGCGATTATCATCAGCGTTCAGCGCCAGCCGGGGGCCAACGTGATTGCGGTGGTCGACGGTATCAAGCGCCAGTTGCCGACGCTTCAGGCCGCGCTGCCAGACTCGGTCAAAGTCACTATTTTGTCCGACCGCACCCAGACCATTCGCGCTTCAATCAGCGATGTGCAGTTCGAGCTGATGCTCTCCATCGCGCTGGTGGTGATGGTCACTTTCCTGTTCCTGCGCAACGTGGCGGCGACGCTTATCCCGAGCGTCGCGGTGCCGCTGTCGCTGATTGGCACCTTTGGCGTGATGTATCTCTGCGGTTTCAGCCTCAACAACCTGTCGCTGATGGCGCTCACCGTCGCCACCGGCTTTGTTATTGATGACGCCATCGTGGTGGTGGAAAACATTACCCGGCGGCTGGAAGAGGGCGAAACGCCGATGCAGGCGGCGCTCAAAGGCTCGGCGCAAATCGGTTTCACCATTATCTCTCTTACCTTCTCATTGATCGCGGTGCTGATCCCGCTGCTGTTTATGGGGGACGTGGTCGGGCGGCTGTTCCGCGAATTTGCTATCACGCTGGCGGTGTCGATATTGGTGTCGATGGTGGTCTCCTTGACCCTAACGCCAATGCTCTGCGCCTATTTGCTGCGCCACATTCCCGAAGAGAAACAGAGCCGGTTCTACCGCAAAGGCGGCCAAATTTTTGACCGACTGATAGCCGGTTATGACCGTCTGCTGATCGTGGTGCTGAATCATCAGCGCATCACTCTGCTAGTGGCGGCGGCGACCTTGGTATTCACCGCGCTGCTCTATGTGATGGTGCCGAAGGGCTTCTTCCCGTCGCAAGATACCGGCATGATTCAGGGGATCACCCAGGCCTCGCAGGACGTCTCTTTCGGCGAAATGGGCCGTCGCCAGCAGATGCTGACTGCCGCTATTTTGCAAGATCCGGCGGTGGACAGCGTCTCCTCCACCATCGGCGTGGACGGCAATAACACCAGCCTGAACAGCGGCCGTCTGCAAATTAACCTCAAATCCTTCGACCAGCGCGACGAGCGCGCTCCGGCGATTATTGCCCGTCTGAAACAAGAAACCGCCTCGGTGCCGGGCATTTCGCTCTATATGCAGGCGTCGCAGGATTTAACCGTGGACGATCAGGTCACGCCCAGCCAGTACCAGTTCACCCTCGACGATGCCGACAGTGAAAATCTGGTGACCTGGACGCCGAAACTGACTGAAAAGCTCAGCCAGCTGCCGGAATTCAGCGACGTGGTGAGCAACCTGCAAAATCAGGGGCAGGTGGCCTATGTCGAGCTGGACCGCGACGCCGCGGCGCGTTTTGGCATTACCGCGTCGGATGTCGATACCGCGCTGTATAACGCCTTTGGCCAGCGTCTGGTGTCCACCATCTTTACCCAGTCGAACCAGTACCGCGTGGTGCTGGAAGTCGCGCCGCAATATCAGCAGTCTCCGGCGTCGTTCGACGATATCTATCTGGCGACCAGCAATACCAATTCGTCTTCGTCGGCCTCTACCGATGCCAACAGCACCACCACCACCAGTGCCTCGGGCTCGACCACCTCGACGTCCGACACCGGCACTTCCACCAGCTCGGCGACGGGCATGGTCAAGCTGACCTCGATTGCCAAAATCCATATGCGCACCGGCTCGCTGTTGCAGGCGCGATTAAACCAGTTCCCGACGGTGACGGTTTCCTTCAACGTCAAAGACGGCTATTCGCTGGAGCAGGCGCAGGCCGCCGTCAAGCAGAGCTTGGCCGAGCTGAAGGTGCCGGACAGTATCACGTTGCGCTATCAGGGGGCCGCTGCCTCGTTTGAAAGCGCCACCGGCAACACCCTGTGGCTGATCCTCGCCGCGCTGCTGACCATGTATGTGGTGCTGGGTATTCTGTATGAAAGCTTTATTCACCCGGTGACTATCCTGTCGACGCTGCCGTCGGCGGCGGTGGGGGCGCTGCTTTCGCTGCTGTTTGCCGATACCGAGTTCAGCCTGATCGCACTAATTGGCGTTATCTTGCTGATTGGTATCGTGAAAAAGAACGCCATTATGATGATCGACTTCGCGCTGGAGGCCGAAACCAAGCACGGCATGTCGCCGCGCGAAGCCATTCATCAGGCCTGTTTGCTGCGATTCCGCCCGATCTTGATGACCACCATGGCGGCGCTGCTCGGCGCACTGCCGCTGATGCTCGCCAGTGGATCGGGTGCTGAACTGCGCCAGCCGCTGGGCTTGGTGATTGTCGGCGGGCTGATCTTCAGTCAGGTGCTGACCCTGTTCTCCACGCCGGTGATTTACCTGATGTTTGACCGTCTGGCGACCCGCTGGAACCCGCGGCTGAAACGCAAACGCGCCGCTAAGCTGAACCAACAGCAGGCTGGCGAATAGATGAATATCTCGCGCTTTTTCATCTTCCGGCCCGTCACCACGCTGCTGCTAACCAGCGCGGTGCTGCTGCTCGGGCTGCTTGGCTATCGCCTGCTGCCGGTGGCCCCGCTGCCGCAGTTGGACCTGCCGGTGATTCTGGTGAGCGCCAGCCTGCCGGGAGCCAGCCCGGAAACCATGGCGGCCACGGTGGCGACGCCGCTGGAGCGCGCGCTGGGACAGATTGCGGGCGTCACTGAGATGACCTCCAGCAGCTCGCAGGGCACCACCAGCGTGGTGCTGCAGTTCGACCTCGACCGTGAAATCAACGGCGCGGCGCGCGACGTGCAGGCGGCGATTAACGCCTCGCGGGCGCTGCTGCCGAGCAGCATGCCGTCGCTGCCGACCTATCGCAAAGCCAACCCGTCCGACGCGCCGATCATCATGCTCTCTCTGACTTCGGCCACGCGCAGCAAGGGCGAGCTGTACGACATTGCCTCCAGCCAGTTGCAGCAAAAAATCGCGCAGGTGAACGGCGTGGGGCAGGTTTCGATTGTCGGCTCGGCGCTGCCCGGCGTGCGTATTGACCTGCGCCCGGAGGCGATCAGCCATTACGGCATTTCCCTCGACACCATTCGCGCCGCCATCGCTAACAGCACCACTAACTTGCCGAAGGGCGTGCTGCAAGGCTCGAACCAGTCGTGGATGATTGAAGGTAACGGCCAGCAGAGCACGGCGGCGCAGTATAAAACCCTGATTGTGACTTATATCAAGGGCGCGGCCATTCGTCTGAGCGACGTGGCCAATGTCTATGATTCGGTTGAAGATAAATACAACGTAGGCTACTACAACAGCACGCCGTCGGTGATGCTGGGCGTGACGAGGCAGGCCGGGGCCAACATGCTGGAAACCATTCAGGCAATTAAAAATGCGTTGCCGCAGATGGAAGAGAACCTGCCGGGCGACGTTGAGCTGCACATCGCGCTGGACCGTTCCGGCACCATTTCTGGCTCGCTGCGCGCCACCGAAGTGACCCTGCTGGAAGCCACGGTGCTGGTGATCGCCGTGGTGTTCGTCTTCCTGCGCAACCTGCAGGCGGTGATCATTCCGGCGCTGGCGCTGCCCGTCTCGCTGATTGGCACCTGCTCGGTGATGTACCTGCTGGGCTACAGCCTGGATAACCTGTCGCTGATGGCGCTGATCATCGCCACCGGCTTCGTGGTGGATGACGCCATCGTGGTGCTGGAGAACATTACCCGGCATATCGAAGAGGGGCTGGGGCCAGTGCGCGCGGCAATCAAAGGCGCGCAGGAAGTCAGCTTTACCGTGCTGTCGATGACCCTTTCGCTGGTGGCGGTGTTTATTCCGCTGCTACTGATGGGCGGCATCCTCGGGCGGCTGTTCCGCGAGTTCGCCGTCACGCTCACCGTGTCGCTGGTGATTTCGATGCTGGTGTCCCTCAGCCTGACCCCGATGCTGTGCGCCCGTTTTCTGCGGCGTAAACCTGCGGTGGAAAAGCGCCAGCCGCGCATTTATCGCCTGATTGAACATTGGCTTAATCGCCTACTGGCGGGCTATGCGGCGGCACTCGGCTGGGTGATGCGCCACCAGTTGATCACCATGTTCGGCCTGCTGTTGACCATCATGCTTAACTTCTACCTGTACACCGTGGTGGAGAAGGGCTTCTTCCCCGAGCAGGATACCGGCATGCTGATGGGCATGATGCGCGCGGATCAAAACACCTCATTCCAGACTATTCAGCCGAAGCTGCTGGAGTACAGCAAGATCATTCAAGACGATCCGGCGGTGGACGCGGTGATGAGTTCGGCGGGCAGCGGCGGCTTTGGTTCGCGCAACACCGCGCTGTTCTTCGTTCGCCTGAAAGACATTAAAGACCGCACCGCCACCGCCAGCCAAGTGGCAAACCGCCTGATGGCGAAAACCAGCAAACTGACCGGGGCACAGCTGTTTATGCAAGCCGCACAGGATCTGCGAGTCGGCGCGCGCAGTGCTAACGCGCAATACCAGTACAGCCTGCAAGCCGATGACCTTTCGCTGCTGCGCGAGTGGGGGCCGAAGGTCAAAGCCGCGCTGGAGAAGCTGCCGCAGCTGACCGGCGTGGATTCTGACTCGCAAACCGGCGGGCAGGAAGTGATGTTGAACATTGACCGCGACAAGGCCACGCGGCTGGGGGTTAACGTCAAGATGATCGACACGCTGCTCAATAACGCCTTCAGCCAGCGGCAGATCGCCACCATCTACAAGACGCTGAACCAGTACCACGTAGTGATGAATCTGACCGACGACTACACCAGCAATCCTGATGTGCTGAACCAGCTTTACGTGGTCACGGACAGTGGCGCGCAGGTGCCGCTATCGGCCTTCACCACCTTTAGCGGAGCCAACGCGCCGCTGTCGGTGGCGCATCAGGGGCAGTCGGCAACCACCACGCTGGCCTTTAACTTGTCCGACGGCGTGGCGCTGGGGGATGCCCAACAGCTGATTAAAACCACCATGGCGAAAATCGGCCTGCCGGAAACGGTTCAGGCCGGATTTGCCGGCACGGCGCAGGCTTTTGACTCGTCGGTGAGCATGATGCCGTGGCTGATTCTGGCGGCGCTGGCGGCGGTGTATATCGTGCTCGGCATGCTCTATGAGAGTTACATTCACCCGCTGACCATTCTGTCCACGTTGCCTTCCGCCGGGCTTGGCGCGCTGCTGCTGATGCTGCTGACCAATACCCAGCTGACGGTGATCGCGCTGATCGGCATCTTGCTGCTGATTGGTATCGTGAAGAAGAATGCGATCATGATGATCGACTTCGCGCTCGACGCCGAGCGCCGCCTCGGGCTGACGCCGCAGCAGGCGATCACCCAGGCCTGCCTGATGCGTTTTCGCCCGATCTTGATGACCACGTTGGCGGCCTTCTTCGGTGCCTTGCCTCTGGCGCTGGGCAGCGGCGGCGACGCCGACCTGCGCAGCCCGCTAGGCTTGGCGATCGCCGGTGGTCTGGCCCTGAGCCAGATTCTGACCCTGTTCACCACGCCGGTGGTCTATCTCTATATGGACCGTTCGAGCCGGGCGACGCGCCGTTTATGGCATCGCCTGCGCCCGCACCATGAGCCATCGTCACCGGCAGGTTCACATGACTAATTCATTGAAAAGCGAAACGACTTTGATGACATTGCGTAATTCCGGCTCCGCCGTTTTCCGTCTCGCCCCGCTGGCGTTGGCATTGCTGCTGGTGGGTTGTACCGTCGGGCCTGACTATCAGCGGCCTTCGGCCCCTCTCTCTTTGGAGTTTAAAGAGGCTAAGGGCTGGACGGCGGCCATCCCGAAGGATACCCAAACCAAGGGCGACTGGTGGGCGGTGTATCAGGACCCTGAGCTGTCGTCTTTGCTGAGTCAGGTACAGATTTCCAACCAAAACGTAGCCCAGTACGCCGCGCAGTATCGCCAGGCGCAGGCGCTGGTTTCCGAGGCGCGCGCCGGGCTGTTCCCGACGATTAGTGCTACCGGCGACAGCACGCGCAGCGGCACGGCGCAGGCGGTGACCAAGCAGCAGTCGGCCAAGCTTGGCGCCAGCTGGGAGCTCGACCTGTGGGGCAAACTGCGTCGCACCGAGGAGCAGGACCGGGCCAGCGCGCAGGCCAGCAAGGCCGAGCTGGCAAACGCCACGCTGAGCGCCCAGTCTGAGCTGGCGCAGGATTACTTCCAACTGCGGGTGATGGATGAACAAATCGCGCTCTATCAGCGCAGCATTGCCGCCTACGAGCGCTACCTGACGGTGATCCAGAACCAGTATGAAGGCGGTAATACCTCGCGCGCCACGCTGGCTCAGGCACAAACTCAGCTGGAAAGCACCCGCGCCTCGGCGCTGGAGGCCCAGTGGCAGCGCGCCCAGTTGGAGCACGCCATCGCGGTGCTGATTGGCAAGCCTCCGGCACAGTTCACCCTGACCGCGCGGGAGATCAAATTCACCCTGCCGTCGATCCCGCCGGGCCTGCCGTCACAGCTGTTGCAGCGCCGCCCTGATATCGCTATTGCCGAACGCAACATGGCCTCGGCCAACGCGGCGGTGGGCGTGGCGACTGCGGCCTATTATCCGGATCTGACCCTCAGCGCCAGCGGCGGTTTTGCCAGCGACGCCTTCCACAACCTGTTCTCCCTGCCGAACCGCGTCTGGTCGTTGGGGCCGGAACTGAGCCAGACGGTGCTCGACTTCGGCGCGACCAGCAGCCGCGTAGCGCAGGCCGAGGCGGCCTATGACGCGCAGGTGGCCGCCTATCGCCAGAGCGTGTTAGGGGCGTTGCAGGAAGTGGAGGATTATCTGGTCGAGCTGCGCACGTTGGATGCCCAGACGCTGGCCCAGCAGCGCGCCGCCGACGCTGCCAAGGAGTCGGCGCGGGTGACTTACAACCAATATCAGGCGGGGATGATTGACTATCTCGACGTCGCCACCACTGAGAACACCAGCCTCAGCCAGCAGCAAAACGTCCTGTCCCTGCTCAGCACCCAGATGGTCACCAGCGTTAAGCTGATTGCCGCGCTGGGCGGCGGCTGGAATGGCGATGTAGGTCAGTAAGGTTTTAGATTCAGCTAAAGAAAAGGCCAGCGCTGAGCTGGCCTTTTTGCTTTGGTTTTGGGCCTATTTTGAGGCGTCGCGTGCCGCTTTCACCTGTTCGGCGGTGACGGCTTCGGCCTGATTTCCCCAGCTGTCGCGCAGCGTGTTAGTCAGCTCCGCCACTTGCTGATCGTTCAGCGCCCAGCCGTATCCCGGCATGGTTTTCGACATATGCTCGGCGGTGACTGGCGTCTGCCCGCCACTCAGGATAACCCGCAACAGGGTTTGTGGATTCGGCGAGGTGACCGTCACATTGCCCGCCAGCGCCGGAATGTTGAAGTCCTGACCTTCGCCCTGAGTGCCGTGACAGGTCGAGCAGTAGCGCGCGTAGGTCTGCTGGCCGCTGGCGGTGACTTGTGCCGGTTTTGCTGGAGAGGCTGCTGGCTCAGACTTCAGACTCAGCAGATAAACCGCCATGCTGTTGAGGTCGGCGTCGGTCATGAACTGCGTGCTGTTGGTGATCACCTCGCCCATTGGCCCGCTGACCGCCGCGTGGGTGTTGCGGCCCGTTTTAAGCAGGGTGACCAGCTCTTGCTGGCTGCCTTTTATGCCGTGCAGGGAAGGGGCGTACCAGCCGTCCAGCTCGCCGCCGCTGAGGAATTTAGCGTCGCTTTCATCCTCGGCTTTCTCCTGCTGCGCCCAGCCCCGTGGCGTATGGCAGGCACCGCAGTGCCCCGCGCCTTGCACCAAGTACGCGCCGCGATTCCACTCCTCGCTCTGGTCGGCCCGTGGCTTAAATTCGCCGGAGGAGAGGAACAGCGAGTTCCACACCCGTAGCGGCCAGCGCATTGACAGTGGCCAGCTGATGGGGTTTTCGCGATTGGCTTCTGGCTGGGGTTTCACCTCATCCATCAGATAGGTGTAAAGCGCGCGCATGTCCTTGTCGCTCATTTTGGCGTAGGAGGTGTAAGGCATGGCCGGGTAGAGCGGGTGGCCGTCTTTGGCGATGCCTTGGCGCATGGCTTTGTCGAAATCGTCAAAGCTGTAATTACCGATTCCGGCGGTTTTGTCTGGCGTGATATTGGTGGAGTAGATGTCGCCAATCGGCGTGGCAAAGCGCAGCCCGCCCGCCATGTCGCGGCCCTGCGGCGCAGTGTGGCAGGCGGCGCAGTCGGCAGCTTTGGCGACATATTCCCCTTCGGACATCGCCAGCGCCGAGGAGCTGGCCACCATCAGCGCGGTAAACATCATCAACTTTTTCATGCGTTCACCTTCTTCATGGCGGTCAGTTCGTTGACGGCGCGCCACGCCTGATCGATGGCCGAGTTGGCGTACGGACTCCAGTCTGCGTCGGAGTTGGCTATGGTAATACGGCCGACCGGCTGGCGGGCGCGCTGAATGGTTTTCTGCGCTTCGGCTTCATCATCGAACATGCCGCTGAGGAAGTAGGAGTAGCCGTGGGACCAGCGATTGACGGTGATCGCCATGATGTCGCGCTCATGGTCAAAACCGGCTTCGCCGAACATGCCTTGCAGCTGCTCGCGGATCATCTTCTCGTGGGCGTCAAACGAGGTGCCCAGTAACAGCGCGCGCCCCTTGCGCGACTGCTCGCGCGGGCTGAGGCCGCTGCCCGGCAGGGTCGGCACGTAAACCATATGCAGACCAATGGGCTGGTTAGGGTCGCGCGGGTGCTGGTAGCCGCCCATGTTGACCGGATAGTCGAGCTTGACGCGGCTGTAGGGCGCGGCGGGGGAGTAAATCTCATGCACACCAAGCTTGATGAACGGCTGCCAGTTGCGGATCACCACTTTGGAATAAACCAGCGGCGCTTTGACGTTCTCCTTCAGCGCGGCTTTCTGCTCTTCCGGCATCTCCGGCACCAGATAGGGGATCATCATGTTATACCCCGCCATCACCGCCTGCCCGGCGCGCACGCGGTGCAGCTTGCTGCCGGTCATGTAGGTGACTTCCACCGCAGGCTTGCCCTGATGCTCAATGTTTTCGACGTGCATGCCGGTGCTGTTGAGGCGCAGGCGCACCGGCGCGCCGTCGCGGTCGAGCTGGCTGTAATCGAATTTCGCCAGCACCACGTCGTCCATGGTGCTGCCCGGCGCCACTTCCGGGATCAGATGGCGCACCATCAGCCGCGCCAGACCGGCGTTGCCATCCGGGAAGTGGAAGATGTAAGGCTCGTCGAGGTCGGCGAGGGATTCGGCGTCTAGCGGCGGTAAGCCCATGCCTTCCAGACCCGGCAGGGCGCAGATCCGCGCGTCGCTGCACGAGGTGGCGTCAATGCCCACGGCCTGAAAATCGTTGGTCCGCTGCTGGAAGTAGCGAATGGCGATTTCGCTCAAGCCCACTTTTTCGCGCAGGA
The DNA here is from genome assembly GCF_040419245.1 of Ewingella sp. CoE-038-23. Lineage (NCBI taxonomy): Bacteria > Pseudomonadati > Pseudomonadota > Gammaproteobacteria > Enterobacterales > Yersiniaceae > Ewingella > Ewingella docleensis. The sequence continues at coordinate 3,745,493 of NZ_JAZHOH010000001.1, read as the reverse complement.
ACTGGGTGTAGCTGTGGCTATCGACCCACTCGATTTTCTGCTCTTTGCTCATGCCTGCCAGATAATCTTTCGACTCCGTATGCAGCGCAATCAAGGCTTTACGGTCGGCGTCCGACAGCGGGAAATCGCTAATAAAGTCGCTGATGTCGCGGCCGTTGAGGCGCTCTGGCGGGATGTCATCGGCCACGGCGCGGCCCGGATCGCCACTGACGATTTTATCCACGCCGAAGTTTTTGCGGTCGAAATAGACGCCGCGGCTGAGGTGCAGGTCCGGGTAGAAGGTCTGGTCGAAGTCTTTCGCCATGCGCTCGACATCGACATCCAGCGTCTTCAGCAGGCCCATCGCCACCGGGCTGAAATTGGTGCGCGGTGACTGAAAAGACTCACTGCCGCCGTAGCCGAGAATAGTTTTATCTTCGACGTGAAATTCATTGCGCTTGGCGTGACCGCCAAAGTCGTCGTGGTTATCCAGCAGCAGGATACGTTGCTGCTTGCCATGCTGCTCCTGCCAGAAGCACGCCGCCGCCAGCCCGCTGATGCCCGCGCCGACAATCACCAGATCAAATTCACCCTCAATCGGCAGGCTGGAAGGATCCACTTTTTTGCCTTCGCGCCCAAGCAGGTGCGCCGCCTCATAAGAGCCCTGATGGTTGCCGCGCAGCCCAGTGAGCGAAGGCGGATAATAGAGCGTTTGCGTCGCGGTTTGCGGCGAGGCCTGCAGCGCCTGCCACGGCGTCATGCCGGCAGTGACGGTAATAGCCACACCGTTGAGAAAATCGCGGCGAGAGATAGCCATAGTGCTTCCTTAAAGAGTCTTGATTAACCCGCGTTTGGAGAGGCGCGGTAAAAGTAAGGCTGTTATGGGTAGTAATATTTTTAACAATTTTAACATAAGGAGATGTTTTGTAGGAAGTTGGGGGGGTGGCTGTGGATTCTTGGTGGTATTGGGTGAGTTTGGTGATGTCTGCAATACCCCCTCCCAGCCTCCCCCTTATCAGGGGGAGGAGCTAAGGCTCCTATTTCTTATTAAATATCAGATGATTATTGGAATGTCTCTCGCATAACTCTTCCAAAATTCAGTCTAGGCACCGCAGTTAATTTTATGCTGGGGCGACTCCTTCCCCTGGAAAGGGGAAGGCTGGGATGGGGTATTCACACAGGGAACGAATGTCATGTTCAATGATTCGAAGCAAAAGGTTTTTCGGCGGAAATTGAGACACAACTTAACCTATCCCGAGTTTATTTTCTGGCAGGCAGTGAGAGGTAAATCACTCGGTGTCAAATTTCGCCGTCAACAGGGATTCGGGCGCTACATTGTTGATTTCTATGCATCAGAAGTCAGGCTTATCGTAGAGATTGACGGAGATAGCCATTTTTCTGATGAAGAAAAATCAGCTGATGAAGTGAGAACACATTTTCTTGGCGGTTTAGGAATGACCGTGCTGCGCTTCACTAATCGGCAAATCATGAATGAAAAAAAGGAGGTTTTAGATTTCTTGAGGCGATATATCAACCAGCTCCAACTCCCCCCCAAACTGTGATCCCATTCATACTCTCGGTCATTATGTCTATACAACTATACATTATGGTCTTTACTCAATAGGTGGTTCTTTTTTCGCCAACTGATTAAGGGGAACGGATGATCAAATTAGGCAGCAAAATCCACGATCTGGGTAAAGCGCTGATGACACCGATCTCGGTGATCGCGGCAGCCGGGATATTTTTGGGGCTGGCGGCGGCATTGCAGAACCCTGCGGTGACCGGCGAAGCGTTCGCTGAGATAAAATCCTTACAACTGGTGATCGGCTTTATTCGTCAGGTTTCCGGCGCGCTGTTCGCCAACCTGCCGCTTTTCTTTGCCGTTGCGACGGCAATGGGGCTGGCCAATGCAGAGAAAGCCACGGCGGCTTTCTCTGCAGTGATCGGCTTTGTGGGGCTGCACGTTGGGGTTAATTATAGCTTACTGGCGCAGAATATTACGCCAGACACCATCAGCGTGGCGCACCTTACCGCGCAGGGCATGTCGCAAAGTGAGGCGATGATTTACGCCGCTGAGTTCACCCAAACGCTGGGTATTTTCACCTATAACATGAGCGTGCTGGGCGGGGTCTTGGTCGGTTTGATCACCATGTGGCTACACAATCGCTTCTACACCATCACCTTACCGACGGCCATCGCCTTCTTCGGCGGTCGGCGCTTTGTACCGATTATTACCGTGCTGGTGCTGCCAATCGTCGGCGTGCTGATGTCGCTGGTTTGGCCGACCGTCGCTGAGGGCATTCAGTGGGTGGGAGAGTTAATCGGGCGCACCGGCGAGATAGGCACCTTTATTTACGCCACCTCTGAGCGTTTACTGATCCCCACCGGTTTGCATCACATCATCAACGAAACCGTGCGTTTCACGCCAATCGGCGGGGTGACGACGGTGGATAATCAGAGCATCGTCGGCGCGCTGAATATTTTCAACGCCTCGCTGGCCAATCCCGGCGCTATTACCGATACCGTCACCCAGCAGGCCACGCGCTTCCTGGCGCAGGGTAAAATCCCGGTGATGATGTTTGGACTGCCTGCGGCGGCGCTGGCGATGTATCACTGCGCGCGGCCCGAGCACAAAGGGCGGGTGAAAGCCTTGATGCTAGCCGGGGCGCTGGCCTCCTTCACCACCGGGATCACCGAGCCGCTGGAGTTCTGCTTTATCTTTGTTTCGCCGGTACTCTACGTGCTGCACGCCGTGCTGACCGGGATCTCATTTGTGCTGATGCAGATGTTCCACGTGATGATCGGTAACGTGCAGGGTGGGGCGATAGACTTCCTGATCTTTGGGGTGCTGGGCGGGGCGAAAACCCACTGGTGGTACCCGCTGATCCTTGGGATCATCTACGCGCCAATCTACTACTTCAGCTTCCGCTGGGTGATCTTACGCATGCAGATCAAAACGCCGGGGCGTGAAGATGAGAATGATGCCGAAGAGCGCGCCAAGCCCGCCGAAGGCAACCAGAAGACCAAAGACATCATTCTTGGGCTGGGCGGCGAAGGCAATATCTCTCAGGTGGATTGCTGCTTTACCCGCCTGCGCGTGAAGGTGAAGGATATGTCGCAGGTGCAAGATGACAAGCTGCTGAGAACCGGGGCGATGGGCGTGAAGCGCGTGACTGACAATGACGTGCACGTGATTTACGGCCCGCAGGTCGAGCAGGTGGCGAATCTGGTGAAAGCCGAGCTTTCCGGTATTAGCTAATGCGTGTTGAAGAAGAGTAAGAAGTAAGAAGGCTGGCCCTGGGGTCAGCCTTTATTTTTGCTCTTTGCCTTTGACTCTGGCCCGAATGCTGAAGCTGTAGTGCTTCTGGTTGTAATACACGTCTGAGACTTCAAACAGCGTACCGTCGGTGAATTCCGAGATGGCGTGGGCGTGTAGCACCGGCTCATCGCGCGACAGGTGCAGGGCCAGACGGATTTCATTGGCGGGAAGTTCTGCCGATATCTGCTTATTGCTGCCTGCCGGTTCATAACCTCTAGAGCGCAGATAGGCGTATTTCGAGGTTTCCAGATGCCGTGGTGTCAGGTCGGGGAACAGATCCGCCAGTAGCCAGCACTGCTCATAAACAAAAGGCTCTTCCCCCAGCAGGCGTAGGCGCACCATAAAGTGCAGGGCCGTGCCGACCGGGACTTGCAGCGCGTTGGCGATGTCGGGCGTGGCCGAGACGCACTCGAAAGCCAGCACGCGGTTTTCAATCGGCGCGTTGATTTCAACCGCCAGCTCGCTGGAGGTCAGGTGGCGGTCGAGAGGCAGGTTCACTTTGCGCGTCAGTGCCTTTTTCACCACAAAGGTGCCGCGCCCGCGAAAACGTTCGACCCGACCTTGGCGCACCAGATAGTCCACCGCCTTGCGCGCTGTCATGCGCGAGACGCCATAAATGTCACACAGCGCGGCTTCGGTGGGGATCGGATCGCCAGGTTTGATCTCTCCGGCGCTGATCCGTTCAGTAAGCTGCTGTTCTATTTGTAGATAAAGCGGTACGAACGAGGTTTTGTCGATTTTCATCAGCCCTCCGGTTGTCAAAATTAATTGTATAGCGGGGTATACAATTGAACAAATTTGAGGCGGAGAATTGTGCGCTAGGATGGGTTTTGTCTTGCCTCTCCCCGCGCAGGGGCGAGAAGAGGCAAGGAAGGCGAGTGTTAAAGCTTACTCAGGTAATAGCGCGGACGCCGAGAAGTGGCTGCCGCCCTCTTCGCTGCGTTTGAAGCGCCAGCAGTGCTGGTGGTACTTGGCGACGGTATTGCGGTGCGCTACGCTTATCACCGAAGTGCCAGGCAATTCGCTGACTAACAAGCTGTACATGCGCTGCTCGGTTTCGTCATCCAGCGCGCTGGTGGCTTCGTCGAGGAACAGAATGGCAGGCTTAATCAGCAGTGCACGAGCAAACGACAGGCGCTGTTGCTCACCCGGCGACAGGCGCTGGCTCCAGTTGGCATAGTCATCCAGCACGCTTTGCAGATGCGGCAGGCAGCACTGTTCCAACACGGTAATCAGCTGGTCGTCAGTGTATTCACGATCTGACTGCGGGTAGCTTAGCGCTTCGCGCAAAGTGCCAATCGGAATATAACTGCGCTGTGGCAGGAACAAATAATTTTTGCCTGCGGCGAGGTGAATACTGCCCGCGCCGTAAGGCCAGATACCGGCGATAGCGCGCAGCAGGGTGGACTTACCGCAGCCAGACGGGCCGGCGATCAGCACGCGCTCACCGGCCTGCAGGCTGGCGGAGACATTGCTGAACAGCGCGGTGCCGTTCGGCAGCTTGAGGGTTAAATCGTCGAGTTGTAGATCCAGTTTGTCGGATTCGCGCACGTCAATGCCGCGCGGCTGGGCGTTCACCTGTTCAATGGCGGCGTTAAAACCGGCCAGACGGTTAACACAGGCTTTCCAGCTGGCTAAATCGGTGAAGGCGCCGATAAACCACGACAATGCGCCCTGCACCTGACCAAAGGCCGAGGAGATTTGCATCAAGGAACCCATCTGGATGGCGCCGGAGAAGTAACGCGGCGAAGCCACCAGAATCGGGAAGATGTTAGCGAACTGGGCATAGAAAGTGGACGCCACGTTGAGGCGACGGGTCACTTTCATAATCGACCACCAGTTGGTTTTGATGGATTCAAACTTGCTGCTCAGCTGGTCGCGTTCACTCTTCTCACCGTGATAAAGGGCGATGGCGTCGCTGTTCTCACGGATACGGATCAGGCCAAAACGGAAGTTTGCTTCGAACCATTCTTGGTTGAATCCTAAACGAACCAATGGCTTACCCACCCACCAGACAATCACCGAGCCGACCACCGCGTAGAGCAGGGCGAACCACACCATGTAGCCCGGAATGGTGAATTCATGGGAGGAAAACATAAAGGTCAGCGGGCCGCTGATCGACCACAGAATAAAGACAAAGGAGAACAGCGTGACCACGCTGGATAGCAGGCCAAGCACCAGCGAAAGGGTGCCGCTGGTCAGCGCGTTGAGGTCCTCAGCAATACGCTGGTCGGGGTTATCGACCTGATGCTGATACTCCGTGTAATAATAGGCGTGATTGCCCAGCCACTTGTCCATATACTCTTCGGTCATCCAGCGACGCCAGCTCATTTGCAGGCCCTGGGTCAGATAGACTTTGTAGATGGCAATGACGATAAAGATCAGTGCAAGCCAGGTGAATTTCAACAGCTGGGCTTTGAATACGGGGTAATTACGATTTTGCAGCGCATCGTAAAAGACTCTGTTCCATTCATTTAGCTGGACGCTCAGATAGACGCCGGCCAATGAGAGGATAATGATGGCGGATAACATGCCCCAGGCACGCCACTTCTCTTCGGAAAGCCAATAAGGCTTAATCAACTGCCAGACAGCACGCCAAGGTGCCGATTTCCCAGGTTTGTTAGTCATAAATAGCCATGTTTCAATATATTCATGTTGTGAATGCGTAATCATCCCAGAATGGGTCAGCCAGCGCGAGAGGGCAATGGCACACATGTAAGGATGTTTTTCCTGCAAAAAGTTCCATTTGGTTATAAGAAAAAGGTGTTCGATGAAATTGGGGTTGAATTTGCTGCTGGTGGCGGGCTGTTCTGTCAGTCTTCAGGTATTGGCGAAAATCGATGAGCCTGATATTGAAAAGGATTGTCTGAAGGCGGGGATTTACGCGGCGGCGGGGAAAGTCTCTTATCAGCAAGGCGCTTATGACAAAGCGCGCGAGCTATTCCGCGATCAGGTGGCCTGGAGCGAGTTTTGCCACAAGCCGCAGGACACTATCGCCACGGCCTACAACAACATCGCGCTGACCTATATCCGTCAGGGGCAATATCGCAAAGCTAAAGCCTGGCTGATGCTGGCGCCGGATGATAAAAAATCACAATTTAATCTTAGCCAAATCCAACCCCAGCTCGATGCCTTGCCTGCCGCACCCAGCGTGGCCGGGCAGTATTGGCAATATGCCGGTTACGGCAGTTGGAACGAAGTGGATGTCAAAGCGGAAGAAGCCCAGTTTAAAATCGATTTCAGCGGCATGTACATGGGGCTGATGTCGCTCTATTACGGGCCGAATACCGGCGAATTCTCGGTGGTGACGGCCGTGAAAGACGGCAAAGCGGTTTACAATCAGGCAGATGACCAGAACGCGGGCGGCGGAGAGTGTAAAGTGAGCATGGAATTCGCGCCAGAAACTGTCAAATTGCATACCGACGGTGACTGTGGCTTTGGCATGAACGTGCAGGCTGCGGGGACATTTGTTCGCGTACAGCCTTAATCAGTCGATACTCACTCTGCTTTGCAGATTATGTTGGAATCTGGCAGGCCATAAATAACCCTGCATCCCCTTGATATTCAGTGATTTTAAACCTCTGAGCTGCTCGGAGGTTTCCACCCCTTCGACAATGACGCCCTGACAGCTGCGGCCTAGCTGCTGAATCACCGACTTCAGCTCCTCGCTGCCCTGATGCTGCCAAAAGAAATGTTTATCCACTTTAATGCACTCAAACTGGTTGAGCATGACGGGCGATAAGCGTTGATGATCGGCGCTGAAGTCATCGAGCCAAAGTGGGCAGCAGGCGGCTAACTTGCTGAGCAGAGGCTGGGGGCTTGGGTGGAAGAGTTCTGAGAAGTGCTCGTTGATCTCTAAACGAATAAAACCCATAGATTTGAGTCTATTGGTTAATGCCACGGAGCGAACGATGCCCTCGGCAATCTCCGTATCCACATTTAAAGAGACGCTAAACCGGTGCTCTAAGAAGAACTCCGCTTGATGGCTCAGCGTATTCAATTGGGTGTAAAAAATATCGAACTTGTGTTCAGGATGCAGCTGAGAAAATAGATGTTCAATGCTTCGGCATGGCCCATTGAGCGAATTTTGCCGCGTGAGCATTTCAAAACCCAGCACATTGCCTGCCGGGTCGACGATGGGCTCGAAAACAAAATAGAATTCTGACGCCGAAGCTGGGTCCATTCTTCTTTCTCTATATTTATCGCGGCTGGTATTTGCAACATCGCCAGACTATCGCTCTAGAGCGCAGTCATATCCGCAACGCTGTGGTTAAAGAGAAAGAATAGTTCCTGATTATTCGTTATGCCTATTTTTTTAAATAGATTGCATTTATGTGCACTGACCGTTTTGATGCTTCTTTTTAATATCATTGAGATATCGCGGATAGAAACGCCTGATACCAGCATAGAAAGAATCTTTATTTCCATTTTGGTGATCACCAGAAAGTGCTGATCGCATAAGTCTGAAATATCTTTCAGCAGGATAAACTTGGTAATGAGGCTGGTCGTCTCTTGTAAGTTGTTGTTTTTAGAAAAAGAACGAATTCCTCTTTTCAGCAGCGTGGACATGATGGTAGCGTCCAGCGACTCAGAGTAAAAAATCATCCGGTTATCATCCATTCTCTCGTGATGCGCTAATAAAAACTCATAGCATCGAGAGAAGCTTTTATGTGAAGGGTCAAGGATAAAATAGTCAGAAGAGTCGAAAATAATATTATTTTTATTTTGTGGGAAATTTAAAACATCAACGTGGAAAGGCAACTTTAGAATAAGTGTCTCAAGCGCCAGTTGAGTGAATTGACATTCACTCCATATAATAACTCTTGGCATGATAGCCTTCCATGTAACACAAATAATCCAGTCAAAAAGGCGATTCACACAGAGAAAAAAACCACCCAAAAGCATAAAGCATAAGCCCAGAAAAGAATTTTCTGCGCAAAAGGTTGGTGAGTTTTTTATGAATAATTAACAATCAATATAAATTATATAAAGTTCGAAACAAATCGTTTAACCCGATGTTTGGGATTACTTTTAATAGGTTTTGACGATTGAAATGCTTTCACTGATCGTTTGAAGTGATTGGTTATTAAGATAATACTGAACATAATTAATTAAATAGTTATAATAAACAATAAGATAATTAGAGTTTGGTTATTTGAGGGTTGGAAGTAAGAGTTTTCTGAAGATACTGCTGGAAGAATCGACAACGCCGCCAAAAAGCCGATTTTCTCTATTTAGAGAGCACTATTTGCCTTACTGGCGGAAATTTATGGAGAAATAGTCCCGTAAAAACTATTTGTTCGAAAATTGAAGATTTATCGATTGGCGTTAATAGTGTGAGGAAATTCTTAAGAAGGAGATTGGGACAGGATTATTGAGTATTTTTCGAGGTGTATTCTTATCAGTCTGCTAATTATTGCTCAGTAACCTGGTTTTGTTATGACGTTAAAAAATGGGTCCACTTTTAAGGACCCATCAAATCGTTTTATGCAAAAATTGACTTATTTTACTGCGGCCACTTCATTTCGCCTTTCAGCACTTTGGCGCTCATTTCTAATGACTCATCGCCTTTCAGTGCCGGGTAATGTCCTTTCATGGCTTTCACCAGCGCCTCCGCATTCTTAGCTTTTGGCAGTTCTTTCTCCAGCGTCTGTAAATACTGCTTGGTGAACTCGACCGACTTCAGCGTCTGTGCCGCACCGGGCAGGAAGTGGCCCGGCACCACCGTAGTTGGCTGCAACGCCGTGATCTGGTCCAGCGTGGCAATCCAGGCTTGGCGTGATTCAGGCGTTTGTGTATCTGCGACCCACAGATGCTGGGTATTACCATCCACAATAACGCCGCCGACTACGGTTTTTAGCGCCGGTATCCATACAAAGGTGCGGGCGGGAGTTTGCCCTTTAATTTCAAACTTTTTGCCTTCCAGCTCGAAAGAATTGCCTTTCAGCGGCTCAGGGACAATCACCGTTTTTGGCGCGTTGTCTTTCAACTGCGGGCCCCAAAACGCCACTTTGCCGTCTTTGGTGGCGTTGATTTCATCAATTGTCGCCTGAGTGGCGACGATTTTGGCCTTAGGGAAGGCGGCGTGCAGGGTATCCAGGCCGAAGTAGAAATCAGGATCTGCCTGGCTGATGTAAATAGTGGTGAGGTTCTTGCCACTGGCTTTGATCATCTCCACCAGCTTCTGCGCATCGTTGCGCTGGAACTGGGCATCAATCAGCACGGCGTCTTTCTCGCCAGAGACAATTTCTGAGGAAACGGCAAAAATGCTGTTTTGACCCGGATTGTAAACGTCCATTTTCATGTCGGCAGCGCGAGCCGTCAGGCTAGTGCCCAGAAGCAGCGCGGCGGTAAGAGCCAATTTTTTCAGGCGCATAATGTGTCCTCGGAGGTTGGGCGTTGTCGCCAAATAATGTGGGTTAATGCCGCTACTTTACGTTGCATAAATCGAGAGAAAAACCGGATAATGCGCAACTGTTTATTGCGTAAATCGGATGAATGATATGGACAGGATCACCGCAGCCGAAGTCTTTGTCGCCATTGTTGAACGGGGAAGCATGGTCAGCGCCGCCGAATCGCTGGATATGTCCCGTGCGATGGTCACGCGCTATTTATCTGAAATGGAGAAGTGGTCCGGCGCGCGCCTGCTGCACCGCACCACGCGCAAACTCAGCCTGACCGATGCCGGGGAGAACACGCTGGCGCGCTGCCGGAAAATGCTGTCGGTGGCGGCGGAAATGGCCTGCGCGGGGGAGAGCGAAGATGACGCGCTGCGCGGCCTGCTGCGCCTGAGCTGCTCTCAGTCCTTCGGGCAGGGGGCGGTGGCGATCGCCGTGACCGAGTTCTTGCGGCTACACCCGCAGGTGAGTATTGATCTGCAACTGGAGAGTAAGGCGATCAATCTGGTGGAAGATCGAATCGATCTGGCGCTGCGCATTACCAATGATCTCGATCCGAACCTGATTGCCCGGCCGCTGGCCGAGTGTGCCTCGGTGATCTGCGCCTCTCCTACCTATCTGGCGGCCCACGGCACCCCGCAAAAGCCGGAGGATTTGGCGCTGCATAACTGCCTGACCTACAGCTATTTCGGCAAAAGCCTGTGGCAGTTGGAGCGCCAAGGCGAAAAGCTGGCGATACCGGTGAGTGGCAATCTTAGCGCCAACGAGTCGCAGGTATTGCTGAGCGGGGCAGTAGAGGGGGCAGGGATTGTGATGCAACCCTACTACTCCGCCGCGCCGCTAATTTCCAGCGGGCAGTTGGTGGCGCTGCTGCCGCAATGGCAACCGCAAACCTTGGGGATTTACGCCATCTATGCGTCGCGCCGCCAAATGCCAGCCGCATTGCGCGCCTTGCTGGATTTTCTGGTGGCATGGTTTGCCGGAAATCCTCGCTGGGTCATGGCCGGGGCCTAAACTCCATTTTTCGAAATATTTGCACACATCTTCTAACTGATTATTTATCAGTGAGTTATCACTTATTCCCTAACAATTTGTGCCGTTGATTCGGCCGCTAACTGGTCAAAAGTGTGATCTGCGTGGTATTTCTGTTGGCAAGATACAACATTGCGCTAACAAATGAATTAACGCAGCAATGTACTTTGCGACGGGTTTTAGCGGCCCGTTTCACCATCCTGATATCTTGATCTCTTGCTTACTTTTCGCGGACTGACTGCACGAGTCAGCCCGCTTTAGTGGTGTTCGTTGGGTAAATAATTAATTAATGGGGAGTTTCCTATGCCTGTTTCGTTACTGGCACTGGCGCTGAGCGCATTTGCGATCGGCACGACTGAGTTTGTCATCATGGGGCTGTTGCCCAATGTGGCCAATGATTTACAGGTGAGTATTCCGCTGGCGGGTTGGCTTATCAGTGGCTACGCGCTGGGCGTGGCCATCGGCGCGCCTATCATGGCCGTGCTGACCGCCAAACTGCCGCGTAAAAAAACGCTGTTGCTGCTGATGACTATCTTCATCTTCGGCAACCTGATGTGTGCGCTCTCTTACAGCTACGGCTTCCTCATGCTGGCGCGGGTTATCACGGCGCTGTGTCACGGCGCCTTCTTCGGCATTGGTGCCGTGGTGGCGGCCAATCTGGTGGCGCCGAACCGCCGCGCGTCTGCCGTGGCCCTGATGTTTACCGGCCTGACGCTGGCGAACGTGCTGGGCGTACCTTTAGGTACCGCGCTGGGCCAGGCGCTCGGCTGGCGTTCTACCTTCTGGGCGGTGGCAATTATCGGCGTGGCATCGCTGTTTGCACTCTATAAAAAACTGCCGGACACCAAAGACGAAGAGCCGACGGACCTGCGCAAAGAGATGGGCGCGCTGCGTGGTTTGGGCCTGTGGCTGTCGCTGTCGATCACCGTGTTCTTCTCCGCCGCGATGTTTGCCCTGTTCACCTATATTGCGCCGATGCTGACGGAAATCACCGGCGTGTCCGAGCACGGCGTGAGCTGGACTCTGCTGCTGATCGGCCTGGGGCTGACTATCGGTAACGTGCTTGGCGGACGTCTGGCTGACTGGCGTTTAGGCGCTACGCTGACCCTGATCTTCTTGCTGATTGCCATCTTCTCGGCACTGTTTAGCTGGACCAGCGTGAACCTGCTGGCGGCGGAAGTGACGCTGTTCTTCTGGGCGATGGTCAGCTTTGCCGCCGTGCCTGCGCTGCAAATTAACGTGGTGACTTATGGCAAGAATGCGCCGAATCTGGTGTCGACTCTCAACATCGCCGCCTTTAACGTCGGTAATGCCTTGGGGGCCTGGGTAGGCGGCGCGGTTATCGCTCGTGGCCTGGGTCTGACGGCGGTTCCGCTGGCGGCCGGGTCGTTGGGGCTGGTTGGCTTTGTGCTCTGTATTATCACTTTCCGCCGCGCGGCGAAGAAAGCTGAAAAAGCGCTGGCTTAAGACATTCACCGCCCTCTGGCTCTGGCCGGGGGCGGCTTCTTTCTTCTTATTATTATTGCTTTTTACCCGCCGCCGGGGTTATCCACACATAATCCGCCTGCTGGTTATCCACTTCCGCCCCCTGTTCCGCCAGCATGACTACCGTCACCTGCGCCTTAGGCTGTAAATCGCGAAGATGCACCGGCACCCCGACATTACGTTTGGCATGATAGCCACCGACGATCAGCAAAGCCGGCGTTGGCGCGGCTAGCAGCCGTTCAGCCATGCGGCGGTCGCGCTGTTGCTGGATTGCCAACATGGCGTGAAGCTGCTGCGGCTCGATATTCTGCTGATGCGAAACGCGAATGGTGTCGGCGATGGCCTCTCTAACTTTAGGATCCGCACTGTTGGCTCCCGCCGGGAAGGCCGGTTTCTGGTAGAAAGCCATGATTTCGCTGCGATCCAGATTCGCCGCCAGCAGCGGATAAGGGGCTTTGATTGCTGGCATTACCACTTGGCCGTACATCGACCAATCCCAGCCTTTCTGCCATTTAAGCAGTTCCGCTACCTTCGTCGCCGACAGGTCCGGCTGGGTTTGCAACAGCCGCTTGGTGCTCTCGACGGCGGGTTGCTGGCTCGGCGTTAGCATCTCCATCAGCACGCTGCCCTGCGGGCGCTGGTCGGGCAGGTTTTCCACCAGCCAGGCTTCAATCTGGTGATGCGCCGGGTTGTCGTGCTTCTCGCCGACAATCACCCGTGGGTGTTTCGCCAGTCGCGCCAACAGCTGCTGCGGCGTGAGGGTTTCCCCGGTATGCAGGTCTTTAATGCTGCTGGAGGCCAAATTGGGCGACGCCGGGTGCTGGGCGCAGGCGACCAGCAGCAAGGTGGCTAAAAACAGTAACTTTTTCATGACGATCCTCATCATCCCATAACCGGGTAAATCACAAGTTGCCAGCATGTTATGGATAATGATTATCATTTACAAGTCAAGGTTGCGCCTTATTCATGCGCCATTACCGCCTGTAAACGCTGAGGAAAACGCAGGGCCTGCTGATGACAGTGCTCGATAAAGGTTGAAACCAGCGCCGAGGCGGGGCGGTGCAGCGGACGGATCAGGCTGACGGTGAAGGGCACCGGCAGGCTGAACGCTCTGATCACCATGCCGCTGTTGCCGCGCTCCACATAGTCCAGCGCGGTGAGTGGGTTGACTATCGATACCCCAACCCCTTCGCGCACCATGCTGCACACCGAGGCGGCGCTGTGGGTTTCCAGCACCAGACGGCGCGCCACCTGATGCTCGCCAAACAGCGCGTCCAGCAGCTGGCGGTAGCTGTCAGTCGCCGACAGGCTGATGAAGTTCTGCCCGGCGAAATCCTGCGGCGTCAGTCGCTTTTTCGCCGCCAGCGGGTGGTCGGCGGGCAGCACGCACACTTCGTTTAAGGTCAGCAAAGGCTGGCGCTCGGTGCCCGCGGGCGTATGGGTATTCTCCGTCAACCCAAGGTCGTGGCGCTGCGCAGAAAGCCATTCTTCCAGCAGCGGCGACTCCTGCGGCACGATGTTGAAACTGACGTCAGGGTAGCGATCCAGAAAAGGCTTACACACGGCGGGCAGCAGCGACTGGCTGAACACCGGCAGGCAGGCAATGGAGAGCTGCGCCTGCTCGAACTGGCGAATGCCCTCCGCCGCGCTGACGATACGATCCAGCCCGTAATAGGAACGCTGAACCTCCTCAAACAGCCGCAGCCCCTGCACCGTCGGGTAGAGGCGGCCGCGCAACCGTTCGAAAAGTTGGAGATTGAGCAGCTTCTCGCAGCGCGCCAATTCCCGGCTCACCGTGGGCTGCGAGGTGTTGAGCAGCGCGGCGGCCTCGGTCAAATTGCCGGTGGTCATCACGGCGTGGAAAATTTCGATATGGCGCAGGGAAATGGCGGGCATTGGCTTCTCCGTGGGAGAGGAATATCCATATCATAAATGAATAGAATGGTGCGAAATAGATATTTTTAAGCAGTCGCCGAGTGCGGGATACTCAGGTTAACTTTCGCTTCTTCAGACTTCAGGATCTTGTATGCCACGCGCCTTAAACGACACTTCTACTGCTCTGAACGCCGCTAATTTACTGGCACTGACCCAACAATTTGGCTGCCCGGTATGGGCTTATGATGCCGAGATCATCACTCAGCGTATCAGCCAGCTGCGCCAGTTCGACGTGATCCGTTTTGCTCAGAAGGCGTGCTCCAATATCCATATTCTGCGCCTGATGCGCGAGCAGGGCGTGAAAGTTGACTCAGTTTCTCTGGGGGAAATCGAGCGTGCGCTGCTGGCCGGTTTTAAGCCGGGCCGCGAAGCCAGCGAAATTGTCTTTACCGCCGACGTGCTGGACCAGCCGACGCTAGACCGCGTCACCGAGCTGGATATTCCGGTTAACGCCGGTTCTATTGATATGTTGGGGCAGATTGGCCGCCAGAAAGCCGGGCACCCGGTTTGGCTGCGCGTTAACCCGGGCTTTGGTCACGGCCACAGCCAGAAAACCAACACCGGCGGCGAGAACAGTAAACACGGTATCTGGTTCGGCGATTTGCCGCAGGCGCTGGCGGAGATTCAACGTTATGACCTGAAGCTGGTGGGCATTCATATGCACATCGGCTCCGGCGTGGACTACGGCCATCTGGAGCAAGTGTGCGACGCCATGGTGCGTCAGGTGATTGAAACCGGGCATGATATTGACGCCATTTCTGCCGGTGGCGGCCTGTCGATTCCTTACCGTTTCGGCGAAGAAGCCATCAATACCGAGCATTATTACGGCTTATGGAACCGCGCCCGCGAGCAGATTGCTGCACATCTGGGCCATGCCGTTCATCTGGAAATTGAGCCGGGCCGCTTCCTGGTGGCCGAATCCGGCGTGCTGGTGGCGCAGGTGCGTGCCGCCAAAAATATGGGCAGCCGCCACTTCGTGCTGTGCGATGCCGGTTTCAACGATTTAATGCGCCCGGCGATGTACGGCAGCTACCACCATATTTCCCTGCTGCCCGCCGATGGCCGCGACATCAGCAATGCGCCACTGATTGACTCAGTGATCGCCGGTCCGCTGTGTGAATCCGGCGACGTGTTCACCCAGCAGGCGGGGGGCGGGGTAGAAACCTTCGCGCTGCCACAGGTGGAAATTGGCGATTATTTGGTGTTCCACGACACTGGCGCTTACGGCGCGTCCATGTCTTCCAACTACAACAGCCGCCCGCTGTTACCAGAAGTGTTGTTTGAAAATGGCGTACCGCGCCTGATCCGCCGCCGCCAAACCATTGAGGAATTGCTGGCGCTGGAGCTGATTTAAGGCTTAGCTCGCCGGGCTGGTGACGGAATGACGGCGCACCAGCGTCGGGCTAAACATGTGGGTGGTTTCCGGCAGCGGCTGGTTGTTCGCTAAGGCTAATGCCAGCTGCGCCGCCTGATTGGCCATCGCCACTACCGGATATCTCACCGTGGTTAAACGCGGGCGCAGGTAGCGGGAAATCAGTACATCGTCGAAACCGACCAGTGAAATATCGGTCGGCACATCAATGCTGTTGTCGCTCAGCACCGACAGCGCCCCTGCCGCCATCGAGTCATTGTAGCAAGTCACCGCCGTGAAGCTGCGCCCCAGCCCCAGTAAGTCCGCCATCGCCTGCTCGCCGCCAATCTCGTCCGGCTCGGCGTAGGCAATCAGTTTGTCGTCCACCGGAATATTGTGTTCTTGCAGCGCGTCCAGATAGCCCTGTAGGCGATCGCTGGCGTCCGAAATTCCGTGGTTGGAGCATAAAATCGCAATCCGCTGATGGCCGCTTTGAATCAGATGGCGGGTCGCCAGCCATGCCCCGTAGCGGTCGTCCAGCGCCACGCAGCGCTGCTCGAAACCTGCCAGGGTTCGGTTAATCAGCACCATGCCGGGGATCTGTTTCATTAAGCTTTGCAGCTCGTCGTCCGGCAGCATCTTGGCGTGAACCACCAATGCCGCGCAGCGATGGCGAATCAGTTGCTCAATCGCCTGACGCTCTTTATCCACATTATGGTAACCGTTACCAATCAGCAGGAAGTTGCCGGTGGCGTAAGCCACCTGCTCGACGGCTTTCACCATCGCGCCAAAGAAGGGGTCAGAAACATCGGCCACGATCAGACCAAGGGTTTCCGTAGACTGCTGTGCGAGGGCGCGTGCATTGGCATTCGGATGATATTGCAAATGTTGCATGGCGCTAAGCACCGCCTCCCGCGAGCTGTCACTCGCCTTTGGCGAATGATTTATTACGCGAGAAACCGTGGCGACGGAAACACCCGCCAGTCTTGCAACATCTTTGATGGTAGCCATTACACGTCCAAAATTTGTGTGAGGGTAAACGCTTACACTATCAGTTTTACGGAAAATGACTCGGGCCGCAAGGCCATGGGATGGTAAGCATGTGATCTGGGTCAAAGGTTGACGGGGCAAATTCAACTTCAAGGTCAAGACCGTGGGCGGCGAGCCCACGGTCTTGACCTTAAGGCGGGCTTGGGCAGCCGCCCAAAAAAGTTCTCGGCGTTGAACTGAACGCCAAACTAGTGCATGTTTCCCCTGAAACTCCTACTCCCGAGACAGAAACCCTTAATGACTATTCGCCGATTCCCACAGTTGGCCCACTGGGGGGCTTACACCGCCGTTGTTGAAGATGGACGCCTGATCCGCTGTGAACCCCACATCGCAGACAGCGATCCCTCGCCAATGCTGGACTCCATCATCCCTCTGGTCTATTCCGACAAACGCATTCGCAAACCGGCGGTGCGGCGCTCTTGGCTGCAAAAGCGTGAGCACAGCAACCGGGCGCTGCGGGGCAAGGAGGACTTTGTCGAAGTGGATTGGGATCTGGCGCTGGATCTGGTGGCGGAAGAGAACCGCCGGGTGCGGGAAAAATATGGCGCGGCGGGGATCTTCACTGGCTCCTACGGCTGGTCGTCGGCGGGGCGTTTGCACCACGCGCGTTCGCTGGTGCGGCGTTTCTACTTTACCGGCGGCGGCGGGGTGGATCAGGAGGGGAACTACAGCTGGGGGACGGCGCAATTCTTCCTGCCTTACATTATCGGCACCTTCACGCCGCTTACTGGCCGGGTGACGACTTGGCCGAGCGTGGTGGATAATGCCGAGATCTTGCTGGCATTTGGCGGCTTAGCGCTGAAAAATGCCCAAGTGGCGTCGGGCGGGGCGGTGGCGCACACTCTCAAACCGGCGCTGGAGCAGCTGGCGAAAAAGGGCACGCCGATCGTCAACATTAGCCCGATGCGCGATGACTGCCCAGAGTTTGCCAACGCCGAGTGGATCCCGATTCGGCCCAACACCGACGCCGCGCTGATGATGGCGCTGGCTTTTGAAATTCAAAGGCTTGGCGCGCAGGATGATGCCTTCCTCGCCTCGCACTGCGTGGGCTATCCCCAGCTGGAGGCTTATTTACAGGGTAAAAGCGACGGCGTGGAGAAGACGCCGGAGTGGGCCAGCCAGATCACTGGCATCCCCGCTGCATGCATCGCCAAACTGGCGCAACAGCTGATTGGCGTGCGCAGTTTCATTACCTGTGCCTACTCGGTGCAGCGCGCCCATCGCGGCGAGCAGCCTTATTGGATGATGATTGCCCTGTCGGCGATGCTCGGACAGGTTGGGCTACCGGGCGGCGGTTTCTCCTTTGGTCACGGCTCAATGAACGGCGTCGGCAACCCGCGTTTCGACACGCCGGGGCCTGCCGTCAGCACCGGACCGAACCCCTCGGGCTTATCTATTCCCGTGGCACGCATCAGCGACATGTTGCTTAATCCGGGCCAGCCTTATGAGTTTCAAGGCAAAACCTCTCATTATCCCGACATCCATCTGGTGCACTGGGCGGGCGGCAATCCCTTTCACCATCACCAGCAGCTGAATCGGCTGGTAGAAGGCTGGCAGCGGCCGGATACCATTATCGTGCAGGACAACGTCTGGACCGCGGCGGCGCGCATGGCCGATATTGTCCTTCCCGCCACCACTTCCCTTGAGCGTAATGACATTGGCGGCTCTTCGCGCGATCGCTACGTGCTGGCGATGCATCAGGCGATTGCGCCACGGCATCAGGCGCGCAATGACATCGACATTTTCGCCGATTTGGCTGAACGCTTGGGCTATCGCGAGCAATTTACATTGGGGCGCGATGAGAATGCTTGGCTGAGGCAGATTTACCAGCAGTGCGGCGCGGCGCAGCAGGGGACGGGAGCGCAATGGCCGGATTTCGACACTTTCTGGCAGCGCGGCTCGGTCGAACTGCCCATGCCGCAGCAGGATTATGTGTTTTTCGAAGAATTTCGCAAAAGCCCGCGCGCCAACCCGCTGGCGACGCAAAGTGGCAAGATTGAGCTCTTCTCCGAGAAAATCGCCGGTTATGGCTATGACGACTTCGCTGGCCATCCTGAATGGCGGCCGCCGGTGGAATGGCTGGGGTCGGAGACGGCAAAAACCTGGCCGCTGCACCTGATTTCCATTCAGCCTAAAGATCGTCTGCACAGCCAGATGGATCAATCCCCTCTGGCGCAGAGCAACAAGACTGCAGGCAAAGAGACGCTGCTGATGCACCCCGCCGATGCCGCCGCGAGGCAGTTGAAAAAGGGTTATCAGGTCAAAGTTTTCAACGCGCGGGGCAGCTGTCTGGCGGGCGTGGAGCTGAATGAAGGTATTGCGCGCGGCGTGGTGCTGATGGCGACCGGAGCCTGGTTCGATCCGGGATTTGGCGGCCCGTGGCAAGAAACCGAGCAGGCGGGGAATCCCAACGTGCTGACCTTAGACATCGGCACCTCGCGGCTGACACAGGGGCCAAACGCCATGAGCTGTCTGGTGGAAGTAGCGCGGCATAAGTGAGGTCGAAATGACGGATTTCTGCACCGAAATGGTGAGATAAATGTTCAAAAAATGAGGTAACTGCCTGATGTTTCATGAATGGCTAAACTCAGGCAGTTTTTCACCACTGGTTACACTTTGCGTGATTATGTTGCGATTGGCTGCTGGCTGTTGATCGGCCAAAGCGGATAAATTGAACGTCCCAGAGGTATTGATTGGTGAATCATCAGCGTACACTGTATGTTGATACCGATTAAATTTGCACCAACCTACGCGGATGCGTAGGTTTTTTTTTGCCAAAATTCGGTTGTAATATGGGCACACCTCGCAAAGTCTTAAACTTCTTCCCTACCTTCGTCAAATCTCCGTCTCCTATAGTATGCTGTTTCTATAACCTTTTTTTTCTTAGACTCAGGGATGGCTCATAAGGAGATGGCACTGATGTATCGATTTCTTTTCGCTCTTTTCCGTATCGTATTCCGCCTGGCGTTTCGCGTGTCGGTGACCCCGGCTCACCCCAATTTCAATTACCCTAAGCTGCTGATAACGCCAAACCATGTGTCATTTATCGATGGCGTGCTGCTGGTGCTGTTTCTGCCTGTTAAGCCGGTGTTTGCGGTCTATTCGGATATTACCGACAGCTGGTATATGCAGTGGTTGAAGCAGTATGTGGACTTCGTGCCGCTGGACCCGACCAAGCCGATGGCAATCAAACGGCTGGTGCGGGAAGTGGAGAAAGGTCGCCCGGTGGTGGTATTCCCCGAGGGGCGCATTACGGTGACCGGCTCATTGATGAAAATTTATGACGGCGCGGCCTTTGTGGCGGCGAAGTCGCAGGCCACGGTGCTGCCGGTGCGCATTGATGGCGCGGAGTACACGCCGTTTGGCCGCCTGTTCGGCAGCTTTAAAATCCGCTGGTTCCCAAAAATCACTATCAACGTTTTACCGCCGCAGCAGGTGTCTATGCCTGAAGCCCCGCGCGCCCGCGACCGCCGCGTACTGGCCGGGCAAAAGCTGCACGACATTATGATGGACGCGCGGATGACGACCCGCGAGCCGCAAACGCTCTATCAGGCGCTGCTTTCAGCTCAAACTCGCTACGGCCGCCGAAAACCCTGCATTGCTGATATCGCGTTTAAAGAAGATAGCTATCAGGGGTTGCTGAAGAAATCCCTTGGCGTAAGCCGCATCCTGCAACGCTTTACCCGCGAGGGCGAGCACGTTGGGATGCTTCTGCCCAACGCGACCATTATGGCCGCCGCGCTGTTCGGCGCCTCGATGCGCAACCGTATTCCTGCTTTGCTCAACTACACCTCTGGCGCGAAGGGCATCAAAAGCGCTATGAAAGCGGCAAACATTGAAACCATCATCACCTCGCGCCAGTTTTTGGAAAAGGGCAAGTTGACTCATTTGCCGGAGAACGTGCCTGAGGCGAAATGGGTCTATCTCGAAGACTTAAAAGATACCGTCACCAAAGAAGACAAACTGTGGATTTTATTCCACCTGATTTTCCCAAGCCGGGCCATGCTGCCGCAGAAACCCGACGACGCCGCGCTGGTGCTGTTCACCTCCGGCTCCGAGGGCAATCCGAAAGGCGTGGTGCACTCCCACGCCAGTCTGCTGGCCAACGTCGAGCAGATCCGCACCATTGCAGACTTCACGCCGCGTGACCGTTTTATGTCGTCACTGCCGCTGTTCCACGCCTTTGGCCTGACCGTCGGCCTGTTAACGCCGCTGATGACCGGCGCACGCGTGTTCCTCTACCCAAGTCCGTTGCATTATCGCATCGTGCCGGAGCTGGTTTATGACCAGAACTGCACCGTGCTGTTCGGCACCTCCACCTTCCTCGGTAACTATGCCCGTTTCGCTCATCCTTATGACTTTGCGCGCCTGCGCTATGTGGTAGCGGGGGCTGAGAAGCTGTCTGAAGGCACCAAGCAAATCTGGCAGGACAAGTTCGGCATTCGCATTCTTGAAGGCTATGGCGTGACCGAGTGTGCCCCGGTGGTGTCGATTAACGTGCCGATGGCGACCAAAATTAAAACTGTTGGCCGTATTCTGCCGGGCATGGAGTCGCGACTGATCAAGGTGCCGGGGATTGAAGAGGGCGGCCGCTTGCAGCTGCGCGGGCCAAATATCATGAAAGGCTACCTGCGGGTAGAAAATCCGGGCGTGTTGGAAAAACCGCAGGCCGAGAACGCCGAGGGCGAGATCCAGCCCGGCTGGTATGACACCGGCGATATTGTCACCTTAGATGAGCAGGGCTTCTGCACCATCAAGGGCCGCGTTAAGCGTTTTGCCAAGTTGGCCGGTGAAATGGTCTCTTTGGAAAGTGTGGAGCAGTTGGCGCTGAAGGCGTCACCTGATGGGCAGCATGCGGCGACCTCGCGCACCGATAGCAGTAAGGGCGAGGCGCTGGTGCTGTTCACAACGGATGCAGAATTACGTCGTGACGCCTTATCCAAAGCCGCCCGCGAACTTGGGCTGCCGGAACTTACCGTGCCGCGCGATATTCGCGTGGTGAAAGCCTTACCGCTGCTTGGCAGCGGTAAACCAGATTTTGTCACTCTGCGAGAGATGGCAGAAAAACCGGAGCCCCAAGAATGAATCAGCCTTTAGCCGCCAAATCTCCGCTGATGTCGCGCAGTATGGTCGCGGTAATTGTCGCCCAGTTTTTGTCAGCCTTTGGCGATAACGCGCTGCTGTTTGCCGCGTTGGCGTTGATTAAACAACAGCTTTACCCCGACTGGAGCCAGCCTATTCTGCAAATGGCTTTCGTCGCCACTTACATCATTCTCGCGCCTTTTGTCGGCCAGTTCGCCGACAGTTTTGCCAAAGGCCGGGTGATGATGTTCGCCAATATCCTCAAATTGGCGGGGGCGGCGGTGATCTGCGTCGGGCTAAATCCCTTCTTGGGTTACACTCTGGTGGGCATTGGCGCGGCGGCTTACTCGCCAGCCAAATACGGCATTTTGGGCGAAATCACCGAAGGCGAGCAGTTGGTAAAAGCTAACGGCCTGATGGAAGGTTCGACCATCGCCGCTATCCTACTGGGTTCCGTGGCCGGTGGGGCATTGGCCGACTGGAACGTGCTGGCCGCCTTGGGCGTTTGTGTGCTGACTTACGGCTTAGCCGTGGTGGCTAACTGGTTCATTCCAAAGCTGGCCGCCGCGCGTCCGGGCCAGTCATGGCGCTTATCGGCGATGACCGGCACCTTCTTCCGCGCCTGCCGTATCCTGTGGAAAGATGCTGAAACGCGCTTCTCATTAGTCGGCACCAGCCTGTTCTGGGGCGCGGGCGTGACGCTGCGCTTCCTGCTGGTGCTGTGGGTGCCGGTGGCGCTAGGCATTACGGATAACAAAACCCCGACCCTGCTTAACGCCATGGTGGCGATTGGTATTGTGTTCGGTGCCGGTGCGGCGGCCAAGCTCATCACGCTAAAAACGGTGAAACGCTGTCTGCCTGCGGGTATCGCTATCGGCGTGGCGGTGGTGGTGTTCACGCTGCAAACCAAGATGCTGAATGCGTATATTCTGTTGGTGCTGGTGGGGATATTGGGCGGCTTCTTCGTGGTGCCGCTGAATGCCTTATTGCAGCATCTCGGCAAGGCGTCTGTCGGCGCAGGTAACGCGATTGCGGTGCAGAATCTCGGTGAGAATACCGCGATGCTGCTGATGCTCGGGCTGTATTCGCTGGCGGTGATGGCCGGTGCGCCGGTTCTCGCCATTGGTGTCGGCTTCGGCGTCGTCTTTGCTCTGGCGATTATCGCGCTCTGGGCGTGGCAGATTGCGCAAAAGCGCCGCGCGCCATAATGAGTCACAGATAAAAGAAAAGGGCGCCTCGGCGCCCTTTTTTGTGCCCATCGTTCAGACTTAAGGTGCAGGAATGGTGAAGCGTTTGTGGATCTCTTCCAGCGAGTTCAGCACTTCTTGGTCCAGCGTCAGGTTCTGGCTGTCGATGTTGGTCTTCAGCTGTTCCAGCGTGGTGGCGCCAATCAGGGTGCTGGCAACGAATGGCTGTTGGCGAACAAAGGCCAGCGCCATTTGTGACGGGTCGAGATTGTGCTTCTTAGCCAGCGCGACGTATTCGGCAATCGCCAGTTCAGACTGCGGCGAAGAGTAGCGAGTAAAGCGGCTAAACAGCGTGTTACGCGCGTTGGCAGGCTTAGCGCCGTTGAGATACTTGCCGCTCAGAGTGCCGAACGCCAGGCTGGAATAGGCCAGCAGCTCAACGCCTTCGTGCTGGCTGATTTCCGCCAGACCAATCTCAAAGCTGCGATTCAGCAGGCTGTACGGGTTTTGAATCGACACAATGCGCGGCAGGTCGTGCTTTTCGGCCAATTGCAGATAGCGCATCACGCCCCAAGGTGTTTCATTGGAGACGCCGATATAGCGGATTTTCCCGGCACGAACCTGCTCGTTTAACGCTTCTAACGTTTCCAAAATAGTGACAGGAGTGCTGTCTTCACTGTACTGATAACCCAGTTTGCCGAAGAAGTTCGCTGGGCGCTGCGGCCAGTGCACCTGATACAAATCGATATAGTCGGTGTTCAAACGTTGCAGGCTGGCGTCCACTGCGGCGCGGATGTTCTTGCGATCCAGCATCTGTGCCGGGCGAATGGCGTTATCGTTATTGCGTGAAGGCCCGGACACTTTGCTGGCGAGAATGATTTTCTCGCGATTGCCGCGCGCTTTCAGCCAGCTACCAATATAAGACTCGGTCAGCCCCTGAGTTTCAGGGCGCGGTGGCACGGGGTACATTTCTGCAGTATCAATAAAGTTGATACCCGCCGCCACGGCGTAATCCAGTTGTTGGTGGGCATCGGCTTCGCTGTTTTGTTCACCAAAGGTCATGGTGCCGAGTCCCAGTAGACTCACTTCTAAAGAACTATGGGGTATACGGTGATATTGCATTGCCGGTCTTCCTTACTCTCTGAGAATGTCAGGCCGATAAAAGCGCCTCAACTGACTTATCTTCACAAAACGGGTGTTAACTGACTATATACAAGCGGTGCGAGTGGGGGAAGTGCGGCAGCGGAGATAGGCAGAAAATGGCAAGAGCGCCTAAAAGGCCAGCGGAAAGGGCCGCTGGCAATTCATGTTAATTAGCGTTTCATCACCTGACTCACGTTATCGTTGTTGATCTGACGCTCATTGCCTTGATCATCGGTGTAGCTCAGCAGGCCGGTAGATTTATCCAGCTTAGGTTTGCCATCGGTCAGGATCATACTGCCGTCTTTGGTGGAAATGACATAATCGCTGGCACACCCTGCCAAACCGACAACCATCAGCGCAGCGCTGATTATCATTAAGCCTTTTTTCATGATTATTCCTCTAAGTAATGGGCTGTAAATAAAGATAGTCAACAGCCTAGCAAAAGGGCCAGACGACCGTTGAAAAAAAAGCGTTTTATTTCGTATAGATCAATAAGGCTGATTTAAAGCAGGAAATGTCGAGCCAGCAGAGGGCCGGTAAAGCTTTTCTTCAAGTAAAAGCCACGGGGCAGGGTCATGATCGGCTGCCCAAACTCACCAATGGCTTCCGTCAGGGCTTTGCTATTGGCCCCTTTGGGACGAAGTTGTAAGAATTCGCCTTTACGCGCGGTTATGGTTTCGACCTTGCCCAAAACAATCAAATCCATCAGCTCTTCCCAGTCTTCGCGCAGTTGCTGCTCTTCCTCTTCGGAAGGACTCCAGATGAGAGGCGCACCAATGCGGCGCTCTGCCAGCGGGATCTGCCGCTCGCCTTCGACCGGTATCCACAGCACTCGCGCCAATTTATGTCTGACATGGCTATTTTCCCACGTCACGCCGCTGTTGCCGGTCAGGGGCGCGACGCAGACAAAAGTGGTCTCTAAAGGTTTACCCTGTGCGTCGATGGGGATGGTTTTTAGCTCGACGCCGATGTCCGCAAAGTCCTGCTCCGGCTTACTGCCCGCCATCGCCCCTAAATAGACCTCAAGCAGCATGCCGACCCAACCCTTCTCGCGCTTGAGATCAGGAGGAATAGGCAAAGAAGCCCGGGCAGCCAGTTCACCCAGTGAGTAACCAGCCAGGGACTGGGCGCGCGCCAGCAGGCTCTGTTCATCCTTGGGAGGTTCTGTCATAGGAAATGGAATCGACATACAGCAAGTCTCAGATTTATTGGTTAATTTTCATACGCAGGTTTAATCACATCGGGAATTAAAAGTTATACCCGTGGATAGGTCGAATAATAGCATGATTTATTGCGCTTTTTTTTCCGCATAGCCGCGATCGCGCGAGGGATAATATAAAGTTGATCCACAGTTGCGGGTGACAATGAACAGGATCTTCCCCCTAGTTATCCACAGATTTTCTGGATAACCTCAGCTTATTCCGATCACTGGTTCGATTTACAGGCTTGACGGAGGGGGTATTTTGTCTTTTTGTCCCATAATTGGACAAAGTAGCGACTTTCTCTGTGGATAAAAACGGCGTTGATGGATCTTTCGCCAATAGCGATCGCTGTTACTCATTAAGGGCTGAGTAAACCCAGTGAAGAAGCTGTGAATTACTTTTAATTACATGAAATATATATCTTTAATATCACTGTCATCTGAGGGTAAGAAAAAGCTAAAAATAGTTTTACCCCTCTTGCTATGAAGTTCTTCACACATCTATCCACAGAAAAAGTGAATAAAATCGCACGACATGGCGAGCTTCTGTTTATAACTTTGCCATTCTCTGTGAGTTATCCCATTTTTATTCGTGAAGATAGGGGGTAAGCAGTGGTTTACCGCCTGTTGGTAGTATGAAACAATCAAGACATCTATGATTTGAAGTTATTGAGGTAGTCCGGTGATCGATGATGATGGCTACCGCCCGAATGTTGGTATCGTAATCTGCGACAAGCAGGGTCAAGTTTTATGGGCCAGACGATACGGCCAGCACTCCTGGCAGTTTCCGCAAGGGGGCATCAACCCTGGCGAAACCGCCGAACAGGCCATGTACCGTGAACTGTTTGAAGAGGTAGGTCTCAGCAGAAAAGACGTACGTATTCTGGCTTCGACCCGCAACTGGTTGCGCTATAAATTGCCAAAACGTTTGGTGCGTTGGGATACAAAGCCGGTGTGTATCGGCCAAAAGCAAAAATGGTTCTTGCTGCAATTGATGTGTAATGATGCGGACATCAACATGCAGCGCAGCAGTACGCCAGAATTCGATGGCTGGCGCTGGGTGAGTTTCTGGTATCCGGTGCGTCAGGTCGTGTCCTTCAAACGTGATGTTTACCGCCGCGTAATGAAAGAGTTCTCCACGACTGTGATGCCAATACAGGAGATCCCCGTGCCCCGGACATCGCCCGCTTACCGTCGGAAAAGAGGCTAAGTCGCAAAGAGATGCTCACGCGTTTGCGAGAAATTGTTGAAAAGGTAGCAATGGCGTCCAGCCTGAATGATGCGCTGGACGTTTTGGTCAATGAAACCTGCCTGGCGATGGACACAGAAGTGTGTTCCGTTTATCTCGCTGATAATGACCGCCGTTGCTACTACCTGATGGCGACGCGAGGTTTGAAAAAACCTCGCGGGCGCACTATCACGCTAGCCTTTGACGAAGGGATCGTCGGGTTGGTAGGGCGGCTTGCCGAACCCATCAACCTCGCCGACGCTCAGAGCCACCCTAGTTTTAAATATATTCCTCAGGTTAAAGAAGATCTTTTCAGATCCTTCCTCGGCGTCCCGATCATTCATCGTCGTCAGCTGCTTGGCGTGTTGGTTATCCAGCAGCGTGAGCATCGGCAGTTCGACGAAGGTGAAGAGTCCTTTATGGTCACGCTGGCCAACCAGCTGGCAGGGATACTTTCGCAAGCGCAGCTCAACGTTCTCTATGGCCGCTTTCGCCAGACTCGCGTCAAAGCGCTGGCCGCCTCGCCGGGTGTAGCTATCGGCATTGGCTGGCAGGACAGCACCCAGCCTTCGCTTGACCAAGTCTACATGGCGTCCACGCTGGACACCGTGCGTGAACGCGAACGCCTGACCCGCGCACTGGAAGAAGCCGGAGCCGAGTTCCGCCGCTTCAGTAAGCGTTTCACCGCCAGCGCGCAAAAAGAGAGCGCGGCTATTTTCGACCTCTACTCGCATCTGCTCAACGACGCGCGCCTCAAACGTGATTTATTCACTGAGATCGACAAGGGCGCGGTGGCCGAGTGGGCGGTTAAGAAAGTGGTCGAGCAGTTCGCCGCGCAGTTCGCCAGCTTGCAAGACACTTATATGCGCGAGCGCGGCAGCGATTTGCGCGCGCTCGGCCAGCGGCTGGTGTTCCACCTTGATGACACCATTCAGGGCAATACGACGTGGCCAGAGCGTTTCATTCTGGTGGCCGATGAGCTGACGGCAACCCTGCTGGCGGAAATGCCTCAGGATCGCCTTGCTGGCGTGGTGGTACGCGACGGCGCGGCTAACTCGCACGCCGCGATTTTGGTGCGCGCCATGGGTGTGCCGACCATCATGGGGGCCGATATTCAGCCTTCGTTGCTCAGCCAGCGCCAATTAATTGTGGATGGCTATCGCGGCGAGTTGCTGATCGACCCGGAACCCGTGCTGGTCAATGAATATAAGCGCCTGATTAGCGAAGAGATGGAGCTAAGCCAGCGCGCCGAGTATGACGTAGAACAGCCCGCGGCGATGAAAACCGGCGAGCGCGTTCAGGTGATGCTGAATGCCGGTTTGAGCGCCGACCACGAGAAACTGTTTGGCAGCCGTGTCGACGGCGTGGGTCTCTACCGTACTGAAATTCCCTTTATGCTGCAGAGCGGTTTCCCCTCTGAAGAGGAGCAGGTAGCGCAGTATCAGGGCATGCTCCAGCTGTTCCCAAGCAAGCCGGTGACGCTGCGTACGCTGGACATCGGTTCAGACAAACAGCTGCCTTACATGCCAATTAGCGAGGAGAACCCTTGCCTCGGCTGGCGCGGTATCCGCATTACCCTCGACCAGCCTGAAATCTTCCTGATACAGGTACGTGCCATGCTGCGTGCCAATGCCGCCACCGGCAATCTCGGTATTTTGCTGCCGATGATCACCAGCCTGGAAGAGATTGACGAAGCGCGCCGCCTGATCGACCGCGCGGGGCGCGAAGTGCAGGAGCAGTTGGGTTACGATCTTCCAAAAACCCGAATTGGCGTGATGATCGAAGTTCCTTCGATGATTTTCATGCTGCCATCGCTGGCAGGTCGGGTCGACTTTATCTCGGTTGGTACCAACGACCTGACTCAGTACCTGTTAGCCGTCGATCGCAACAACACGCGGGTCGCGGGTCTGTATGACAGTCTGCATCCGGCAATGCTGCGTGTCTTGAAGCAGATTGTGACCGAAGGCGAAGCGGCGGGTTTACAAATCAGCCTCTGTGGAGAAATGGCGGGCGACCCAATGGGCGCGCTGCTGTTGACCGGCATGGGCTACCGCAACCTCAGTATGAACGGCCGCAGTGTGGCAAGAATTAAATATTTATTGCGCAGTATTGAGCTGGCGGATGCTCAAGAGTTGGCGCGCCGGGTGCTTGAAGCCCAGTTCACCACTGATGTGCGACATATGACTGCAGCCTTTATGGAACGCCGAGGTTTAGGCGGTTTGATTCGCGGCGGTAAATAGCCCTAAGGCGCTAAATCACTGCTTTTCCAGCCGTCAGTCAGTATTAAACTGGCGGTAATGAGACGTTTTTTTACAGAACTTTTCCAGCCGTGTTTGCCCGTGGCTCATATTGCCTGTGCTATGATCCGCGACCTGCTGACCCCTAACCGGGCGATATCTGTGTACGTCGTGTTGCAGGAAGGCAACGAGCACACCTGCACCCGAAGTATGAAGGGTATAAAACAATAAACTACTTGTGGTGATAGATGAGCAATAGCTATCTGGCGTTTCCCCAGTTTGATCCGGTCATTTTCTCGCTAGGACCGGTTTCACTTCACTGGTATGGCTTGATGTATCTGGTCGGTTTCGTGTTCGCAATGTGGCTGGCCGTGCGCCGTGCCAACAAGCCGGGCAGTGGCTGGAAAAAAGAAGAAGTTGAGAACCTGCTGTATGCCGGATTCTTAGGCGTCTTCCTCGGCGGCCGCATCGGCTATGTCTTTTTCTACAACTTGCCACTGTTCCTCGAAAACCCGCTTTATCTGTTTAAAGTCTGGGATGGCGGCATGTCCTTCCACGGCGGTTTGATTGGCGTTATCGTGGTGATGCTGTGGTTTGCGCGTCGCACAAAACGCACTTTCTTCCAGGTTTCAGATTTTATTGCTCCGCTGATCCCATTTGGTCTCGGTGCAGGGCGCTTGGGTAACTTCATCAATGGCGAACTGTGGGGCCGCGTGACCACGGTGCCTTGGGCAATGCTGTTCCCTGGCTCGCGTCAGGAAGATATCGCCATTGCCTCCGCTGACCCGCAATGGCAGCCGCTGCTCAACCAATACGGCGTTCTGCCGCGTCACCCTTCGCAGGTTTACGAACTGCTGCTGGAAGGCGTAGTGCTGTTTATTATTCTCAACCTGTTCATCCGTAAGCCACGCCCAATGGGTGCTGTTTCAGGTCTATTCCTGATTGGTTACGGCGCATTCCGCAGCATCGTTGAGCACTTCCGCCAGCCGGACGCTCAGCTGGGGCTGTTCGACGGCTTCATCAGCATGGGACAGATCCTTTCGCTGCCGATGGTTATCGCTGGTGTCATCGTGATGATCTGGGCCTACCGTCGCCCGCAGAAACAATTATCTTGAGGTAACATGAAACAGTATCTGGATTTAATGCAGAAGGTGCTCGATGAGGGCACACCTAAAGCTGACCGTACCGGTACGGGTACGGTGTCAATTTTTGGTCATCAGATGCGTTTCAATCTGCAAGATGGCTTTCCACTGGTAACCACCAAGAAGTGCCATTTGCGCTCTATCATTCATGAGCTGCTGTGGTTCCTGAAAGGCGAAACCAACATTGCTTATCTGCGTGAAAACAACGTCACCATTTGGGACGAGTGGGCAGATGAGAATGGCGATCTTGGCCCGGTTTATGGCAAACAGTGGCGTTCTTGGGGCGCGGCCGATGGCAAGCAGATCGATCAGTTAAGCAACGTCATCAAACAGTTGAAGCAAGATCCTGACTCTCGTCGCATCATTGTTTCCTCTTGGAATGTCGGTGAATTGGATCAGATGGCCTTGGCGCCTTGCCATGCCTTCTTCCAGTTCTACGTGGCTAACGGCAAGCTCTCTTGCCAGCTATACCAGCGCTCATGCGACGTCTTCCTTGGCCTACCATTCAACATTGCCAGTTACGCTCTGCTGGTGCATATGGTGGCTCAGCAGTGTGACCTCGAAGTGGGTGACTTCGTCTGGACAGGCGGTGATACTCACCTCTATAGCAACCACATGGAACAGACTCATTTGCAACTGAGTCGCGAACCCCGTGCCTTGCCGAAACTGGTTATCAAACGTAAGCCGGCCTCACTGTTTGATTACGAGTTCGACGATTTTGCTATTGAGGGTTATGACCCTCACCCACCGATTAAAGCGCCGGTCGCTATCTAACCTCGCGTTATTCCCGCCAGCTCCCCGCTGGCGGGAAACTCACTCTCCCTTTTTTAACTCCCTCCCTTAACGCCATCTTTCCTGGACGCTTTTCTACACTTTTTTTCTGCCGGTATCCGGTATTTTTTCACCCGCTATTCAAGTTTGCGAGGCTTCACGCAAAATCCTTGTGATTGATGATTTTTGCAGAATATTTTCTCGAGGTTTCTTGGAGATCAGTGGCTTACCCGTAGCGCAGAGAAAATGGCTGGATAAACTCGCCTCATGGAAATGACCAACGAAGTAAAAGAGCGGGGCATGACGCTGATTGAAATACTGGTGGTGATCGCGCTTATTGCGATGTGCAGCTTATGGGGGCTACAGGGCTGGCGGGCCTATCAGCAATCGCTGGTACTGGAACAGCATGCCCAAAGGTTACGTTCATACCTGACTGAACTGCAGGCTGAGGCGAATGCTTATAACCGCTCTGTTATTTTATGGGTTATCGGCGGGAGCGGAGGCTGCGTGGGGCAGGGAAACAAGCCTGTGCGCTGTGACGCAGTTAATCCCGCGCCGCACTTTCGCATTATTGATGCCGAGGTGGAAATTGCCGATTTTACCCACAAGGTGATGGGCTTTTATGGCATCCGCAATGCTGCTCAGGCTGGGCATATTACTCTGCGTAATTCTGCCGGCAGCCTGCGCATTATTCTTTCTGCCAGAGGCAGACTTCGAATATGCAGTGAAGGCAAAGCCATATTGGGAATATCACTATGCGTCTGAAACAGCGCGGTTTTACTCTGCCAGAGGTGCTGATGGCCTTGAGTATCGGCAGCATGCTAATGCTCAGTTCGGCGCAGCTTTATCCTTTGCTGCGCCAGCGCAGCCAAAACCTTAGTCATCACTTCCAATTAGACCAATTACTGAGAAGCGCGGTTTCTAATCTCGAGAAAGATCTGCGTCGCTCCGGCTTTTGTAATGGGGAATGCAGAGGGAGCGCCACGGTTTTTGGGCAAAGCACAGGAGAGCCCGCACATTCCTGCATCATCATCGCCTATGACCTCAATCGTAATGGCCGCTGGGAGCCTGCCGGCAATGACAATGCCGAATACTTTGCCTATCGCTTACGCGCAGGCGCCATTGAAACCCAGCGAGGTGCCGCGAGCTGCCAAGGGAGTAGTTGGGAGAAGTTGCTGGATCCCGCCGAAGTCAAAGTGACCGATTTCAACGTCACAAAGCGGCTAACTCTACGTGGCAATTCATTGTTTACTATTAATATTACTGCACACTGGCGCGAGACGCCGACGGTGCATCGCCGGGTTGAAACCCGGGTGGCAGGGCGGGCGAGATGATGGTATCAGGATGGCGGATTCAGCGGCAGAGAGGCAGCGCCATGATGCTCAGCGTAATGATGATGATGTCCCTGGGGATTATCGTTTTGACTAACCTTGGGCAGCAACTGGCGGATAGCCTGACACTCACTGGCCATGAGCATCGCTATCTAAAAGCGCGCGAGCAGGCCGAATCCTCACTGAACTGGGGACTTAACCAATCATGGCAAGCTTCAGCGAGCAATCAATGGCAGTGCCAGCATGCTGATATCCACATTCCCGGCCAGCCGCCGCAGAGCTTACGTAGCTGTGTTCGTCCCTCCCTGCGCCAAGGCGTTTTTTTGCTCAAGGGGGAGGGCACAACTGATAACCACACGCGACCGCTGGTGGTCTATCAGCAGGCGAGGATGCTGGGTTCGCCGAACGGCAGCCGCAGATTTGCCGCAATTGCGCAGGGCTGGTTAGATTTCTGCCCTGAGTCAGAGCCTGATTATTGTGAAGAAGATGCAAGAGAGGATAACAATGCAAAAGGGATTTAGCCTGCCAGAGGCGCTGATAGCGACTTTGCTACTCGCAGTCTCTTTATTGGCGCTGTTGCAATATTACCAATCACTGAGCAATGGCTTTAGCCGCCAGTGGCAGTTCAGACAGGCAAAGTCTGAGGCACACGCCCAGCTCGAGGTCTTTGCTGTTAGCGGCAAAGGTTATCCACTGGCGGCTGGCTGGCAAAGCCAGATAACTGTGGCAAATCAGCTCGGCGGGTGCCGAAGCGTAGTGACTCAGGTACAAGCCCCTGCTGGATATCTCGCCCGTGCGGCAAGAATATTGTGTGATTCAGATAGCGAACCCGTCTTATGACGCCAATCGGCCTAGGTCACGGGTTTTCATTAGGTTCTAAGCTGGTTAGAGTAGTCTGCTGAATCTTCAAAAATGCACATATAAATTCGTCTTTTTTCCTCAAGGAAGCGCCAATGTTTACGGTTTATCACTCAAACCAATTAGATATTCTGAAAACGCTGACCACGGCGCTAATTGAGGGGCGCCCGCTCGCCGATCCTTTCAGCCAAGAAGTGATTCTGGTGCAAAGCCCAGGCATGGCGCAGTGGCTGCAAATGGAGTTGGCGCAGACATTTGGTATCGCAGCGAACATCGCATTCCCGCTGCCCGCGACCTTTATTTGGGACATGTTCACTAAAGTCTTACCGGGCATTCCCAAAGAGAGCGCCTTTAGCAAGGACGCGATGACATGGAAACTCATGTGGCTATTGCCGCAGAAATTGGGTGAAGAGGACTTTGCCTCGCTGCGCCACTATTTAGATGACGACGAAGACAAACGCAAAATCCATCAGCTCGCCGCCCGGGTAGCTGACCTTTTTGACCAATATCTGGTTTATCGTCCCGAATGGCTTAAAGCATGGGAAAGCGAGCGACAGGTGGAAGGGCTTGATGAGGCGCAGCGCTGGCAATCCTCCCTGTGGCGCGCGCTGTGTGCCTATACCCAAGAATTGCAACAGCCGGAATGGCACCGTGCCAACCTGTATCAGAACTTCATTTCCCAGCTGGAAAACGCCAAATTCACTCCGGCGGGCTTACCTTCTCGCGTATTTATCTGCGGGATCTCTGCATTGCCTCCGGTCTATTTGCAGGCCTTACAGGCGTTAGGCAAGCATATTGATATTCATCTGATGTTCACCAACCCGTGCAAATATTATTGGGGTGATATCCAGAACTACGCCTTTCTCGCCCGGCTGCAAAGCCGCAAGCGACGCCACTATCTTGAAAAGCTGGAAGATGCTTCTCTGTTCCGTGAGCCGGCACAAGCCGCTCAGCTCTTTAATGATGACGGCATGCAGAACCTGAGTAATCCATTGTTGGCTTCATGGGGCAAGCTTGGGCGCGACCACATGTTCCTGTTGTCGCAGGTGGACGATATTCAGGAAGTCCACGCCTTCGTTGACGTGGGAGATGGCTCTCTACTCCATGCCGTTCAGCAAGATATGTTGGAATTAGAGGACCATGCCATCATAGGGATGACGCCGGAAACCCTGCTCAGCAGTGACCAAAAGAGGGTGTTGAATCCAAAGGATC
The DNA here is from genome assembly GCF_040419245.1 of Ewingella sp. CoE-038-23. Lineage (NCBI taxonomy): Bacteria > Pseudomonadati > Pseudomonadota > Gammaproteobacteria > Enterobacterales > Yersiniaceae > Ewingella > Ewingella docleensis. Next base: position 3,711,552 of record NZ_JAZHOH010000001.1, on the reverse strand, counting down.
GCTCCCTAAGCCTGCATGTTTGCCACAGTCCGCAGCGCGAAGTTGAGATTCTGTATGACAATCTGCTCGCGCTGATGGCTGAAAACCCGGCGCTTACCCCGCGCGATATTATCGTCATGGTGGCGGATATCGACAGCTACGCGCCTTATATTCAGGCGGTATTTGGTAATGCGCCAGCAGAGCGCTATCTGCCCTTTGCCCTGTCGGATCGTAAAGCAAGTCAGGCTCACCCCGCGCTGCAAGCCTTTATCTCCCTACTCGATTTACCGCAAAGCCGCTTTACTGCCGAACAAGTTCTCGGGCTGTTGGAAGTCCCCGCGCTGGCTTCGCGCTTCTCCATTGATGAAGATGGACTGCGACTTTTGCGCCAGTGGGTCGGGGAATCTGGGATTCGCTGGGGGCTGGATGACGACAACGTCCGTGAGCTGTCACTGCCCGCGACTGGCCAGCACACCTGGCACTTTGGTTTGACCCGCATGCTGCTGGGCTACGCCATGGATAGCCAGTCGGGAGAGTGGCAGGGCGTCTTACCTTATGATGAATCAACCGGGTTGGCCGCCGAATTGGCCGGGCATTTAGCCGAGTTGCTGATGCAGCTTAGCCAGTGGCGCATAACCTTATCCAAGCCGCGCAGCGTCAGCGAGTGGCTGCCTCTGTGTCAGGAACTGCTTAGCACATTCTTCTCCGCCGAAGGGGAAACCGAAGTGGCATTGGCACTGATTGAGCAGCAGTGGCAAAAAGTTCTCAGCCACGGCGTTGCTGCTCAATATCCAGATCTTGTCCCGTTATCTATCTTGCGTGATGAACTGGCGTCAAAACTCGATCAAGAGCGCATCAGCCAGCGTTTTCTGGCCGGCCCGATTAACTTCTGTACCCTGATGCCAATGCGGTCCATCCCCTTCAAAGTGGTATGCCTGCTGGGAATGAATGATGGCATTTACCCAAGAACGCTGCCGCCGCTGGGTTTTGATCTGATGGCGCAGAAAGTGGAAAGGGGCGATCGCAGCCGCCGGGACGATGACCGTTATCTGTTCCTTGAAGCGCTGCTTTCGGCTCAGGATCATCTCTACATTAGCTATATTGGGCGCTCAATTCAGGATAACAGCGAGCGCTACCCTTCGGTGCTGGTGACAGAGCTGTTGGAGTACATCGGCCAAAGTTACTGTCTCGACGGTGATGAAGGCTTAACGGCGGATCAAAGTGCTGAGCGCGTCACAAAGCATCTGCTGTGCTGGCATCCGCGCACGCCTTTCGACGCCACTAATTTCGAGGCCGGTAACGAACATCAAAGCTTTGCGGCAGAATGGCTGCCTGCGGCCAGCCGAAAGGGTGATGACGTTCTGGATTTCAACCAACCTTTAGAGCCAGTGGCAACCACTGAAGTGACGCTAGAAAACTTGCTGCGTTTTTATCGTCACCCTATCAAGGCCTTTTTCCAAATGAGGCTCAATGTGAGTTTCGTGCTGGAAGAGACCGAACTGTCGGATGAAGAGCCTTTCATTCTGGACAATCTTGACCGTTACCAGTTCAACACCCAACTTCTCAACACGCTGATTGAAGAGCGGGATCCTGCACAACTCTTTACCCGAGTTCGTGCGTCCGGCGGCCTGCCGTACGGCCCGTTTGGTGAAATTTACTGGCAGAAGCAGTTGGAAGAAATGACTGAATTAGCCGACACCGTGCGCAGCGAAAGACAGGAGTACGGCAGCGTTGAGCTGGATTTGTCCGTGGGCGATATCAAACTGACGGGTTGGCTACATCAGGTACAAGACAATGGGCTGCTGCGCTGGCGTCCTGCGGCCTTGCTGGCCAGAGACGGTCTGTTATTGTGGATTGAACACTTGGCCTATTGCGCCGCCGGTGGCAAGGGCGACAGTCGGATGTATGGTCGCGGTGCCACGGCATGGCGATTTGCCGCGATGCCAGCTGACAGAGCAACGCAGCATCTACAGGATTTGATTAACGGGTATCTGGAGGGGATGTCTGAACCTTTGTTTTTACTCAACAAAAGTGGCTGGGCATGGTTATCGCAGTGTTTTGATAAAGATACTGGTACGGTAAGTCATGATGAGGAAAAGCTTGAGAAAGCGCGCAACAAGTTACTTCAGGCATGGCAGGGGGATATTCGCGTGCCGGGAGAAGGTGCCGATCCTTATATTCAGCGGGTGTTCCGTCAGTTAGATACGCAAAAATTACAAATTATTATCCGTGAAGCGGAACGCTTCCTTTTGCCCCTAGCCCGACACAATCTGGCATAGTGGCATGAGTTCAAAAATTTACCTTATTGGGGGAGAGTGGCAATGTTAAAACAGCTTACCCGTGTTTCAGGGTTACTGTTGTTATCAGTCTTTTGGATACCGGCAGCATGGTGTGCGACTGACTGGCAGCCGTATGCACAAGCAATCAATAAGAGTCAGAACGACCCGCGTCAGTATCAGGCGATCACGTTGAATAATGGGATGACGGTGCTATTGGTTTCCGACAGCGAAGCCAGTAAATCTCTGGCTGCGTTAGCGATTCCCGTGGGATCTTTAGAAGATCCCGACTCCCAACTCGGTCTGGCACACTACACCGAACATATGCTGCTGATGGGCTCCAAAAAGTATCCCGAGCCGGAAAGCCTGTCTGAGTTTTTGAAAAAGCACGGTGGCAGCCACAATGGCAGCACCGCCTCCTACCGCACGGCTTTTTATCTTGAGGTTGAAAATGACGCGCTACAGCCCGCGGTTGATAGATTAGCGGACGCCATTGCCGAGCCGCTGCTCGACCCATTGAATGCCGACCGTGAACGTAACGCGGTCAATGCCGAGCTGACCATGGCGCGTTCCCGAGACGGCATGCGTATGGCGCAAGTTCGCGCTGAAACCCTAAACCCTGCTCACCCTAGCGCCCGTTTTTCCGGCGGCAACCTTGATACGCTAAAAGATAAGCCAGGGAGTAAATTACACGATGAGCTTACGGCATTTTATCATCGTTATTACTCGGCTAATCTGATGGTGGCCGTGATTTATAGCAATAAACCCTTGCCCGAACTGGCCCAGCTGGCCGCAGACACCTTTGGTAAAATTGGCAACCACAACGCCAGCGTCCCGGCCATTACTGTTCCGACGCTTACTGAGGCGCAAAAGGGTGAGATTATTCATTTCATTCCGGCCCAGCCGCGTAAACAGCTGCGCATTGAATTTGCCATTGATAACAACAGCGCTGCTTTCCGCAGTAAAACTGACACCTATATCAGTTATTTGATTGGCAACCGTAGCCCTAACACCTTATCGGACTGGTTACAGAAAGAGGGGCTGGCTGATGGAATTAATGCCGGGGCGGATCCTATGGTGGATCGCAATCAGGGCGTGTTCAATATCTCAATTTCCCTTACGGATAAAGGGCTGGCTCAGCGCGACAGAGTGATTGCGGCGGTGTTTAGCTATCTGAATGAGATGCGTCAGCAGGGGATCAAAAAAGAGTATTTCGACGAAATCGCGCACGTCATGGCATTGGATTATCGTTATCCGGCGTTAACTCGCGATATGGATTATGTCGAGTGGCTGGTTGATACCATGCTCAGAGTGCCTGTCGAGCACGTTTTAGATTCGCCATATTTAACCGACCAGTTTGACCCTGCGGCTATCGCTGCCCGCCTTGATCAACTGACACCACAGAATGCTCGTTACTGGTACATCAGCCCTGATGAACCCCACAATAAAGTGGCCTATTTTGTGAATGCGCCTTATCAGGTTGATAAGCTCCCCGCCGCGACCTTTGAACAATGGAAGCAGCAGAGCCAGCAAATTTCGCTCTCTCTGCCTGCGCTGAACCCCTACATTCCTGACTCTTTGGCGTTGGTGAATAAGCAGGGCGACCAGACCAAACCTAAGCTGGTGGTGGAGAAAAAAGGCCTGCGCGTTTTCTACATGCCAAGCCGTTATTTTTCGCAAGAGCCCAAAGCCAATGTGATGGTGTCGTTCCGCAACGCTCAGGCGCTGGATAATGCTAAAAACCAGGTATTGTATGGCCTGACGGACTATCTGACCGGCGTGGCCTTTGACCAACTGAGCTATCAGGCCTCTATTGGCGGCATTAGCTTCTCCACCTCGCCAGACAATGGATTGCAGTTTGCAGCCACTGGCTTTACCGAGCGTTTGCCGGTATTGCTTAGCAAGCTGGTGGACAGCTATCCGGATTTCAAACCGACCCAAGAACAGCTTGATCAGGCTAAGTCCTGGTATCTGGAACGTTTAGCGTCAGCGGATAAAGGCAAGGCCTTTGAGTTGGCCCTGCAACCCGTCCAGCTGGTTTCCCGCATCCCTTATACCGAGCGAGAAGAGCGTGAAAAGCTAGTCAAGGGCATCACCCTTGAGCAAATCAACGCCTACCGCGAGAGCCTTATCCATAACGCCGCAGTGGAGATTATGGTGATTGGCAACATGACTGAGCCTGAAGTGAAGGCCATGTCAGAAGCTATCGTCAATAAAGTGGGAGTACACGGTTCTCAGTGGTGGCGCGGCAGCCATGTTGAAATCAAAAAACCGCAGAAGGTCAATATTCAGCGTCAGGGTAGCAGCACGGACTGCGCGCTGGCGGCGGTCTATATTCCGACTGGCTATGATGAAGTGCAGAGCATGGCCTACAGCTCGCTGCTCGGCCAGATTATCCAGCCTTGGTTCTACAGCCAATTACGCACTCAGGAGCAGCTGGGGTATGCCGTGTTTGCCTTCCCAATCCCTGTCGGCAAGCAGTGGGGGATTGGCTTCCTGCTGCAAAGCAACAGCAAGCAGCCACAGTACCTTTATCAGCGCTATTTGGCATTTTATCCTCAGGCGGAAAAACGGCTGCGTGCCATGAAGCCTGACGAATTTGCGCAGTACAAACAGGCGCTGATTAATGAGATGCAGCAGCGTCCGCAAACGCTTGATGAAGAGGCCGATCGCTTAGGCAATGATTTCAGCCGTGGAGAAAGCGACTTTAATACGCGCGACAAGGTGCTGGCGGTTATTAAGAGCCTGACCCAACAGGAGTTGGCGGATTATTTCCATAAAGCGGTGATCAAAATGAACGGCCTAGCGATGCTTTCGCAAGTGTCAGGCAATGACGCGAAAACGGCTGATTATGCCAAACCGGCCGGGTTTAAAACCTACCCGAACACGTCTTCAATCCAGAAAACATTTCCTCACCAGGTAAACAGTCAATGACAGAGATTATCCCGCAGAAGCTTGAACCGCTGACGCTGCCCCTCACCGGAGCACGGTTGATTGAGGCCTCTGCGGGCACGGGCAAGACCTTCACGCTGGCCGTGCTTTATCTGCGGCTATTGCTCGGGCTGGGCAAGGAGGCCGCTTTTCCCCGCAGTTTGACGGTGGAAGAAATTCTGGTGGTGACCTTTACCGAGGCGGCTACTGAGGAGCTACGTGGCCGTATCCGCAGCAACATTCATGAGCTAAGAATTGCCTGCGTGCGGGGCCAGAGCGACAACCCGATGATGATGTCGCTGATGGCGCAAATCGAGGATTTAGCTTCGGCAGCCCATATTTTGCTGGCGGCAGAACGGCAGATGGATGAAGCCGCGATTTACACCATCCACGGATTTTGCCAGCGAATGCTCACTCACAACGCATTCGAGTCAGGCATTCTGTTTGAACAGACCTTAGTTCAAGACGAGTTACCTTTGCGCCGTCAGGCCTGCGCCGACTTCTGGCGTCGCCATTGCTATCCGCTGCCACTGGACATCGCGCGCGTGATTTCGCAGGAGTGGAGCGGGCCGGAAGCCTTACTCAGTGACTTATCGCCTTATTTGCATGGTGAAATGCCCCAGCTCCGCCAGCCGCCGGCTGAGGACGAAACTATTGAGACGCGTCACCAGCAGATACTCGAACGCATTAACAGCATCAAGCAGCAATGGCTGGCGGCATCGGCTGATATCGCCGCTATCATTAATGACTCCGGGGTCGATAAACGCAGTTATAGCTCACGATATCTGCCGGTGTGGCTCGAAAACGTCGGGTTATGGGCGGCGCAAGCCACTGAAGACTACCAGTTGCCGAAGGAACTTGAGCGCTTTAGACAGTCGGTGCTGTTGGAAAAAACCAAGAAAGGCAATGCTCCGCAGCACGGCGTTTTCGACAGCATAGACGCCATCTTCACCGAGCCTCTGACGCTGCGCGATTTGATTATTGCGCGAGCATTAAGCGAAATTCGTTTCACCATTCAGAAAGAGAAGCGCCAGCGCGCCGAGCTAGGCTTTGACGATCTCTTGAGCCGCCTTGACGCCGCGCTGCACCAGCCTGGCGTAGAGCTGTTAGCACAGGCTATTCGCAGCCGTTATCCGTTGGCGATGATCGACGAATTCCAGGATACGGACCCCCAGCAGTACCGCATCTTCCAGCGCCTTTATATCAACCAGCCCCAGTGCGGGTTGCTGCTTATCGGTGACCCAAAGCAGGCGATTTATGCATTTCGCGGCGCTGATATCTTTACCTATATGCGCGCTCGTTCTGAAGTTAGTGCTCACTACACTATGGACACCAACTGGCGCTCATCAGTAAGCATGGTTAAAGGCGTTAACCACCTGTTTTCCCAGCTGAATAACCCGTTCGTATTCTCCCAAATTCCTTTTATTCAGGTCTCTCCGGCGGGGAAAAATACCCCGCTCGACTTTGAACTAAATGGGCAGAGCCAACCTGCTTTGCATTTCTGGTTGCAGCAGGGGGAAGGAGTTGGAGTAAGTGATTACCAACAGCTGATGGCGCGCCAGTGCGCGGCGCAGATTCGCGACTGGCTGACTGCCGGGCAAAATCAACAGGCGTGGCTGGTGAATGCCAAGGGTGAACGTAGTCTGGTTCAGGCGTCCGATATTACCGTTTTGGTACGCAGTCGGGCAGAGGCGGCGCTGATCCGCGATGCCCTCAGCGCGCTCGACATTCCTTCTGTGTATCTCTCCAACCGCGACAGCGTTTTCGAAACGGCTGAAGCCAAGGACATTTTGTGGCTGTTGCAGGCGGTGCTGACTCCTGAACACGAGCGCACCCTGCGCAGTGCCATGGCCACCGGCATCATCGGCCTTGATGCCCTGACGCTGGATAACTTGAGCAAAGATGAGCGGGCCTGGGATGCCTTAGTCGACGAGTTTGACGGCTACCGCCAGCGCTGGGCGCGGCGCGGCGTGCTGCCCATGCTTAAGTCATTGATTGCTCATCGTCATTTGGCCGAGAACCTGCTGGCGGCAACCGGGGGCGAGAGAAGACTGACCGATTTACTGCATCTTGGCGAGTTGTTGCAGGAAGCCGCCGCCCAGCTTGATAGTGAGCACGCACTGGTGCGCTGGTTGGCGCAGCAAATCGCCTCCCCGGATCGCCAATCGCAGAGCCAACAATTAAGGCTGGAGAGCGATAAACACTTGGTGCAGGTGGTGACCATTCATAAGTCCAAAGGTCTGGAGTATCCGCTGGTCTGGCTGCCGTTTATCAGTAATTTCCGCCAGCAGCAGCAAGGCTTGTACCACGACCGCAGCACCTTTTCGGCCATGCTAGACCTCAACAGTGATGAGCAAAGTAAAGAGTTGGCCGAAGAGGAGCGTCTGGCGGAGGATCTCCGTCTGCTCTATGTGGCGCTGACGCGTTCGGTTTACCACTGTAGCGTGGGCATTGCGCCTTTGATGCAAGGCAACCGCAAAAAGCAGGGCGATACCGATTTACACCTCGGGGCGATGGGCTATTTGGTGCAGAAAGCTCAGGCTGCCGACGCCGCAGGGTTAGTCGCCTGCCTCAGTAGCATTAGCAATGAGGATGTGGTGTTCTCCGCTATTGAATCGCCAGAGCAAACGCCGTGGGCCGCGCCAAGCGATGAGCTAAAAACACTTTCCGCACGCCAAATGAAACGCCAAATTCAAGACAGCTGGCGCATCACCAGTTACTCCGGCCTACAGCAGCACGGCACGGCGTTGGCGCAAGACCTGCTGCCGAAGCTAGATGTTGAAGCTGCGGGTGAGCAGCAAGAGGTCGTTGAGCCACAAATGAACGCCCACACGTTTCCGCGCGGTGCTTCGCCCGGGACCTTCCTGCACAGCATTTTCGAAGAAATCGCCTTTGACGCAGAAGTTGATGACCAGTGGCTGACGGAAAAGCTAACAGCTCAGGGCCTAGATGCTGAGTGGCTACCCGTGCTTAAAGCCTGGATTGAAGCCATTTTAAACACGCCGCTCGGTGAGCCGCAGATGAAACTCAGCGCGATTGACCAAGGTAAATTGCAGTCTGAATTGCAGTTCTACTTGCCTATCGACAGCTTGCTTCAGGCTTCGCAACTCAACGCCGTGGTGAAACATTTCGACAGTTTATCCGCCCGCTGCCCGTCGCTTAACTTCCAGCAGGTGCAGGGCATGCTCAAAGGCTTTATCGACTTAGTATTCTTCTGGGAAGGGCGTTTTTACTTGCTCGATTACAAGTCCAACTGGCTGGGTGATGACAGTAGTGCTTATACCGAAGAAGCGATGGAAAGTGCGATGGCTGAGCACCGCTATGACCTGCAATACCAGCTCTATACGCTGGCGCTCCATCGCTATTTAGGCCATCGGCTGGCCGATTATGACTATGAGCGCCATTTTGGTGGTGTGATTTATCTGTTCCTGCGCGGCGTGGATCCGGAGCATCCGGGTAATGGCGTTTTCCGCCGTCGCCCGTCGCAGGAGTTCGTCGAATGCCTCGACCAACTATTTAGAGGTGAGTTTGTCCCTGATGAAGCCATGCTGGAACAGGCCAGAATGCTGGAGGGGCAGCTATGAACACCTCGGTGACAGTGAAAAATGGTTCAGCAGTAGATGCTCTGTTTGAGCAAGCCTTGCTGCAAGGCGCGCTCAGGTCACTGGACGTGCAGTTTGCCCGCATGATAGCTGGCGGGACGCAGGCAGAGACTGAATATGCCGCGTTAATGCTGGCGGCCGCCTGCCTGAGCAGCGAGGCGGGGAGTGGCCACGTGTGCCTGCATTTGGACCAGCTCAGCCCAGATTCCCTGTTTGACAGTCGTTATCCGCAGCTAGCTATCGAGCTGTGGAAAACAGCCGGTGAGCCGGATACCGAGCAGTGGCTGACACTATTAAACCGCCACGCAGCTGTCAGCGACGGCAGCCAGCCAACGCCGATGGTCTTGCAGGAAAACCGTCTTTATCTCCAGCGAATGTGGCAGAGCGAGGGCGAGGTCGCCGATTTCTTCAGTGCTGAAAAACGTCTGGATGCCTCGCTCATTTCACCACTGACCGTGGATGAAACGCGGCTTAAAACGATTCTGGATGACCTGTTTGGTCACTCAGACTCAGCCGAGATTGATTGGCAGAAAGTTGCGGCGGCGGTGGCGGCTACCCGGCGGATTTCAATCATTTCCGGCGGGCCTGGAACTGGCAAAACCACCACGGTTGCCAAGCTATTGGCCGCGCTGGTTCAGCTCTATCCGCAGCAGAAACTGCGCATTCAACTCGCCGCGCCCACCGGCAAGGCGGCAGCGCGTTTGACCGACTCTCTGGGGCAGGCCAGTCTGCGTTTACCTCTTAGCGAAGCCGAGCGCGCCGCTTTCCCGGCTGAAGCCTCGACATTACACCGATTGCTGGGCGCACAGCCCGGCAGCCAGCGCATGCGTTACCACCGTGGGAATCCGCTGCACCTTGACGTGCTGGTGGTGGATGAAGCCTCAATGGTTGACCTGCCGATGATGGCGCGGCTGATTGAAGCACTGCCCGCGCAGGCGCGAGTGATTTTCCTTGGCGACCGTGACCAGTTGGCTTCGGTAGAAGCAGGGGCGGTGTTGGGAGATATCTGCCGCTTTGCAGAGCAGGGGTATAGCGCAGAACGCGCCACCCAACTGAGTTATTTGACCGGCTGCCCTGTAGCGCCAACCGAAGTGGCTAACGCCGCCAGCGTGCGCGATAGCTTGTGCCTGCTGCGCCGCAGCTATCGGTTTGATTCGGCGTCGGGTATTGGTCAGTTGGCGAAAGCCGTCAATGCAGGGGAGAGCGCCGCCGCGTCTGCCGTGCTGGCGCAAGGCTTGCCGGACGTGACGGGATATCCGCTCAATGAAACTGAGGATTTCCAGCCGCTGCTCGATGCCTGCTTGGCGGGCTATCTTCCTTATCTCCAAGGCGTCAGACACAGCGCATCGCCGGATAGCATTTTGCAGGACTTTGGCCGTTTTCAAGTGCTATGCGCGCTGCGCGAAGGACCGTTTGGCGTAAAAGGGCTGAATGAGCGCATCGAACAACTGCTAAATCGCAAAGGGCTGATCCGCCGACCTGCCGTGCTGGCGGGGAAATGGTATGCCGGCAGGCCGGTGATGATCAGCCGAAATGACAGTGCGCTGGGGTTATTCAACGGTGATATCGGTATCGCCTTGCAAAGCGAAAGTGGCGAGCTGAGGGTCTACTTCCAGCTTCCGGGCGGTGAAGTGAAATCCGTGCAGCCGAGCCGCTTGCCAGCCCATGAAACGGCTTACGCCATGACGGTGCATAAGTCTCAAGGCTCTGAGTTTGACCACACGCTGCTGGTGCTGCCTAACCATTTCCTGCCGGTGCTAACCCGTGAGTTAGTCTATACCGCCATTACCCGAGCTAAAAAGCAGTTGTCGCTTTATGCCAGTGAGAAGGTGTTCAACATCGCGACCCGCACGCGAACTCGCCGCCGCAGCGGGCTGGCGGAACGGCTGAGCGAACAGGGCGAGTCGTCCTCTCTCAATCCTGAGTAGTAAAAACAAAACGGGGCTTCTCTACGCGTGAGAAGCCCCGTTATTTTTTATCACTAACCTAGTGTAAGCCCTGCTTTAAAGCTCGGTCAGCAGAATTTTGGAGCGGCGCTGATAGTTGTACATTTCCTGTTTCTGGATTGGCAGGACGTCTACTTCAGCCGGCTGGAAACCGCGCTCCTGGAACCAGTGGATGCTGCGAGTGGTTAACACAAACAGGCGATCCAGCCCCATTTGCTTCGCCTGGCTGGCGACGCGTTTCAGCAGCATTTCGCCGCGTGACGAGCTGCGATAGTCGGGATGCACCGCCACGCAGGCCATTTCGCCAATACGCTCTTCTGGGAACGGATAGAGCGCGGCGCAGGCGATGGTCAGGTTATCGCGTTCAATAATAGTGAATTTATCGATTTCCATCTCTAGCTGCTCGCGGGAGCGGCGCACCAAAATACCCTGCTGCTCCAGCGGGCGAATCAGCTCAAGAATGCCGCCGATATCGTTAATTGTCGCACGGCGCACCTGTTCGGCACTTTCCATCACGATTTGCGTACCGATACCGTCGCGGGAGAACAGCTCCTGAACCAGGGCGCCGTCTTCCTGATAGCTGATCAGATGGCTACGGCGCACGCCGCTGCGGCAGGCTTTGACTGCCCCACGCAGGAAGCGCACGGTGCCGGACTGATAATCGCCACTGGCTTCCATGGTGTCGATTCGAGCCTGCGCATCGTTCGGGAACAGTTCCGAAATAATATTATCGTCTTCGTCGATCACGCCCTGAGACGAGCAGAAGCCAATCATTTTTTCTGCTTTCAATTTGATTGCAAGCTGGGTCGCCACCTCTTCGGAGGTCAGGTTGAAGCTTTCACCCGTAACGGAAACGGCAACCGGCCCAAGCAGCACAATGGCGTTGCTGTCGAGTTGGCGGTGGATCGCTTCTTCATCAATACGGCGAATACGGCCGGTATGGCAGTAGTCGATACCGTCGTCGACCCCCAAAGGCTGGGCGATGATGAAGTTACCGCTGACCACATTAATATGCGCGCCCTGAAGTGGCGTATTATTCAGGCTCATGGAGAGGCGGGCGGTGATGTCGAGCTGCAATAAACCCGCCGCTTGCTTGACTAATTCGAGGGTACGGGCGTCGGTGACGCGGGTATTCTTATGGTAGATAGGTTCATAATTATGCTCCGCCAGATTTTCATCAATCTGCGGGCGAGCGCCGTAAACCACCACCAAACGAATGCCCAGACTGTGTAACAGCCCGATATCATTGACGATGTTGGTAAAGTTCTCATGCTCAATGGCTTCGCCGCCCAGCATGACAACGAACGTTTTGCCACGGTGTGCATTAATGTAGGGAACCGAGTGGCGAAAACCCTGAACCAATTCAGTACTACGTTCCTTCACGGCAAAACCTCATTTGAATTTTTATTCGTAATTTCTGTATTTTTATTCTTTTATGCCGATGTGGCAAGTAAGAAATCTCTCTTTTTGTTCACAAAGCATCAACAAGCTTAAAATTTAGCCAATCCCGTTTATGAATGACAGGGCAGAGTCGATTCGTTAGAATTTTCCTATTGAGCCTTTTTGGCTGTTTTGTTTTTTGCTCATTTTGAGCCCTTACCTTTGAGACTGCATGACTGACGATAATCACAATTTTGGCCGAAGACGCCTGTTACAAAGCGTAGCTGCTTCGTGGATGCTCAGCGTCAGCCGGGTGGGTTTTGCCGCCAGTTCACAAGTGGTTGCCGTGCGCGTCTGGCCCGCTTCTTCCTATACTCGCCTGACGCTAGAGTCCAGTACCCCGCTGAAATATAAGCATTTCACTCTCACCAATCCTCATCGGCTGGTTATCGATATTGAAGGTGTCCACCTCAATAGCGTGCTTAAGGGCGTAGGTAAGCAGATCCAGCAAAATGATCCTTTTATCAAACAGGCCAGAGTAGGCCAGTTTGATAAAACGACGATCAGGCTGGTGATGGAGCTGAAAAAGCAGATTAACCCGCACGTTTTCACCCTCAAGCCGGTTGCCGGAATTCACAACCGCTTGGTGGTGGATCTCTACCCGCAAGAGGGGGCAGTGAGCGCGGAGGATGATCCGCTATTGGCATTGCTGGAAGATTACAACAGGGGCGATGTGGCGCGAACCCTGCCGCCGGAGACGGCCAAAGATGGCAAAGCGGGGCGCGAGCGACCGTTGATCATCATGCTCGATCCCGGGCACGGCGGGGAAGACCCCGGTGCCATCGGCAAATATAAGACCCGTGAGAAAGATATCGTTCTGCTGATTGCCCGCAAGTTGCAGAAACTGATTCAGCGCGAGCCGAACATGAAGGTGCACATGACGCGCAACGAAGACGTCTTCATCCCTTTGAAAGTCCGGGTCGCTAAGGCGAGAAAGCTGCGGGCAGACCTTTTTGTGTCGATTCACGCCGATGCCTTCACCAACCGTGCCGCCCGTGGATCTTCGGTTTTCGCCTTATCGACCAAAGGGGCGACCAGCGCCGCGGCGCGTTTTCTGGCGCAGACGCAGAATGAGTCCGATCAAATCGGCGGCGTGAGTAAAAGCGGCGACCGCTATCTCGACCACACCATGTTCGATTTGGTGCAGACCGCCACCATCAGCGACAGCCTGAAGTTTGGTAAAGAGGTGCTGACGCGCATGGGCAAAATCAATCATCTGCATAAGAACAAGGTCGATCAGGCCGGATTTGCAGTGCTGAAAGCGCCAGACATTCCTTCCATTCTGGTGGAAACGGCGTTTATCAGTAATGTGGAAGAGGAGCGCAAGCTGAAGACCAGCCACTTCCAGCAGAAGGTTGCGGAGTCCATACTGGCGGGCATCAAGGCCTATTTTGCCGATGGCGGCATGTCGGTCAGAAGGTGATGGGCTAAGGCTTTAAGAATAAGAAGGTCAGTGGAGAACATCGCTGGCCTTTTTTGATCGGCTGAAAGAATTTCCAGACGCCAGAAACAAAAAAACACCCGTTAAGGTGTCTGTTGTTCTTTCTTTTATGCTGATTTGTAGTTGGTTGCGGAGGCCGGATTTGAACCGACGACCTTCGGGTTATGAGCCCGACGAGCTACCAGGCTGCTCCACCCCGCGTCCGTCACTACAATGTACTGCTTTTTTTACTTCCCATCCATACTGCAATTGGTTGCGGAGGCCGGATTTGAACCGACGACCTTCGGGTTATGAGCCCGACGAGCTACCAGGCTGCTCCACCCCGCGTCCGTCATTGCTGTACTGCTTCATCGGTAAGTCTTTGATTCCACTTAAGCTTTTACATCTGCATTAAGTTGGTTGCGGAGGCCGGATTTGAACCGACGACCTTCGGGTTATGAGCCCGACGAGCTACCAGGCTGCTCCACCCCGCGTCCGATGAGGGCGAACTATACGCTGCGTGAGATTTCGTGCAACCCTTTTTTCCAAATTAATGTGATAAACCGCCTGTTTAACTGCTTTTTATACACTCTGATGGCTTTTTAAACAGCCCGATCGAATTCATTTTTTTCGATGGTGGCAATTCCTTTCTGATAGGGCCTTTGTTATCGTTTTGGCGGTAGTTTCCCCCTGAAAGCAAGAGAGCGCGGCAATAATGAAAGGACGTTGGAGTAAATATCTGCTGAGTGGTCTGGTCATCGCGATATTGGCGGGCTGTTCATCCAGACCGACCGATCGCGGGCAGCAGTATAAAGATGGTCGACTGGAAAATGCGCTCGAGTATGTTAATGAGCCGAACGCCACAGGCAAACCGGTGAATGCCAAAGATTACGCTAGTCAGGTGATGGAAGTGCAATACGCCTCTTCCACGCTATACGGCAGAAATAACACGACTTTTCAGGCCGTGGAGCAGTGGCTCCGCGCCGGTGCTGATACCCGCACGCTGAGCCAATACGGCATCAGCGCTTATCAGATGGAAGGCGCAGACAACTTCGGTAACGTGCAATTGACCGGCTACTACACGCCGGTGCTGCAGGCGCGCTACACCCGTCAGGGTGAGTTCCAATATCCTTTATATCGCATGCCGCCAAAACGCGGGCGCCTGCCTGATCGCGCTTCAATCTACTCCGGCGCGCTAAGCGATAACTATGTCATTGCCTACACCAACTCGCTGATGGACAACTTCATGATGGAAGTTCAGGGCAGTGGTTATGTGGATTATGGCGATGGTCGCCCATTGACCTTCTTTGGCTATGCCGGCAAAAACGGTCATGCTTACCGCAGTATCGGCAAAGTGCTGATTGACCGTGGCGAAGTGGCGCGTGAAAACATGTCGATGCAGGCGATTCGTCAATGGGCCGATACTCATAGCGAAGCGCAAGTTCGCGAGCTGCTTGAGCAGAATCCTTCTTTCGTTTTCTTCAAGCCAGAACCTTTCACGCCAGTTCGCGGTGCGAGCGGTATCCCGTTAATTGCCAAAGCTTCTGTGGCTTCTGACCGTTCGCTAATCCCGGCAGGTTCCACCCTGTTGGCGGAAGTGCCTGAGTTGGACAACAAAGGCAAATTCACCGGCAAATACCATATGCGCTTGATGGTGGCGCTGGATGTCGGCGGGGCAATTAAAGGCCAGCATTTCGATATGTATCAAGGGATTGGCCCGGATGCAGGCCACTCGGCGGGCTTCTACAATCACTATGGTCGCGTGTGGGTGCTGAAATCAGCACAGAGCGGACAGCCGCTATTTACTGCTTATAATGCCGCAGGCGCGTCATCCGGCCCGGCGACCACCTTGGCTCCGGCTCCGGCGGCGAGCAGCAACGGTGGTTCCTTCTTGTTGAAGTAGCATTATTTCGGCTTCGCGCCTAATTGAGTTAAAATAGTCCATCAAAAGCAGCCTCCGGGCTGCTTTGTTTTTCTGATTCAGAAGCCATTCCCTTGAATTTTAAAGCAAGCACAGAGGTTAATCCGTCATGACAGCAGCTTACTCCGATGCCTATTTACAGCGTTTTGGCGGCACTGCGCGCCTTTACGGCCAGCAGGCATTGACGCTGTTCTCTCAGGCTCACGTCTGTGTGATTGGGATCGGCGGTGTGGGTTCATGGGCCGCCGAAGCGCTGGCGCGTACCGGCATTGGCGCTATCACCTTAATTGATATGGACGATGTCTGCGTAACCAACACCAATCGCCAAATTCACGCGCTGCGTGAGAATGTCGGGCAGTCGAAAACGGAAGTCATGGCCGAGCGTATTTTGGCGATCAATCCTGAGTGTAAAGTCACCTGTATTGATGATTTCATTACGCCCGAAAACGTGGCGGAAATGCTGAATCGCGATTACAGCTACGTCATTGATGCGATTGACAGTGTGCGCCCCAAAGCCGCACTTTTGGCTTACTGCCGCCGCTACAAAATCCCGGTTGTGACCACCGGCGGGGCGGGCGGGCAAATCGACCCAACCCAAATCGCGGTCGTGGATTTAGCGAAAACCATTCAAGACCCGCTGGCGGCAAAATTGCGCGAGCGCCTGAAGAACGATTTTGGCGTGGTGAAAAACAGCAAAGGCAAGTTGGGGATTGACTGCGTGTTCTCGAGTGAGCCGCTGATGTACCCGCAGGCCGACGGCAGCGTCTGCGCGTCACGGGCCACGGCAGAAGGGCCGAAGAGAATGGACTGTGCCTCAGGATTTGGTGCCGCCACCATGGTGACCGCCACCTTCGGCTTTGTTGCCGTATCGCACGTGTTGAAGAAGATGATGGCTAAGGCGCAGCGCCAGCAGACCGCCGCTTAAGGCTGTGTTATGGCGTAAAGCCGGTCAGTCAGGCGTGTTGGCGAGCCAGTGCCAAGACGCCTTCGGCCAGAGCGGAAAGGCCACTGGCCCGGCTAGTGCTTAACTGTTCGCGCAGCCCCAAGGTGTCGAACAGCGCCAGAGGGTCACTCGCCAGGATCTCCTTTGGCGTCTTGCCTTCCACCGTGGTCAGTATTACCGCCAGCAGGCCTTTGACAATGCGGCCTTCGCTGTCACCGTAGAAATGCATCCCGCCGTTTTCCGCCAGTTCGCCCCCCAGCCATACCCGATTTTCACAACCCGAAAGCTCGATGTCGGCAGTTTTCAGCTGGGGATCCAGCGCGGGGACTCTTTTCGCCAATAAGATCAGCTGGCGATAACGATCCTCCCACTGGCGCAGGCCGGAGAATGTCTCGGACAGCGACTGGGGGGGGATCTCATGTCCAAAAGGATGGGGCGCTAACATGTTAATTCTCTTTATTCGGCTTAATATCAATGGGTTAATCGGCGAGTAGCTCCAAGGCGTACTTCACCGCAGCGATCAGGCGTTCGACATCATTTTGCGTATTATAAGGCGCGAAAGAGACGCGTAATGTGCCACTGACCCCCATCGCATCCATTAAAGGCTGTGCGCAGTGCTGCCCGGCGCGCAGCGCAATACCCTGCTCGGCCAGCAGCGCCACCAAATCACTGTGATGCACGCCGGCAATATCAAAAGCCAATATAGACGCGTTTTGGCAGCGGAAACTGCGAAAACCCGGCAATAGCGCCAATTGCTGTTCAGCCAGCGTAGCCAAGTGCTGCGCGTACTTTTCGCCGCCAGCCGTATCAATAGTTTCTAGCCATTCAAGCGCGGCGTCAAAGCCGATAACGCCCGCGATATTCGGCGTGCCTGCTTCGAAACGCTGGGGAACCTTCTGCGGCGTAAAGCCCTGCATGGAGGCCTGAGTGAGCATTTTCCCGCCGCCGTGCCAGGGCTGCATCGCCTCAAGCAGCTCGGTTTTAACATACAGCACGCCAATGCCGGTCGGGCCGTAGAGCTTATGGGCAGAGAAAGCATAGAAGTCGATGTCCATAGCCTGCACGTCCGCCGCACTGTGAACCACGCCCTGCGCGCCGTCCACCACCACCAGAGCTCCACTGGCATGGGCCAAAGTGATAATGCGCTCAAGCTGGGGTATGCCTCCGGTCACGTTGGACATCTGCCCAATCGCCACCAGACGCGTTTTGCTGTTGAGCAGCGCGGGCAGGGCTTCGGCATCGGGCATAAATTGGGCGTTAAGAGGTAATGTCACCACCTTGGCCTGACAGCGTTCTGCCAGCATCAGCCAGGGGATCAGGTTGGCGTGATGCTCGGCCTGACTGACAATAATCTCATCGCCGGGCTGTAGGCGCGGAGCAAAATAGCTCTGCGCCAGCAGATTAATTGACTCGGTGGTGCCTCGGGTCCAGACGATATTTTCTGCTGTCGGCGCATTGATCAGACGCGCAACGCGCGACCGCGCTTTTTCATATTTTTCGGTCAAAGACTGAGCAGCACGGTGCTGACTGCGATGAACCGTCGCGCCTTCTTGAGAATAAAATTCCAAAGTTGCATTTATTACATTTTGCGGCTTCAGCGCGGTTGCGGCGCTATCCAGATAGCACTGCCCGTGCGTAAGTGACGGAAAATTATCACGAAAAGAGGAGAAGTCGAAATCAGTCATAGTGAAGTAAATCTCTTAAATCGGCTGAAAAACATGAAAATTATCCCCGCTGGTACTCCGCATTTATTCATTTTAGGAATGGTTACCGTGGAAATATACCAGAAGCTTGTTATGCTGAATTACGAAGGCTAGAAGAATTAGTCAGATGACTTATCTGGCAACTAAAGCATTTTAATCTATCCCCTTCGTACTTGGCGCTGTAACGTTGTTTTCAGCAGTGCCAAAAACTTTGGGTATAACAAGGAGTCTATGATGAAAAAGATCGCCGCCGTAGTTTCAGCCGTACTGCTGACTTGTACTCTTGCTGCGTGTTCAAGCAACTATGTTATGCATACCAATGATGGTCGTACAATCGTTGCAGAAGGGAAGCCAAGTACCGATGACGATACAGGTATGATCAGCTATACCGATGCGTATGGCAACAAACAGCAGATCAACAAAGCTGAAGTGAAAGAGATGGCTAAAGGTAACTAATCCTTAGTCGAGTCTTTCCAATACGGGAAGCGCTCTTGCTGAAAGTGGCATGAAAATGCCCATCGACAAAACCGGCCATCTTCGGATGCTGCCGGTTTTGTTATTTTATAGTGTCGGTACTTTTAAAAGGCTAAAACGCAAGGGATCTGTAAAGGTTGCGCGTTGGCGCAGAATGCTATCGACAGGCAAAAAAAAGCACCGCAAAATGCGGTGCTAAAAAATCACTTTGGACAGACAGGGTAATGTACAGGAAGTGAAAATTTGTAGCATTTAAGCTACGCGTCCGGATTGCCAGACAATTGCAAACACAACATCACAACCACAAGCCAAAAGTATTTCAGCATCCTCATACCAATCTACTTTTCGTTCCGGCCTAGGAAGTGGCGCCACTATAGGTTTTTGCCTGTACATCCTCAACGGACAATTTATAATGTCTCGGATTAAAAAAACTAATAGTAAAATCCACGGTGAAGCGCTTTGCTGACCGGCGAATAATAAGTATCCACTCAATGTCAAAACGTTTACCACCTCTCAACTCTCTGCGCGTTTTTGACGCAGCGGCACGCCACCTTAGTTTTACTAAAGCGGCGGAAGAGCTATTTGTGACGCAAGCGGCAGTAAGCCACCAGATCAAGTCACTTGAGGACTTTTTAGGCTTAAAACTGTTTCGTCGCCGCAATCGTTCGCTGCTCTTGACCGAAGAAGGCCAGAGTTATTATCTGGATATCAAAGAGATATTCTCTGCTCTTAACGAAGCTACCCGTAAGCTTCAGGCACGAAGTGCTAAAGGCGCGTTGACCGTCAGTTTGCCGCCAAGTTTTGCTATTCAGTGGCTGGTTCCGCGTTTGTCTGGCTTTAACTCAGCTTATCCGGGAATTGACGTTCGTATTCAAGCCGTTGACCGTGAAGAGGATAAACTGGCCGACGACGTGGATGTGGCGATTTTCCACGGTCGGGGAAACTGGCCGGGGCTGCGCGCCGAACGTTTGTATGCCGAATATCTGCTGCCGGTCTGTGCGCCTTCGCTGCTCCTCGGCGATAAACCGCTGAAGCTGCCGGAAGATTTGGCGCACCACACGCTGCTGCATGATGCTTCTCGTCGCGACTGGCTGGCTTACACCAAACAGCTTGGTTTGCAGCATATTAATGTGCAGCAAGGGCCGATTTTCAGCCATAGCGCCATGGTAGTGCAGGCCGCCGTTCACGGGCAGGGCATTGCGCTGGCTAACAACGTGATGGCGCAAACCGAGATTGAAGCAGGGCGTTTGGTATGCCCCTTCAACGAGGTGTTAATCAGTAAAAATGCTTTTTATCTGGTTTGTCATGACAGTCAGGCAGAACTGGGTAAAATAGCCGCCTTTCGTCAGTGGATACTCGCACGGGCGGCGAGTGAACAAGAAAAACTACGCTTTCGATACGATCAGGCTTGAACGTGAATCACCCACTAACAACGAGAACAGGTAACGTCCCATGACCAGTCGTTCAATGTTGATTTTTGCCGCCATCAGCGGCTTTGTCTATGTTGCCTTTGGTGCGTTTGGCGCACATATATTGAGTAAATCTCTCGGACCGGCCGAAATGGCCTGGATTCAAACCGGTTTAACCTACCAGAGTGTGCACACGCTGGCCGTGTTGGTGCTTGGTGTTGCAATGCAGCGCCAGCGCAACCTGTGGTTTTACTGGAGCAGCGCCTGCCTGGCGCTAGGAACAGTGCTGTTTAGTGGCAGTCTCTACTGTCTGGCGCTGTCGCATTTAAGGTTATTTGTGTTTGTCACTCCGATCGGTGGAACCTTCTTCCTGATCGGCTGGATACTGATGTTGATCGGCGCTTTGCGTCTGAATAATAAGGCAAAACGCCATGAATAAAGTTGCTCTCTACTGCCGCTCTGGTTTCGAAAAAGAGTGTGCGGCCGAAATTACCGCCAAAGCCGCCCAGATGGAAATCTTCGGCTTTGCCCGCGTGAAAGAAGACAGTGGTTATGTGCTGTTCGAATGCTATCAGCCGGAAGACGCCGACCGTCTGGCGCGCGACTTGCCTTTCCGCGAGCTGATTTTCGCTCGCCAGCTGATCGTCGTGGGTGAGCTGCTGAAAGACCTGCCGCCGGAAGATCGCGTATCGCCTATCGTCGGTATGCTGCACGGGGTTATCACTAACGGCGGCGAACTGCGTGTCGAAGTGCCTGACACCAATGAAAGCAAAGAGCTGACCAAGTTCTGCCGTAAGCTTACCGTGCCGCTGCGTTCCGCCATGCGCGAACAGCGCATTTTGGGCAAAAAGGAGAACCCTCTGCGCCCGGTAGTCCACGTATTCTTTATTGCGTCGGGCTGCTGCTACGTCGGCTATTCCTACAGTAACAACAACTCGCCATTCTATATGGGCATTCCGCGTCTGAAATTCCCATCCGAGGCACCAAGCCGTTCAACCCTCAAACTGGAGGAGGCGTTCCACGTCTTTATTCCTGCGGATGAGTGGGATGAGCGTCTCGCCAGCGGCATGTACGCGGTAGACCTCGGAGCTTGTCCCGGCGGTTGGACTTACCAGTTAGTGCAGCGCAGCATGATGGTGACGGCGATTGATAACGGCCCGATGGCGCCTAGCCTGATGGACACCGGGCAGGTTATTCACCTGCGTGAAGACGGTTTCCGCTACAAATCGACCAGTACCAAAAACTACTGGCTGGTGTGTGACATGGTTGAGAAGCCAGCGAAAGTCGCGGCTTTGATGTGTGACTGGCTGATTAACGGCTGGTGCCGCGAAACTATTTTCAACCTGAAGCTGCCAATGAAAAAGCGTTATGAGGAAGTGTCAAACATTCTCGAACGTATCAAAGAGCGTCTGGAAGAAAACGGCATCAACGCTGAGATCCACGCCAAGCAGCTCTACCACGACCGTGAAGAAGTGACGGTGCACGTGCGCCGCTTCTGGTCCGCCGTGGGTGGGCGTCGCGATGAGCGCGACCATTAATTAGCTCTCTGGCCTGAGGCCGTTTTCAGGCAATAGTGCGCAAAACGCCGGTGCTGGTGCAGCCCGGCGTTTTTTATTGGCGCGGCATCAGCCAGGCAAACGCAGCTGTTGCAGGTTGCCGCTGAGAGCTAAATCAGTTTGCAGCGTGGAGACGCGCTTACAGGCATAGGCTAAATCGCGATGCTCGAGCAGTTTGGTCCGCCACTTCTCTGGTACAGCCTCGAGATTGTCATACAGCGCGTCTAAGCTTCCGGCCTGCGATAGCAGCGTGACCGCCGCCTTGGGGCCGATACCGGGAACGCCGGGGATCTTACTGCTGCTAATGCCCGCCAGCCCCCAATAGTCGGTGAGCTGTTGCGGCAATACGCCAAACGTCTCTTGCACGAAAGGCATATCAAGCCAGCGCTTTTGGAAGTAATCGCGGATTTGCACATTAGGCGCCAGCAGCTGGCAGTAGCCTTTGTCGGTCGACACGATGGTCACCTGATGCCCACTCCCCGCCACCTTGGCGGTTAGCGTGGCGGCCAAATCATCGGCTTCATTCCCCGCGGAGTGCCAGCAGGCCACGCCGCGCGCGGCAAAGCCTTCTTTCAGGCTCGGCATCTCGGCAAACAGGTTCTCCGGCATGGGGGAGCGGCCCGCCTTGTAATCGGGAAGGCACTGGTGACGCCAGCTGTCGTTGCGATCGTCTTCATCAAACACGGCCACGGCGTGGGTGGGCTGCACGTGTTGAATTAGCTGACCCACGGCGTTTTGGCAGGTCAGTAAGCAAGGGGAGCCTTGAACGGCATGGATGCGTCGAATGAGATTCAGCGCGTCAATAATTAGCAGATGTATAGCCATAGTCAGATTGATTCCATCAATAAGTAGGGCGACTCGCGCCGCCCTACGTTTCCCTTAAATCTGCGCGTCACTTAGCGTCAGGCGCAGATTTCATAGCAAGGAATATAGGCGCTGCCCGGCAGCTTCATACGGTGCTGGGCGACGAAACCTTGCAGCAGGCTGTCCATTTTCTTCATTAATGCCGGGTCGCCGTGCAGCTTGAAACGACCATGTTTCTCGATTTCACGGATGCCGAACTCTTTCACGTTACCTGCCACAATCCCCGAGAAGGCTCGGCGCAGCGCGGCGGCCAGCTCTTCGGGTGGCTGGTCCGGGTAGAGATTCAGCGCGGCCATGTTTTCGTGGTTCGGCTCAAACGGCATTTGCAGGTCCGGCGCGATACGAATCGACCAGTTGAAACTGTAAGCATCGCCACTGTTGCGACGATTCTCTTTCACCAATGGCATCGCGCGCTTCATTTGGCGCGCCACTTCCACCGGATCATCAATGATGATGGTGTAGTGTTTGCGGGCTTCTTCACCCAGCGTGTCTTTGATGAAGGCGTCCAGCACGTTGAAGTAGTCGGCGCTCTCTTTCGGCCCGGTCAGAATCAGTGGCAGCACTTGGTCGCTGTTTTCCGGATTCATCAGAATACCCAGCAGATACAGCAACTCTTCGGCCGTGCCCACGCCGCCAGGGAAGATGATGATGCCATGCGCTATACGCACGAACGCCTCAAGGCGTTTTTCGATATCTGGCATGATAATCAGTTCATTAACCAACGGGTTAGGTGGCTCTGCCGCGATGATTGATGGCTCGGTCATGCCGATAAAGCGGCCGAGTTTATAACGCTGCTGCGCGTGGCCTACCGCCGCGCCTTTCATTGGGGCTTCCATCGCGCCCGGCCCACAGCCGGTGCAGATATTCAGTTCGCGCAGGCCTAATTGGCTGCCGACGTTGCGCGCATACTGGTATTCCACTTCATTAATAGAGTGACCGCCCCAGCAAACCACCATGTTAGGGTCTTCATCCAGATGCAGCGCCCGGGCGTTACGCAGGATAGAAAACACCATGTTGGTCAGGTGGACGGAGTTCTCTTTGTCGAAGTTTTCGAAACGATTATTGTTGGCGATCTGCGCGTTTACAAACAGGATATCGCGCAGCACGGCGAACAGGTTGGCTTGCAGAGAACGAATA
Source organism: Ewingella sp. CoE-038-23 (assembly GCF_040419245.1). Taxonomy (NCBI): domain Bacteria; kingdom Pseudomonadati; phylum Pseudomonadota; class Gammaproteobacteria; order Enterobacterales; family Yersiniaceae; genus Ewingella; species Ewingella docleensis. The sequence goes on along the minus strand of NZ_JAZHOH010000001.1, from coordinate 3,687,951 downwards.
ATTCGGCCATCGACAAAGGCATCTTCTGGCGGATTTACCAGCTCCAGCTTCACGCCGCGCTCGCGCCGTAACACGTTGATATCGAAGCTTTCGTAGCGATCGAGCAGCTCTTTACTGCTGTCAGTCTGGCTGCCGCTGTTGAGCACGGCGAGTGAGCAATTGCGGAACAGGCGGTACAGGTCGCTGCTCGCAGTGCGTTTGAGCATGTCGACTTCCAACTGCGACAACAAATCCATTGAGCCCAACGGGCTGATATGTGTGATCAAAGTTGCTCCTTTACGCCCGATGGGCGGTATTCACTTCTGCCGGCAGAAAGGCTGCACATGATTTTTGGGATCTCGCTTTTTGCGGCGTGCCGGATCCTGATGGCAGGAATATTTAGCTGATTCCGAAGGCGCCGTGGCGATGAGATACGCCGCGTAACGCCTTCAGAATTAACAGTAACCTCGTCCTCCGGCTTTTACCAACTCAAGCTGACTGTTAGGTTAGTTCTTGAGCGGCATCTCGCATTATTGTCTGACAAGGCGAGCCGTTGCAGGCGTGAACGGGAAGTTGGATCGCCACGGGTTAATGTCTAAACCGCCGCGACGGGTGTAACGAGCATAAACCGCTAATGTTTCAGGCGTGCAGAAATGCATGATGTCGTTGAAGATGCGTTCAACACATTGCTCATGAAATTCATTGTGATTGCGGAAAGAAACCAGATAGCGCAGCAAGGCTTCGCGATTGATTTTCGGCCCGCGATACTGAATTTGCACCGAGCCCCAGTCGGGCTGATGGGTGATCAGGCAGTTGGATTTCAGCAAGTGGCTGACCAGCGACTCTTCGACCATCTCATCGCCGGCGGCTTGTGCCAGATAATCGGTGCTGAATTCGTAGCTGTTGATGGTGATGTCTTGATTGTCGATGCACTCACCGGCAAAACGGCCAACCGGGCTGCCTTCCACGTCTTCAAGGCGAGTGAGGGTGACGCTGACGTCCCCTTCGGCGCAGGCGCTGAGATCACGAGTTAATGTCTCTAACACCACGTCCCAGCTGGCGAATTTGGTCTGGTTGAAACTGTTCAGGTACAGCTTAAAGCTTTTGGATTCGATCAGATTAATGCTGTTGGCATTCAGGCTAATCTCACCTACCGCCACCTGCGGCAAGCCTTTGTCGTTGAGCCAGGACAATTCGTAGAGTGTCCAGATATCCGCGCCGTGAAACGGCAAATTGTCGGGGAACAGCCCCAAAGGCTCGCGGTTCATGCTGCGCGGAACGGCTTGCAGCAGCGACGCGTCATACTGGTCGCGATAAGGCGTTGATTTGCCCAATGTCAGCTGCGAGAGGGCGGGATTATCCTGATATAAGGACATGCTGTCACCTTAGTCTAAGTTCTGGGTACAATAGAATATGAGAAAACCTTTCACGCTAGTTTAACTTAGCCCGGTATGAAGATGAGAGAATTTATGGCTTCAGATGTTTCTGTAGCATTACGTGAGTTTACCCAGCGTTATGTGGATTTTTGGCAGCAAGAGACAGGTTTCCCGCCGTCGAGCGAGGATCTGCTGGGCGTTGACTCCCCCTGCGTAGTGAAAAGCAGCGACACCGCCGTCTACTGGCTGACCCAGGTTTTCAGCCCTGAAGAGACATTAGCCAACGTCGAGCGCGCGCTCGACTTGCAGCTGCGCCCCGAAGCTCACGCGTTTTATACCACCCAGTTCGCCGGGGATATGTCGGCTAAATGGCAGGACCAGCGCCTGACTCTGCTGCAGGTTTGGAGCCCGGAAGACTTCACTCGTCTGCAAGAAAACCTGATTGGCCATCTGGTGACTCAGAAGCGGTTAAAACTCACACCGACCATTTTCTTGGCTACCACTGACTCCGAAATGAGCATGGTTTCGCTGTGCAATGTTAGCGGCGAGGTGGTGCTGGAACAGTTTGGTAGCAAGAAGCGAACTCTGCTGGCACCTACGTTGTCAGAGTTTTTAGCAGGGCTTTCTCCTGCTTTTCCGGATTAAGTCAGCGAGTTGATTCAAGCAAATTGGCTCACAAGCGTGTGAGAGATCTCTCACACGGCCTGTAAGATATGTCGTTTAATCGTTCGCGCTATTTCTCCAGCTCATTACCACAACCTTTAAATAACAATGATTTAGGTTGTGGTTGCCCTTGAGTGATAGTTACTTAGCTATCATTTGTCTCACAAGCTACCTTGTTCGACGTCACAAAATAGACGATTCTAACTGTGTCGAAGGATGACATGAGACAGAACATTAGGATGATGGCTGTTTCATAAAGTAGGGGATAGGCTCAGGACGAGTCAGGACAGCATCGGAGCATGCTAGGATGTTTCAGGACGAAACAAGGGACACCTCCAGGACGGAGATTGAGAGCTCGGAAAGGATAACGAGTGGGTCAGGAAGACTAAAGGATCAATATCAGGAAGATATTAGGAAGACTCGTCAGGATGAAAGTTGGACGATGCAAAGGATGGCTGGTTAGGATAACCAAAGGAAAAGTTTTCAGGGATTGAGCAGGGAGCACTTAGGTAGCTGGATTGCTATAAAACGAACCGGGGGCACTGTGCAAACAGTGCCCCCAACTTTTTGTCTCTATCTTCTGCTTTCAACATCTTCTCGTTTTAACCGCGCATTTCTCTGCCCAAGCCCTGTTCAGCGGCTCAGGCAGTTGCCTTCTCAGTGCCTATTTGCCAATAACTTACCCAATAGCGCCCAGCGCATCTTCTTTACCTTGGCGTTTTGGCAGCAAGAATAAAGTCGCATAGATATCCAACAGGTAGATGGCTGCCAGCAAGCTGATGGCGGCGGTGAAGGAGACTTGCGACACCAGCATGCCTATCACCAGTGGCCCGAAACCGCCCACGCCTCGCCCGACGTTAAACAAGATATTTTGCGCCGTGGCGCGGACATTGACTGGGTAAGTGTCTGATATCAAACCGCCATAGCCACCAATCATGCCATTCACGAACATCCCCATCACCGCACCGGCGAACAGCATCGCCGTAGGATCGGTGAGCTGGGCATAACACACCACCATCAGCACCGCGCCGATTTGGTAAATCAGGAAGATTTTCCAGCGCGGGAAACGATCCGCCAGCACGCCGAACAGCCAGATGCCGAACGTCATGCCAATCACCGTCACGGCGGTCCACAGGCCCGATTTGGTCAGCGAGAAGCCGAAGTTCTTCGACAGGTAGCTTGGCATCCAGATCATCAGCCCGTAATAGCCAAAATTCTGCACCGAGCAGAGGATCAGAATGCCGATGCTGGCTTTGGTGGTAGGTACATCTTTGAACAGCAATTTGACCCGGCTGAACAGCGATTCCGTCGGCGTGCTGCTGGCATGTTTGACGAACTCCTCTGGCTCGCCCATGGTGCGGCGAATTAAGAAGGAGGCAAGGGCAGGCAGTAAGCCGACCAAGAACATGCCGCGCCAGCCGATGACACCTAGCAGCAGCGGCGTCAGGAATGCCGCAAGCAAGACACCAAGCTGCCAACCCATGCCGACGTAAGCCGAAGCCCGGTTGCGTTTCTCTGCGGGCCACGCCTCGGCGATTAACGCCATGCCAATGCCAAACTCTCCGCCCAGACCAACGCCCGCCAAGGTGCGGTAGGCCAGCAAATCCCAGTACCCCTGAGCGATAGCGCACAGGCCGGTAAACAGGGAAAACATCAAAATCGTGAAGGTCAGGACGCGAATTCGCCCGAAGCGATCGCTGATAGGCCCGAAAATCACGCCGCCGAGCACGGCACCTATTAGCGTCCAGGTGACCAGTGAACCGCTTTGAGATGAGGTCAGGCCCAGCTCTGTGGCGATGGCGGGCAGCATGAATCCGAGAATTAATAGGTCGAAACCATCCATGGCGTAGCCAGTGACGGAGGCAATCATCGCTTTAGCCGGGGTGGCGTGGGCTTTTTTAGAGTGTTGGGCAGGCATAGTCAGCGTCAAGTTATGTAAAGTTGGATTATTTTGCCCGCAGACCACGCTAAGTACCAGTATGAAAAACCTATAGATAAGAATTAGCGATAAGCTTAGAAGGGGCATAGCTGGCAGTTGGGGCCTTACGGCTTCAATGCTATGCTTTGCCACTTTGTGAGAGCCTTTGACGCCCACGAATAATGAATGCAGAGAGAGTGCGATGAGTTCAGAAAGTACAGAAAATCAGGTTCGCCATATTTTACACGATATTGAACAGGCTATGCGTCGGCTGGACCTGTGGAGCGAAGTGCCACCCGAGGCGGAAGCCTTTGACAGCGTTGAGCCTTTCTCCGTCGACACCATGAATGCCGAGCAGTGGCTGCAATGGGTGCTGGTACCAAGGATGTTTGCTTTATTGGCCGCCGAAGCCGATTTACCGACCCGCTTTGCGATTACGCCTTATTTCGAAGTCGCCTTGCCTGAGGCTCACTCCCTGCTGGCTGAGCTGCAGCGTCTGGACGATTTGCTGAATATAGAAGACTGACATGCTGGAAATTTTGTATCAGGACGAGCATCTGGTGGCGGTGAACAAGCCCGCTGGCATGTTGGTTCATCGTAGCTGGCTGGACAAACATGAAACCGTTTTTGCGATGCAAACGTTGCGCGATCAAATTGGTCAGCATGTGTTTACCGTGCATCGACTGGATAAGCCGACCTCGGGCGTGCTGCTGTTCGCACTCTCCAGCGAGGTCGCCCGACTGCTGTCGCAGCAGCTCGAAACGCGCCAAATGAATAAGACTTACCACGCGGTGGTGCGCGGCTATGTGGCTGAAGACGCCACGCTGGATTATCCTTTGACCGAAGAGCTGGACAAGATTGCCGATAAGTTCGCCAACCCTGACAAAGCCCCTCAGCCTGCCGTGACGCACTATCGCGTGCTGGCTCAGGTGGAGATGCCCGTGCCGGTTGGGCGTTACGACACGGCGCGCTACAGCTTGGTTGAGCTTAAACCGGAGACCGGCCGCAAGCACCAGCTGCGCCGCCATATGACTCACCTTCGCCATCCGATTTTGGGTGACAGCGCCCACGGCGACCTGAAGCAAAACCGCGGCATGGTCGAGCACTTTGGCTGCCCCGGCTTAATGCTGCACGCCAGCCATCTGCAATTGCCTCACCCGGTGACTGGCGAGATGCTGGAGATCACCGCCAAGTGGGATAATCGCTGGCAAAGTTTGGTAGAACGTTTCGGCTGGCTGGCGCGTGTCCCTGCACTTGAAAGGGTTGAGTTTGCTGCCGACTGCGGTCAGGATATCTAACAATTTTTTAATGACTTTTAGATTAACGAGGGAATTACACCATGGCTGAGATTGGTATTTTTGTCGGCACCGTTTACGGCAATGCGCTGCTGGTAGCAGAAGAGGCTGAAACTGTTCTTAAGAAGCAAGGGCATCAGGTGAAACTGTTCGAAGAAGGCACATTGGAAGCCTGGCAATATTATCGTCACCATTTTGCCCTGGTCATTACCTCTACCACCGGACAGGGCGACCTGCCGGACAGCATCAAGCCGCTGTTTGAGGCTATCCGCGACACCGTCGGTTATCAGCCTGAACTGCGCTACGGGGTAATTGCTCTGGGCGACAGCAGCTACGATCACTTCTGCGGCGGCGGCCATAAAATGGATGATTTGCTGCAAGAGCAGGGCGCATCGCGTCTTGGCGATTTGCTGGAAATTGATGCCATGGAAACCGCCGAGCCGGAAACCGTGGCGGTTCCTTGGGCTGAAAAATGGGGCCAGCTGCTTAAATAAGCTTTCATGTCGCAGCGGCAATAAAAAAGGTCAGGTTATTCACCTGACCTTTTTTTATATCAACCGAACGCGGCGGGAGTCGAAACTTATCGGCCGCTGGTCAGTTTTTCCAGATCAGATTCGATCTCGGTGATCTTGTTTGCCACCACGGATTCCAAATGACGCAGGTCATCAAGAATTTTACGTTTCAGATCGACTTCAACCTGATCGCGCTGACAGATTTGATCTAACTCATCAATGACATAGCGAAGATTCGGGCTGATTTCGTGAATTTCTTTATAGCCTTGGCCCGCATTGTCGGCCACGATCGTTTTACGCTGGCGTGGGTACTTAAACTTCACGCTTTTAGCAAAAAACTCGCCTTTATCTTTGCGGAAGTAGATCTTCAGAATGTCGTTATTGGCCTCCTGACGCAGGCTGTAACGATCGATGTCGTCAGGATTCGTAATACCCAAGCTTTTCAGGTTGTCATACATAGCGCCACCTTTATTAGATTCTACTAGGAAGTTGTCATAATGAGCGAAACGACGGCCATTATCATTGATTTAAGGCACAGTTTCCCATGATAAAAACGGCCGTCATAAAAGGGAATCACATCAATAAAATAGCGGGTAAATTCACCCGCCAAATTGAGTTTAGTCGATGGAACGCAATAACTCATTAAGACCGGTTTTGCCCAAGGTTTTGGCATCCACTTTCTTAACGATCACCGCACAGTACAGGCTGTATTTGCCATCTTTAGAAGGCAGGTTGCCGGAAACCACGACTGAGCCTGCTGGCACACGGCCGTAATGCACTTCGCCGGTTTCACGGTCATAAATCTTGGTGCTTTGACCGATGTAAACGCCCATGGAAATCACTGAGCCTTCTTCAACGATCACACCTTCCACGATTTCTGAACGCGCGCCGATGAAGCAGTTATCTTCGATGATCGTTGGGTTTGCCTGCAGTGGCTCGAGAACGCCGCCGATGCCCACGCCGCCAGACAGGTGAACGTTTTTACCGATCTGCGCACAAGAGCCTACGGTCGCCCAAGTATCAACCATGGTGCCTTCATCAACGAACGCGCCGATGTTGACGTAAGAAGGCATCAGCACCACGTTACGGGCGATAAATGCACCTTTGCGCACAGCGGCTGGTGGCACGACGCGGAAGCCTTCACGCTTGAAGCGCGCTTCGTCGTATTCGGCGAATTTCATTGGGACTTTGTCGTAGAAGCGGTTTTCCGCGCCTTCCATCACTTCGTTGTCATTGATTCTGAAAGAGAGCAGCACTGCCTTCTTTAGCCACTGATGCGTTACCCACTGACCATCAATTTTTTCTGCAACGCGCAGTTCGCCGCTGTCGATCTTATTGATCACTTGAGTCACGGCATCACGGGTTACGCTGTCTACGTTTGTCGGCGTAATGTCTGCGCGACGTTCGAAGGCTTCTTCAATTAGGGTTTGTAGTTGCTGCATCCTGTTCTCTTTCCTGATAGTGGTGTTAAAAAGTTAATATTCTTTGTATCACATTTTATCGTTAGGGTTGAGCGCCTCGGTAAGACGACGCTGAATTTCCTGACGGGTTTTTTTGTCCAGCGCGCGGCGTTCGCCATTCGCCAGAATGAATAAATCCTCAACGCGCTCGCCGATGGTGGAGATGCGCGCGCCGTGCAGTGACAGCCCCAAATCAGAGAACACTTCCCCCACCCGCGCCAGCAGGCCGGGCTGATCGAGCGCGACCAGTTCCATGTAGCTGCGTCTGTCGGTGTGAGTCGGCAGGAAGCTGACCTCGGTCGGCACGCTGAAGTGGCGCAATTTTGGCGAAGGGCGGCGCGCACGCGGCGGCTGATAAGCCTGCGTCATGGACTGCTCTAAGGCATGACGGATCACCTCGTGGCGGTCCAGCGCCAGCGGGCTGCCGTCCGGCTCAAGCACGATAAAGGTGTCCATCGCCATGCCGTCGCGGTTAGTGAAAATCTGCGCGTCGTGGATGCTCAGGTTGCGGCGATCCAGCTCCCCGGCCACGGTGGCAAACAGGTAAGGGCGGTCCGGGCTCCAGATGAAAATCTCCGTGCCGCCGCGCGTCGCCTGCCGACTGACCAGCACCAGTGGCTTGGTGGAGTCATGCTCCAGCAGGTGGCGGGCGTGCCAGGCCAGCTGGTTCGGCGAGTGGCGCAGGAAGTAGTCGGCACGGCAGCGGCTCCAGATGCGGTGCAACGCCTCTTCGTCGATATTGTCCATGCGCAGCAGGGCCAGAGCCTGAAGACGGTGGTGACGGACCCGTTCGCGCAGGTCCGGCGTGTTCTGCATCCCACGGCGCAGCTGCTTCTCGGTAGCAAAATAGAGCTCGCGTATCAGGCTCTGCTTCCAGCTGTTCCACAGGGTTTCGTTGGTGGCGCAAATATCCGCCACGGTCAGGTTTACCAGATAGCGCAGGCGATTTTCGCTCTGCACTTCGGCGGCAAACTGCTGAATTTCAGCCGGATCTTGAATGTCGCGGCGCTGCGCGGTAACCGACATCAGCAGGTGACAGCGCACCAACCAGGCGACCAGCTGGGTTTCGCGCGAATTCAGCCCGTGTAGCTCGGCGAACTCCAAGACATCCTGCGCGCCCAGAATCGAGTGGTCGCCGCCACGGCCCTTGGCGATGTCATGGAACAGCGCGGCCATCAGCAGTAATTCCGGCTGCGGCAGGCGCGGGTAAAGCTCGACGCACAACGGGTGGCGCGGGCGAGTGGCCTCATCGGCGAAGCTTTCCAGCTTTTGCAGCACGCGGATCGTGTGTTCGTCCACGGTGTAGGCGTGGAACAGGTCAAACTGCATTTGGCCGACAATCAGCCCCCACTGCGGCATGTAGGCCCACAGCACGCTGTGGCGATGCATCGGCACCAGCGCGCGGGAGACGGCTCCCGGATGGCGCAGAATCGACATAAAGATGCTGCGCGCTTCGGGGATCATGCATAGCGGCGTTTTCAGATGGCGACGCGCGTGGCGCAGGAGGCGAACGGTGGTGGAGTAAATCCCCTTAATTTCGCGGTGGCGCACCATCAGGTAGAACATGCTGATGATGGTTTCCGGGCGCTGAGTAAACAGCGACTCGTCGCGCAGGTCAATCAGGTCGCCGCGTAATTGGAAATGCTCATCGAGCGGGCGCGGTTTTTCATTCGGCCCGATAGCCAAAATAGCTTCGTCAAACAGCTGAAGCAGCATCTGGTTCAGCTCACCAACCCGGCGCGTCATGCGGTAGAAATCCTTCATCATCCGCTCGACCGGCTCGTTGCCTTCCCCCTGATATTGCAGCAGTTGGGCGACATTTAGCTGGCGGTCGAACAGCAGGCGGTTGTCATAGCGCGGCAGCACCAGATGTAGCGCAAAGCGAATGCGCCACAGGAAGCTCTGGCATTCAATCAGCTCATTGCGCTCGGCTTTGGTGAGGAAGCCGAAGGCCACCATTTCGTCCAGAGAGGTGGCGCCAAAGTGGCGGCGGGCTACCCATAAAATGGTGTGGATATCACGCAGGCCGCCGGGGCTACTTTTGATGTCCGGCTCGAGGTTGTAGCTGGTACCGTGGTAGCGTTGGTGGCGCTCGTTCTGCTCGTCAATCTTGGCGCGGAAGAAGGTTGGCGAAGGCCAGAAACCGTCGCTGAAAACGTGTTTTTGCATGCTGAGGAACAGCGCGACGTCGCCGCAAATCAGCCGGGATTCAATCATGTTAGTGGCGACGGTGAGATCGGCCAAGCCTTCCAGCAGACACTCCTCGAGGGTGCGAACGCTGTGGCCAACTTCCAGCTTTAAGTCCCACAGCAGGGTGATAAGCTCACCGATGCGCTGCGCCTGCTCGTCGTTGAGGCGGCGCTGGCTGAGGACCAAAACGTCAATGTCCGACAGCGGGTGCAGCTCGCCGCGCCCATAGCCGCCGACGGCCACCATGGCGGTTTCCGGCACATCGTCGAAGCCGTAAAAGGTCCACAGACGTTGTAGCAGGTGGTCAATAAACAGGGAGCGTGCATCGACCAGCTCTTCCGCGCGCTGCCCGGCATTAAAGGCATCGGCCAGCCACAGCTGGAACTGCTCCATATGCTGTTTCAGGCTCTGGCGAGTTAAATCATCGTCAGGATAGGTAATAGGGGAGGCGGGCTGCGGGGGGATCGCGGGAAGAGATTCCGAAGATGGCGGAGTGGGAAGATCTTGTTCAGCAGGTGAATGTTCAATCATTTTTGCGCAGCCCATTCTTACAGTAAGAGACAAAAAAGCCGACTTGCGTCGGCTTGATCACCAGATTTAAACCGCCTTCTTCAGAAGGGGATCACTGCTGGTCGTGCGTAATGATATTCGGGATGGTGTCATCCTTACGCAGCGTCATAATTTCACAACCGTTCTCGGTGACCACAATAGTATGCTCGTATTGCGCCGACAAGCTGCGATCTTTAGTTTTTACTGTCCAGCCATCTTTCATGGTGCGAATGCGGTAATCACCGGCATTAACCATAGGTTCGATAGTGAATGCCATGCCGGCTTGCAGCACCACGCCGCCGTCATCGGCATCATAGTGCAGCACCTGTGGCTCTTCGTGGAAGACTTCACCAATCCCGTGGCCGCAGTACTCGCGAACCACGGAGAAGTTTTCAGCTTCGACGAATTTCTGGATCTCTTTACCCAGCGTGCGCAGGCGAATGCCCGGCTTAACCATTTTCAGCGCCAGATAGAGGCTTTCCTGAGTGATGCGGCACAGGCGCTCACCCAGAATGGTCGGTTTACCGGCGATGAACATCTTGGAGGTGTCACCGTGGAAGCCATCTTTAATAACGGTCACGTCGATATTCACGATATCGCCGTCTTTCAGAATCTTATCTTCGCTTGGAATTCCGTGGCAAACCACTTCATTAATCGAGATGCAGACAGATTTCGGGAAGCCGTGATAATTCAGACAGGCTGAAACGGCCTGCTGCTTATTATTAATGTGATCAGCACAAATGCGGTCTAATTCGCCAGTGCTCACGCCGGGCTTAACGTAAGGTTCGATCATTTCCAGCACTTCAGCAGCCAGACGGCCAGCAACGCGCATTTTTTCGATGTCTTGAGGGGTTTTGATTGAAATTGCCATGGGTGATCCTGCGGGTATCCTGTGTTGACGCCTTTCATTCTGCTAAAACGTCGTCAATAATTAGCTTAGACTTATGGTATCAGCCCTGATATTGCCTGCCAAACTATCATTTTCCGCGAACTAAAGTTCCCAACAAAAGTTGCCGTCAGGTCGTGAATTATGGTATAAAGCGCGCCGGCAATCCGCTACAGCTCTTCGGAACTGGACGAGATTAAAGCCGAACACTCACTCATATGTGTACTTATTAACGTAAGTAATAACACACACGTATCGACACATTCGCCGGGGTGCTCTGGGAATTCGTTCTACAGGGTCGGCGTTATGGGATACGTGGAGGCATAACCCCAGCATCTACTTATAGAGGTTTTATCATGGCAACTGTTTCCATGCGCGACATGCTCAAGGCCGGTGTACACTTCGGTCACCAGACCCGTTACTGGAACCCGAAAATGAAGCCATTCATCTTCGGCGCTCGTAACAAGGTTCACATCATCAACCTTGAGAAAACTGTTCCAATGTTCAACGAAGCTCTGGCTGAGTTGCAGAAGATCTCCTCCCGTAAAGGAAAGATCCTGTTCGTTGGTACTAAACGCGCTGCAAGCGAAGCGGTAAAAGAAGCTGCACACAACTGCGACCAGTTCTTCGTGAACCATCGCTGGTTGGGCGGCATGCTGACCAACTGGAAAACAGTTCGTCAGTCAATCAAACGTTTGAAAGACCTGGAAATTCAGTCTCAAGACGGCACTTTCGAAAAGCTGACCAAGAAAGAAGCGCTGATGCGCACTCGTGAGCTTGCGAAGCTGGAAAATAGCCTGGGTGGTATCAAGGATATGGGTGGTCTTCCTGATGCTCTGTTCGTCATCGACGCCGATCACGAACACATTGCAATCAAAGAAGCTAACAACCTGGGTATCCCGGTATTCTCCATTGTTGATACCAACTCCGATCCGGATGGCGTTGACTTTGTTATCCCAGGTAACGATGACGCAATCCGTGCAGTTAATCTGTACCTGAGCGCTGTTGCTGCCACTGTCCGTGAAGGCCGTTCGCAAGATCTGGCTGTTCAGGCAGAAGAAAGCTTCGTAGAAGCTGAATAATAAGACAGGCTCCCATATATACCCTAAATAGTTCGAGTTGTAGGAAGGCGGCAAGAGAGAGAATCCCTGGGAGCATAGATAACTATGTGACTAGGGTGAACGAACGTAGCCAACGCACAAACAATTCGAACTATGACGGGTATAGAGCCCTTATTAACCAGGTATTGAATATGTTGGTTAGGGGGCCTTTATTGGCCCCCTTTGCTTATCTTAAATGCGAGAAATATCTCACCGCAAAAGTCTCTTTTGCAGCGAGATAATCGAGGAAAATACAATGGCTGATATTACCGCTGCCCTGGTAAAAGAACTGCGCGAACGTACTGGCGCTGGCATGATGGATTGTAAGAAAGCTCTGGTTGAAGCTAACGGCGACATCGAGCTGGCAATCGAAAACATGCGTAAATCTGGCGCGATCAAAGCTGCTAAGAAAGCAGGCAACGTAGCTGCTGACGGCGTGATCAAAACCAAGATCGAAGGCAACTACGGTGTGATTCTGGAAGTTAACTGCCAGACTGACTTCGTTGCTAAAGATGCTGGTTTCCAAGCGTTTGCTGACAAAGTGCTGGACGCCGCTGTTGCTGGCAAAATCACTGACGTTGACGTTCTGAAAGCTCAGTTCGAAGAAGAGCGTATCGCTCTGGTTGCTAAAATCGGTGAAAACATCAATATTCGCCGTGTTTCTACTCTGGAAGGCGAAGTTCTGGGTAGCTACCTGCACGGTGCTCGCATCGGTGTTCTGGTTGCTGCTAAAGGCGCTGACGAAGAGCTGGTTAAGCAAGTTGCTATGCACATCGCTGCAAGCAAGCCAGAATTCGTTAAACCAGAAGACGTGTCTGCTGAAGTGGTAGAGAAAGAGTACCAAGTTCAGCTCGACATCGCGATGCAGTCTGGCAAGCCGAAAGAAATCGCAGAGAAAATGGTTGAAGGCCGCATGAAGAAATTCACCGGCGAAGTTTCTCTGACTGGTCAGCCTTTCGTTATCGACCCAAGCAAATCTGTTGGCGAAGTGCTGAAAGAGCACAAAGCTGACGTTATCAACTTCATCCGTTTCGAAGTTGGTGAAGGTATCGCTAAAGTTGAGACTGACTTTGCTGCTGAAGTTGCAGCAATGACTAAACAGTCTTAATTCGTAGTTGATGCTCTAAAATGGAACCGCTGAAGATTGGCGGTTCCGTTTTATCCAGCCCCAAATTCCAATAACATTGTGCGCTGTCTCTTTTTAACAACGCTATGATGTATAGATTGATTCCCATTACGACACATTGCTTCTTAGGACAGACACCATGGCTACCAATGCGAAACCCGTTTATCAGCGTATTCTGCTAAAACTCAGTGGCGAAGCCCTGCAGGGCAGCGAAGGTTTTGGTATCGATGCAAGCGTTTTGGATCGCATGGCTCAGGAAGTCAAAGAGCTGGTTGAGCTCGGCATTCAGGTCGGTGTGGTCATTGGCGGTGGGAACCTGTTCCGTGGTGCAGGCCTGGCACAAGCCGGTATGAACCGTGTTGTGGGCGACCACATGGGTATGCTGGCTACAGTGATGAATGGTCTGGCAATGCGGGATGCATTACACCGTGCCTATGTGAACGCTCGCCTGATGTCCGCTATTCCGCTTAACGGCGTGTGTGACAACTACAGCTGGGCCGAGGCTATCAGCCTGCTGCGTCACAATCGCGTGGTCATTTTCTCTGCGGGTACCGGCAATCCTTTCTTCACTACTGACTCAGCAGCATGCCTGCGCGGTATCGAAATCGAAGCCGACGTGGTGTTAAAAGCGACCAAAGTTGATGGCGTTTACTCTGCTGATCCAGTGAAAAATCCAGACGCCACGCTGTACGAACAACTGACTTACCAAGAAGTGCTTGAGCAAGAACTGAAAGTGATGGATTTGGCGGCTTTTACGCTGGCTCGCGATCACAACTTGCCAATTCGCGTCTTCAATATGAATAAGCCGGGCGCACTGCGCCGCGTAGTGATGGGTGAAAACGAAGGTACGCTGATTTCTCGCGGTGAATAATCTTCCCCCTGCCACTGCTGGCAAGAAATCATAAGCAAGTTTGCCAGCCTTGGCTGGCATGAGTATTCACGGACTATACTAATGCTATGGTCTGCCAAGTAACCAGTTCTTAAGGGTTCGCAACGTGATTAACGACATTAAAAAAGATGCTGAAATCCGCATGGAAAAATGCGTCGAAGCATTCAAAAACCATATCAGCAAAATCCGTACTGGCCGTGCTTCACCGGGTATCCTCGACGGCATCATGGTCGACTACTACGGTTCTGCCACGCCACTGCGTCAGTTAGCGCAGGTAACGGTTGAAGATTCCCGTACTCTGGCTATCTCCGTGTTTGACCGTTCAATCAGCGCCGCTGTTGAAAAGGCCATCATGACCTCTGATTTGGGTCTTAACCCATCTTCTGCTGGCGCCACTATCCGCGTTCCACTGCCAGCGCTGACAGAAGAGCGTCGTAAAGACCTGATCAAAGTTGTGCGTTCTGAAGCCGAGCAGGGCCGCGTTTCCGTGCGTAACGTACGCCGCGACGCTAACGATAAGACCAAAGCTTTGCTGAAAGATAAAGAAATCAGTGAAGATGAAGATCGTCGTTCTCAGGATGATATCCAGAAAATGACGGATATGTTCATCAAGAAAATTGACGTCGCACTAGCCGAGAAAGAAACCGAGTTGATGGAGTTCTAATCCACAACTTGTCTTCCTCCAAGCGCCGCCTTTGCGGCGCTTTATTTTTTGTGGTCGCTCTCTTTTTCCACCTGCTGCTTAAATCTCATAGACAAGCCGTCAAAGAGGTTTCAGACTAATGCGCATTGCGATCATGCACTGGTTCTACCGGGTATTTTCATGAAACAACTTACCATCCTTGGTTCGACAGGCTCTGTCGGCAGCAGCACCCTCGCGGTCGTTCGCGCTAACCCACAAGATTTCAAGGTAACTGCACTGGTTGCCGGTAAAAACGTGGACGTCATGGCGCAGCAATGTATTGAATTCCAACCTCGTTTTGCCTCTATGGCCGATGAAACTTCTGCCAAAGCATTGCGAACCATACTTGCTGAGCAGGGGATAAAAACAGAGGTACTCTCTGGCGAAAAGGCGTCCTGTGAGTTGTCGGCGCTGGATGAAGTTGATCAGGTGATGTCCTCCATCGTTGGCGCCGCCGGGCTGTTACCCACGCTTGCGGCGGTAAAAGCGCGCAAGCAGGTATTACTGGCGAATAAAGAGTCGCTGATCACCTGCGGACGCATCTTCATGGATGCCGTTCGCCAAAGCCGCAGCCAGCTTCTGCCAATCGATAGTGAACACAATGCAATTTTCCAGAGCCTGCCTGAGCGCATTCAGCAGCAGCTTGGCTATGCCTCTTTGGAAGAAAATGGCGTATCGCGCATTATCCTTACCGGCTCTGGTGGCCCATTCCGCGAGTTACCTTTGGCAGACTTTGCCCACGTCACCCCAGACCAGGCCTGTGCGCACCCGAACTGGTCTATGGGGCGCAAAATTTCTGTCGACTCCGCCACCATGATGAACAAAGGCCTCGAATATATCGAAGCCCGCTGGCTGTTCAATGCCTCTGCCGAGCAGATGGAAGTCATTATCCATCCGCAATCGGTGATTCACTCTATGGTTCGCTACCACGATGGCAGCGTCTTGGCGCAGCTCGGCTCGCCGGACATGCGCACGCCAATCTCCCACGCGATGGCTTATCCGCATCGTGTCGATTCCGGCGTTGAAGCGTTAGATTTCTGCCGAATCGGTGCGTTGACCTTCTGCGAGCCTGATTTTGACCGCTATCCGTGTTTACAATTGGCCATCGAAGCCAGCCGGACGGGGCAAGCAGCCACCACGGCATTGAACGCTGCTAATGAAGTTTCGGTCGCCGCATTCTTGGCGGGGCACATTCGCTTTACCGACATTGCCAACATAAATCGCGAAGTTATGGAGCAATCTGTCGCGAACGAACCGCAATCTGTTGATGAAGTATTGGAAATTGACCGTGCGGCGCGTGCGTCAGCTCACCAGAAATTACAGACTTTTGCGTTATGATGTTGCGGATAGCGGATTGCGGTAATTTGTTCGCATCACATTGAAATGATATAGTCTGCGCCACCTGACTGCGCCTTCAGTGCCGATACCTGAATGCGATTACTCTATAAAAACGGTAAACAGTCAGGGCAAGCCGTGCCTGAACAGGAACACGGCTTTTTTGCGCACAGAAATACGCTGGCGGTCAGTTAACATAGTTCTGCCCTAATAAGGAAATGAGTACGCGTTATGTCCCTCGAAAAGCAACAGATATCTGACGCGCCTTGCGCAATGCCACGCCATGTTGCCATTATTATGGATGGCAATGGTCGCTGGGCGAAACTTCAGGGGAAAATGCGCGTTTTTGGCCATAAAGCCGGTGTGAAATCCGTCCGTAAAGCAGTCAGTTTTGCGGCCAACCATCAGCTTAATGCGTTGACGCTTTATGCCTTTAGTAGTGAGAACTGGAACCGACCTGCTCAGGAAGTTTCAGCATTGATGGAGCTGTTCGTCCGTGCACTGGACAGCGAAGTTAAAAGTCTGCACAAACATAACGTCAGGCTAAAAATCATCGGTGATGTCAGCCGCTTTAGTGCGCGTCTGCAAGAAAGGATCCGTCGTTCAGAAACACTTACAGAAAATAACGACGGCCTTACGCTTAACATCGCTGCTAATTACGGCGGTCGGTGGGATATTATCCAGGGCGTAAAAAAACTGGCGAGTCAAGTTGAAGCTGGTTCTTTGCAGGTTGAGCAAATTACAGAAGAAGCATTAAATAGCACTATCTGTATGAGCGAGTTGGCACCCGTCGATTTGGTGATCAGAACCGGTGGGGAACACCGTATTAGTAACTTTCTGCTGTGGCAAATCGCCTATGCAGAACTTTACTTTACCGATGTCCTCTGGCCTGATTTTGATGAAAACACCTTTGAAGGCGCGCTGAATGCTTTTGCACAACGCGAGCGTCGCTTCGGGGGCACTACACCTATTGGCGCCAATGCGTCCTAGGGAGAACTTTTGCTGAAGTATCGCATCGCCACAGCGTTGATTTTGATCCCCATTGTTATCGCTGCACTGTTTATGCTGCCGCCTCTTGGTTTTGCCATTGTTGCGTTAGTCATCTGTATGTTGGCCGCGTGGGAGTGGGGGCAACTTTCAGGATTTAAGACTCGCAGTCAGCGCATTTGGCTGGCCGTGCTCTGTGGCTTTGTCCTTATTGCAATGATGCTGAGCATGCCGGCTTATCGTCAGCCAATTAACCTCCCTCAAGTGAGTGGCTCATTATGGGCTTCCCTTATATGGTGGATTGCGGCCTTTGTTCTGGTTATTTTCTACCCTAAATCTGCCTCATTTTGGCGCGGATCGCGCATATTACGTTTAGCCTTCGGTTTATTGACCATTGTTCCTTTCTTTTGGGGTATGGTGGCGCTGCGCCAGTACGGTTACGCTGAAAATCACCACACTGGAGCATGGTGGCTGCTATATGTCATGCTGCTGGTCTGGGGCGCAGACTCTGGGGCTTACCTGTTTGGTAAGCTGTTCGGCAAGCACAAATTGGCGCCGAAAGTTTCCCCTGGTAAGACATGGGAAGGCGTCATCGGAGGTCTGGTCACTTCGGCCCTGATTTCCTGGTTGTTCGGGCGTTATGCGCCATTAAATGTTGTTCCTGCTACGCTGTTGGTGTGTTCAGTCATTGCTGCTCTGGCTTCGGTGCTGGGGGATTTAACTGAAAGCATGTTTAAACGTGAAGCGGGTATAAAAGACAGTGGTAACTTGATACCGGGTCATGGTGGGATACTGGATCGTATCGATAGCCTGACTGCGGCTGTGCCGGTGTTTGCATGCTTAATGCTGCTGGTTTATTAATCCGTCCGAGACGGGATGTCTTCTAAGGGATCGTTAGGAATATGATGAACATACTCTGGAGTTTGGCCGCCTTTATCGTTGCACTGGGGGTGCTAATCACCGTGCACGAATTTGGCCATTTCTGGGTTGCTCGTCGTTGTGGCGTTTATGTTCAGCGTTTCTCCGTGGGTTTTGGGCGCACTCTGTGGCGCCGCACGGATAAACACGGGACCGAGTACGTTCTCGCCGTCATTCCCCTTGGCGGTTACGTTAAGATGCTCGACGAGCGTAACGAAACCGTTCCTGACGAAATGCGCCACCAGTCTTTCAATAGTAAAACCGTTTGGCAGCGCGCCGCTATCATCAGCGCTGGGCCAATCGCTAACTTCATTTTCGCCGTTTTTGCCTATTGGCTGGTGTTCATTATCGGCGTCCCAGCCGTGCGTCCGGTTGTTGGTGAAGTCACCCCACAATCCATCGCAGCGCAATCGAATATTTCTCCCGGCATGGAACTTAAGTCAATCGATGGCATCGAAACGCCTGATTGGGATTCAGTTCGTTTGTCTTTAATCGGTGAGATCGGAAACAATCAGACAACTTTAGGTGTCTCACAATTCGGTGGTTCTGAAGTTGTTGAGAAAAAGTTAGATTTAACACAATGGCGGTTTGACCCCGAAAAGCAAGATCCCGTTGTCGCGCTGGGTATTATTCCTCGCGGCCCACAGATAGAATCTGTGCTCGCAGAAGTGCAAACCGATTCGGCAGCTCAGAAAGCCGGTTTGCAAGCTGGTGACAGGATCGTTAAAGTCGATGGTCAAGTTTTGGCGAATTGGCGTACTTTTGCCATGCAGGTTCGTGATAACCCGGGCAAACCTATCGCGTTAGAAGTTGAGCGCGCAGGTTCATCGGTTGATCTCACACTGACACCGGACTCCAAGTCGGTAGGCAAAGGGAAGGAACAAGGATTTGCCGGAGTGGTGCCCAAAGTTATACCACTGCCTGATGAGTACAAAACTATCCGTCAGTATGGGCCGTTTGTTGCATTCTATGAGGCCGGGGATAAAACCTGGCAGCTGATGAAGCTCACGGTAAACATGCTGGGTAAGTTAATAACTGGCGACGTTAAGCTGAATAACCTGAGTGGTCCAATTTCAATCGCACAGGGAGCAGGAATGTCGGCGGAATATGGTTTAGTGTACTACCTGATGTTTTTGGCACTTATCAGTGTCAATCTCGGTATCGTGAACCTTTTTCCGTTGCCAGTGTTAGATGGTGGACACCTGGTGTTTTTAGCTATCGAGAAGCTAAAGGGTGGGCCAGTTTCCGAGCGAGTTCAAAACTTCAGTTACCGTATCGGCGCGATAGTGCTGGTGATGGTAATGGGGCTTGCACTTTTCAATGATTTCTCCCGTCTTTAAGGCTGGGGATTAGGTTAGGAAGAACGCATAACAACGATGGCGATCAAAAAGTTGCTCATAGCGTCGCTGCTGTTTGGCAGCGCCACCGTATACGGTGCAGATGGTTTCGTGGTGAAAGACATTCATTTCGAAGGCCTGCAGCGAGTTGCCGTCGGTGCGGCGTTACTCAATATGCCGGTTCGCGTTGGTGATACCATCACCGACGACGACATCAGTAATACTATTCGCGCATTGTTTGCCACTGGCAACTTTGAGGACGTTCGCGTTCTGCGTGATGGTGATACCTTGATTGTTCAGGTCAAAGAGCGTCCTACAATCGCCAGCATCACTTTCTCAGGTAATAAATCTGTGAAAGACGACATGCTGAAAGAAAACCTGGAGGCCTCTGGTGTCCGGGTTGGCGAAGCGCTTGATCGAACAACATTAACCAGCATCGAGAAAGGTCTCGAAGATTTCTACTACAGCGTCGGTAAATACAGCGCGTCCGTGAAGGCTGTTGTTACGCCTTTGCCGCGTAACCGCGTTGATTTGAAATTGGTCTTCACCGAAGGTGTTTCTGCAAAAATTCAGCAGATCAACATCGTGGGTAACCACGCGTTCAGTACGGATGAGCTTATTGCTCGCTTCCAGCTGCGTGACGAGGTGCCATGGTGGAACGTGGTGGGCGATCGCAAATACCAGAAACAAAAATTGGCGGGTGACCTCGAAACCCTGCGCAGCTTCTATCTGGATCGCGGTTACGCCCGTTTCAACATCGATTCAACTCAGGTCAGCCTGACGCCAGATAAAAAAGGCATTTATATTACCCTTAACATCACTGAAGGCGATCAGTACAAGCTTTCAGGCGTTGAAGTTAACGGCAATATGGCCGGCCACTCTGCCGAAGTTGAAAGCCTGACCAAGATCGACAAAGGCGAGCTGTATAACGGCGCGAAAGTCACCAAAATGGAAAACGACATCAAGCAGATGTTGGGCCGTTATGGTTACGCTTATCCGCGCGTACAGACTCAGCCTGAAATCAATGATGCCGACAAAACCGTTAAGCTGCACGTTAGCGTAGACGCGGGTAACCGTTTCTATGTGCGTCACATTCGCTTCGAAGGCAACGACACCAGTAAAGACAGCGTCTTGCGCCGTGAAATGCGTCAGATGGAAGGTGCGTGGCTTGGTAATGATCTGGTTGATAAAGGCAAAGAGCGTCTTAACCGTCTAGGCTATTTCGATACCGTTGATGTTGATACTCAGCGCGTACCGGGTACCCCAGATCAGGTCGACGTGGTCTATAAAGTTAAAGAGCGTAACACCGGTACCTTTAACTTTGGCGTAGGTTACGGCACCGAGAGTGGCGTGAGCTTCCAGGTCGGTGTTCAACAAGATAACTGGTTAGGTTCTGGTTATTCTGTTGGGATCAGCGGAACTAAAAACGATTATCAGACGTATACAGAATTCACTGTTACCGACCCTTACTTCACCGTAGACGGTGTGAGCTTGGGCGGTCGTATCTTCTATAACGACTTTAAAGCTGATAACGCCGACCTGTCTGACTATACCAACAAGAGTTATGGCATAGGCAGTACGCTCGGCTTCCCAATCAATGAAAATAACTCATTGCGCTTGGGCCTGGATTACGTACATAACGACCTGTCCAATATGGAACCGCAGGTAAGTATGTTCCGCTATCTGAACTCTGTGGGTATCAACCCGCCAGTCACCGTGGGTACAGATACCACGTCTGATGCAGACTTCAGCGCGAACGACTTCTTTGCGAACCTGGGTTGGGGTTATAACGACCTTGACCGTGGGTACTTCCCGACTTCAGGTACCAAAGCTAGCCTGAACGGCAAAGTGACAGTGCCTGGCTCGGATAACGAGTACTACAAGATTACGTTCGACTCAACAACGTACTTCCCTCTGAGCGAAAACCGTCAGTGGGTATTACTGGGTCGTGCTCGCGCGGGTTATGCAGATGGTATCGGCGGGAAAGAAGTACCGTTCTACGATAACTTCTACGCGGGTGGCTCAAGCAGCGTCCGTGGTTTCCGTTCGAATACTATCGGTCCTAAAGCGGCATACTATAACTGTGCTGCGGGTAGCACCTCTTACAGCAACTGTGCTGTAAACAACTCTGACGATGCTGTCGGCGGTAACGCCATGGCCGTGTTAAGTGCTGAGTTGGTCGTGCCTACACCGTTTATCAGTGAGAAATATTCAAACTCAGTGCGTACTTCTGTGTTTGTTGATGGCGGTACTGTTTGGGATACCAATTGGAAGAACACTGCGCAAACTGAAGCTGCAGGCGTTCCTGATTACAGTGATCCGAACAACTTCCGTGTTTCTACAGGTCTGGCGTTGCAATGGCAGTCTCCATTAGGGCCATTGGTGTTCTCTTACGCACGACCTATCAAAGATTACGATGGTGATAAAGCGGAACAGTTCCAATTTAACATCGGTAAAACGTGGTAACACATTCGTGGCTCTCAATGCTATGAGGGCTACAATGTTTGAGTTTTTATCAGCTCACGGGCAAAACGCCCGTGAAGTTGTTTTATAAACTCATTCTTATTGTGTAATTATCGTGCCATATGGCACAACGGGTGATGGAAGGAGTTTATAGTGAAAAAGTGGTTATATGCCGCCGGCCTCGGTTTAGTTATGGCTTCTTCAGTAAGCGTCCAAGCTGCTGACAAAATTGCTGTTGTTAACGTTCAGAGCATCTTCCAACAAATGCCAGCACGTGATGCTGTTGCAAAACAGTTGGAAAACGAGTTCAAAGGCCGTGCAACTCAGTTGCAAGCTCAAGAACGTGATCTGCAGACTAAAATGCAGAGACTACAGCGTGACGGCTCTACCATGAAAGCCAGCGATCGCAGCAAGCTTGAAAAAGACGTTATGGCTCAGCGCGAAGATTTCTCTACAAAAGCTCAGGCTTTTGAACAAGATAACCGTCGCCGCCAGGCTGAAGAACGTAACAAAATCCTGAGCCGTATCCAGGATGCAGTGAAGTCTGTTGCTAGCAAACAAGGTTATGACATCGTTGTTGATGCTAACGCTGTTGCTTACGCAAGCAATGAAAAAGACATTACTGCTGATGTGCTGAAACAGGTTAAATAAACATGTCTTCAATTCGACTGGCTGATCTCGCACAGCAGTTGGATGCACAATTGCACGGTGATGGCGATATCGTCATCACCGGCATTGCTTCAATGCATTCCGCGCACTCTGAGCAAATCACGTTTTTATCAAACAGCCGTTACCGTGAACAGTTAGCTACCTGCGCCGCAGGGGCTGTAGTGTTGACGGAAGCGGATCTGCCGTTTTGCCGCACTGCGGCATTAGTGGTTAAAAACCCATACCTGACTTATGCCCGTATGGCGCAATTGTTAGATACCACGCCAGCGCCGGCCAAAGATATTGCCGCCAGTGCGGTAATCTCCGACACCGCCATCTTGGGCAACAACGTTTCCGTTGGCGCCAATGCGGTGATCGAGTCAGGTGTTGTGCTTGGTGACAATGTTGTCATTGGGGCTGGCTGTTTCATTGGTAAGAATGCAAAATTAGGCGCTGGCACCAAAATTTGGGCCAATGTCTCTATTTACCATCGTGTGGAAATTGGCGAATCGTGCTTGATTCAGTCTGGTACCGTGATTGGTGCTGACGGCTTCGGCTATGCTAACGACCGTGGTAACTGGGTCAAAATTCCTCAGCTGGGTACCGTGCTGATTGGCGATCGCGTAGAGATCGGTGCTTGCACCACGATTGACCGCGGAGCCCTGGACGACACCATCATCGGCAATGGCGTTATCATTGATAACCAATGTCAGATTGCGCACAACGTCGTGATTGGAGACAATACGGCGGTTGCAGGTGGAGTGATTATGGCCGGTAGTCTGAAAATTGGCCGTTACTGCCAAATCGGCGGCGCCAGTGTTATCAACGGCCATATGGAAATTTGTGATAAGGCTGTAGTGACTGGAATGGGAATGGTGATGCGACCAATCACCGAACCTGGGGTATACTCCTCCGGTATTCCGTTACAGCCCAATAAAGTGTGGCGTAAAACCGCTGCGTTGGTAATGAATATCGATGAGATGAATAAGCGCTTAAAAGCTGTCGAGCGTAAAATCGAAGAAGACTAAATTACCGACTACTGTGTTGCTGGAAATTGGCAGTGGATGCCACCTTCCGGCGGCACTCGTTTCTATTTGCGGCCTGCCTAATGATCTTCTTTGGGGATCAAGCAGGCCGTGTTATTGATGCCATCAGTTTTTTAGACAGGAAGAGTATTTTGACAACTGACACTCATACTCTGCGTATTGAAGAGATATTGGATCTGCTGCCGCACCGTTACCCGTTTTTGCTGGTTGATCGCGTGCTGGATTTTGAAAAAGGGAAGTTTTTACGTGCAGTGAAAAACGTTTCTTTCAACGAACCGTTCTTCCAGGGCCACTTCCCAGGTAAGCCTATCTTCCCAGGCGTATTGATTCTTGAAGCGATGGCGCAGGCCACCGGCATTCTTGCCTTCAAAAGCGTAGGTAAATTAGAGCCAGGCGAGCTGTATTATTTTGCTGCTATTGATGACGCACGATTCAAACGTCCTGTGTTGCCAGGCGACCAGATGATTCTGGAAGTTGAATTCATTAAAGAGCGTCGTGGCGTTGCTCGTTTTAAAGGTGTCGCAAAGGTAGATGGCGAGATTGCTTGCGAGGCATCAATGATGTGCGCCCGTCGCCGGGAGTCTTAATTAATGATTGATAAAACCGCCTTTATTCACCCAAGCTCTGTTGTCGAAGACGGTGCCATTATTGGTGCTGGTGTTCGAATCGGTCCTTTTTGTTATGTCGGATCTGACGTTGAGATTGGCGAAGGTACTGAGCTTAAATCACACGTTGTTCTTAATGGCGTGACCAAAATTGGTCGCGACAACCGCATTTTTCAGTTCGTTACTATTGGTGAAATTAACCAAGATTTGAAATATGCGGGAGAACCGACACGCGTTGAAGTTGGCGATCGCAACAGTATTCGTGAGAGCGTGACCATTCACCGTGGTACCGTTCAGGGCGGTGGATTAACAAAAGTGGGTAGCGATAACCTGTTGATGGTTAACGCGCATATTGCCCACGATTGTGTTATCGGCAATCGCGTTATTCTGGCAAATAACGCGACCCTTGGTGGTCACGTTGAGATTGACGACCACGCCATCATTGGCGGTATGACTGCCATTCATCAGTTCTGCGTTATTGGTGCTCACGTGATGGTTGGCGGCTGCTCTGGCGTTGCTCAGGACGTTCCACCTTTCGTGATTGCTCAGGGAAACCACGCCACGCCATTTGGTATTAATATCGAAGGCTTGAAGCGTCGTGGTTTTGACAAATCTTCATTGCACGCTATCCGTAATGCCTACAAGTTATTGTATCGCAGCGGAAAAACGCTGGAAGAAGCGCAACCTGAAATCGCCGAAATTGCAGCAGAGTTCCCGGCGGTTAAACCGTTCAGCGATTTCTTCGCGCGCTCCACGCGCGGCATCATTCGCTGAGGGGCTAACTCTCTGGTAAACCTGTAATTTGGCAAATAAGCGGTAAAAAATGCAAAAGCCTGTTCTGACTATTGGCCTGGTGGCCGGTGAAACATCCGGCGATATTCTTGGTGCTGGTTTAATTCGCGCTCTAAGAAAACACCATCCTGATGCGCGCTTCGTGGGAGTTGCTGGCCCACTGATGCAAGCTGAGGGATGCGAAGCCTGGTACGAAATGGAAGAGCTGGCTGTCATGGGCGTGGTGGAAGTTCTCGAACGTCTGCCACGCCTGTTGAAAATCCGCAAAGACCTGACTCAGCGCTTTAGCGAGTTAAAGCCCGACGTCTTTGTGGGCATTGATGCGCCTGACTTCAACATCACCCTCGAAGGTCGTCTCAAGCAGCGCGGTATTCGCACCATTCACTATGTCAGCCCTTCAGTCTGGGCCTGGCGTCAAAAGCGTGTTTTCAAAATAGGTAAAGCGACCGATATGGTGCTGGCTTTCCTGCCTTTTGAAAAAGCGTTTTACGATAAATTCAACGTTCCTTGTCGGTTTATCGGCCACACCATGGCGGATTCCATGCCGCTGCATCCGGACAAACCGGCGGCGCGCGCCCGCTTGGGCATTCCCGATGGCGTTCATTGTCTGGCTTTGCTGCCGGGCAGTCGCCATGCGGAAGTCGAAATGCTGAGTGCCGATTTCCTGAAAACCGCACTCCAACTGCGACAGACGTACCCTGATTTGCACATCGTGGTTCCCTTGGTCAATGCCAAGCGCCGTGAGCAGTTCGAACGCATCAAGGCGGAGATTGCCCCTGACTTGCCGGCGCACCTGCTCGACGGTCAGGCGCGAGACGCCATGATCGCCAGCGACGCGGCATTGCTGGCTTCAGGCACGGCGGCGCTGGAATGCATGTTGGCGAAATGCCCGATGGTTGTCGGTTATCGCATGAAGCCTTTCACCTACTGGCTGGCTGAGCGTCTGGTTAAAACGCCTTACGTTTCATTGCCAAACCTGCTGGCGGGGCGCGAAATCGTCAAAGAACTGCTGCAGACCGAATGTGTGCCGGAAAAACTCTCTGCCGCTCTCTTGCCTTTATTGGCTGGTGGAGAAGAGAGCCATCAGTTGCAGGAAACTTTCCTGGCGCTGCACGAAAGCATTCGCTGGGATGCCGATGAGCAGGCCGCGCAGGCCGTGATGGAGTTGGCAAATCGATGAGTGATATCTTCGTTTATCCTCAGGCATTGTGTATCGCCGGGGTGGATGAGGTAGGGCGCGGGCCTTTAGTGGGCGCCGTGGTCACTGCCGCCGTGATCCTCGATCCGGCCAAGCCGATTCTCGGGCTGGCGGACTCTAAAAAACTCACTGAAAAACGTCGCGAAGCTCTTTATATTGAAATTAAAGAGAAAGCGCTGTCGTGGAGTCTTGGACGCGCTGAGCCAGACGAAATCGACGAATTAAACATTCTGCACGCCACCATGCTGGCGATGCAGCGCGCGGTGGCCGGGCTACACATCACGCCAGATATGGTGCTGATAGATGGCAATCGCTGCCCCAAATTGCCTATGGCCTCTCAGGCCGTGGTGAAGGGCGACAGCAAAGTCGCGGAAATCAGCGCCGCGTCGATATTAGCCAAAGTGACGCGCGACCGTGAAATGGTTGAGCTGGATCTTCAGTTCCCTGATTATGGCTTTGCCAAACACAAAGGCTACCCGACGCCGGTGCATCTCGAAAGCCTGGCTAAGCTGGGTGCCACGCCGCACCACAGGCGCAGCTTCGCACCCGTCAGGCGGGCGCTGGGGCAGTAAGTCTGTTAGCGTTTTAAGTCAGTTTGTCATTCCGACAAGCGTTCATTCAATCTTCATCTCTGGACTCTGGATATGGCCGAACCTCGTTTTATTCATCTTCGCACTCACAGTGACTACTCCATGGTGGATGGATTAGCCAAGGTGGGGCCGTTGGTGAAGTGCGCGGCGTCCCTCGGCATGCCAGCTTTAGCCATTACCGATTTCACCAACCTATGCGGTCTGGTGAAGTTCTACGGCTCGGCGCACGGTGCCGGTATTAAGCCGATCATCGGTGCCGACTTTAACGTTCAAAGTGAAATTCTGGGTGACGAACTGGCGCAGCTCACCGTGCTGGCGATGAATAATCAGGGCTACCAGAATCTGACGCTACTGATCTCCCGCGCTTATCAGCGAGGCTACGGCGCCGCTGGCCCCATCATTGACCGCGACTGGCTGGCCGAGCTGAATGAAGGGCTGATTTTGCTCTCCGGCGCGAAAATGGGCGATGTAGGTAAGTTCCTGTTACGCGGCAATCAGCTGCAGGTCGAGCAGTGTCTGGAGTTCTACCAGCAGTATTTCCCTGATCGATACTACCTAGAGCTGATCCGCACCGGGCGCGCCGAAGAGGAGAACTACCTTCACGCCGCCGTGGCGCTGGCGGCAGAGCGTGATTTGCCCGTGGTGGCCACCAACGATGTGCGTTTTTTGGTGCAGGGCGACTTCGACGCGCATGAAATCCGCGTGGCTATCCACGACGGTTTCACCCTCGATGACCCGAAACGTCCGCGAAATTACACCGCGCAGCAGTACATGCGCAGCGAAGATGAGATGTGCGAGCTGTTCGAGGATATCCCCGAAGCCCTGCTCAACACGGTGGAAATTGCCAAACGCTGTAACGTGACCATTCGCCTCGGCGAATACTTCCTGCCGCAATTCCCGACCGGTGAGATGACCACTGAAGACTTCTTGGTCGCCAAATCGAAGGAAGGGCTTGAGGAGCGTCTGGAGTTCTTATTCCCCGATCCTGAAGTAAGAGCGCAGAAACGCCCGGAATATGACGAGCGTCTCGACGTAGAGCTGCGCGTTATCAACCAGATGGGCTTCCCCGGCTACTTCTTGATCGTGATGGAATTTATCCAATGGTCGAAAGATAACGACGTGCCGGTAGGACCAGGGCGTGGTTCCGGTGCTGGCTCATTGGTCGCCTACGCCTTAAAAATTACCGATTTGGATCCACTGGAGTTCGACCTGCTGTTCGAACGCTTCTTGAACCCAGAACGTGTCTCCATGCCCGACTTCGACGTCGACTTCTGCATGGAAAAACGCGACTTGGTTATCGACCACGTGGCCGAAATGTATGGCCGTGAGGCTGTTTCGCAGATCATCACCTTCGGTACCATGGCGGCCAAAGCGGTTATCCGCGACGTGGGTCGCGTGCTCGGCCACCCTTACGGATTCGTCGATCGAATCTCCAAACTGGTACCGCCAGATCCGGGCATGACGCTCGAAAAGGCCTTTGCTGCCGAACCCCAGCTGCCAGAAATTTATGAAGCAGATGAAGAGGTTAAAGCGCTGATCGACATGGCGCGCAAGCTCGAAGGTGTCACCCGTAACGCCGGTAAACATGCCGGGGGCGTGGTGATCGCGCCAACCAAAATTACTGATTTTGCGCCATTGTACTGTGACGCCGAGGGTAACCATCCGGTCACCCAATTCGACAAAAACGACGTCGAATATGCCGGTCTGGTGAAGTTTGACTTCCTCGGCCTGCGCACGCTGACCATCATCGACTGGGCGCTGGGCATGATTAACGCCCGTCGCGCGAAATCCGGACTCGAACCTATTGATATCGCTGCCATCCCGCTCGAAGATAAGAAAAGCTTCGACATGCTGCAGCGCTCAGAAACCACGGCGGTATTCCAGCTCGAATCCCGTGGTATGAAAGATTTGATTAAACGCCTGAAGCCCGACTGTTTCGAAGATATGATCGCATTAGTGGCCCTGTTCCGTCCGGGGCCGTTGCAGTCAGGCATGGTAGATAACTTTATCGACCGTAAACACGGCCGCGAAGAGCTGTCTTACCCCGACATTCAGTGGCAGCATGAGTCTCTGAAGCCGGTGCTGGAGCCGACCTATGGCATCATCCTGTACCAAGAACAGGTGATGCAGATTGCACAGGTGCTGGCGGGTTACTCGCTGGGCGGTGCGGACATGCTGCGTCGCGCCATGGGTAAAAAGAACCCGGTCGAAATGGCCAAGCAGCGCGGCGGTTTTGAAGATGGTGCAAAATCTCGTGGCATTGACGGCGAACTGGCAGTTAAAATCTTCGACCTGGTAGAGAAGTTTGCTGGTTATGGTTTCAACAAGTCCCACTCCGCAGCTTATGCGCTGGTTTCCTATCAGACCTTATGGCTGAAAGCGCATTATCCGGCTGAGTTTATGGCGGCGGTAATGACTGCCGATATGGACAACACTGAGAAGGTGGTGGGTCTGGTTGACGAATGCTGGCGCATGGGGTTGAAAATCCTGCCACCAGATATCAACAGCGGCTTGTACCATTTCCACGTCAATGACGAAGGTGAGATTGTTTACGGCATTGGCGCGATAAAAGGCGTGGGCGAAGGCCCCATCGAAGCCATTATTGAAGCGCGAAACGAAGGCGGCTATTTCAAAGAGCTGTTTGACCTGTGCGCCCGCGCCGATGTGAAAAAGCTCAATAAACGCATTCTTGAAAAGCTGATCATGTCCGGTGCCTTTGATCGTCTCGGCCCGCACCGCGCCGCGTTGATGAGCTCTTTAGGCGATGCGCTGAAGGCTGCCGATCAGCACGCGAAAGCCGAGGCTATCGGGCAGGTGGACATGTTCGGCGTACTGGCCGAAGCCCCTGAGCAGGTTGAAAAGTCTTATGCCAACGTCACGCCGTGGCCAGAACAGACGGTGCTGGACGGCGAACGCGAAACGCTCGGGCTGTACCTCACCGGTCACCCGATAACGCAATATCTAAAAGAAATTGAGCGTTACGGCGGCGGCCAGCGTCTAAAAGATATGCACCCGACCGACCGGGGCAAAATGACTATCGCAGTGGGCTTGGTTATCGCTGCGAGGGTAATGGTTACCAAACGGGGAAACCGCATTGGTATCTGTACGTTAGACGACCGTTCCGGTCGTCTGGAAGTAATGTTGTTCACCGAAGCGCTAGAAAAATTCCAGCATTTATTGGAAAAAGACCGTATCCTTATCGCCACTGGACAGGTCAGCTTTGATGACTTCAGCGGCGGGCTTAAAATGATGGCCCGCGACGTTATGGACATCAGTGAAGCACGTGAAAAATATGCTCGCGGTCTTGCTATCTCGCTGACTGACAGGCAAATTGATGACCAGCTTTTAAACCGTCTCCGCCAATCGTTGGAACCTCACCGATCGGGGACGATACCAGTACATCTGTACTACCAACGAGAAAATGCGCGTGCCCGGCTACGATTCGGTGCAACGTGGCGTGTAACGCCGACCGATAAACTGTTGCTGGATCTGCGAACGCTTGTAGGTACCGAGCAGGTGGAACTGGAATTTGACTAAAATAGGAATGCTATGAGTCTGAATTTTCTGGATTTTGAACAGCCGATTGCGGAGCTGGAAGCGAAAATTGACTCGCTGACTGCAGTCAGCCGTCAAGACGAAAAATTGGATATTAATCTGGACGAAGAAGTTGAGCGCCTGCGTGAAAAAAGCGTTGAACTGACTCGAAAGATTTTCTCTGATCTGGGTGCCTGGCAGATTGCCCAACTGGCGCGCCACCCGCGTCGCCCTTACACCCTGGATTACATCAAACATATCTTCACCGATTTTGATGAACTGGCTGGTGACCGTGCTTATGCTGACGATAAAGCTATCGTTGGTGGTATCGCGCGTTTAGGTGAGCGTCCTGTGATGATCATTGGTCATCAAAAAGGTCGTGAAACTAAAGAAAAAATCCGCCGTAACTTCGGTATGCCAGCACCAGAAGGCTATCGCAAAGCATTACGTCTGATGGAAATGGCCGAGCGCTTCAAGCTGCCAATCATCACCTTCATCGACACCCCGGGTGCTTACCCTGGCGTGGGCGCAGAAGAGCGTGGTCAGTCCGAAGCTATCGCCCGCAACCTGCGCGAGATGTCCCGTCTGAACGTGCCGGTTATCTGTACCGTTATTGGTGAAGGCGGCTCTGGTGGTGCATTGGCCATTGGCGTTGGCGACAAAGTTAACATGCTGCAATACAGCACCTACTCAGTGATTTCACCGGAAGGCTGTGCGTCTATCCTGTGGAAAAGCGCCGATAAAGCGCCACTGGCTGCGGAAGCAATGGGTATCATTGCGCCACGCCTGAAAGAGCTGAAGCTGATTGACTCTGTTATCCCTGAGCCTCTGGGCGGCGCGCATCGCGACGTTCCTGCCATGGCCGCGTCCCTGCGTGCCCAGTTGGAAGCTGATCTGAGCGATCTGGATGTTCTGAATAATGAAGAACTGCGCAACCGTCGCTACCAGCGTCTGATGACTTACGGCTACTGCTAAGTCCTAACGCTCAATTTGTTTTCAAAGGCCGTGCTTGCACGGCCTTTTTCGTTTCTGCCATCCCGCCTCCGCCGCGAACGCCATCATTCTGATTTTTCATTTCTTATTCGCGAAAAGGTACACATGCGAAGTTAACCATGTTTCTATAATTATCTGAGATATAAAAACCAGAAGGATTTGTCAGATGAATATTATCGCCATCCTGCGCCCCGAAGGCGTCTATTACAAAGATGAGCCGATCCGCGAATTGGATCTCGCCCTGACGAACCTGGGCTTCAAAATCATTTATCCACGGGATCCGAGCGATCTCCTTAAACTGATCGAGCACAATGCGCGGATCTGCGGCGCGATCTTCGATTGGGATCAGCACAGCGAAGCACTCTGTGTGGAAATCAACGAATTAAACGAGTACCTGCCGCTGTACGGCTTCATCAATACCCACTCGTCGCTCGACGTCACCGTCAACGACATGCGCATGGTGATCTACTTCTTCGAATATGCCTTGAACGCCGCTGAAGACATTGCCAATCGCATTCGCCAATATACCGACGAATACATTGATGCCATCACGCCGCCGCTGACCAAGGCGCTGTTCCGCTATGTCGAAGAGGGGAAATACACCTTCTGTACACCGGGCCATATGGCCGGGACGGCATTTCTGAAAAGCCCGGTGGGAACGCTGTTTTATGACTTCTTTGGGGCGAAAACCCTGAAGGCGGACGTTTCCATTTCAGTGACCGAGCTAGGCTCGCTGCTCGACCACACCGGCCCGCACCTTGAGGCGGAAGAGTACATCGCCCGCACCTTTGGCTCCGAGCAGAGCTACATCGTGACTAACGGCACCTCAACGGCGAATAAAATCGTTGGTATGTACGCCGCCCCGGCGGGAAGCACCGTACTTATTGACCGCAACTGCCATAAGTCGCTGGCCCATCTGATGATGATGACCAACGTGATCCCCATTTATCTGCGGCCGAACCGCAATGCCTATGGGATCCTGGGCGGCATTCCGCAACGCGAGTTCACGCGTGAGAACATTGAGCAGAAGGTCGCTGCTACCCAGAATGCAACCTGGCCGGTTCACGCGGTGATCACCAATTCGACCTATGACGGTCTGCTTTACAATACTGATTATATTAAGAAAACCTTAGATGTGCCGTCCATTCACTTCGACTCTGCATGGGTGCCATACACCAATTTTCATCCGATTTACGACGGTAAAAGCGGCATGAGCGGCGAACGCATTGCGGGGAAAGTGATTTATGAAACTCAGTCGACGCACAAACTCTTGGCGGCATTTTCTCAGGCTTCGATGATCCACATTAAAGGGGATTATGATGAAAACACCTTTAATGAAGCCTACATGATGCACACCACCACCTCGCCGAATTACGGCATTGTGGCCTCGGCAGAAACCGCCGCCGCCATGCTGCGCGGCAATCCGGGACGGCGATTGATCAACCGTTCGGTGGAAAGGGCGCTGCACTTTCGCAAAGAGATCCAGCGTCTGCGCGAAGAGACTGAGGGTTGGTTCTACGATATTTGGCAGCCTGAAGAGATTGATGAAGCCGAGTGCTGGCCGCTAAACCCAGACCAGAACTGGCACGGCTTCGCCAATGCCGACAGCGACCACATGTATCTCGACCCAATTAAAGTCACTATTCTGACGCCGGGAATGGATGAGCAGGGGCAGCTGGCTGAAGAGGGCATTCCGGCCGCGCTGGTGGCTAAGTTCCTCGACGAGCGCGGCGTGGTGGTGGAGAAGACCGGCCCTTATAATCTGCTGTTCCTGTTCAGCATCGGCATCGACAAAACCAAGGCGATGAGCCTGATGCGCGGGCTGACGGACTTCAAGCGCTCTTACGATCTCAACCTGCGGGTGAAGAATATGCTGCCGGATCTCTATGCTGAAGATCCGGATTTTTACCGCCACATGCGCATTCAGGATCTGGCGCAGGGCATTCACAAGCTGATTCGCCACCACGATCTGCCGAGTTTGATGATCAGAGCCTTTGATGTGTTGCCAGAGATGATGCTGACGCCGTATGAGATGTTCCAGCATCAGGTACGCGGCCATATTGAAGAGTGCGAGATAGAAGAGTTGATCGGCAAAGTCTCGGCCAATATGATCTTGCCTTATCCGCCGGGCGTCCCGGTGGTGATGCCCGGCGAGATGATCACCCAGGAGAGCCGCGCGGTGCTGGATTTCCTGATCATGCTCTGCTCGATTGGTGAACATTATCCGGGCTTTGAAACCGATATTCACGGCGCGAAACTGACGGAAGACGGCCGCTATCTGGTGAAAGTGCTGAAGCTGCCGGCGGAATAATTGCCTTGCCTGGCCCTCATTTGAGGGCTTTTATTGACGAAGCAGGGCAGCCTGAGTAACGTGCTCCCAAAATTTTACAGGACAGTTTTATGCTCAACCTACGCCAGATCCACCATATTGCGATCATCGCTTCCGACTACCCGCGCAGCAAAGCCTTCTATTGCGACGTGCTGGGATTCAGCCTGATGTCCGAGGTTTATCGTGAAGAGCGTGATTCATGGAAAGCGGATTTGGCGCTTAACGGCCACTACACCATCGAGCTATTTAGCTTCCCGAACCCGCCGGCGCGCGGCAGCCGCCCAGAGTCCTGCGGGTTGCGCCATTTAGCCTTCGCGGTGGATGACATTGAGGTGGCGATCGCCGAGCTTAACCGCGCCGGAGTAGAGTGTGAGCCGGTGCGGGTCGATCCTTATACCGATAAGCGATTCACCTTCTTCAGCGATCCAGACGATTTGCCACTGGAGCTTTACGAACTCAGTTGAGTACTCTAATGAACTCTCCCACGCCAAACCCGGTTCTCGCTGAGCTAATCAAGCACATCGGCAGCGAGCGCAAGCTCTGCGTCGCTTTTAGCGGCGGGCTAGACTCATCGGTGCTGCTGGACGCGCTGGTCAAACTGCGCGACAGCCAGTGGCCGGAGATGGCGCTGCGAGCGATTCATGTTCATCATGGCTTAAGCCAGTTTGCCGATAGCTGGGTGAGCCACTGTGAGGCATTTTGCCAGCAGCGGGGCGTGCCGCTGGAGGTCATTCGGGTCAGGGTGGATAGCCAACAAGACGGCATTGAGGCCGCGGCCCGCAAAGCGCGCTATCAGGCTTTCGCCAGCAGCCTTGCGGGCGATGAATGCCTGCTGACGGCTCAGCATCTAAATGATCAGTGCGAAACCTTTATGCTGGCGTTAAAGCGCGGCAGCGGGCCTGCGGGGTTGTCATCCATGGCGGCGAGCGCGTCCCGGCAGCACTATCGCTTATTGCGGCCCTTGCTCTCACTTTCGCGCCAGCAGCTGGAAGACTTTGCTTCGGCGGCTAATCTTAGTTGGATTGAAGATGACAGCAATGGCGATGCGCGATTCGACCGCAACTTCCTGCGGCTGGAAGTGCTTCCCGCACTCTATCAGCGCTGGCCGCATTTTCCCGAGGCCGTAGCGCGAAGCGCCGCGCTCTGCGCCGAGCAAGAGTCACTGCTGGATGAACTTTTGGCCGAGTCATTGCAAACTTTGCAGGCCAGCGACGGCAGTTTGCAGATTGAACCCATGCTGGCGATGTCCTCCCCGCGTCGTCAGGCTCTGCTGCGCCGCTGGCTGGCGCAGCTGGGGGCGAAAATGCCGTCACGGGAGCAGCTCCAGCGTATTTGGGATGAGGTGGCAATCTGCCGTGACGACGCCGAGCCCCAGTTCAGGCTCAATACCCTGAGTATCAGGCGTTTTCGCCAGAGGCTCTACTTGCTGCCTGCCTCGCTGCCTTCACTGCGCGAGGTGGTTGTGCCTTGGAATATCGCCACAGAGCTGAGTCTGCCCGAAGGGCTTGGCTGTTTAACTGTCGAAATGCTTACTGACTCTTCGCTAGAAGGTTTGCGGCTTCCCGCTTCTGACGAAGCCGTCACCATTCGTTTTGCGGCTCAGGGGAGGGTGGAGAAAGTCGGGCGGCAGGGCGGGCGCAGTTTGAAAAAGCTGTGGCCAGAGCTTGGCGTTGCGCCGTGGGAGCGAGAGCGCACCCCGCTGATGTTCTACAATGAGCAGTTGGTGGCAGCGCCGGGCCTGTTTATCACCCAGCAGGGGCGAGCAGAGCAGGGCCAGCAGGCATACCAGATCCTGTGGCGCAAAGCCGTTGCGGGCCGCTGAAATACAAACGGGCAATCCGAAGATTGCCCGTTAAGCGTTTAATTGTTTGATATTAAACGTTATTCGATGCTAACAGTCACAGTGCCGATTTTTGGATGGCTGAAGCTTTCGATATGATCGAGACGTAAATCGCGTTGCTCACCGGCCACGTCGATAATCAGATATTCTACTTTTTTACGCATCAACAGATCTTGAGCTTTACCTTCAATAGTCTCTCCGTTACGCAATTTCAACGTCAAAACTAAGCTTTGCTGGCAGGCGATCTCGAGGTTATCGTAATCATCGCAATTGATGGCTTGGTACTCATCATTCATCGACATAATCGCTCACCAATAAGTTAGCAGCGGCATAGGCCGCCTGTTCCCGGATAGAAGACGGCAGTTCGGCATTCGCCGCGACATCGTCCAATGCTTTCAACACACAGCCCAACGCGTCGGGCACATAGCCAAGGTCGCCACTGGCAATCTCAGCATATTTACGGCGTATAGACTCACAGTACTCTTGCATAGGTCCTCCTTCAAAAGCGTATCCCGCTGGGGTATTAACCCTAATGAAAGCCCAGAAAGATAAACTCTCAGTATTAAACGACTATAGCACAGGAGAATGCCAGTTATTAACGAGCAGATGCAGCTTTCTCTTTAGCCGGGAGAGAGTTAATCCAGCGTTAAACTGGTCGCTAAGGCCCGCTTTACAGTACACTGTGCGTCTAATATCAAGGGGTTTTCAATGGCATTAAAAGCGACGATCTACAAAGCGGCGATCAACATTGCAGATATGGACCGCAATTTCTTCTACGATGCCAACCTGACCTTGGCTCAGCATCCCTCCGAAACAGAACAACGCATGATGCTGCGCCTGCTGGCCTGGATTTGCCACGCCGATGAGCGTTTGAGCTTTACCCGTGGCCTGAGCGCCGAAGATGAGCCGGAAATCTGGCGGAAAAACGATCACAACGGCATTGAGCTGTGGGTTGAGCTGGGCCTGCCCGATGAGAAACGCCTGAAGAAAGGCTGCAACCAGTCGCGTGAGGTGGTGCTGTATGTATATAGCGAGCGCGCGGCAAAAGTCTGGTGGTCGGCGATTGAGAGTAAAATCAGCGGCTTCGGCAATTTAAGCGTGCGCTTCATTGATGACGAGCTGTTAGCCAAGCTCACCGCCTTTGCCAATCGCAACATGAACTTGCAAGCCACGTTGCAGGACGGAACTATTTGGCTTTCTGACGCTCAGAATAATTTGGAAATACAATTCT
The DNA here is from genome assembly GCF_040419245.1 of Ewingella sp. CoE-038-23. NCBI lineage: Bacteria > Pseudomonadati > Pseudomonadota > Gammaproteobacteria > Enterobacterales > Yersiniaceae > Ewingella > Ewingella docleensis. The sequence continues at coordinate 3,651,480 of NZ_JAZHOH010000001.1, read as the reverse complement.
CTGAATGGAAAACGCCCGCAGAGTAAGATGTAAGGTAGCAGACGTGCAAATTCTTTCCGGAAAGCTTGAACTCCCAGACAGTGAAATAGAATTAACCGCCATCCGCGCCCAAGGGGCGGGTGGTCAGAATGTGAATAAAACTTCCACCGCCATTCACTTACGCTTTGATATTAAAGCCTCAAGTTTGCCTGATTATTACAAACAGCGGCTTTTGGCCTTTAATCACCACCTAATCACCGCAGAAGGGGTGGTAGTGATTAAAGCGCAGGAGTATCGCAGTCAGGAGATGAATCGCGAAGCCGCGTTGGCTCGTCTCAATAGCCTGATTTCGCAGGCGATGGTGGTTGAAAAGATTAGAAAAGCGACGAAACCCACCAGAGGGTCTAAAATTCGTCGTGTAGAAGGAAAAGTTAAAAAAGGCGCAACCAAAGCATTGCGTGGGAAGATTCGGCAGCCGTGATCGGCTCAACTGTGGAATGGGTCCTTTTTTGCCACAGTGACATGGGATGTAAAGGGAGATAAGGGTGAAGAAATTAATTATTGGCGCAGTGCTGGCGCTGGGTTCGTTGTCATTGTTTGGTTGTCATACCTTGGCCAGCAACCACGAACAGCCTTTCGAGGCAATGCAGCAGAGCTTCAGCGGCGTAGTGCCGTGCGCTGACTGTAGCGGAATTAAAACCTCCCTGTTCTTACAACAGGATGGGACGTACATTTTGCAGGAAACTTACCAAGGCGCTCGGGATGGCGATTTGGCCTTGGCCAGCTATGGTAGGTGGGCGCGTACCGCCGACAAGCTGGTGCTGACTGACGGCAAGGGGGAGAAACGCTATTTCCGCCCGCAAGGGGAAAATCTGGAGATGCTGGATATCCACGGCGAGCCGATTGTCTCCCAGTTTAATTATCAGCTGACCCCGACGAAGCAAGACATGCCGAAAACGCCAATGGCGCTGACCGGTATGGTGCAGTTTAGCGAAGATATCGCCACCTTCAGCGATTGCGCGACGGGCAAGGTTTTCCCAGTGTCAAATGACAAAACCTTGGAGCAGGGCTATCTTGCGGCGCGTAAAAAGCCGAATGAGCTGGTGTTTGTTTCAATGGACGGTCACTTCATCGTTGAGCCATCCACTGAGCAAGGCGTGATGCAGAAGTCCGTCGTGGCTGATAACAAAGTTAAATTCGACGCCGGCAAAGGCTGTCCGTAATTTTACTGCTCGGTTCTCACGGTTAAAAGCAAAGCATAAAAAAACGCCCGTTTTAGACGGGCGTTTTTATTGCTGCTATAAGCTGGAATTGCGCTAATTAACGCGCGATTTGGCTCAGCAGGTGCTCAACGATGTCGCTTTGCTTAATCATCAGCTTCTCACCGGTACGGCGGTTTTTGTATTCCAACTCTTCCGCATCCAGATTACGATCGCCGATAACCACTTGATAAGGCACGCCAATCAGCTCCATATCAGCAAACATCACGCCCGGACGCTCTTTACGGTCATCCAGAATGACGTCGATGCCTTTGGCACGCAGCGTTTCGTACAGGGTTTCTGCAGCTTCTTTCACGCGGAAAGATTTCTGCATGTTCATCGGCAGGATGGCGACCTGGAAAGGCGCGATAGCGTCTGGCCAGATGATCCCGCGATCGTCGTGATTCTGCTCGATAGCCGCCGCCACCACGCGAGTTACCCCGATACCGTAACAACCCATGGTCATCACTTGGTTACGGCCGTCTTCGCCCTGCACGGTGGCATTCATCGCCTGAGAATACTTGGTGCCGAGTTGGAAGATGTGACCCACTTCGATCCCGCGTTTAATCAGCAGAGTGCCTTTGCCGTCTGGGCTGATATCGCCTTCAACCACGTTACGGATATCCGCAACCTGTGGCAGCGGCAAATCGCGCTCCCAGTTGATGCCGAACAGGTGCTGACCGTCGATATTTGCGCCAGCGCTGAAGTCGCTCATCACGGCTACGGTGCGGTCTACCACGATTGGCATTGGCAGATTAACCGGGCCTAAAGAACCTGGGCCAGCATCGACTACTGCGCGGATTTCAGCTTCGGTAGCGAAAGTCAGCGGCGAAGCAACCTGTGGCAGCTTCTCGGCTTTCACTTCATTCAGCTCGTGGTCGCCGCGAACCAGCAGGGCAACCAGCTTGTGGCCGCTCTCTTCGGTGGCGTGAACCATCAGCGTTTTAACGGTTTTCTCAACCGGCAGTTGGAATTGCTCAACCAGCTCGGCGATAGTTTTGGCGTTTGGCGTAGCAACCTGACGCATCTCTTCGGTTGCAGCCGCGCGCGGAGTAGCTGGAGCCACAGCTTCTGCCAGCTCGATGTTAGCCGCGAAGTCAGAGTTTGTAGAGAAGATGATGTCATCTTCGCCGCTTGACGCCAGCACCTGGAACTCGTGAGAGGCGCTACCGCCGATTGATCCGGTATCAGCCTGCACAGCACGGAAATCCAGACCCATACGGCTGAAGATTTTGCTGTAAGCGGCATACATCGCGTCGTAGGTTTCCTGCAAGGATTCCTGCGTGGTGTGGAAGGAGTAAGCATCCTTCATGATGAATTCGCGAGAACGCATCACACCAAAGCGCGGACGAACTTCGTCACGGAATTTGGTCTGGATCTGGAAGAAGTTCAGCGGCAGTTGCTTATAAGAGCTGAGCTCGTTACGGATCAAGTCGGTGATGACTTCCTCATGCGTTGGGCCGAGCACGAATGAGCGATCGCCACGATCGACGAAACGCAGCAACTCAGGGCCATACTGCTCCCAGCGACCACTCTCCTGCCACAAGTCTGCGGGCTGAACCACCGGCATTGATACTTCGATGGCGTGTGCGTTATTCATCTCTTCGCGCACGATATTTTCAACTTTACGCAGGACGCGCAGACCGGTCGGCAACCAGGTGTATAAACCTGAAGCCAATTTGCGGATCATCCCGGCGCGCAGCATCAGCTGGTGGCTGATCACTTCGGCGTCGGCTGGCGTCTCTTTTAATGTGGAGAGCAGATATTGAGTTGTACGCATGTTGTGTTGATTCCGTTAGCACTGCTAATTGCAATCGAGCTGCCAGTGGGCAGCCAAAACGTGAAAAAGTGGTTTAGTTTACCAGCGACTGCGGGTTGTCAAAAGAGAAGGGATGGAAATTTAGTTTTTGTCCAGAGACAAGACGTGGTTCACATCGTCAATCACCCGCCAGCGCACGTTAAATTCCAGCAGATGGACGGCGTAATCTCGTTCAACTTCCTCACCTTTACGGTAAGCAGGGCGGGGATCCTGACCTAAAACCTGCGTGATAAAACGGCGCAGGTGAGGGTACTTGACACTATTAAGCAGCAGTTGCTGCTCTGCGCTGGCAGAGAAAGTAACCGGCATAGTGGCGACAGGCGCCGACTGGGCAAAACCGGCGCGTGCTTCAGGATGGCTCTCGGCGAAAGGCAGATAAGGTTTGATGTCGACAATGGGTGTGCCGTCGACCAAGTCCAGACTGCCCAACTCGAGCACTACATTTTGCCCCTGACGGCGAATGCCTTTCAGCTCAACCAGCGACATCCCCAAGGGGTTTGGCCGAAAGGTTGAGCGAGTCGCAAACACGCCGACTCGCGCATTACCCCCCAAACGAGGCGGGCGCACGGTTGGACGCCAGCCGCCTTCCATCGTTTGGTGGAAAATGAACATCACCCAAATATGGCTAAAATCTTCCAGCCCTCTTACGGCTTCAGCCTGATTGTAAGGAGGCAGCAAGTGCAGTTCTCCGCCGCCATCTTCAATCAAGCCAGGCTGACGCGGCACCGCGAATTTCTCTTTATAGGGAGAGTGAATGGTCCCTATTTGGGCGAACGAAAATGATGTCATTTAAAGGTAACGTTTAACGCCGAACCTTGGCAAACAGCTTGCTGGTGGCAACCTGGGACGCCGGTAATAATCTGGCACTGGTGCAGCAATACGGCATTGGCTTTCATATAGGACGCGCGAGTAAGCATGCGCTTACGGGCGGTCGCTAAGCTTGGCGGTGAATCCTGAGTATCGGCCTGACATGATTCGCCAGAGACTTCACCCAGATCGCGGAACGGTGTGCCTACCAAAGCTTCAGCATCTTTATACAGTTTCACCGGTGCAGGGCGAACGGGCGCTGGTTTTGGTTTTACAGGTTTTGGTTCTACCGGAGTTGGCTTTTCAGGCGTGGGTGGCAGCGGTTTGTGAGTCGCAGAACAACCAGCTAGCAAGAGAGCTAACAAACAGAGAGGTAAAGCACGCATGGTATATCCTCTGCTTTGTACTATGTAGTGGGGAATAATGTGGCGTTATTGAAGCAAGGTATTAGGAAAATAACAAGGCGAGCATAAGCCCGCCTTGTTATTTATTTAGAAAAGAGTTTGCCTCATCAGGGGCAATTTAGCCTCTGATGAAACTTACCAACCCTTAACTGCGCCGCCGTTGAAGATTTTATTCGCCGCAGCGTTAACTTCGTCAGACTGGTACGCCTGAACAAATTTCTTAACGTTCTCAGCGTCTTTGTTGTCTTCACGAGAAACGATCAGGTTAACGTATGGAGACTCTTTGTCTTCTACGAAGATGCCGTCTTTCTCAGGGGTTAGACCAATTTGGCTGGCGTAAGTGGTGTTGATCACTGCCAGAGCAATTTTGTCATCATCCAGTGAACGTGGCAGCTGTGGTGCTTCCAGCTCAACCAGTTTCAAGTTTTTAGGGTTCTCAGTCACATCAAGAACGGTAGGCAGCAGACCAACGCCGTCTTTAAGTTTGATCAAACCTTCTTTCTGCAACAGCAACAGTGAACGGCCAAGGTTAGTTGGGTCATTCGGCAGAGCAATCTGGTCGCCTGCTTTCAGCTCAGAGATGGATTTAATTTTTTTAGAGTAACCAGCAATTGGGTACACGAAGGTGTTACCGACTGGCACCAGTTTGTAGCCGCGATCTTTAATCTGCTGATCCAAATAAGGCTTGTGCTGGAAGGCGTTAACGTCGATATCGCCTTTGCTCAATGCTTCGTTCGGCAGAACATAGTCATTGAAAGTTACCAGCTCAACGTCCAGACCATATTTCTCTTTAGCCACTTTCTGTGCGACTTCAGCTACTTGCTGCTCAGAACCCACGATCACACCCACTTTGATATGGTTTGGATCTTGTTCTTTCGGCCCGCATCCTACCAGAGCCAGCGTTCCCAAAAGCGCGCCGACAACTGCAATCGATTTGAATTTTGTAGACATATCCTTTCCTCTATAAGGGAGATAAATTATTCGCAATGTTTTTAAGGTAGAACCGTGCTGCTTTACTTGTGGGTTACCGCTTTCACAATGCGGTCGCCACAAAACTGAATCAGATAAACCAATACGACTAACAAAATCAATACTGTATTCATGACGGTGGCATCATATCCGATGTAACCATACTGATAACCAATCTGGCCCAGACCGCCAGCACCCACTGCGCCACCCATGGCTGAATAACCAACCAGCGTGATGAGCGTGATAGTCGCTGCATTGACTAAGCCCGGCAGTGCTTCTGGCAGCAAGACTTTGCGGATGATTTGCATCGGTGTTGCACCCATAGCGCGAGCCGCTTCCACCAAACCGCTAGGAATTTCCAACAGCGCATTCTCAACCATACGCGCGATAAACGGCGCAGCGCCCACGGTTAAAGGCACGATGGCTGCTTGCAGACCGATTGATGTCCCAACAATCATTCGCGTGAATGGAATCATCCAGACTAAGAGAATAATGAAAGGAATCGAACGGAAAATATTCACCACCGCAGACATGACGCGATAGACCTTCTTATTCTCAGCGATTTGACCAGGGCGAGTGACATACAGAAGCACGCCAAAAGGCAAACCAAGTACAAAACCAAAGAAGCCGGAGGTCAGCGTCATTACAACGGTTTCCCAGATGCCTCGGCCCATTAACCACATCATTGCCTCAGACATAACCGAGCACCTCTACTTTCACTTGATTCTGCTGCAAGAACTCAATCGCAGCCTGCGTACTCGCTTCTTCACCGTGCATTTCGGTCAACATGATGCCGAATTTGACGCCACCGGCGTAATCCATCTGAGCACTAATAATATTGTTGTTAATGTTGAAGCGACGAACCACTTCAGATAATAGCGGAGCATCTACCGACTGGCCGGTAAATTCCAGACGCAATAAAGGAACCAGATCGGCAGCGGGCTGAGCAACCAGCCGATCGGCGTAGTCATCAGGAATATCCAGATGCAGCGTGGATTGAATAAACTGCTGTGCCAGCGGCGTTTTCGGATGAGAGAACATCTCGCTAACTTTATCTTGTTCGATAAGCTGGCCGTTGCTGATCACCGCCACCTGATCACAGATACGTTTTACCACGTCCATCTCATGGGTGATCAACAAGATAGTCAGGCCCAGACGGCGGTTGATGTCTTTCAGCAATTCCAGAATAGAACGCGTGGTTGCCGGGTCCAGCGCGCTGGTGGCTTCATCGCACAACAGCACCTTAGGATTGCTGGCCAAAGCACGCGCGATAGCCACACGCTGTTTCTGGCCGCCGGACAAATTGGCCGGGTAAGCATCATGCTTATCTTCCAGACCGACCAATTTCAGCAATTCGCTAACGCGTTTTTGAATCTCGCCAGAGGAGAGGTTATCCAGCTCCAACGGCAAAGCCACGTTGCCGAAGACAGTACGAGAAGAGAGCAGGTTAAAGTGCTGAAAAATCATGCCAATCTGCCGGCGAGCGCGAGTCAGCGCTTTCTCAGAGAATGCCATCAGATCTTGGCCATCAACGATAACCTGACCCTTAGTTGGGCGTTCCAGCAAATTAACACAGCGGATTAGGGTGCTTTTCCCTGCACCAGAAGCTCCAATCACGCCGTAAATCTGCCCAGCAGGAACGTGAAGATTCACGTCCGACAGCGCGACGATTGAACGCGTGCCTTGCTGGAACACCTTGGTGATATTAGAAAGTTTAATCATATTCTTCTTATTCTATCTTTTGTGCCGTGACTTTAATGAGTAACTCTCTGGTTAAACCAGAAGTATGCGGTGGATGCTAAGGCGTCTAGACGTCTAAGTCAACCAGCGGAGCACTCTCACTGTGGGCTAAAACATGCGATACTGCACCTATATATGTTGTTATCAGGAGCAAACACGTGGCACAGACAGTCCCAGCAATTTTTTTAGACCGAGATGGCACAATTAATGTCGATCATGGTTATGTTCATGAAATAGACCAATTCCAATTTATAGACGGTGTTATCGAAGCCTGCCTGCAATTAAAGGAAATGGGGTTTGCTCTGGTGCTGGTAACCAATCAGTCTGGTATTGCCCGTGGCAAATTCACCGAAGCTCAGTTTATGACGCTGACCGAGTGGATGGATTGGTCTCTCGCCGATCGCGGCGTGGATTTGGACGGCATCTATTTCTGTCCTCATCACCCAGAAGGTTCAGTAAAAGAGTTCGCTCAAGTTTGTGATTGCCGCAAACCGATGCCCGGCATGTTCCTGACCGCCAAAGACGAGTTAAACATCGATATGGCCTCTTCTTATATAGTAGGGGACAAAATCGAAGACCTGCAGGCCGGTATTGCTGCGGGCGTCGGGCATAAAATTCTGGTGAGAAGCGGCAAACCTGTCACGGCTGAGGGCGAAAACTTGGCGGATGCCGTGCTCGATACCCTTGCTGATCTGCCTGTTTTCATCAAAAAAGCTCAGAAATAAGGCTTTGTGAATAAAAAAACGGCAAGCAGAATAAAAGTGATTTTATTTGCTTGCCATTCCATCCCAACTCCCTATAATGCCGCTCCATCGACAGGGAACAACGTGAACAACATCACGAAGTGAACGAGTCGGAAAGATTAAAAACAGCGGCAACCGGGTGAAATAAACGGTTGACACTGAAAGAGAAAAGCGTAATATACGCCACCTCGAGTTGCCAAGCGAAAGCGCGTAACTCACTGCTCTTTAACAATTTATCAGACAATCTGTGTGGGCACTCACAAGACGATATCAGCCACCTCGGTGGCAAAAAATATCAAGTCTTAAAGAGTGACCAAGCAGTAATTCATTTAGTTGAATTATTACGAAAGTTAATTTTTGAGCACCGCTTCACGAGTTGAAGCAAATCGAACTTTTAATTGAAGAGTTTGATCATGGCTCAGATTGAACGCTGGCGGCAGGCCTAACACATGCAAGTCGAGCGGCAGCGGGAAGTAGCTTGCTACTTTGCCGGCGAGCGGCGGACGGGTGAGTAATGTCTGGGAAACTGCCTGATGGAGGGGGATAACTACTGGAAACGGTAGCTAATACCGCATGACCTCGCAAGAGCAAAGTGGGGGACCTTCGGGCCTCACGCCATCGGATGTGCCCAGATGGGATTAGCTAGTAGGTGAGGTAATGGCTCACCTAGGCGACGATCCCTAGCTGGTCTGAGAGGATGACCAGCCACACTGGAACTGAGACACGGTCCAGACTCCTACGGGAGGCAGCAGTGGGGAATATTGCACAATGGGCGCAAGCCTGATGCAGCCATGCCGCGTGTGTGAAGAAGGCCTTCGGGTTGTAAAGCACTTTCAGCGAGGAGGAAGGGTTCAGTGTTAATAGCACTGTGCATTGACGTTACTCGCAGAAGAAGCACCGGCTAACTCCGTGCCAGCAGCCGCGGTAATACGGAGGGTGCAAGCGTTAATCGGAATTACTGGGCGTAAAGCGCACGCAGGCGGTTTGTTAAGTCAGATGTGAAATCCCCGAGCTTAACTTGGGAACTGCATTTGAAACTGGCAAGCTAGAGTCTTGTAGAGGGGGGTAGAATTCCAGGTGTAGCGGTGAAATGCGTAGAGATCTGGAGGAATACCGGTGGCGAAGGCGGCCCCCTGGACAAAGACTGACGCTCAGGTGCGAAAGCGTGGGGAGCAAACAGGATTAGATACCCTGGTAGTCCACGCTGTAAACGATGTCGATTTGGAGGTTGTGGGCTTGACCCGTGGCTTCCGGAGCTAACGCGTTAAATCGACCGCCTGGGGAGTACGGCCGCAAGGTTAAAACTCAAATGAATTGACGGGGGCCCGCACAAGCGGTGGAGCATGTGGTTTAATTCGATGCAACGCGAAGAACCTTACCTACTCTTGACATCCAGAGAATTCGCTAGAGATAGCTTAGTGCCTTCGGGAACTCTGAGACAGGTGCTGCATGGCTGTCGTCAGCTCGTGTTGTGAAATGTTGGGTTAAGTCCCGCAACGAGCGCAACCCTTATCCTTTGTTGCCAGCGCGTGATGGCGGGAACTCAAAGGAGACTGCCGGTGATAAACCGGAGGAAGGTGGGGATGACGTCAAGTCATCATGGCCCTTACGAGTAGGGCTACACACGTGCTACAATGGCATATACAAAGAGAAGCGAACTCGCGAGAGCAAGCGGACCTCATAAAGTATGTCGTAGTCCGGATTGGAGTCTGCAACTCGACTCCATGAAGTCGGAATCGCTAGTAATCGTAGATCAGAATGCTACGGTGAATACGTTCCCGGGCCTTGTACACACCGCCCGTCACACCATGGGAGTGGGTTGCAAAAGAAGTAGGTAGCTTAACCTTCGGGAGGGCGCTTACCACTTTGTGATTCATGACTGGGGTGAAGTCGTAACAAGGTAACCGTAGGGGAACCTGCGGTTGGATCACCTCCTTACCTAAAGATACGCATTGTGCAGTGTCCACACAGATTGTCTGATAGAAAGTAACGAGCAGAAATACCTTTATAGGCTTGTAGCTCAGGTGGTTAGAGCGCACCCCTGATAAGGGTGAGGTCGGTGGTTCAAGTCCACTCAGGCCTACCAAATTCTTCCTCATACCGCGTTGTCGCCACGAACTCGTTTGCGTAAGCAAACTTCGCATGGCTCCGCCTTGTCTGAGAAAGAATTAACTCTTTTACGAGTGGTAAATCAAAGGTATCTGTAAGTGACTGTATGGGGCTATAGCTCAGCTGGGAGAGCGCCTGCCTTGCACGCAGGAGGTCAGCGGTTCGATCCCGCTTAGCTCCACCATATCCATACAGCCTTTAAATAATACTTCAGAGTATATTGGAAACAGTATGCTGCGAAGTATTTTGCTCTTTAACAATCTGGAACAAGCTGAAAATTGAAACGACACAGCTGAAACTTATCTCTCCGTAGATGTACTGAGATAAGGAGTACCCTGTGTTGAGTCTCTCAAGACTCGCAAACCGAGGTGAAACACCTTCGGGTTGTGAGGTTAAGCGACTAAGCGTACACGGTGGATGCCTAGGCAGTCAGAGGCGATGAAGGGCGTGCTAATCTGCGAAAAGCGTCGGTAAGGTGATATGAACCGTTATACCCGACGATACCCGAATGGGGAAACCCAGTGTGATACGTCACACTATTGCATGGTGAATACATAGCCATGCAAGGCGAACCGGGGGAACTGAAACATCTAAGTACCCCGAGGAAAAGAAATCAACCGAGATTCCCCCAGTAGCGGCGAGCGAACGGGGAAGAGCCCAGAACCTGAATCAGTTTGTGCATTAGTGGAAGCGTCTGGAAGGTCGCACAGTATAGGGTGATAGTCCCGTACACAAAAATGCACTTATTGTGAGTTCGATGAGTAGGGCGGGACACGTGACATCCTGTCTGAATATGGGGGGACCATCCTCCAAGGCTAAATACTCCTGACTGACCGATAGTGAACCAGTACCGTGAGGGAAAGGCGAAAAGAACCCCGGCGAGGGGAGTGAAATAGAACCTGAAACCGTGTACGTACAAGCAGTGGGAGCCTACTTGTTGGGTGACTGCGTACCTTTTGTATAATGGGTCAGCGACTTATATTTTGTAGCAAGGTTAACCGAATAGGGGAGCCGTAGGGAAACCGAGTCTTAACTGGGCGTCAAGTTGCAAGGTATAGACCCGAAACCCGGTGATCTAGCCATGGGCAGGTTGAAGGTTGGGTAACACTAACTGGAGGACCGAACCGACTAATGTTGAAAAATTAGCGGATGACTTGTGGCTGGGGGTGAAAGGCCAATCAAACCGGGAGATAGCTGGTTCTCCCCGAAAGCTATTTAGGTAGCGCCTCGTGAACTCATCTTCGGGGGTAGAGCACTGTTTCGACTAGGGGGCCATCCCGGCTTACCAACTCGATGCAAACTACGAATACCGAAGAATGTTATCACGGGAGACACACGGCGGGTGCTAACGTCCGTCGTGAAGAGGGAAACAACCCAGACCGCCAGCTAAGGTCCCAAAGTCATGGTTAAGTGGGAAACGATGTGGGAAGGCATAGACAGCCAGGATGTTGGCTTAGAAGCAGCCATCATTTAAAGAAAGCGTAATAGCTCACTGGTCGAGTCGGCCTGCGCGGAAGATGTAACGGGGCTAAACCATGCACCGAAGCTGCGGCAGCGACGCTCAGGCGTTGTTGGGTAGGGGAGCGTTCTGTAAGCCGTCGAAGGTGGCCTGTGAGGGCTGCTGGAGGTATCAGAAGTGCGAATGCTGACATAAGTAACGATAATGCGGGTGAAAAACCCGCACGCCGGAAGACCAAGGGTTCCTGTCCAACGTTAATCGGGGCAGGGTGAGTCGACCCCTAAGGCGAGGCTGAAAAGCGTAGTCGATGGGAAACAGGTTAATATTCCTGTACTTGGTGTTACTGCGAAGGGGGGACGGAGAAGGCTAGGCTGGCCGGGCGACGGTTGTCCCGGTTCAAGCGTGTAGGGGTGTGGTCCTGGTAAATCCGGACTGCTTTAACCCTGAGGCGTGATAACGAGCCACTACGGTGGTGAAGTAGCTGATGCCCTGCTTCCAGGAAAAGCCTCTAAGCTCCAGGTAACACGAAATCGTACCCCAAACCGACACAGGTGGTCAGGTAGAGAATACTCAGGCGCTTGAGAGAACTCGGGTGAAGGAACTAGGCAAAATGGTGCCGTAACTTCGGGAGAAGGCACGCTGGCGCGTAGGTGAAGAGACTTGCTCTCGGAGCCGAAGCCAGTCGCAGATACCAGCTGGCTGCAACTGTTTAATAAAAACACAGCACTGTGCAAACACGAAAGTGGACGTATACGGTGTGACGCCTGCCCGGTGCCGGAAGGTTAATTGATGGGGTTATCCGCAAGGAGAAGCTCTTGATCGAAGCCCCGGTAAACGGCGGCCGTAACTATAACGGTCCTAAGGTAGCGAAATTCCTTGTCGGGTAAGTTCCGACCTGCACGAATGGCGTAATGATGGCCAGGCTGTCTCCACCCGAGACTCAGTGAAATTGAACTCGCTGTGAAGATGCAGTGTACCCGCGGCAAGACGGAAAGACCCCGTGAACCTTTACTATAGCTTGACACTGAACATTGAGCCTTGATGTGTAGGATAGGTGGGAGGCTTTGAAGCGTGGACGCCAGTCTGCGTGGAGCCAACCTTGAAATACCACCCTTTAATGTTTGATGTTCTAACTCGGCCCCCTGATCGGGGGTGAGGACAGTGTCTGGTGGGTAGTTTGACTGGGGCGGTCTCCTCCTAAAGAGTAACGGAGGAGCACGAAGGTTAGCTAATCACGGTCGGACATCGTGAGGTTAGTGCAATGGCATAAGCTAGCTTGACTGCGAGAGTGACGGCTCGAGCAGGTACGAAAGTAGGTCATAGTGATCCGGTGGTTCTGAATGGAAGGGCCATCGCTCAACGGATAAAAGGTACTCCGGGGATAACAGGCTGATACCGCCCAAGAGTTCATATCGACGGCGGTGTTTGGCACCTCGATGTCGGCTCATCACATCCTGGGGCTGAAGTAGGTCCCAAGGGTATGGCTGTTCGCCATTTAAAGTGGTACGCGAGCTGGGTTTAGAACGTCGTGAGACAGTTCGGTCCCTATCTGCCGTGGGCGTTGGAAGATTGAGAGGGGCTGCTCCTAGTACGAGAGGACCGGAGTGGACGCATCACTGGTGTTCGGGTTGTCATGCCAATGGCATTGCCCGGTAGCTAAATGCGGAAAAGATAAGCGCTGAAAGCATCTAAGCGCGAAACTTGCCTCGAGATGAGTCTTCCCTGTGGCTTTAAGCCACCTGAAGGGACGTTTAAGACTAAGACGTTGATAGGCTGGGTGTGTAAGTGCAGCGATGCATTGAGCTAACCAGTACTAATGACCCGAGAGGCTTAACCTTACAACACCGAAGGTGTTTTGGTCTGAGAGACGAGACGAGATTTTCAGCGAAGTTCCGAGATTGGTTCGCATGGCGTGCGAGGGTGAAAGCCTGAGGATGCGGTGGGGACAACAAGAATTTGCCTGGCGGCACTAGCGCGGTGGTCCCACCTGACCCCATGCCGAACTCAGAAGTGAAACGCCGTAGCGCCGATGGTAGTGTGGGGTCTCCCCATGCGAGAGTAGGGAACTGCCAGGCATCAAATAAAAGCCAAGGCCCCGTACGCAAGTACGGGGCTTTTGCTTTTTTGCCTTCCGGTGGCTCTCTGCTCGAGAAGAGAGTAGGACAAAAGGCGCTGCCTTTTGAACGTTGCGCAGCAGCGGCCCGCAGGGTGAAGCACGCAGTGGTTCATCACCTGCCAGGCATCAAATAAAGTGAGAAACCCCAGCCGAAAGGCCGGGGTTTTTTGCTATGTGGGAAATGGCAAAGTGCAAAACAAAAAAGCCCCCCTGCTCTGGCGAGCCGGGGGGCTTCTTGCGTCATGGCTTAGTGATCACAGCGCGCGATTGTTAAGCCAGTGGATCACAAACTGACCGACGTTTTCTATCTTACTGAAATATAGTGATATTAGATTGATAGCTGGCAGAATCAATTCTAATTATGAATCGCCTGGTAAGCCCCATAGCCTGCAGCTGCCCCGGCAATATCCCAGGCAAAATCCTTCCAACTCCACCCTGTACCCGCTTCTCGGCTGTCATAAAGCTCTTTTCCTGCACCTAATCCGACCGAAAATAGCAGCCCGAAAGACCGGCTTTTAGCATCATTCCACCCCTGACGTTCACCATAAGATGTGCCCGCAGCGGCTAAGATTGCCGAACTCATAAAATGCTGAGCTTTGTCCTTGCCTGTCCAATTGTCATTGGCGTAATGGCTACATCCGGAGGAGAGCATAATAGGGATGAGAAGGGCTACAGCAGGTAAGCGTGAGAGCAAGAGCTTCATGACTGATATTCCTGACATAAAAAAAAGCCTGATCACATCGATCAGGCTTCTAGTATAGCGGATCACAAAATTCGGCTAATTAATCTGTCGATTCGAATTCGGCGTAAACGCCTAATAAGCTTACGAACTTTGATTGGATAATTAGGGATGCTTTCCAATTCCATATAATGAGAAACGATCTGCGTATGTTCGCGGATCTCATCCAGCTCTTTAGAGCGCTGCACCACCATTTCGCGATGCGGGTCGTGGATCAGAATGGCATTCTCTAAGTCCAGACGCCAGGCGCGCGGGTTGAGGTTGTTACCGGTGATCAGCTGCCAGCGATCGTCAACCCACATTCCTTTTAAGTGGTAGCTGTTTTCGCCATCTTTCCACAGACGAATAATCAGCTGGCCGCTGTCGACAAAGCGCTGTAGGCGGCTGAGGAATCGGCGCAGGTTGATTTCATACAGATAAGGCAGCGCGCCGATGATTTTAAACGGCTGATCCTGCGGGATATAGAAGTCGTTTGCCGTTTTGTCGCCGACGATAATCTCGACTTGTTTACCCCGGCGCAGCAGGGCGACGATGTTACGAGCGAGCAGGGCAGGCATATTAAAATAAGGGGTGCAGAGAGTGAGCTTTTGCTCGGCGCTGGCCATAAGATGGTGAATGGTGCGATTAAGCGAGTTTTGCTTACCCAAACCCACCATTGGCGTCACCGTCAGCTCATCATTACCCGCAGTACCGGTAAAGTGATAGCTGCTGTCTTTTAGCGACTGCCTGAACTGGCGTGTTTCGTTTTTAATCTCAATGCTTTTTGGGCGATCCTGGCGATCAAGGCGTTGCACCGCGCTGGCAGAGAGAATCGACTTCTTCATAAAGTCGACCATGGAATCGGCCAATGCAGCATTGGTGATCAGATGGTAACGGTCATAGCGGTATTTGGCGTGACGATGCAGGTAGACGTCGTTGAGACTGGCGCCGCTGTAGATAACTCGGTCATCCACAACAAAGCCTTTGAGATGAAGAACCCCAAGAGCTTCGCGAGTGTTAACCGGGACGCCATAAATCGGCACCAGAACGTCAGGATGCTGCTGCGCCATGCTGCAATACCAGTCGGCATTGGTATTGGACGCGGCATCGCCAATACGACCACGCTGGGCGCGGTGCCAGTCGACCAGGATACAAATTTCTAGCTCAGGCCTTAGTTGTTTTGCAGCATAGAGTGCTGACAGAACATCCCGACCACCGTCATCATTTTCGAGATACAGCGCGGCCAGATAAATCCGTTGAGTTGCTTTGGCGATAGCCTCGAGCAGCGTTGTGCGGAAATCCGTTGGGCAGTACAGCGTCTGTACAGCGTCAACCGTTTGGGGGAGTTTTGGCAGTTGAGCAAGGTGTTGTTGATGTTTATTACGTTTAAATTTTGACAACATCACAGTGCGCTTCTTCTCTCTTTAGGTAATAGCGATAGCGGTACAGACAGAACATGTACACCGCACAATCGGTCGATAATACCATTAGTAATCCCCATTGTGCGTATGTTTTGCCTATTTATGGCCTTCAGCGGCGAGGTTATGGCTAGAATTGAGGGCTAGCGTGAGATTAACGATGCCATCCTGCAATTGGATATCCACCTCAAACCCAAGCTTCCTCGCCAGTGCCACCATACCCTGATTATTCGGCATCGTGATACCTGTCAGACGCTGTATTCCGTGCTCTGTGGTGTAAATGATCATCTTTTCGAGCAGGCGTCTGCCAAGGCCAAGTCCCTTGAGATCTGAACGAACCAGCACCGAGAATTCAGCATCAATATTGTCGGGATCGGACACTGCGCGCGTCACGCCAATGATTTCAGATTTTTCATCAAAATCTCTTACCGCCACGAAAGCCATCTCGCGATCGTAGTCGATTTGGGTCATGTTGGCTAAATCCTCGTGGGTAAACTCGTTGATCTCACTGAAGTAGCGATAGTAGAGATCCTCTTTAGTCACCTTAAGGATAAAGGCTTTCAGCAGCGGCTCATCTTCAGGAAGGATGGGGCGGAAGAGGCAGCCTGAGCCATCTTTCAGCGTGACCGGCTCTTCCAGCTCTTGAGGGTAAGGGCGAATAGCCAGTCTGGATGGCCCGATATCGCTGACGTTGCTAAGTTGGAGCGTGACATCCAGCAGATTCAGTTCATCGCCGGAAGCTAGCAGCGGGTGGATCTCCAGACGGGTGATCTGCGGGCAGTCAACAATCAGGTTGGAGACTTTGACCAACAGCTGGCTGAGCGCGGGAATGTCCAGCGGGCGTGAGACATTGTGCGCCCGCACTTTGCCGCCTTTCACTGCTTGCAGCACCAAATAGCGCGCCAGCGCCTGATTGAGTGGAGGAAGTGCCACCGCGGCCTGCTTCTCAGGCCGCCATTCGCTGCCTCCTTCGCCAAGCATAATCAACGGGCCGAACACCGCGTCTTGCTCAACTACGATTCGCAACTCTTGCGAGCCGGGGCGGTTGGCCATAGTTTGCACTAACAAACCGTGAATTCTGGCCTGCGGGAAAACCTGCCTGGCGCGATCAAAAATGGCGTTAGCGGCCTGCTCGACTTCACTCGCGGTACGTAAATAGAGCATAACCCCCTGAACTTCAGAGTTATGCGGAATATCCGGCGAGCGCAGTTTCAGCGCCACCGGGTAACCTACTTGCCCGGCAATATGTACCGCCTCGGCGCTGTCACTGGCAATCCAGGTTGGCAGCACCTCCATGCCGTACGCATGCAAAATGGTGCGAACTTCATGGGTATCCAGCTGGGTTGCCCCCTCGGCCAGCGCCTGAGTGATTAACCTGTGTGCCTCATCGGTATTTTGCTGCAACCCAACGGGCAGGGAGGGCGTCTCCTTCAGCTGCTTTTGGTTGCGGCGGTATTCCACCATGTGCATAAAGGCCGTGACCGTGCCTTCTGGAGTGCGATAAGTCGGGATCCCCGCCTCAGTGAATAGTCTGCGCGCCTCTTGTGACGAGTATTCGCCGCACCAGTTGGTCAGCAGGGTCACGCGCTTGCCGCGCGAATGGCCTTTCAAAGTGGCAATTAGCCGCTCAGCCGTCACCGTACCGTGCGCGGCGGCGCTTGGCGCGTGGATAACCAGCAGGGCGTCATAGTCATTGCTGTCTAGTAGCGAAGTAAGCACTGACTGATAACGCTCGGGCGTGGCGTCATCATGCAGATCTAAAGGGTTGGATATGGCAATGCTCTGCGGCAACGCGGCGCGAAGTGCGGCTTGAGTCTCTTCACCGAGAGCCGCCAGTTTGCCATTGCGCGCCAGTAGCTGGTCGAGGGCCATGGCCGCCGGAGCGGCTCCATTACTGACAATAAGCAAGCGCTCACCTCGCAGCGGGTGCATGTGGCTTAAGGTCTCTACGGCAGAGAACAGCTCGTGGGTGTCCTGCACGCGCAGCAAGCCCGCGCGCTGAATGGCGGCGTCATACGCCACGTCCAGACTGAGCGGGCTATTGAGCAGCTTCTGCGCCTGCGTGCTGCGACCGCTTTTAATCACCAGAATCGGCTTGTTGCGCGAGGCACTGCGCGAAGCCGACAGGAAGCGACGAGCGTCGCTGACGTGCTCGAGATAGAGCAAAATGGCGCTGGTTTTACTGTCCCGCGCCAAGAAATCCAGCAGGTCATCGACATCAATATCGAGGCTGTCGCCAAGGGAAATAAAGTAGGAGAAGCCCACCGAGCGCTGCTGCGCCCAGTCGAGGATCGTGTTAGCCACGGCGGCGGACTGAGAGATAAATGCCAGTTTGCCGGGCAGGATCGGCACCGGCGAGAAGCTGGCATTGAGCCTTTGCCACGGCGCGAGTATCCCAAGGCTATTCGGCCCGAGCAGGCGCATGGCGTAGCGCTGGGCACAGGCTTTGAGTTCGGTAAATTGCTGGGAGTGGGAAGAGAGGATGATCACCGTCTTGCAGCCGCGCTCGCCCAATTGCTCGAGCAGCGCGAGGTTGCGCTCGGCGCGGGTACAGAGAATGGCTAAATCGGGCGTGATGGGCAGGCTGGCGACATCGACATAAGCTAGCACGCCGCACACCGCGCGGTAAGCCGGAGTGACTGGCAGGACTGGCCCGTTAAAACCGCCACCCAGCAGATTGCGCATCATCAGATATCCGGCGCGGCCCGGCTTGTCGCTCGCCCCTAATACCGCAATGGATTTAGGTCTTAGTAAGGCTTCTAGTCCACGCTGGCTCATTCTCTTTCCTCAAATCCGTGATGCTTTTGATTCTAGAAGCTTTCCGGTTCTTTTGCTGTGAGTTGGTGCACCGGATGATGAGGTTTTCCGGCTAAATATTGGGTGCGGAAGTGGGTAAAGTGGCGCGAAAGGCCAGCCGAGGCGGCCAGATCTCCGGCTTTTTCAAGTGCTGCGGCTGCCACTTCTACCGTGCAGTGCAGTTCCGGGCGCGAGGCTTCGCGCAGGATGTAGTCGGAGCTAGCACTCACATCGAGCGAGAACACCGGCAGGTTATCCAGATAAGGGCTTTTGCGGAACATCTTGCGGGCTTCGGTCCAGGTGCCATCGAGCATGATAAACAGCGGCGGCTTGCTGTCTGCCGGAATTTCAGTAAAGACCTGGCGCGGAGGCTGGGCGAAAGAGGCCGGGAACACTACGTAAGCCTGACGCATTGGGTCAGCAATGGCTTCCAGTAAAGCCGGATCGGTTTCAGTGCGCGACCACATAAAGGCTTGGGTATCAGGCAGCACGTCAGCGATCAGCCGCCCGGTATTGCTCGGCTTCATGGGTTCGGTGTCGAACATCACCAAGCAGAAGCGGCTGGTGGCCTGATGAATCTCCCGCGTGGCGCAGATGCAATTGCGTTTCGGCAGCAGGCAGGACTGGCAGCGAATAGCCCGCGAGCCGCGCGCCAGAAAGGGACGAGTAGATTGAGCTAAACGCTGCGCACGCAGGCGAAGAACGGCATTGTCTGACATAAGCATTCCGCGGGTGGAAAACCGGCTATTCTAATCGCCGTTGCCCGCAAGTGGTAGGTTCTTGTCAGCATAAAAACCAATGGCCCGCATCAAGCAGGCCATTGGTCAGGGCTTAATTCTGACTTATGCGTTACAATGATTCATTCAGCCAATTGTTGAAAGGCGTCTTGGGCATGGCACCGCCCAGAGAGTCGACCATTTTGCCCTCATTGAATACCATAATGGTAGGAATGCTGCGGATGCGAAAACGCGCACTCAGCTCCGGCTCGGCTTCAGTATTGACTTTAATGAAGCGGATTTTACCGGCACGTTCCTGCGCGACGTCTTCGAAGATCGGCGCAAAGCTCACGCACGGGCCGCACCACGGGGCCCAGAAGTCGATAACCACCGGCAGATCATCTTGCAGGTATTTATCCAGCGTACTGGCAGTTGCATGAACCACGCTGCCGGAAAATAGGGCATGGCCGCATCGGCCACACTTAGCGCCGTCATTGATACGATCCTCTGGCAGGCGATTAGTGGCCTGACATGATGGACAAATCGTATTCATAAAATAGCCTCTGTATTGCTCAAATGGGATCGGATCAACCCGAACCTGTTAGCGGTAACCGCGGGGCTGATATGTTACTTATTTGTTGTAAGTATGGAGAGATGCGGGCGAGCGAACAACGTGGTTTATTCAATGAATACGATAGTTTTAAGCTTTTGGTCCAAAGCAAGTGGCTTAGCACACAGACATCAGGTAATCTTCGCGCCCTGCGCGTAGGTGGAGAGAGAAATGAACGATTCATTCAGTGGCAAAAACGGCAAAGTCAAAGTGATGTACGTCCGCAGTGACGACGACGGCGATAACCGCAATAACGATAAACGTCCTTCCAACAATAAAGGACGTCCAGGCGATAAACCTCGCCAAGGATCCCGTCCAGACGATGCCCGCCGCAATGAGCGTCGTAGCAGCGATAACCGTGGTGATTCACGCGGTCCTGACGCACGTCGTGGCGATGCTCGCCCGCAGCGTACAGGTCGTGATGCACCTCGTCCTGCGCGTTCCACGCGTGACGATGACGGCCCGTATTCTTCTCCGTGGAAAACCGTTTCCCGCGCGCCAGACGATGAGTCAGCTCCGGATCACGGCGGAATCAGCGGCAAAAGCTTTATCGACCCAGAGCAGCTGCGTCGTCAGCGTCAGGAAGAGACCCGTGTCTACGGCGAAAACGCCTGTCAGGCGCTGTTCGCTAGCCGTCCTGACTCCATTGTTCGCGCCTGGTTCGTGCAGTCTGTGACGCCACGTTTCCGCGAAGCGCTGCGCTGGATGGCGGCGAATCGCAAAGCCTACCACGTGGTCGAAGATGACGAGCTGGCGAAAGCTTCTGGCACCGAGCACCACGGCGGGGTTTGCTTCCTGATCAAAAAGCGTCAGGGCTTGGATGCAGACACTTATCTGCAAACGGCTCCGGCGAAAGATTGCGTACTGGCGCTGGAAAACGTCGGTAATCCGCACAACCTTGGCGGCATTATGCGTAGCTGCGCGCACTTCGGTGTGAAAGGTTTGCTGGTTCAAGACCCGGCTCTGCTGGAGTCTGGTGCTGCGGTGCGTACTGCCGAAGGCGGCGCGGAACACGTTAAAGCCATCAGCGCTGACAACTTCCTCGACGTGCTGGCCAGCTTCCGTAAAGCGGGTTACACCATCGTCACCACCTCCAGCCACAAAGGCACCGCGCTCGGCAAAGCCGAACTGCCAGCCAAAATTGTGTTGGTTCTGGGGGAAGAGAGCGACGGCCTGTCCGACAGCGCCTGGCAGCAGGGTGACATCAACATCTCTATCGGTGGTACCGGTAAAGTGGAAAGTCTGAACGTATCTGTCGCGACCGGCATCTTGCTGGCCGACTGGTGGCGTCAGAATCAGGGTTAATCCCCGCCAGATCCCGCTGCTTTAAGCATGAAAAAAGGACGCCTCAGGGCGTCCTTTTTGTTTGGCGAAAAGCCTGTTCAGTCAGCGGTTTAGTGCGCACCGCCGCCGTCCTTGCTGCCACCCGCACCGCCAAACGGAGGTCGGGCAAACCAGATTAAGACCAGCAATATCAAGAAGGCTCCGCCGGATAGCCAGAAAATTTCATTAGCCGAGATGATCAGCCCCTGATTGGTTATCTCCCGCGCAATCCAACCCGACGCCTGCTGGTGGCTCATTCCCATCCCTTCTAACTGCTGATAGGTCTGCTGCGCCTCTGGGTTGAACGGCGTGATGTTTTCAGTCAGGTGCGCGTGGTGCAGCGACTCGCGATTAGCCCACATGGTGGTGGTGACCGAGGTACCAATCGAGCCGGCCAGCGTACGAATAAAGTTCGACAAGCTGGATGCCGCCGCCATGCGTTCTGGCGGCAGGCCGGACAGAATAATGGTGGTCAGCGGCATAAAGAAGCAGCCGACGGCGAAGCCCTGAATAAACTGCGGCCACGCCGAAGCGCCAAAGTCCATGCCCGGCTCGAAGGTGTAAGCACGCCAGTAGAAGCACACCGCGTACATGATAAAGCTGAAGGTGATCAGCTTACGCATGTCCAGCCTGTGGGCGAAGCGGCCAATGATCGGCGACATCACTACTGGCAATATCCCCACCGGCGCTGACGCCAGGCCCGCCCAGGTCGCGGTATACCCATAGACCTCTTGCAGTAGCTGCGGCAGCAGAACAATTGCGCCGAAGTAGAGCATGTAAGCCAGACTGATACAGAGCACGCCGATGGTGAAGTTTCGCGACTTGAACAGCGACAGGTCGACTATCGGGTGGTCGTCGGTCAACTCCCAGACCACCAGGAAGCAGAGCGCCACCACCGCCACGGCGGCCAGCACGATAATTTCCGTGGAGTTAAACCAGTCCAGCTCTTTGCCCCGGTCGAGCATCACCTGCAAGCAGCCGATCCCCAGCACCAGCAGCACTAGCCCGACGCTGTCGATCGGCCGGATCTGCGTTGCCGTTTCGCGCCCTTTAAGGGTTTTCAGCGTCAAGGCCACCACGGCGATACCGATCGGCACGTTGATAAAGAAGATCCAACCCCAATGGTAGTTATCACTGATATAACCGCCGAGGATCGGGCCGCAAATGGGCGCCACGATCACCGTCATCGACCATAGCGCTAAGGCGGTACTTCGCTTGGCCGGAGGATAGTTATTCAGCAATAGACTTTGCGATAGCGGGATCAGTGGACCTGCCACCACGCCCTGCACCACACGGAAGAAGATCAACATTTCCAGACTGTTGGACATGCCGCACAGCCAAGATGCGAAAGCAAACAGTACCGTAGACCACAGGAACAGTTTGACCTCGCCGATGCGTTTCGCCAGCCAGCCGGTGATGGGGATCGAGATGGCGTTAGCCACCCCGAACGAGGTGATAACCCAGGTGCCCTGCGAGTTCGAGGCACCGAGGTTGCCGGCAATGGTCGGAATAGCCACGTTGGCGATGGTGGAGTCCAGCACCTGCATAAACGTGGCCATCGACAGCGCCACCGTCATCCAGGCTAACGGCGCGCCGACTAATGGTTTCTTATCCACGTTGGCCTCCGAAGCCGTTAGCCAGCATTGGCGTTGATCACATCAGCAATAATGGCGTTAACCGGTGCCAGATCCAGCGTTAGCGCGGTGGTCTGATACAGAGGTTCGGTACGCACTTTATCAGCCAGCACCAGGCCATTCAGGTCTTGAGTATCGACCGTCACCAGCGTGGACAAGCCAATGCGCAGCGGGTGCTTCGCCACTTGTTCGTCGTCGAGCTGAATACGCACAGGCAGGCGCTGAACCACTTTGATCCAGTTACCGGTGGCGTTCTGAGCAGGCAGCAGGGAGAACGCGCCGCCGGTACCCATATCCATCCCGACCACTTTGCCTTTATAGGTCACGTCGTCGCCGTACATATCGCTGACCACGGTAGCGGATTGGCCGATACGCATGTTCGCCAACTGAGTCTCTTTGAAGTTAGCATCCACCCACACGTGATTGGCGGGAACTACTGCCATCAGCGCGGTTCCTGGGGTGATTTGCTGACCTACCTGTACCGTACGGCGTGAAACCAGACCGTCGATTGGGCTGACCACCTTAGTACGTTGCAGGGATAGCCAGGCATCGCGAACCTGCGCGGCGGCCTGTAATACCTGCGGCTGTTTATCAACCGGGGTGTTCAGGATCATCGCCTGATTGGCGTTGTACTGTTGCACGGCCACGTCGAGCTGGGCTTTGGCGGTGTCGACGGCATCATGGGCATGTTGCAGCTCTTCGCGGCCAATCGCATCCACGTTTCCCAGCACCACGCGGCGTTTCAGGTCAGCTTCAGCCTGTTTCAGCTGGGTCTGGCGCAACGCCACGTTAGCCTGATATTGACGGCCATTGATGATCGACTGGTGCGTTTGGCGCACGCTATTGGCCAGCGCGGTTTTGGCGCGCTCGAAAGCCTGTTGGGCGTCGGTTGGGTCGAGGACAACCAGCGTATCGCCTTTCTTGACGTAGTCGGTGCTATCAAAGTTCACGTCGGTCACGCTGCCCGACACCTGAGCCATGATCTGCACCTGATTACCGGCGACGTAGGCGTCATCGGTACTTTGGAAATGACGCAGCACCAGCAGCCAGTAAATCAGATAGGCGATGGCGATGATGACAAATACCCCCGTTAAGAACAGCAAGGCAATTTTGCGTGATTTCTTTTTGTTGTGTGGCTGCTTAGTCGCAACCGGCTCCTGCGGAGGCGTTGACTGAATGCCCGCATTATCGCTCATGGTTTTCTCCATCCACGCTTAGGTTTTTATTATTGGTTTTTTTCCGCTGCCGGGGCCTGATAGCCGCCGCCGAGCTCGCGAATTAGACTGATTTTCGCCTGCAACAAATTACTGCTGGCATTCAACTGCGTCTGTTGCTGCTGCAACAAGGCGGACTGGCCGGTTAGCAGCTCATCGCGGCCAATCACCCCGGCTTTATAACGCGCATCTGCCACCCGATAGACATCTTCAATCGACTTCACGGCGGAAGAGGCTTGTTGCAACTGAGCCGCGCTGCTTTGCGCCACGGTCATGGCATCGGCAGTTTGCTGGACGGCGGTCAGGATGGTCTGGTTGTAAGACTCAACGGCCTCGTCGTAGCGCGCGGAGTCTCCGGCTAACTGGGAACGCAACTCGCCGCCGTGGAAGATAGGCAGGGAGAGGGCCGGTGTGATGTTCCACGCCTTGCTCGCCGCCTCTAACAGGTTCGGGTGCGTGCCGCCAAAATCAGTGGTGTTCAATCCGGCGAAGGCGCTGATGGTCAGGCTCGGGTAGAACTCTTTCTTGGTGGCTTTGACGGTCTGCAAATAGGACTCAACCAGCGAGCGCTGCGCGGCGATATCCGGGCGTTTACCCAGCAAGTCGAGCGTCAATTCACCCTTCGGCGAGATAGCATCGTCGGCAGGAAGCGGCACTTCGCGCAGATTGTTCATCGCGTCAGGACCTTGCCCCGCAAGGGCCGCCAACTGGTGTTTCAGTTGATCAATCTGGGATTGCGACTCAATCAGCTGCTGTTTGGCGCTGTCGGCCTGAGCCTGAATCTGCTGCGGCACGTCCACGCCGTAGATCCCTGCCTGATACTGCGCTTTACGCAAATCGGCCAGACGCTGATTGTTGTCGACTTCCTGTTTCAAGACTTTCTGCACCGCCAGATTCGCCTGCAACTGATAGTAGGCAGAGGCGACGGAGCTGGTCAGATTAAGCGCGGCCTGAGCCTGCTCGGCGCGCGCGGAGTCAACCTGCGCTTTGGCAGCATTGACCTGATTTTGGAACTTGCCCCACCAGTCCAGCTCATAGTTGAAGTTCAGCCCGAGCGCGTTACTGGTGTCATAGATAGGCGCTGACGGGTAGCTGGTCAGGAAAGGCGGGATGGTATTTTTTGAAATACGTTCGCGACGCCGGGAAGCCGTAGCATCAATATTCGGGGTCTGCGCCGCGTGGGCTCCTCCAAGGATGCTTTGCGCTTCGCGGACCCGAGCCGCGGCCTGACGCAGTGACGGCGAATTTTGCAATGTCGTTGTCATCAGGGCATCAAGTTGCGGGTCGTTAAGACTGCGCCACCATTGCGGACTGATCGCCATTGAACTGACTTTCGGTTGTGCCAGTTTCAACTGCTGGGTATCCAGCAAGGTTGACTGCGGAGCGAGGTTATCGCTGGAGGCGCAGCCCGCCAATAACAGAACGGCGAACAGCGGCGTGAGTCTCCAGCTGGCTTGGAGTGACATGTGTGGTTTACCTGAACAGAAATTAGAAAAATTGTGTCGCGGTGACATCCATCTGATCGAGGCGGGTTAACAATTTGCGAGTCAGGATTTCCAACTGCTTTTGTTCATCAGCATCAAGAGTCGACCAAAGGAAATGCAGGCACTTATGTTGAGGCGGTAACACCTTCTGGATGAAAGCTTCGCCATCCGTCGTTAAATGCAAATGCAGGCATCGACGGTCATTATCGCTCTCACGGCGCTCAATCCAGCCGCGCTTCTCCAGTTCATCGGCAATACGGGTGGCGTTGGTACGCGAAGAACCCAGTGCGGAACTCAGCTCTGAAGGCTGAATGCTGTGGCTCTCCTGAGCATCCAGAGTCAGAAGCGCCATAAACAGCGTTTCATTAATACCCTGTGCTTTCAGCATCTTATTGCGATTTTCTAACAATTTACTTTGCATGTGCATCGACAACCGAGTCAGCAAAATTTCCTGATAAGGGAAATCTTTCTGTTTCTTGGCGCGGATATTTAACATGTTTTCAATTGGCGCGAACGAGCTGTCCATATGAGAAGCCTCATTAGTTACGGTTGACATAGTAACGATCGTAATTAGTAATATCAATGTCAGGAATCACCAAAGCTTTAGCAATAAGTGTGATTCATAACTCCGGTGAATTATTCGAAAGGTAATACGTTTCGCTGGCCAAATGGCGCCTCAGCCAACGAATGTTTTTCTGCCTGCCAGAAGCCAGAAATTAAACGCCTGCCCGATGAAAACAGTGCCAAAAGGCGCGAGTTAGCGGGCATCAATAAGACGCCAAAGCCAAAAAGGAATGCGAAAGGGAGATGACCAATAGTGATGGGCGGACCGTCAACCATTCCCAGCTTGAACATAGATTCATGCGGGGTAAGTGTCGTCTTTAAGACTCTGTGGGTTTGCATAGGACAGTCGGTGCGGCGTCAACGATGTATATCGTTCATGAATAATTTATAGGGCAAACATTACCAGACTGTCTGTAGTGATAACACCCTCGGAGGAAAATAAATTTCCATCATTATTATTTGCATGCTAATCAGGGGGCGTGATGATTGCCCCCGTTTGTCAGTTTTTATCAAGGCTTAGCCCGTCTGGGTCTCAGGCCATTTTGTACTTGTAACCCGACCACCAGACCAGCAGGTTTAGGGTACTCATCACCACGCCAGCGGCGGAAACGCCATACCATCCGGCCCACTCATAGGCCGAAGCAGACAACACAGAACCTATCGCGCCGCCGATGAAATAGGTGGTCATGTAACCTGCGGTGAGGCGGTTACGCGCTTCCGGCATCGACTTATAAATCACGCTCTGGTTGGTGATGTGCACACCCTGCGCTGCCAAATCCAGCACGATAATGCCGATAATCAACGAGACCACCGAGTGCTGGCCGTAGGCGATAGCCGCCCATGACAGCAAGATAAGAATCAAACCGTAAGTGGTGGTCAACTGCGCCTTGCCTTTATCTGCCAGCTGCCCGGCGCGGGTCGCCGCCAGTGCGCCCGCCGCGCCGACCAGCCCGAACAGCCCAATCACTCCTTCGGAATAGCCATAGGCCGGGCCCGCCAGCAGGAAGGCCATGGAGGTCCACAAAATGCTGAAGTTGGCGAAGGAGCACAGGCCGATTAACGCGCGGGTACGCAGCACCGGCGTTTTGAAGAAAAGGCTAAAAATGGATTTCAACAGCTGGCCGTAGTTCAGGTCGGTGTGCTGTTTGTGGGTCGGCAGACGACGCCAAAGGATCACCGCCAAAATCAGCATCAGGGCGCTGGCCACCCAGTAGACGGTACGCCAGCCGCCGAGCTGCGCCAGCGCGCCCGCCACGGTTCGCGCCAGCAGGATACCCAGCAGCAGGCCGGACATAATCAATCCGACCACTTTGCCGCGTTTCGCCGGTTCAGCCAGGGTGGCGGCCAGTGGCACCAAAATCTGCGCCACCACCGAGAACAGCCCGGTCAGCGCGGTACCAATCAGCATAATGGTCAGCGTCGGGGCCATGGCGGTGATAAACAACCCGACGGCGGAGAGGGCGGTCATCACCACGATCAGTTTGCGGCGCTCGAACATATCCCCCAGCGGGACGATAAACATCAGGCCAAAGGCATAGCCGAGCTGGGCAATGGTGACGATAAAACCGGCCTGATTGACTGACAGACCAAAGGCGCGTGCGATGGTCTCCAGCAGGGGTTGCGGATAGTAGTTACTGGCGACCGCCAGGCCCGTGGCTATCGCCATAAGAACGATCAGCCCCGGCGTGAGAGGGGAGTGCTTGGTTGAATTAGTCATTTTATTTTCATTATTAGAGAGGGAAGCAGGTTTTGGCCCATTCGCGGCGTTGCGCCACATTGAGCGAGGGCGAGTATCACCCAGCTTTAAATAGTAAACCAATGTATAATTTTCATCTTAACTATCTCATTTCGCGATGAATCGATGAACCTCAAACAGATCCGTTTTGCCCTTGCGGTGGCGCAAGAACAGAATTTTACCCGC
The DNA here is from genome assembly GCF_040419245.1 of Ewingella sp. CoE-038-23. Classification (NCBI taxonomy): domain Bacteria; kingdom Pseudomonadati; phylum Pseudomonadota; class Gammaproteobacteria; order Enterobacterales; family Yersiniaceae; genus Ewingella; species Ewingella docleensis. The sequence continues at coordinate 3,623,678 of NZ_JAZHOH010000001.1, read as the reverse complement.
GCAGCTCAGCGTTGCCACACCGTGCAGTCGGCCCTTAGCCACCAGATAGCCAAATTGGAAGAGGAGCTAGGCTGCGTGCTGTTTGAACGCACTTCGCGGCAAGTGAGATTGACCGCGGCGGGACGAGCTTTTATCGGGCCAGCGGAGCAGTTGCTCGCCGCGCAAACCCACCTGCTGGATACCATGGACGCCTTGAAAGGCGAAGTGAGCGGCACTCTCACCGTAGGCATTATTTCAACGCTTAACGCGATAGATGTTATTGGCCAACTGGCGAGTTTTACCGAGCGCTACCCGCGGGTGAATATCCGCATGTATGTCGCGATGAGCGAGAAGCTGCTGGAAGACGTGCAACAGCTGCGCACCGACGTGGCTTTTGTCGGTTTATGGCCGGGAGACAGCGCCGCGCTCCGTTTGCCCAACCGCCTGCTGGCCGACGAACCCCTGGTGGCGCTGCTCAGCCCGACACATCCCTTCGCCACTTGCCCGCAGCTCACGCTTAGCCAGCTGGCCCAGGTGCCGCTGGTGGATTTTTATGCCGGAGCCGGGGCCAGGCGGCAGACCGACAGCGCCTTCAGCGAAGCCGGAATAACGCGCCACGTCAGCTTTGAAATCGACCACATCGAGTGGCTGGAGAGCATCGTTCGCCGCTCGCTGGCGGCGGGCATTGTGCCGCTTTCTCACGCCCAACACGCCAAAGACCTGATCTCGGTTCCTATCGAAAACGCCCCGCGTCGACAGGTGTTGTGCGTCTGGCAAAACAGCCTCTCCACCGCCGCCGAACGCTTTTTGGCGTTTGCAGAGGAGGAGGAAGGGGAAAAATAAAAAGGCGCTGAATAATTATTCAGCGCCTCTGCCTACTTCGCCCCGAGAAAACTCAAGGCATTTATAGAAAAGCTATTAAGACTTAGCTGCCGCAGCCGCCTCTTTTACCCAGCCATCAAAGGTGGCCTGGTGGGCTTTGATCCAGCCGTCGGTCTGGTTATTGATATCGGCTTCAGAACTTTGGCCTGCGTGCATCGCCGAGTTCTGCGCGTTGATGTCTTTCAGAGGTAACTGCATGATGGCGAACAATTTGGCGGCGGCTGGGTTAGCTTCGGCCCATTTCTTGTTCGCGACGATGTGCATAGTGCTGACTTTGAAACCGTAGTTTTTGCCATTCGGCAGCGCGGTGTCGGCGTCTTTCTCTCCCGGAACCACGGAGAACGGCACCTGCATCCACAGCACGTCTTTACCCGGCACTAACACGTCACTGACCCAGTACGGCGTCCAGGTGTAATAGAAGATAGGTTTACCTTCTTTATAACGGGTGATGGTGTCGGCGATCATCGCCGAGTAGTTGCCCTGATTGTGATTGACAGTTTTTTCCAAACCGTAGGCTTTCAGCTGCTCATTCAGCGCGGCTTCACAGCCCCAGCCCGGCGTACAGCCCGTCAGGTCGGCCTTGCCGTCACCATTGGTGTCAAACAGCTTGGCGATTTTGGGATCTTTCAGCTGTTCGATATTGGTGATGTGGTACTTCTCGGCAGTTTTCTTATCAATCAGATAGCCCTGCGCGGCGCCGTTGACATAGGTCCCTTCGCGATAGAAGGTCTTGTCGCCACCGGCGGCTTTGTACATTTCGTCATGCAGTGGCGACCAGTTTACGGCGGTGAAAGTGGCATCACCGGCGGCGATGGTGGTGTAACCCACGTTGTAATCTACTTCGCGAATTGGCTGAACGTCGTAACCCAGTTTTTCCAGCGCCTTGCTGACCAGCAGCGTCTGGAAGGTCTCTTCGCTGATGGTGCTCTGAATCGGGGTGACGGTGACGCCTTTACCCGGCAGGTCAGCGGCGAAAGTGGTGGCTGAAGCCAGCGTGGTCAGGGCGGCGGCCGCCCAGAGAGTTGATTTACGCATAGAAGAATGTCCTGTTTATGGTCGATTTATCGTCATTGTTATTACTGCTGTGCGAATTAGGATTTTGTAGCTGCAGCGGCAGCTTCGGCAATCCAGCCGTCGAAAGTGGCCTGATGAGCTTTGATCCAGCCATCCACGTGCTGCTGAATGTCTGCCGTTGAGGATTCGCCTTCGTGCATCCGCAGGTTTTGCGCATTCACGTCAGCCAGAGGCAGTTTGATGATGGCGAACAGCTTAGCGGCGGCCGGGTTAGCTTCGGCCCACTGTTTGTTGGCCACGATATGTTCATTGTTGACCGGGAAACCGTAGTTCTTGCCATTAGGCAGCTTGGTGTCCAAATCTTTGTTCGAACCCGGATTCGCTGAGAATGGCACTGTCAGCCATACCACGTCTTTGCCCAGTTTCATCTCGTTGCTCACCCAATATGGCGTCCAGGTGTAGTAGAGCACCGGCTTGCCTCTTTTGAAGCGCGTCAGAGTGTCGGCGATGATGGCCGAATAGTTGCCCTGATTCTGCTGCACCGTGCTGTCGAGGCCGTAAGCCTTGAGCTGGGTGCTAATCACGTTGCCGCATTCCCAACCCGGATCGCAGCCAGCGAGGTCTGCCTTGCCGTCGCCATTGGCGTCAAATAGCTTGGCGAGCTTGGGATCTTTCAACTGATCGAGGCTAGTGATGTGGTATTGATCGGCGGTTTTTTTGTCGATCAAATAACCCTGCGCCGCGCCGCTGATGAAGGTCCCCTGACGGTAAAACTTCTTGTCACCGCCCGCGCCGTCATACATATCGACCTGCATTGGGTCCCAGTTCACCGCCATGTAGGTAGAGTCGCCGCTGGCGATGGCGGTGTAGGCGACGTTGTAATCCACCTCACCCGTCGGCTGCACGTCATAACCCAGCTTTTGCAGGGCACGATTCACCAGTTCGGTTTGGAATGATTCTTCTGGAAGCGTGCTTTGCAGCGGCTTCACCACCACGCCTTTACCCGGCAGGTCGGCGGCGAAAGCGGCAGGTGCCGCCAGTAATACGGAGAGAGCAATCGCTCTGATGTGTGTCGTGCGCATAGTGAACCCTTATTCTTTTATTAAATAATTTAAGAGTGGACTGCGTTTTATGAGGCGAAGGTGCGTTAACGCGTAGTGGTACAACTTTTATGTCTCCCGGCGGCGAACCGCCGGGATGAACAGCGAGCTGTTAGGCTTTTTTGGCGAAAGGCTTGGTCAATAAGCCAATTGGACCACGGGTAAACCAGCGATGGCCACCCTTGCTGCGGGTATCTTGACCCATCGACTGCGTCAGGCGGTCGAGGATAATAGCGAGGATAACGATACCTGCACCACCCACCGACGCCAGACCCATATCCAGACGGCCGATGCCGCGCAGCACCATCTGACCCAGACCGCCTACGGCGATCATCGAGGCGATAACCACCATCGACAGCGCCAGCATCAGCGTCTGGTTAATACCGGCCATGATGGTTGGCATCGCCAGCGGCAACTGCACTTTGAACAGCATCTGGCTCGGGCTTGCGCCGAAGGACTGCGAAGCTTCAATCAAATCTTCCGGCACCTGATTAATCCCAAGGATGGTCAGACGCACGATAGGCGGCAGGGCGAAGATGATGGTCACGACGACGCCCGGCACGTTACCGATACCAAACAGCATGACGATCGGCACCAAGTAGACGAACGCTGGCGTGGTCTGCATGGCATCGAGCAGGGGGCGAATGATTTTCGCCGCGCGCTGGCTGCGAGCCAGCCAGATACCGAGCGGAAGTCCTATCAGCACGCAGAAGAACAGCGAGGTCAGCACCAGCGCCAAAGTCACCATGGCCTGTGACCACGCGCCGATAGCGCCAATCACCACCAAAGAAACCAGCGTGGCGACACCCATGCCTAACCCCGCCATCTGCCAGGCAATCAGAGCAAAAATCAGCATGGCAATAGGGGCCGGGAGTGACTCAAGGCCGTGTTGGAAACCACTGAGCACGAAGTCTACCGGCACGCGGATCCCTTGGAACACCGGGCGGAAATTGGTTACCAGCCAGTCAATCCCCTCTGTAACCCAGCGATCGAGAGGAATGAGCGTGGTGTGAAACGGGTCGAGAATGTTGAACTGGTCATGCTGCGCCGGGGCGACGTTCAGCCAGTCGTTGGCCTGCGTCGCCGCCTGATGGGTGGCATCCGGCGCGCTGTGGGCGGTCGTGGTTGCGGCATCGCTACCGCCGGACGCGCCGCCCCAAGGATCGCTGCTGCCCGCATCGGTCGGTGCCGATGCGGCTGACTGCGCGGCGTCAACATGACCACCGCTGGCGTTGTCCGCACTCCACGGATCGACGGACGGATCGAGTTCTTGAGTGGCTGCCTGCGCGTGTTGGACGATGCTATCGTTATGAATTGAATGCTTCATTATTCGTTACCCCCTTCTTTGTCCAGAGCACGAAGTAGCATGGCTTTGGAAATAATACCGATATAGTTATTGCTCTCATTGACCACCGGCACGGCGTACGGCGCGGCGGCAACGTGAGAAATCAGTTCACTGAGCGGCATGTCTGCCTGCACCGGTGCCGGGAACTCCAGCAGGGCGGACTCCAGTGAAAGATTGGCTTTTAGCGCGGTTTTCAGTGAGTCAATCGACACAACGCCGATAAAGCGTTCACCACGTTCCAGCACATAACCATATTCGCGGTCTGCATCTTCCAGCAGCTTGAGGGCTGCCCTCGGACCAAAACCGGGGGTTTTACGAATTAATGTCCCGCGACGGCGGGCGATATCTTTGGCGCTAAACACCTGACTGATGTCCACGCCGCGGAAGAAGGTGCGCACATAGTCATTGGCCGGATTATTCAAAATCTCTTCCGGCGTGCCGACCTGCACCACTTCGCCGCCCTGCATAATGGCAATACGGTCGCCAATGCGCATGGCTTCGTCGAGGTCATGGGAAATAAACACGATGGTGCGCTGATGCTGGGATTGCAGCTTCACCAGCTCATCTTGCATCTCGGTACGGATCAGGGGATCGAGCGCGGAGAAGGCCTCATCCATCAGCAGAATGTCGGGGTTATTCGCCATGGCGCGGGCCAGGCCAACGCGTTGACGCATACCGCCGGACAGCTCATCGGGATAAGAGTTAGCGTAATTTTCCAGACCAACCTGACGCAGAGACTCGAGGGCTTTTTGGTTGCGCTCCTCGGTTGGCACGCCAGCCAGCTCCATACCAAAGGCAGTGTTGTTCAACACGGTCAGATGGGGCATCAGGGCGAAGGATTGGAAAACCATACTGATTTTGCTGCGGCGAACCTGGCGCAGTTTGGATTCGGAGATCTTGGCGATGTCTTCGCCGTCAATCAGCACTTCACCGCGGGTGGGTTCTATCAGACGATTGAGAAGGCGTACCATAGTGGATTTACCGGAGCCGGATAATCCCATGATGACGAAAATCTCGCCTTCTTCAATGGCCAGACTGGCGTTTTTGACACCCAATGACAGCCCGGTTTTCTCAAATATTTCTTCTTTACTCTTGCCGGAATCTATCAGCTTAAATGCGCGCTCAGGGTGCTCGCCAAATACCTTATACAGGTTCTTTACTTCGATTTTAATTGTCATGCAATGTGCATTCCTTGGAAAGAAATAGCCATCGGCTATAAATGGGTCTAGTTGTGTTTGAACTCTATAGAATCTACTTAGTACGCAAAGTACGGAAATATCGAACGGTTTACACCCTACCACAATGAGAGTCTGAGACAAGTCTCAATCTTTCTGAATAATATTCCTCGGTGCACTCCCCTGTGGCTAATTTGGCGCGAAATTTTGTTGGGTTTTTTTGTTATTTCACGTCAATTATCAGCTGTTTTCTGCATGAATTAGTGCAATGAAATCACAGGTTTTTTTGACTATTTCCACATGCTGAGATAATTATTATATTGGATTCAATTTATTGATTTTTATAGGTTTAATTGTTGTATTGTTTTTGTGGTTTATGTACAGAATAATATTCTGTTAGCGCAAGATAGAGATATTTCAAGGGGTTTTGTCATTTGGGTGAAATAGTCATTTCGCTAACAGGCTGAGAAGAGGTGGAAATCTGCTGAAGAAAAAATGTGTCGGCTGGGAATAATCCACGGATGCCGGTGGAGAATCTGTCGAAATGTAACGAAATTGTGTCAGTGAGACGCAAAAATTATCCGGCCCTTGAGCCGGATAATTTAGTCATGAACAGGGGCCTGATCTTCGCGGAATATCAGCCGGTAAAGTCGCCGTGGATGGCCAATATTTCCGTACTGCATTTCCACCGCGATAAAGCCTATTTCCACGCAATATTCCAGATATCGCCGCCCGGTAGTTTTGCTAATTCCTACCTGTTCCACCACCTGATCGACTGACCAATTGCGGTCCGGCTCGGCGATAAACACCCGGCGAACCAGCTCCAGCGTATTCGGCTCAATGCCTTTGGTCGCAGGGGCTGCGGGCATGTCAGTGGCGGGCAGGTTATACAGCCTGTCGAGGGCCTGTTGGTCAAGCACCTTCACATTGCGCAACTGATGCACAAACTGCAAAAAGCGCTCGAGCGAATTGCGCAGGCGCTGGAAAGAGACCGGCTTGATGATGTAGTCAAACGCGCCATAGCGCATCGCCTGACTACAGGTATTCATGTCGCTGGCGGCGGTGATGAAAATCACGGAGCAGTCGAGGCTTTTCAGCAGCGCGCTGTCGATAAGCTCAATGCCCTGACCGTCCGGCAGATAGTTGTCCAGCAGCACCAGCCGTGGCCGGTAAAGTTGCAGCTGAGTTCTGGCCTGCGCCAGCGTGGCGGCGATGCTCACCACCCGCAGATTAAAGTTTTGCTCAATAAAGTCACGGTGCAGCCCGGCCAGATAAGGCTCGTCCTCGACAATCACCACGTCCAGCGCGCTGCCGTTATTGATACTGCCCCCGTTGTTGAAACTACTCTTGTTCATCGTGTTTCCTGACATGCTCATAAAGTAGGGTAGGTCATGATTTTCTTATTAAAATAGTGCACTTAGCGATGTTCCAGTCTGTCAAATTTTAGCTGTTGCTGCCCGGCGGTTTCGGATTGGGAATAAACAGTGAGAACACCGTACCCCGCGGCTGATTGTCTGAAATCTCAATCATGCCCTGCGCCTGATGCACATAGCTGGCGACCACATATAGCCCGATGCCGTGCTCCCCGCCGGTTTGGTCAGCCGAGGAGAGCGGCTTGGTGGTTGCGCCCTGTTCGAAAATACGCGGACGGATCTCCGCCGACAACCCCGCGCCCTGATCCGCCACTTCAATCAGCAGCTCGTCATTGCGGTCAGTCAGGTAGAACTCTACCGGCTGATGCGGCCCCGGCGCGGCCAGCGTGGCGTCTACCGCGTTATCGATCAGATTGCCGATAATCGACATCAGCTCTGACTCGCTCAACGCGGCGGGCATGCGCTGAAGCTGGCAAGCCGGGTCGAAGGTCAGCTCAATGCCTTTTTCCCGCGCGCTGGAGTATTTCCCTAACAATAAACCGCAAATCGTCGGCGAGGCAAAGCGCTCTGAAACAAAATCCAGCACTGCCTGCGCCCCTTCGGACTGCGCCTGAATGTAGCCCATTGCCTCGTCATAGCGTTTCATCTGCAACAGGCCGGCCAGCGTCGCCGTCCAGTTAAGCTGCTCGTGGCGCATGATACGCAGGTTGTCAGCATAGCGTTTCACCTGACTGAGCTGGCTGCTGAGGGTGTTAATGTCGTTTTTATCGCGGAAACTGACCACCCAGCCGATCTCCGATGACGGGCCTAGCTCAATGCGCACGCGGTTGACGATCACCTGTCGCTGATTAAAACGCGTCACCTCATCATGGCTGTTGGGCGTTTCGCGGTCGCCGGTGAAGAACTCCGCGCCGGTGTGGATGATGTCGCGGATGTGCTGGCCGACCAGCAGGTCTTCCGGCTGGCGGATGTCCAGCAGCTCACGGGCGGCGTGGTTGATGGACAAAATCCGCTGCTGGTGATCAATGGCGATCACCCCTTCATAAATGGCTTCCAGCAGCGCCTTCTGTTGGCGAACTAATAGCGCAATCTCTTTTGGCTCCAGCCAGAACATCTGTTTCTTGAGATTCTTACTGAATAACCATGAGAAGAGGAACAGTAGGGCTAATAGCAGAATGCCGGACAGCGCGGTCTGCGCCAGCAATTTCACCGTCACGTCATCAATGTATGAAATCAGGTAACCGACGGAGACAATGCCGATGACTTTATTATTGGCGTCCACAATGGGCGCTTTGCTGCGTAAAGAGATCCCGATGCCGCCCTGACGCACGGTAATAATGGTTTTTCCCTCGAGCACTTCGGCGTTATCCCCGCCAACCAGAGGTTTACCGAGGCGTTCCGGCGACTGCGAATGGTATAGGTGGTCGGCATGCACATCGCCAATAACGATATAGCTGGCGTCACTTTTAGCGCGCAGCGGCGCGACCAGTTTTGCCACTCCCGCGCTGTCTTCGGCCTCGACGCGCTCAGCCAGGCCGGGCATCAGGGCGATTTGCGAAGCCTGCACTTTGGCGCGGCTGCCCAAATCTTTATGCAGTTGTTCATCCACGGTGCGGAATAAAAGTAGCCCGAGTACCGCCAAAAGCACGCAGGAAAAACCCACCAGAGAGAGAAAGAGCTTTATTTGAAAGGTGAATCGTAATCGCATTCTGGCAGCCACCAAGTAAACAGAGAATAAGCCTAACATGGCGTTTTCAGCGGCGTCATTCCCATCGCGCGGTGTTGTGAGGAAATACGCAACTGCCGTGCGCCGCGGGGCTTAATAGCCACAATAATAAAAAGGCTAAAGGCGCGATTTACTACAAAGCTGATAAGCTTTGCAGCCTAAGTAACATTAACGCCATTAAAACCATTACAACCTTTAAATCAGCGATTTTAATTTGAACAGCCTCACAACGATGCGGGGTCGCTATTTTCTATCCTCATTACTAATGAAGTTTTAAAGTATGAGGAAAGTATTATGAGCACCACTGATGATTCCTACGTTGTTGTGAAAAAGAAGGAAACCCCGGCCGTTTCTACCAAGGAGCGCTGGTGGCATATCTTGGATAACTACAAGATAGGGATCATTCCGCTGCCTTTCTTCCTACTGGCGGGCGTGCTGATTCTGCTTGATTGCCTGAATGGCAAACTGCCGAGCGATATCGTGGTGATGGTGGCGACGCTGGCCTTCTTCGGCTTTGCCTGCGGCGAGTTCGGCAAACGCCTGCCTATCATCGGCAAGCTGGGCGCAGCGGCAATCTGCGCCACCTTTATTCCTTCCGCGCTGGTGCACTACGGCCTGCTGCCGGACGTGGTGGTCGACTCGACGGTCAAATTCTATAAATCCACCAATATTCTCTATCTCTACATCTGCTGCATTATTGTCGGCAGCATCATGAGCATGAACCGTCAGGTGCTGATTCAGGGCTTCCTGCGGATCTTCATCCCAATGCTGTGTGGCGAAATCGTCGGCATGGTGGCCGGGCTGGCGATGGGCATGGCACTTGGCCTGCCGCCGTTCCAGACCTTCTTCTTCCTCATTTTGCCAATCATGGCCGGTGGCGTGGGCGAAGGTGCCATCCCGCTGTCGATGGGTTATGCGACCATTCTGCACATGGAGCAGGGCGTGGCGCTGGGCCGCATTCTGCCTATCGTGATGCTGGGTGGTTTGACCGCTATCGTGCTGGCGGGCGTGCTGAACCAAATCGGTAAACGCTATCCGCACCTGACTGGCGAAGGCCAGCTGATGCCAGCGAAAAACGGCCTGATTGGTCACGGGCTGGAAGAGTTCAAAGGCAAGCCTGACGTCAACGCGCTGGCCTGCGGCGCGCTGCTGGCGGTGCTGCTGTACATGGTGGGGATGCTGGGGCAGCGCCTGATTGGCCTGCCTGCGCCAGTCGGCATGCTGTTCGCGGCGGTGGTGGTCAAACTGCTGAACGGCGTGTCACCGACCATTCAACAAGGGTCGATGACGGTGTACAAATTCTTCCGCACGGCGGTGACTTACCCGGTGCTGTTCGCGGTGGGCGTGGCGATCACCCCTTGGCAGGAGCTGGTTAATGCCTTCACCATTTCGAACCTGTGCGTGATTGTGACCACGGTCTGCGCGCTGGTCGGCACGGGCTATTTTGTCGGCAAGAAAATCGGCATGCACCCTATCGACGTGGCTATTGTTTCTTGCTGCCAGAGCGGGCAGGGCGGCACCGGCGACGTGGCTATCCTGACCTCCGGCAATCGCATGGCGCTGATGCCCTTCGCGCAAATCGCCACCCGCATCGGTGGCGCAATCAACGTGTCGGTTGGCCTGCTGGTCTTGGCGAAATTCTTCGCCTGATTGCTCCTTGTGCGTCACCAAGGCCCGGTTAATCACCGGGCCTTTTTCGTTTTAGCATTTCGACGTTTATGCCACGCGGTGCGCTACACTGAGAGTATGAAATTTGCCGCAACCACACTTCAGGGACGGAGCTGTATATGTTGAAAATGATGTACGTGACGGTGCGCGACCGCGCCAGACTCAAGCAGATCACCGAGGTCTTAATTCGCTACGGTTTGCAGGATCTGCTCGCCATCGTAGGGCTAGGCGGTTTGGTGAAATCGCGTCTGGCCACCAATGATGAGGCTGATATCCAGACTATGCCGCAGAGGCTGCGCGCCGCGCTGGAGGCCCTCGGACCGACCTTTGTGAAGTTCGGCCAGATACTGGCGACGCGCTCCGACCTGCTCGACCAGCGTTGGATTGATGAGCTGGACAAGTTGCACAGTCAGGCGCAGTTTCTGCCGTGGGAAGCTATTCGCGAACAGGTGAGTCGCGACTTAGGCGGCGACCCGCAGCAGGTTTTCGCCGAGTTTGATTTAGAACCTTTGGCGGCGGCCTCCATGGCGCAAATCTACCGAGCCCGGCTGCACAGTGGCGAAGAGGTGGTGGTTAAAGTTCTGCGGCCTGAGCTGGAGAAAACCATTCAGGCCGACCTGCGCCTGCTGGCCTATCTGGCGGATACCGCCGCCGAGCAAAGCCCGATGATGGCGCGTTTCCGCCCGCAGCAGATTGTCAGGACGCTGGAGATTGCCCTCAACCACGAATTAGATCTCAGCCACGAGGGCTACAACTGTCGGCAGATCGGCGACTATTTCCGCGATCGGCCGGAGATCGTCATTCCCAAGATCTACAGCGAATTCTCTTCGCCCCGCCTGCTGGTGCAGCAATATTTGCCCGGCGTCTCGCCCTCTAACCCAGCGGATTTGATCGCCGCAGGCTTTGACCGCCCGCTGCTAGCGCGGCGCGGGGCCATCGCCTTTATGAAAATGGTGCTGGATCTGCGCCTCTACCATGCGGATCCCCATCCGGGGAACCTGATGGCGCTGGCGGGGGATAAAGTCGGTTTTATCGATTTCGGCATGGTGGGTAGCCTCTCCGAGCGGCGGCGCAATCAGCTGCTGCTGTTGCTGCACGCGCTGGTGGAGCGCGACACGGCGGGGATCGTCAACACGCTGGTGGCCTGGACCGACACCGACGCGGTGGATTTGATGGACCTAGAGCTGGCGGCGCAGAACTTCTTTGACCGGCAGCTTTCTGCCCCGATGACCCTCGGCGGCGCGTTAACCGATTTCCTGCTGATGGCCCGCGAGCATCAGCTGATCCTGCCGTCCGATCTGGTGCTGCTATTCAAGGCGCTGATCACCGCCGACGGCGTGCTGCACCGGCTGGATCCGCAGTTTGATATTGTCGCCACGCTGCGCCCGATGCTGGAAAAAATGATGCTGCAACGCTTCTCCCCGGAGGCAACGCGCCAGCGTCTGGTGAATTTGGGTATTGAAGCCGTGGAGGCCAGCGAGGAGTTGCCGCAAACCCTGCGGCTGATCACCCAGCGGCTGAAAAGCGGCAGGCTGCACGCCGGAGTGGAGATCAAAAACCTCAGTGAACTGAGCCGTTCGCTGGAACGCTCGGCCATTACGCTGGCGATAGCCATCGTCACCGCCGCCTTTGCGCTGGGCATCGCGCCCTATTTGATGAATTCGACCGTCAATCTATGGGGAATTCCGTTGTTCCCACTGTTGGGAACAACGGTGTGTATCGCGGGGTTGGTGCTGTTGGTGCTAAGACTGCGGCGTTAGAAGTCCCAGTCTTCGTCTTCGGTATTCACCGCCGTGCCAATCACGTAGGACGAGCCGGAGCCGGAGAAGAAGTCGTGGTTTTCATCGGCGTTTGGCGACAGGGCTGACAAGATGGCCGGGTTGACATCCGCCATGCTGGCCGGGAACAGAGCCTCATAACCCAGATTCATCAGCGCCTTATTGGCGTTGTAGTGCAGGAACTTCTTCACGTCCTCGCTCCAGCCCACGTCGTCATATAACTCTTCGGTATAGCGAATTTCGTTGTCGTACAGATCCTGAATCAGATCAAACGCCTGCGCTTTGATCTGCCGCTGGCGCTCTTCGCTTTCCAAAGCCAAGGCCTTCTGGAACTTATAACCAATGTAATAGCCGTGCACGGCTTCATCGCGAATGATCAGGCGGATCAGATCGGCGGTGTTGGTCAGCTTGGCGCGGCTGGACCAGTACATCGGCAGATAGAAGCCGGAGTAGAACAGGAAAGATTCGAGGAACACGCTGGCGACTTTCTTCATCAGCGGATCTTGCCCGTCATAATAGGAGAGAATGATCGCCGCCTTGTTTTGCAGCGCGACGTTCTCTTCGCTCCAGCGATAAGCTTCGTCTACGTCCGAGGTGGCGCACAGCGTGGAGAAAATCGAGCTGTACGAGCGGGCGTGCACCGCCTCCATAAAGCAGATATTCGAGTACACCGCCTCTTCGTGTGGCGTGACCGCGTCTTTCATCAAGGTCGGCGCGCCCACCACGTTTTGCACCGTGTCGAGCAGCGTCAGGCCGGTAAATACGCGGATAGTCAGCTGCTTCTCTTTTGGACTCAGCGTGGCCCAAGAGGGAATGTCATTGGACAGCGGCACCTTCTCCGGCAGCCAGAAGTTGGAGGTCAGGCGATTCCACACCTCCAAATCTTTATCATCCTGAATCTTGTTCCAGTTGATGGCTTTGCTAATTGGCTGCGGAACTAATAATTGTTTTACTGCGCTCATTTTTAAGTCCTTTCAATCGATCACAGTGTGCAAGACACGCAACCCTGAACTTCAGTCCCGGCCAGCGCCATCTGGCGTAGACGGATGTAATAGATAGTTTTGATGCCTTTGCGCCAAGCGTAAATCTGCGCTTTGTTGATGTCGCGCGTGGTGGCGGTGTCGCGGAAGAACAGCGTCAGCGACAGCCCCTGATCCACATGCTGCGTGGCTTCGGCATAGGTATCGATGATCTTTTCCGGCCCAATCTCATAGGCATCCTGATAGTAATCAAGGTTGTCATTGGTCATAAACGCTGCCGGATAGTAGACGCGGCCAATCTTGCCCTCTTTGCGGATCTCCACCCGTGAAACAATCGGGTGAATGCTAGAGGTCGAGTTATTGATGTAAGAGATAGATCCGGTCGGCGGCACCGCCTGCAAGTTCTGGTTGTACAGCCCGTGCTGCATCACCGAGGCTTTCAGTTCTGCCCAGTCTTGAGTGGTAGGGATGTGAATTCCCGCCTCGCTGAACAGCTCGCGCACGCGATCGGTCTTCGGCTGCCACTTCTCTGCCTGTGCTTCATCGACATATTTGTCAAAGTAGCTGCCGCTGGCGTAGGTCGAATCCTCGAAGCCTTTAAAACGCTGATTGCGCTCAATTGCCAACTGGTTAGAGGCGCGCACCGCGTGATAAGCCACGCTGTAGAAATAGATATTGGTGAAGTCCAAACCGGCTTCGGAACCGTAATAAATGCGTTCGCGGCACAGATAGCCGTGCAGGTTCATCTGCCCAAGGCCGATGGCGTGGGAGTCCTGATTGCCCTGATCGATAGAAGGCACCGAGCGGATGTTGCTCATGTCGGAGACCGCCGTCAGCGCGCGGATAGCCATTTCTACCGTTTTGCCGAAGTCCGGCGAGTCCATTGCCGAGGCGATATTCAGCGAGCCGAGGTTACAGGAGATATCTTTCCCCACCTGCTGATAAGAGAGGTCTTCGCCATAAATCGTCGGCGTGTTGACCTGCAAAATCTCGGAACAGAGGTTACTCATATTGATGCGACCCTTGATTGGGTTCGCGCGGTTCACCGTGTCTTCAAACATCATGTACGGGTAACCGGATTCAAACTGAATCTCTGCCAAAATCTGGAAGAACTCACGGGCGTTGATTTTGGTTTTATGGATGCGCTTGTCATTAACCATTTCACGGTATTTCTCCGTGATGCTGATTTCAGACATTGGCACGCCGTAGACCTTCTCCACGTGATATGGCGAGAACAGGTACATATCTTCATTGTTCTTCGCCAGCTCAAAAGTGATATCCGGGATAACCACGCCGAGAGACAAAGTCTTGATGCGGATCTTTTCGTCGGCGTTTTCGCGCTTGGTATCCAGGAAACGCAGGATGTCCGGGTGGTGCGCGTTGAGATACACCGCGCCCGCGCCCTGACGTGCGCCGAGCTGGTTGGCGTAGGAGAAGGCGTCTTCCAGCATCTTCATAATCGGAATGACGCCGGAGGACTGGTTCTCAATGCGTTTAATCGGCGCGCCGACTTCACGGATGTTGGTCAGCATAAAGGCCACGCCGCCGCCGCGTTTGGACAGTTGCAGCGCCGAGTTCACCGAGCGACCAATCGACTCCATGTTGTCTTCGATGCGCAGCAGGAAGCAGGAGACCAACTCGCCGCGCTGCTTTTTGCCGCAGTTGAGGAAAGTGGGCGTGGCAGGCTGGAAGCGGCCAGAGATGATCTCATCCACAAAGTGCCCGGCGAGGGCGATATCGCCCTGAGCCAGCGTCAGCGCCACCATGCACACGCGGTCTTCGTAACGCTCAAGATAGCGTTTGCCGTCGAAGGTTTTCAGCGTGTAGCTGGTGTAATACTTGAAGGCCCCCAGAAAGGTCTGGAAGCGGAATTTTTTGGCATAAGCCTGTTTAAACAAACGCTTAATGTCTTCGAAGGCGTACTGATCCAGCACCTGCGCTTCGTAATAACCTTCTTCCACCAGATAACGCAGCTTTTCCGCCAAATTGTGGAAAAACACCGTGTTTTGATTCACGTGCTGCAGGAAGTACTGGCGCGCCGCAAGCCTGTCTTTGTCGAATTGGATACGGCCTTCGGCATCGAACAGATTCAACATCGCGTTCAGAGCGTGATAGTCCGGGCTGCTGGTGTCTGCCTCGGTAAGACTCATTTCTGTCGTTGCCAAAATTCAGTAACTCCCTGTGTAACCTTTGCAACGTCTTCCGGCGTACCCAGTAATTCAAAGCGATACAGGTAAGGCACCTGACACTTTTGGGCGATGATGTCACCGGCAATACAATACGCTGCGCCGAAATTAGTGTTTCCGGCGGCGATAACGCCGCGGATAAGTGAACGATTGTGTTCATCGTTCAGAAAACGAATGACCTGCGTGGGCACTGCGCCCTTGGCTGAGCCGCCGCCGTAACTCGGCACCACCAGAATGTAGGGCTGAGTGACGCGTAACTTCTCTGGCTGGCGGTCAATCGGAATTCGAATCGCCGGCAGACCTGTCCTGCCGACGAAACGATGAGTGTTCTCTGAACTGCTGGAAAAATAGACCAACGGATTCATCCGCCTGGCCTCAGAACGCGGTTTGCAGTTGGCGCAATGCGCTGATTTTGTCTGGGCGGAAGCCAGACCAGTGGTCGTCACCGGCCACGATCACCGGCACTTGCTGATAACCCATGGCGCGAACCTGACCCAGTGCTTGCGCATCCTGCGTTAAGTCGATGACTTGGTAGGCGATGCCTTGCTTATCTAAAGCGCGGTAGGTGGCGTTGCATTGGACACAGTCTGGCTTGCTGTAAATAATAATGCTCATGATTCGTATTCCCATCCATAATGAAATCAGAGACAATTTTTGCCCGGTCGCTGTGGCGATGGCTTCAGCAGTTAGGGGGCGCGGGTGTCGGTGCTTGAGTCGCGTCCCGACGAATTGAATACTAGATGTGGTGATTTAAATTATCAACCATACAATATGTAGATATTTTAATTTTGCTTATTGCAAAAATGACAAAGCCCGCTGGGTGCGGGCTGAAGAGGGTGAGATTATTTTTTAAGCAGAGATTAACGGGTCATTTATTGACGCATCCCCACCGCAAGACGGTTAAACGCATTCATCAGACCAATAGCAAAAGTCAATTCAGAGATTTCAACGTCGCTAAATTGCGCCTTTAATGGCTCATAATCGCTATCCGCTGCGCCGGTGGCAGCAATCAGCGTCAGGCTCTCTGCCCATGCCAGCGCCGCGCGCTCCTGTTCGGAATAGGCGTGGCTGACACGCCATCCCGCCAGTTGATCCAATTTTCCCTGTGGGTATTCCGCCTTGCGCAGCGCCTTCGCGTGCATATCCAGACAGTAGGCGCAGCCGTTGATTTGCGATACGCGCAGGAACACCAGCTCAATGATGATGTTGTCCAACGGGCCTCTCTCCAGCGCGCCAAGGGCGGCTTTCATCGGTTCCATCACGCTGGCGGACAGTTGGTAGTAAGGCAGGCGAAGCTGGGTCATGTTGATCTCCTCTTGGGTTGATAAGAGATACTTTAGCCGCCGCATGGACTATACTACAGAGCCATAAAATCACTTTTTGATAGGGCCATGAATGTCCGCGTTTTCGGCTTCCTTCCAGCTCGATCCCCAGCTCTCCGCGCCACTCTATCGGCAGATTTATCAGCGCTTTAAGCAGGCTATTATGCAGAATCAGCTACAGGCCGGAGAGCGCGTGCCCTCGGCGCGCAGCCTGGCGAGCGAGCTGGGCGTCGCCCGCGCCACGGTGGATAACGCCTACGGCCTGCTGATGGCGGAAGGCTTTTTGCAGAGCCGCGGACAGGCGGGGACGCGCGTCAGCCTGTCGCTGCCGACCCTTTCCCCCTTACCGGAGCGCGTCCCCGAGCCGCCGCGCTTTACGGTTAACCCGATGTTGCCCAATAGCCGGCCTTTTCCTCTGGAACTTGGCCTGCCCGCGCTTGACGCTTTCCCGCGCGCTATCTGGTCGCGCATCGTGGCGCGGCAAATTCGCCATACGCGAATCGAGGATCTCGGCCACGCGCCGCTCAACGGCGATGCCGCTCTGCGCCATGAAGTAGCGGCCTACTTGCAGTTGTCGCGCGGCTTCTCTTGCCGACCGGAGCAGGTTTTCATCTGCTCGGGCTACGCGGCGGTGCTGGATTTAGTCATAGGTAGCCTAATGCAGCCGCAGGACGGCGTTTGGCTGGAGGACCCCGGCTATCCGGTGACGCAGGCCTTTTTCCGCGCGGCGGGTGCCACGCCGATGGGCATCCCGGTGGACGGCGAGGGGATGGACATCGACCACGCCGTTCAGCACTTCCCGCAGGCGAAATTTGCCGTTGTCACCCCCGCGCACCAAAGCCCAATGGGGGTATCACTCAGCCTGTCGCGGCGCATGGCGCTACTCGACTGGGCCGCCAGCCGTGAGGCGTGGATCATCGAAGACGACTATGACAGTGAGTTTCGCTATCAGGGACAGCCGCTGCCGTCGCTGAAAAGCCTCGATGCTCGGGGGCGGGTGATTTACGCCGGGACCTTTAGCAAGGTGATGTTCCCCGCGTTGCGTCTCGGCTATGTGGTGGTGCCGGAAAAGCTGGTGGATAAGGTCAGTGATTATTGCCATTTGCGCGGCTGTGCCAGCCCGAGGCTGATGCAAACCGGCGTGGCTGAGTTTATCGCGCAGGGCCATTTTTATCGCCATCTCAAGCGTATGCGCCAGCTGTACGTCGAGCGCCGGGCCTTTTTGACTCAGGCGCTGGCGGCGCGTTTTCCACGCGACCAGCTGTGGGTTAATCCACAGGCCGGGGGGATCCAGCTGTGCGCCAATTTGGCCGCCAGCTTCGACGATGCTGCCATTGCGCGCCACGCCCGCTCGCAGGGGCTGGCCATTCAGGCGCTGTCAGATTGGCAAGTGGAGCCGAGGGAGAAGGGCGATGCGCTGAGGCCAAATGGCTTACTGATCGGCTTCCCCAATATTCCCAATCAACAGCAGGCAGATAAGTTGGTCGACAAATTAGCGGCGATATTGGTTGAGAGCGCGGAGCGAAGAGAATAGTCGGAAAGGAATGTTAGAAGGATAGATATAGAAAACGGGGCCAAAAGGCCCCGCTTCTAAGCGGAATAATGAGGGGGTCAACTTCCGCTCAGGTGCTGGTACCCGACACAGGAATTAGCACCTGTCCTACTTACTACTCAGGTTACTTCTGCTTACCGAGGCGCTTAGCGGCGACCCAGTAAAACACCGAGCACGATACCTACGGCGGCACCGACACCGACGCCGTGCCACGGATTATCTTTCACGTAGTTGGTCGCCTGGTTAGCCGCGTCAATCGCGTGCTGCTTAATGTTGCTGTTGCCGTTAAAGCGGGCACGAGCATCGCGTAAAACGCCTTCGGCTTTGCCGCGAATTTTTTCCAGCTCATCTTTCGATTTAGCGCCCGAAGATTGCAGCACCTCGTCAAGGGTATCGGCCAGCAGAGTTACATCCTCATTAATGTCTCGTTCTACTTTTTCTGATTTCTTAAACATTTGGCTCTCCTTGTTTGAACTGTACTTTAAGCATAGTCCAAAATGCTGCGATGGAAGGATCCATAGGGGAATCACCCGCGATTTTCGGCGATATTAGCGGTTCTGACTATGAAGCGGCACCAGTCCCCACGCGGCTTAGCGTGACGTGGCTCAGACTTTTCTGTAAGTGGAGAAAGGTTTTACAGCAGATAACATTTTTCCCCGGCAATTAGATTTCTACTTCTGCCAAACCTGTTTATCCTATAAATATTCAATCTGTGATCTCCGTTCGGGTTCTCCCATGTCAGTAAGTACGCTGCGCACCAATCTGCAATTAAATAAACGCATTTTGTCATTCATGATATTCACCTTTGTCTGCTATCTGACCATCGGCTTGCCGCTGGCGGTGCTGCCGGGCTTTGTGCATAACACGCTGGGTTTTAACTCGGTATTGGCTGGGCTAATTATCAGCGTGCAGTACTTCGCAACGCTCATCAGCCGCCCGCACGCCGGGCGCTATGCCGACCAGCTCGGGCCGAAAAAGGTGGTGCTGTTTGGCCTGACTTGCTGTGGTATCAGCGGCGTGTTCTACATGTTGGCGGTGCTGCTGGCGGGATATCCGCTGGTCAGCCTGCTGATGCTGTGCGTCGGCCGCCTGTTCTTGGGCGTGGGCGAAAGCTTTGCCAGCACCGGCACCACCCTGTGGGGTATTGGCGCGGTAGGAGCTATGCACACGGCGCGGGTGATTTCATGGAACGGCGTCGCTACCTACGGCGCGATGGCGGTGGGCGCGCCGCTGGGCGTGATGCTCAATGCGCATTTTGGCCTGACCGGCGTCGCGGTGCTGCTGGTGTTGTCCGTGCTGCTGGCCCTCTGGCTGGCGAGCCGTAAGCAGGATATTTCTGTTACGACGGGTAAGAGGATTGCGTTCAAAGCCGTGCTGGGGCGCATGTGGTTGCACGGTTTGGGCCTTGGCTTCGGTACCGTGGGTTTCGGGGTGATCGCCACCTTCATCACTCTCTACTACGCGGAGAAGAACTGGAGCGGCGCGGCTTTCACCCTGACCCTGTTCAGTCTGGGCTTTGTGGGCATTCGCCTAATTCTTGCTAATACTATTAACCGCTTCGGCGGCCTGCGCGTGGCGCTGGCCTCCTTCCTGTTCGAAGCTCTGGGCCTGCTGATGATTTGGCTCGGCACTGACCCTATCACCGTTCAGCTGGGCGCATTGCTGACCGGCTGCGGCTTCTCGCTCATCTTCCCGGCTCTCGGCGTCGAGGCGGTGAAGCAGGTACCGCCGCAGAATCAGGGCACTGCGCTGGGGACGTACTCGGCGTTTCTCGACCTCGGTTTGGGCCTGACCGGGCCAATTGCCGGCCTGCTGATCGCGCACGCGGGCACCCCGTCTATCTATCTGGCGGCGGCAATTATGGTGGTATTGGCATGGTTAATGACCTTGCGGCTGTGGGCCAATGCCAAAGCGGCTCCGCCTTCGGTCTGAGGGCGAAAAACCATAGCGTAAAACGCCGGGAATTTATCTTTATTGGCTTTAGATAAATCCTAAAGAGGCCAAATCTCGGGATAAAGTGGTTATTCAGGCGGATGAATACGGTAAGGTCGCTCTGCGGTTAAAGAAGCGAGGAGCAACCATGTATTTACGGCCAGATGAAGTGGCGCGCGTTCTAGAGAATTCAGGTTTTGAGCGCGATTTTGTTGATGATAAAGCCTACGGTTACCACCGGGGTGAGCACTACGTGTATGTGAACCGGGAAGCGCGGTTTGGTCGGACTGCCCTGGTGATACATCCGGCGCTGAAAGAGCGCAGTGAACGTTTCGCCGAGCCAACGGCCTCTTTTCGCAGTAGTCAGGTTTACACCCGTTTCCCGCTGGACGTCGCCAGTGAAAACGAAGCCTATTACGGCATCTGCCACGGTTTCAGCTCACGCCAAATTTTGGCGAGTTATCTCGAAAACGTCTTCCGCTAAGGCGGTCGAAAAGAAAATAGCGCTGAAAATTCAGCGCTATTTTTTTGCCTATGATTGGGCGAACGGCTATTTCAGCGGCAGCAGAATGTCAGTTTGCTGGGTGTGCTCCGGCAACTCTTGGTCAAGCTGCAAATAGCGGAAATAGACTGGGAAATCGCGCAGCTCTTCACCACTTTGCGGCAGCCACTGGCGATACAGGTTGTAGACCGTTTCACTGATGCGATCGTATGAACCCACGTGGCGCACCACGGCGCAGCGGCCGCCGGGCAGGGTTTTACTGATAACTCCCTGCGAATTAGCCGGGACTTTGCCCTGCGCCTGCGGGTTGAGTTCGCCACAAATGTCAAAGCGAAACTCCTCGCCCGGAGTGACCAGCGGGTCGTTATAAGGCACGCCGTAGGTGCCTTGCGTTGTGTAATCTGACAGCCCCGAGGCTTTGCGCCACTCAATAAAGGTCGCCACCGAGTTGCTGACCCGCATTGGATCGCCGTGGTGCTCCAGCACCGCCACCGGTATCGGCTCAACTTCAATAATTTTTACGTCCATCTTCTCCATCCTCTTCTGGGTTTCCATGCCGGGAAACTGGAAATGTTTATGCCAGTCCATCCATACGGGTGCCTTGCGGAACTCGCTGGGGGTCAGGCCAAAGGTATGCTTGAAGGCGCGGGAAAAGGACTCCGGGTTTTCAAAACCGGCATCTAACGCAATATCAATAATCTTGTCCGGCGACTGCTGAACCAGCCGGTACGAGGCGCGCTTGAGGCGCATCAGCGTGATATAGCGGCTGACGCTCACCCCGCAGAACTGGCTGAACTGGCGATGAAAGTGGAACCGCGAGAAGCAGGCCACTTCGCTGAGCTGTTCAACCGTCAGCGCGCTGTCCAGATGCTGTTCAATAAAATCAAATACCTGCTCGAAACGCCGGGCGTAATCATCAAATTTGTCGTTATTCATTTTCCCTCTCTTCAAGACACCATTTTGCCAGCGGCGGGAGGAGTCATCCTGACTGAGATTGCTCTTTTCAGTGCCAGAAACAAAAACGGCCCATATAAGGGGCCGTTTCGCGCTGCACTAACCCAGAGTCAGGCTTCAGACTAAGTGGATCTGATTATAGGTTTCATTGTACTGACGGCGGAACTGCGCCAACTCGAACGGTTCGATATCCAGCTCGGAGAAGTAGAACAGCGCCAGCTCGGCATGCTCGCTGGAGAGCTGCGGCGGCAGGTGCGCGCGGATCAGAATTTCGCGCCATTTGATCACGTTTTCTTCCGAAGCGTCTTTAATAAAGGTGTGGTAGATAAACACCACATAGGCCGCCTTGCGGATCTCTTCGGCATAGCCGCCGCTGATGGAGCGGGTAAACATCTGGCTCTGGCGCTTGCCCATTTCTAACAGCATGGAATCGATATAAACCGACTTAATTTTTAGCAGGCTGGCAAGGGAGTCATTCGCCTTACGGGTATCTGCGGTCATGAACCAATAGCCAACGATAAACACGACAACAACTGCAGCTAACATAATCCATATCATTCTGGACGCTGGCCTCCGGCCTTTGACTGACGTAATGAGAAAGGTGCGCGACACCCGATAGTGCGAGTTTATCTGGTTATTACCTGAAAAGCTTAAGGAGAAAATCAAGAATTTGCGCCGCGTCGATTAACCTTACCGATGTCACTGTTGTTTCATCATGATAGGGTAAAACGGCTTACTTTTATGGAATGCTCTTAAGGAGATAGCATGGCCAGAAATGTCGAAATAAAAGCCAGAATTGATGATTTTTCAGCGATGTATGAAAAGCTTGCCTTACTGGCTGATGGTTTACCGACACTGATTGATCAAGATGATACTTTCTTTGTTTGCCCGCACGGCCGCCTCAAGCTGCGCACCATTGCAGCAGATCGCGGTGAGCTGATCTTCTACCAGCGGCCGGATCAGTCCGGGCCGAAAACCAGTTTCTACACCCTGACCGAAACCGCCGATCCCGACGGGCTACGCCATACCCTGACGCTGGCCTACGGTGCGGCCGGGCGGGTTATCAAACAGCGCACTTTATTTATGATTGGTCAGACGCGGCTGCATTTGGATCGCGTCAAGCATCTCGGCGACTATCTGGAGTTTGAAGTGGTGTTGGCCGACCACGAAACCCAAGAGCAGGGCGTGGCCATTGCCGAAGATCTGCTGGAAAAGCTGCACATAGACCGTCAGGAGTTAATCGATCAGGCCTATGTGGATCTGCTAAAAGCCAAAGGCCGGCACTAGTTGCCGCTCCACCACTGCACCAGCGACGGGCCGGGGCTGAGGTCGTAATGCGCTTCGCCCAGCAGGTGGTTGAGAATTTTCGCCGAGCGCCACGCGGTCAGCGTTAGCTGGCCTTCGGCGCTGCCGTGGCTATGGATTCCGGCGTTCACCGCGTAAATGCGGTTGTTGGCCGGGCCTTCCCATTGCAGGTTGAAATTGGGCCGCAGCGGCAGGTGCTGCTCGCGGTCATAGGGAATGCGGTCCAGCAGCGGCGCGAGGTAATCCGGCAGGGCCGGGCGGTAGCCGGTGGCCAAGATAACCACGTCAGCGTCGAATTGCTCCTCAACATTCTCCAGCCCGTGCAGCGCCTGTAGGCGATAGCTGCCGTCAGCCTGCTGGCGAATGGCGTCCAGCGCGCGATGCGGGAACAGGCGAACATTGCGCGGCTGATGCAGCACGTCAAACTTGTGGTAAAGCTGCTTATAGATGGCTTCCAGCGTGTGGTAGCTGATGCCGTCCGAAGGCAGTTTCTGGGTTTGAATCTCGCGCTCGCGGATCTCTTCCGGCAGGGTGTAGAAGTAATCCACGTATTCCGGCGTGAAATACTCATTGGTGAAAATCGACTCATCCAGCGGCTGGAAGTTGGGGCGGCGCGACAGCCAACTCAGCTCGGCGAACTCACCCCAGTGGCCGTCAAGAGCGTTGAGCACGATGTCAGCACCACTCTGGCCGCCGCCAACAATCATCACTCTTTTGCCGGTAAAATCATGCTCGCGCAGCTCAATCTCGGCGGCGTGGAAACACTGTTTGCCCAGCGCCGCGCGGGCGCTTTTCGGCACCCAGGGCGCGTGGCCGGTGCCCAGACAGATGTTGCGCGCCCGGTGATCGCCCTGCGGGGTGTGCACCACAAACTCTTCGGCAGCGTCGTCAAAGTCGATGGCGTC